>SVLJ01000014.1 GCA_015067995.1 Oscillospiraceae bacterium
AGCTGGGAGAGGATGTCCATTTCCTCATGGTCAACATGACCTCCGGACGGGAAACGCTGGAGAGTGCAACCTCTTTCATCGAGGAACAGGGCTACTCATTCCCGGTGTACTATGATACGGACGCCGACGCTGCCATGACCTATGGTGTGTACTCTCTGCCGACTACCCTTTTTATTGATGCGGAGGGCTATGGCATTGCCCAGGCAACGGGAGCGATCAATGCAGAGACCCTTCAGCGGGGGATCAATATGATCTTACCAAAGAAATAATGCAGGGACAGTATTGTGCTGGAAGAACTTGTTCGTGTTTTGGATAATCTGCAGTAGACTGACCGTCTTATAGTTGCGACAAGTGTTCATTGTTATATTTAGATTCGAATGGCGCAGAGCAAATGTATGGAAACTTATATCAGATTATTTCGGTGCATACAGCCATGGCTGAACCGCCAATACAACCGCATGGGGATTTCGGGGATACAAGCGTCGATGATTCTTTCTTTAACTACTGAAAAAGTAAAGGAACAGCATGAGCTGGTTAACGCTCTTGGCTTGAGAAAGGGCACAATTTCCAAAGCGGTCGAACAGCTTGTTGATATTCGCACGATTAAGGTCGATCCAAATCTTCCGCCATTAGACAGGTGGTACAGCTATCTGCGACAAGTCAAAAATCCGTATTGCGTCAAAGTGGGAAATTTTGGAGTCAAGCTGACTTTTCCGGATGAGCCATAGTAATGTCGTGTGAATCTGCACTTTTTCTGAACTTCCATTGGGCCTTTCGGGTGAGTATGCTGATTTAGTCCAAACAGCGCCCCGTGGCAAAAGCGGCCCACTGAAAAGTGGGCCGCCCAAATAATTTTGAAGAATTTTGTATGTCTATCTTGACACAACCAGAGGGATTCATCACCGGAACGGCGGTGAAGATGTTCACCATTGCCGGTCCTGTCATTGTTTACGGCACGCTGGCAAGCGTGGTGTACGGCGTGATTCTGATGATTTTTGGATGATCGTGGACAGGGAACTTTCCTGCGGATGAACTTGCTTTTGGGGTGGACAAGTGCTACCATGTGCGCAGAAAGAAGGGATGCGCATGGAATCCGGAAATGCGCCGCAGGAAAAGCACAGCGACGCGCTGGCGGTATGTCAGTCTGTGTCCGGCATCACCGGTTTTGCGGCCACGCTTCTGGTGAGTCCGCTGGTGGATCATATCCAAAGCAGCGGCAATATGCTGTTTGGATTCCCGGTGCATGCCCAGCAGGTGGTGAGCCTTCTTGGTGTCCTGTTCACCGTTGTGGCCACCGTGTATCTGCGGCTGATGCTGATGAATCGAAAGTCGTGTTCCCGTAAGGAACCGTGAGAAAAGCCTGCCCCTCTGCGGGGTGGGCTTTTGCTTTTCCGGCTGTGCCAACATAACCAAAAACTTGTGGAAAGGATGATTTTTCTGCGGATGTATCGAAAGATTCGGGGTTGTTAGAAGGCCAACTATCGGATATAATAAAAAATTAAATACAAGTAAACCGTGAGGAGGGCGACTGTTTGCAGACACATCACGAGCATGCGGAGCGTTATGAATGGGTATATACCGCCGGTATGGTCTTTTCCGCCGTTCTGGTGGCGCTGGGCTTTGTGCTGGATTCCCCGCAGGAAATCTGGAGCGGCATCATTCGGATTATCACCATGCAGGATCTTCTGATCACCGACTACTTTTATCTGGCGGGGCCCGGTGCTGCATTGGTAAATGCCGGTATTGTCAATGCCATTGCCATGAATGTGATCCGCTTTTCCGGTGACCCCTGCAACGGCTTTACCATCGTGGAGATCGGGCTGATGACCGGCTTCTCGCTGTTTGGAAAGAATTTCATCAACATCTGGCCCATCATTCTGGGCACGTGGCTGTACTCCAAATACCAGAAGGAACCTTTCAGCAAATATTCCTCCGTGGCGCTGCTGGCCACCGCCCTTTCGCCCATGGTCAGCTACATGGCTCTGGGCAGCACCTTTGCCAGCCTGCCGCTGGGTTTTTTTGTGGGCGTTGCCATCGGCTTTGTCATGCCAACTCTGAGTGCCTACACCTATAAAATCCAGAACGGCATGAACCTCTACAACATGGGCTTTGCCTGCGGCCTGTTTGCCCTGATGGTGGTGCCCATCCTGACGGCGCTGGGCGACAAGCCGGAGACTGTCCTCTACTGGGCGGAGGGCTATAATCTGCTGTTCGGCTGCATTCTGGCAGTGTTTTGCCTGATTCTCATTGCCCTGGGATTTTTCACCAGACATCCCGTCTGGGCAGTCTGGGCCGGTTACCGCCGCCTGATCTCCACCACGGGACGCGCACCCAGCGACTATCTGCGTATGTTCGGCGGCTGTCCGACACTGGTGAATATGGGCATCAACGGACTCATCGCCACCGGCTATATCCTCATTACCGGCGGTGATCTCAACGGCCCCACCATCGGTGCCATTCTGACGGTGATGGGTTTCTCCGCCGTTGGCAAGCATGCTTTCAATATCGTGCCGGTGATGGTGGGCATCGGGCTCAGCGCCGCCCTGATCCACGGAGATATTGCCAAGCCTGCTCTGCAGATCGCGGCACTGTTCGGTACGGCGCTGGCACCTGTGGCGGGACATTTCGGCTGGCTCTACGGCATCATTGCCGGGTTTATCCATGCATCGCTGGTGATGCAGACCGGCGGCCCCGTGGGTGGCCTGAACCTTTACAACAACGGTTTTTCTGCCGGACTCATCGTGACGGTGATGTATCCCACCGTCACGGCCATCGTTCGCCGCCGCCGCATCATCGTCCGGGACGAGGACTACTACGACCTGTTCGAGGAGGATGCGCCCATCGATATTTCCAGCTGGCGCACCCACAGTCAGGACAATCCCCATGTGGTGGAGGAGCGGGAGCGGCTCCATCACCACGCGCCGCATGCAGCGGATATCCTCCCGGAAACCGAGGATGGAAATCAGGAGACCGTGGAGGACAACACCTCCGTGGATTTGCCTGACGAAGCTATGGACAACAAGTCCGATCTGGACTGAAAGCTCCCGGTTTAACCGGGGAAGGAGAGAAATACATGTATTCCCATGTTTTGTTTGATCTGGATGGAACTTTGACCGACTCCCGGGAAGGGATCGTCAACAGCGTGAGATATGCGCTGGAGAAGATGAACCGCCCGGCCCTTTCCGAACGGGAGCTGAATCAGTTTGTGGGCCCGCCTTTGCAGCAGATGTTCCGGCAGATGTGCGGCTTCACGCCGGAGGAAGCGATCCAGGGCATTGAACTGTACCGGGAACGCTACAATACCATCGGAAAGTTTGAAAATGCCGCCGCAGAGGGCGCGGCGGAGCTGCTGCGGGAACTGAAGGAGCGGGGCTACAAGGTGGCGCTGGCATCCTCCAAGCCGGAGGCGCTGTGCCGGTTTCTCTGTGAACACTTCGGCTTTGCTCCGTGGCTGGATGTCATTGCCGGCAGCCCGCCCCAGCAGGACGCGGAAAAGGCGGACGTTATCCGGAATGCCCTGCAGCGTCTGGGGATGCGTGAAGGCGATTGCCGTCAGGTGCTGATGGTGGGTGACCGCAAGTATGACGTGCTGGGCGCTGCCGCCTGCGGCATGGACTGCGTGGGCGTGGAGTTTTTCCCCGGCGCCGAACCCGGCGAGCTGGCAGATGCCGGTGCTGTTGCGGTGGTGAAGACCGTGGCGGAGCTGCGGGAATTTATTCTGACACACTGAACACAAAAGCGTGTCCGGCCGGACTGTATCGGGCGGGCACGTTTTTGCGTGAAGGAGAAGGTGCATACTGGACAGACTATGGGGTTTCTGATAAAATAATAAAAATAAATGTGCAGTTCTCTTTGCACCTGACTGACAAGGAGGCAATGGATATGGAAATCAAGAAAATTCTGGCAACGGTGGATCACACTCTGCTGGCACAGACTGCCACATGGGAGGAGATCCGCGCCATCTGTGATGACGGCATTCGTTATGGCTGCGCCAGCGTATGCATCCCGTCCGGTTATGTGAAGCAGGCGGCGGAGTATGTGAAGGGACAGATCCCGGTCTGCACCGTCATCGGTTTCCCCAACGGCTATGAGACCACGTCTGTGAAATGCTTTCAGACGGCAGATGCCGTGGCTGCCGGCGCGGAGGAGATCGACATGGTCATCAATCTGGGCTGGGTGAAGGATGGCCGCTGGGAGGATATCCTGCAGGAGATCCGGGCGGTGAAGGAGGCCTGCGGCGGAAAGCTGCTGAAGGTCATCATTGAGACCTGCTTCCTGACGGAGGAAGAGAAGATCCGTATGTGTGAGATCGTCACCGCCTCCGGCGCGGAATATATCAAGACCTCCACCGGCTTCGGCGGAGGCGGTGCCACCCGCGAGGATGTGGCCCTGTTCGCTGCCCATGTGGGGGCTCATGTGAAGATCAAGGCGGCGGGCGGCATTGCTGATCTGCAGGATGCGGAGGATTTCCTGAAGCTGGGCGCGTCCCGACTGGGCACCAGCCGCATCGTCAAGGCTGTAAAGGCCATGGAAAAGTAAGCAGCGAAAACCGTTTATCATAAAAACAACAGGAGGAAATTACCATGTCTACTCCCCATATCTCCGCCGAAAAGGGCGCATTTGCCAAGACCGTGCTGATGCCCGGCGATCCCCTGCGTTCCAAGTTTATTGCCGAGACCTTCCTGACCGACGCCAAGCTGGTGAACAACGTTCGCGGTGTGCAGGGCTATACCGGCACTTATCAGGGTGTTCCCGTGTCCGTGATGGCTTCCGGCATGGGTATTCCCAGCATGGGCATCTATTCCTATGAGCTGTTCAACTTCTACGATGTGGACAACATCATCCGTATCGGCTCTGCCGGCGCCATGAAGGCCGACCTGAAGCTGATGAGCGTTGTGGCTGCCATGGGCGCCTGCACCGACTCCAACTACGCCCGCCAGTATGACGTCAACGGTGTTTTCACTCCCATCGCCGACTACACCCTGCTGGAGACTGCCGTGGCCACTGCCCGTGAAATGGATGTGGAGATGGCCGTGGGCAACGTGGCCTGTTCCGAGGTGTTTTATGACAACTCCGGCAAGCTGCTGAACTGGGCCAAGCTGGGCGTGCTGTGCGCTGAGATGGAGTCTGTGGCTCTGTACTGCAACGCTGCCGCTGCCGGTAAGCGTGCTCTGACGCTGCTGACCATTTCCGACAACATTGTTACCGAAGAGAAACTCTCTGCCGAGGAACGTCAGCTGGGCTTCACCAAGATGATGGAGATCGCTCTGAAGACCGCTGTGAAGATGGCGGAGAAGTAAGCCTGTTTTCACCTGTTATACGCCTGATACCCGCCTGATATCCACCGATATCAGGCGGGTATTTTCATGGGAACACGAGGCCGGTGCAGAGCCATGCCAGCAGAGCGGAGAGCACTCCCTGCACCGCCTTGCCCAGCGCACAGCGTCGGAGGGACAGACCGGTATCCGCCGTCAGGGCTGCCGTCTGACACAGCACGGATATGCCGCCCCAGCCGGAAAGTCCCGCGGCCAGCACAAAGCCGCTCCGATCCGACGGGATCAGAGGCAGGGTGGAGAATAGCTCCAGCAGTCCCGATGCCAGCGCCCCCACAGTGCCGCCGATGGCACGGAAGGGCAGGGAAAGCACAGAGAACACCACTACAAAGGCGCAGACATTCAGGATGCTCCGCAGCGCCGTCTGTACGGCGGAAACGAACACAGAGGAGACGGTGACTGCCCGAAAGGCGGCAGCAGGCGTGGGAGACGGGCGGGACTCCGCACCGGAGGGTGGTCTGCCTGCCAGAAGTCCGGCCGTCAGGGCGGCGGCGATGTGGATGAGCCAAAGCCACAGCCCTGCCCGGAAGCTGCCGAAGAGTCCTGTGCCAAGCACGCTGATGAGAAAGGCCGGATTTGCGTTGTTGCAGAAGGAGAGCAGCCGTTCTGCTTCATCGCGGGTCAGAAGTCCGTTGCGGTACAGCTCCGCAGCGGTGCGTCCGCCCATGGGGTAGCCGCCGATGAGTCCCAGAACCAGCGCCGAAGCACCTGCGCCGCCGATGCCGTAGAGCGCCATAAGACCGCCCAGCGGCGCATCCAGCAGCTCACCCAGCCCCAGAGCCACCAGCATGGAGGAAACCACCATGAAGGGGAACAGCGCCGGGATCACGGAGTGTGCACAGAGGGTCAGTGCCGCGCCCACGGCGTCCTTGACGGATGTATCCAGCAGCAGCCACAGGGCCACCGGGATCAGAAACAGAAGCAGCGTGGTTTGCAGTGATTTTTTCATACGGACATACCTCCCTGTGATGAGAGGGTATGCACCGACCCAGGGAAAAAGTACAAGCCGGCGGGCAAGTTTTTTCCGGCTGCGGCATAAGGTTTCCCGAGGTGAGGAATATGGAACGCGGAAAACGCATGGCGCCGCTGGATGGTCTGGCGGAGCTGTTTGACCTGCCGGCGGATCTGGTGGCGGGTCTTGTGCATCTGGAAATGATAGGAGACCGGCAGCTGTATGTGGAGCATCATCAGGGGATTCTCTCTTATAGCAGCCTGTGCATCGATGTGAATACGGCGCAGGGCATCCTCCGGGTGGAGGGGGAGCGGCTGGAGCTGGTAGCCATGACCGCCGAGGAACTGCGTATCGGCGGGCATATCCGGTGCGTGGGGTGGGTGATATGATATGCTGCTGACCAAAATCACCAACCGCCTCCGGGGGGAGGTGCGGCTGCGGGTGGTGTCCGCCTTCCCGGAGCGGGTGCTGAACCTGTGCGCCAGCCGTCGGCTGGCATTGTGGGATGTGTGCTGGGTCACCCCCACAGAGTTTGCCTGCACCCTGTCCTGGCAGGACTGCCGGGAGCTGCGGCGCGCGGCGGAGAAGCTGGACTGCTCTCTGACGGTGGAGCAGCGGCGGGGGATGCCCTTCTTTCTCCGCTGGCTGAAAGGACGGCGTGCGCTTGCCGTGGGCATTGCTGCCAGTGCGCTGGGTTTGCTGCTGGGTTCGTTTTTCATCTGGGATTTTGAGATCGAGGGCAATGTGACTGTCAGCGACCGGGAGATCCTCCGGGCGTTGGAAAAGAACGGCGTGCGGATGGGCAGCTTTGGCCTCTCGGTGGATGGGGACGATCTGCGCAACCATGTGCTTCTGGATCTGCCGCAGCTGAGCTGGATCGCCGTGAATGTCACCGGCTGCCGCGCTCATGTGCAGGTGCGGGAGCGGGTGGAAGCGCCCGGAATCGTGGATCGGCGGGAGCCGTCCAATCTGGTGGCCCGGCGCGCCGGGCTGGTGCTGGAGATCCGGACGCTGGCCGGGGAACGGATGGTGCTGCCCGGTACCACGGTGGAGGAGGGACAGCTGCTGATCTCCGGTATTGAGGATACGGACACCTTTGGCGCCCGGATGCTGGCGGGACTGGGCAGCGTTACCGCCAGAACGTGGTACACCCTGACCACGGAGGTGCCGCTGACCGGACGACGCAAGGCGTATGGGGAGGAAACGGTTCGATGGGCGCTGGTTTTTGGCACGCATCGGGTAAATTTCTATGGAAACAGTAGCATTGCGGACGGGAAATATGATAAAATACAAAAAAGAACGCAGCTGCGGTTTCTTGGCATCTCTCTGCCGGTATCCACGGTACGGGAGGTGTGGCGTCCCTACACCGAAGAGGCGGTGACGCTGACAGCGGCGGAGGCGCGTCAGAAGGGAGAAGCCATTCTGACGGAATACCTCCATACGCTGGTGGATGATTACGGCACGGTACAGTCCTCCCTGTGTACTGCACGGGAGGCAGACGACGTCCTGCGGGTGACGCTGACGGCGGAATGCCGGGAGGAGATCGGACGGCAGGTGCCCATCTACGACCAGACGGTGATGGACGCAGAGGCATAAACATGGCGGGTGCTTTGCCCGCCTTTACGAAGGAGAGAGCGGTTTGGAACAGAGGATCAGCATTGAACGCATTGAGGAGGCCATCAACATCTTTGGCTCCTTTGACGAGAATATCCGCCTGCTGGAGCAGGAGTTTTCCGTGACGGTGGTGAACCGTGACGGTGAGCTGCGGGTGGACGGCGAGCCGGAGGATACCCTGCTGGCAGTGAAAGCCATTCAGGCGCTGCTGAAGCTGTCCTCCCGGGGTGAGACCATCGGCGAACAGACGGTGCGCTACGTCATCGGCCTTGCCCGCTCCGGCAAGGAGGACAAGGTAGAGGAGCTGACGGCGGATGTGCTGTGCATCAGCGCCAAGGGCCGCCCCATCAAGCCCAAGACCATCGGCCAGAAGGAATATATCCAGTCGGTGCTGAAAAACACCGTCACCATCGGCGTGGGTCCGGCGGGTACCGGCAAGACGTATCTTGCCGTGGCCGCCGCCGTGCAGGCCTTCCGGGACAAGCAGGTGAACCGCATCATTCTCACACGTCCGGCGGTGGAGGCCGGCGAGCGCCTGGGTTTCCTGCCCGGCGACCTGCAGAGCAAGGTAGACCCCTACCTGCGTCCCCTGTACGACGCCCTGTTTGACATGCTGGGTGCAGAGACCTATCAGAAGTATCTGGAGCGGGGCAACATTGAGGTTGCGCCTCTGGCCTATATGCGCGGCCGCACGCTGGATGACAGCTTTATTATTCTGGACGAGGCTCAGAATACCTCCCGGGAGCAGATGAAGATGTTCCTGACCCGCCTTGGGTTTGGCTCCAAGATCGTCATCACCGGCGATACCACCCAGATCGACCTGCCGCCGGACAAGATGTCCGGCCTGAAGGAGGCTATGCGTGTGCTGCGGGATGTGGAGGGCATCGGCATCTGCCAGCTCACCAATGCCGACGTGGTGCGCCATGTGATGGTGCAGCGCATCGTCAAGGCCTATGAGGACTATGAGATCGCCAAAAACGGCGGAAAGGGCAAAAAATGAGTACTGTCAGATTCCGGGAAGCCACGGCGGAGGATGCGGGACTGATCCTGCAGTTCATCCGCGCTCTGGCGGAATATGAGAAGATGTCCGGTGATGTGGTGGCTACGGAGGAGATCCTCCGGGAATGGCTGTTTGAGAAGCAGTCTGCCCGGGTGATATTCGCTATGGAAGGGGAGAAAGAAGTGGGCTTTGCCCTGTACTTCTATAACTTTTCCACCTTCCTTGGCCGTGCCGGTCTCTATCTGGAGGATTTGTTCGTCCTGCCGGAATACCGGGGCAGAGGCTACGGCAAGGGATTGCTGGCACATCTGGCGGCCATTGCCGTGGAGCGAGGCTGCGGACGGATGGAGTGGGTGTGCCTGGACTGGAACAAACCCAGCATCGATTTCTATAAGAGCAAGCATGCCGTGCCGCTGGAGGACTGGACCATCTACCGCCTGGCCGGCGATACATTGACTGCGTTCGCCAAGGAGGATTGAGCGTGGGAAAGATTTTCGCAGGACTGCTGTTTGTGTTTCTGCATTTCCGGATCAATGGTTTTGACCTGCTGCCGGATTTTGTTGGATATCTGCTATCTGGTGTGCTGCTTCAAGGCGTGGAAGGCCTACGAGGTATGGCAGGAAGAACAACATACATCCCTGTAAAGAAAGAGAGATTGACATGATTCGCCATTATATACCCATTACCTGTGATATCCCCGGTACGGACCTCAGCGAGAGCCGCAAGGCATGGATCCGCAAGGTCATCCGTACGGCGCTGGAGGCGGAGGGCGTGGACTTCCGCTGTGAGGTGGATGTGTGCATCACCGACGATGAGGGCATCCGGGAGATCAACCGGGAGATGCGTGAGGTGGACAAGTCCACGGATGTGCTGAGCTTTCCGGTGTTTGACCTTGTCCCCGGTGAGCTGCCGGCCGAGGAGGACGCCGATCCCTGCACCGGCCTTGTGCCGCTGGGAGACATGGCCATCTCCATGGAGCATGTGACTGCGCAGGCAAAGGAGTACGGCCACAGCGAAAAGCGGGAGCTTTCCTATCTGGTGGTGCATTCCGTGCTGCATCTGCTGGGCTATGACCATCTGGACGAGGGGGAGCAAAAGCGGCAGATGCGCGGCCGCGAGGAGGCCATCCTGTCCGGCCTGGGCGTCACCCGGGAGAAATAAACATTTGCCCGTTTCCTGCATACACTGTCCTGAGGTGACGTGTATGAAACTGCTGGGGGACGGTCTGATCGCGTTCTTTTCCGCCGTGGGGGTGGCCGGGTGCTTCTGGTTCATCGCCGGGGCGGTGCTTGGCCTTGGAAAGTGCGCCAGCCGGAATGTGCGGCTGGTGCTGTCCGTGTCCGGTGATGCGCCTGCCATGGAACATGACCTGCGGGATCTGCTGCGGCTGCGGCGGCAGCTGCCCCGGGCATCGGTGGTGCTGGAGGACTGCGGACTGACGGGGGAGGCCAGAGAGATGGCGGAATATCTCCGCCGCAGATATGACGGCGTGGAGCTGAAGGCCGTGGAGGAGGCTCCAATACACGAATGAGGAAACGTGCATGGAAGAACTGGTGACCTGGGAAGGTACGGTACATAGTCTAATTTTTCAAAACGCCGAAAACGGCTATACCGTTCTGCGCCTTCTGACGGAGGATGGCGAGGTGGTCACGGTGGTGGGCTGCATCCCCTGCGTGGCGCCGGGCGAGCATCTGGCGGTGGATGGCGTTATGGAGACCCATCCTCAGCACGGGGAACAGCTGCGGGCGGTGGAGATCGAGCGCCGCCTGCCGGAGGATGAAGAGGAGATCGCGGCGTATCTGGCGTCCGGCGTCTGCAAAGGCGTCGGCGCTGTCACGGCTCAGCGCATTGTGGACCGGTTCGGCCGGGAGGCGCTGGACGTACTGGAACACGAGCCGGAGCGCCTTGCTCTGCTGAAGGGCATCACCATGAAGAAGGCGCAGGAGATGGCGGCCAACTTCCGCCAGCATATGGGTCTGCGGCGGCTGATGGCCTTCCTTGCCCAGTACAGTCTGCCGCCGGTGCTGGCCATGGGCCTGCGCCGCCGCTACGGTGACCGGGCGCTGGACGCGGTGCGGGAGAACCCGTACCTGCTCAGCAGCGGAGAGGGCGGCGTGGATTTCGCTCAGGCGGATGAGATCGCCATGAGCCTCGGCCTTGCTGCCGACAGTGAGCAGAGGATGCAGGCGGCGGTGCTGTTTACGCTGGAGCACAACGAAAACAACGGTCACGTCTTCCTGCCCCGGGACAAGCTGGCGGCGGCCACGGCGCAGATGCTGGGCTGCGGCGATGAGCTGGTGGAGCGGGCACTGGATGAGCTGTGCGTCAACGGAGCGGTGATCTCCCAGCGCATTGCCAATGTGGAGGCCTGCTATCTTCGCCGCCTGTGGCAGGCGGAGAGCTATGCCTGCGCAAAGCTGATGAACCTTCTTTCCGCCGATGCGGATAAAAGCAGCCGAGCCGCCCGCATTGTGGAGGATATCCAGCGGCGGCAGGGCATTACCTATGCCGATGCCCAGCGTCATGCCGTGGAGATGGCCGCCGTGTGCGGCGTGCTGATCCTCACCGGCGGCCCCGGCACCGGCAAGACCACGGCGGTACAGGGCATTGTGGAGCTGCTGCGTACCATGGGACTGGATATCCTGCTGTGCGCTCCCACCGGCCGGGCCGCCAAGCGCATGAGCGAGCTCACCGGCATGGAGGCCCAGACCATCCATCGGATGCTGGGCATGAACTGGAATGAAGCCACTCAGGAGGTGACCTTTACCAAGGGTGAATCGGAGCCGTTGGAGGCAGACGCTGTTATCGTGGACGAGATGTCTATGGTGGATGTGAGCCTGTTTGCCGCGCTGCTGCGGGCGCTGAAGCCCGGTACCCGTCTGGTGCTGGTGGGCGACGCCGATCAGCTGCCTTCTGTAGGGGCGGGCAATGTGTTTTCCGATCTTATCCGCTCCGAGTGTATTGAAACGGTGTTCTTGCGGGAGGTGTTTCGTCAGGCGGAGGAATCCGCCATCATCCGCAACGCCCATCAGGTCAACGACTCCGGCACGCTGGAGCTGGCAGGCAATCAGGGAGACTTCTTCTACCTGTGCCGCCGGGATGGTCAACGGGCTGTGGACACGGTGGTGGAGCTGTGCAGCTCCCGCCTGCCCAAAAACATGGGCGTACCCACGGAGCAGATTCAGGTGCTGACCCCCACCCGCAAGGGCGCGGCAGGCACCATCGCGCTGAACCGCCGACTGCAGGAGGCGCTGAACCCCCGTTCTCCCGAAAAGCGGGAGGTGCTCTGGGGCGAGCGGCTGTTCCGTGTGGGCGACCGCATCATGCAGACCCGCAATGACTACGATGTGGTGTGGGAAAAGAGCGACGGCACGGTGGGTACCGGCGTGTTCAATGGAGATGTGGGCCGCATCGAGGATATCGACCCCTCCGGAGAGCTCATCACCCTTTGCTTCGATGACCGGACGGCCATCTACACGACAGAGATGCTGACCCATCTGGATCTGGCCTACGCCCAGACCATCCACAAGGCACAGGGCAGCGAATACCGTGCGGCAGTGCTGTGCGTCATGCCCTCTGCACCGTCCCTGATGGTGCGGGGCGTGCTGTATACCGCCATCACCCGCGCCAGAGAGCTGCTGGTGATGGTGGGCGATGACGCGGCCATCCGTTCCATGGCGGAGAATGACCGTCGGCAGCGGCGGTATTCCGGCCTCCGGTGGCGGCTGGTGCATTACGACGAACCGTGAGTAAAGCGGCATCGGGCGATGGTCCGGTGCCGTTTTCAGCGAACGCAAGCGAACGCATGCCAACTACAACTACAACTTAACTACAAACATAATCTTAACTACAACAGGAACGCGGCGCGTGCCGGATTTCCACGGAGTTTTCCACAGGGTTTTCCACGGCTGCGCTGTGGGGAGGCGATTAAACCCCATTTTCCGCTGTGGCGGAGGTTTTTGCACCGCTTTGCGGTGCGGGAATGCGCCCCCCATTTTCTCCCCGTGGAGAAAACGGGTCGCGCCCGGTCCAAAAGACACGGCAGGAGGGGGATTTCGATTTCCCCCTCCTGCACTTCCCCCCAACCGACACAAAGGGGCGGGCTGCGGCCCTCCCCTTTGGATTCCCCTCCCGGAGGGGTGCAGACCTGCCAGCCTGCTTCAACCGCCCCCGGCAGGGCGTAGCGAAGCGGAACGCCCGGAGATAGAAGCAAAAGCAAGTCCTGTCATGACCAGAACGAAAGCACGTCTTCCCGGTGCATGAGGCTGCCGACGAGCACCCCAAAAGCGTTTTTTCTCTTTGGACCGTGAACGGCCCGTTTCTCTTTTGGCAAGACCAAAAGAGAAATGGGGGGTTCGGGTTCAAAGTGGCAACACTTTGCAATTAGGACAAATAGTCCATTATAGCGCAGTACAATATGTCCTATGGTTACAATCATTTTGGGTGATTGTTATGAGAACAAGGATTCGTGACCTGCGCGAAGACAGAGATTTAAAGCAAAAGGAAATTGCAGAATATCTGGTCTGTGACCAGTCCCTGTACTCCAAGTATGAGCGTGGTGAGAGGGAACTTCCTTTGCGATTGGCGATTAGTCTGGCAGAGTTTTACCGTGTCAGCGTAGACTATCTGGTAGGATTGACCGACGAGGTAACGCCGTATCCCAGAAAGCGCCGATGAAATTTAAAAAAGTTGTTTTAGACCTTTTCTTTCCGCCGAAATGCCCCTTCTGCGGTAAGATCACGAAAGGTCATACGGTATGCCCTGTCTGCTGGAAGACCCTGCCGTGGACGGAGGGGACGGAGGTTGTCCGCAAGCTGTCTGCGGACGTGGTCTGCGCCGCTCCGCTGTGGTATGAGGACGCGGCGCGGGCAGGACTGCTGCGCTATAAGTTTGACGGCGGCGTGGCCGCGGCGGACGCTCTGGGCGAACTGGCGGCCCGCTGTGCCGCCGAGGAGTTTTCCGGTGAATTCGACACCGTCACATGGGTGCCGGTGGGGCCCAAACGCCTGAAAAAGCGCGGCTATGACCAGACACGGCTGGTGGCGGAGGCCGCCTGCCGCCTGTGGGAAACGGACGCGGCGCAGCTGCTGCGTAAACCGTTGGACAATCCGCCGCAGTCGAGACTGAAGGACGCCGCTGCACGGCGTGCCAATGTGCTGGGCGTTTACGAGGCGCTGCCCGGCGCGGAAGGGAAGCATATCCTGCTGGTGGACGATATCATCACCTCCGGCGCCACCCTGCTGGAATGTGCCCGCACTCTGATGGACGCCGGCGCTGCATCGGTACGGTGCGTGACGCTGGCGGCAGTCCGGTCGGACGGGCGGGATGGAAACCGCAAAAACGGTGCAGAATAGAAAGACCGCGGCAGAGCTGAGGCTCTGCCGCGATGTGCCGCAAACGTTCACAGAATGTTCTTGCAAATTTCCGGTGCGCTCAGTATAATTATCCTGAATAAGAATGCGCGGCCCGGCGCCGCGCCTGAAATATCAGTCCTGAGTGATGAATGAGGTGCAATATGTCCATGATCAAGGATATCGGTATCGACCTGGGAACCGCATCGGTTCTGGTGTATGTAAAAGGCAAGGGCATCGTGCTCAATGAGCCCTCTGTGGTGGCAATGGATAAGAACACCGGCAAGCTGCTGAAGGTGGGTAAGGATGCTCAGGCTATGCTGGGCCGCACCCCCGGCAACATCGTGGCCATTCGTCCCCTGCGCGAGGGCGTGATCTCCGACTATGACATGACGGAGAAGATGCTCAAGGAGTTTATCAAGAAGGTGGCAGGCTTCCAGCTCATCAAGCCCCGCCTGCTGATCTGTGTGCCCTCCGGCATTACGGAGGTTGAGGAGCGTGCCGTCATCGACGCCGGCATTCAGGCCGGTGCACGGAAGGCCTACCTCATTGAGGAGCCTGTGGCGGCTGCCATTGGCGCCGGCATCGATATCACCCAGCCCAACGGCCACATGGTGGTGGATATCGGCGGCGGTACGGCGGATATCGCGGTGATTTCTCTGGGCGGCGTGGTGGAGTCCGCCTCCATCAAGATCGCCGGTGACCAGCTTAACGAGTCCATCGTCAAGTATATGCGCCGCAAGCACAACCTGCTCATCGGCGAGCGTACCGCCGAGGATATGAAGATCAAGATCGGCTGCGTTTTCCCCAAGGATGAGGAGGAGAGCATGGAGGTCAAGGGCCGCTGCCTGCTGACGGGCCTTCCCAAGGAAGTCACCGTCACCTCCACCGAGATGATGGACGCCTTCGAGGAGCCTGTGGAGCGCATCGTGGAGACCATCCACTCTGTGCTGGAGCGCACGCCTCCCGAACTGGTGGCGGATATCTCCGACAACGGCATCACCATGACGGGCGGCGGCTCTCTGGTGGCCGGCTTCGACAAGCTCATCACCGCCCGCACCGGCATCCACACCCACATTGCAGAGGATGCGGTCTCCTGCGTGGCCATCGGCACCGGCAAGAGCCTGGACTCCCTCAGCAACATGCAGGACGGCACCATGAACCTCAGCCGCCGCAGACAGATGAACTGAATACAGAAAGCAAAACGGGCACCGCAATGGCGGTGCCCGTTACGTTTTTGCTCAGATGCTTTCCCGTGCGGCCTTTTCGATTTCGTTTTCTTCCGGGGACTTGCCCTGCGCCACCCGGATGTCTGCCGCGGTGATGCGCATGAGATCTTCTCTGGAAAGATCGCTCTGCGCGGCCAGACGGTTGGCCTGCACCACCAGGATCTGCTCAAAGAGGTTTCGGACACCGCGGCCGTTGCCGAAGGAGATGGAGTTGGTGTTGGCCAGCTGGATGAATTCCCGCAGCAGGGGGCGGGCATCCTCCGTCAGCTCGTAGCAGCCCTTCTCGCAGCGCATTTCGAAGATCTGCATCATCTCGTCCAGCGTATAGTCGTCAAAGTGCAGGAAGCGGTTAAACCGGGATTCCAGACCGGGGTTGGAGTGGATGAAGCTGTCCATGAGACCGTCATAGCCTGCCACGATCACCACCAGATCGTCCCGGTGATCCTCCATGGACTTCAGGATGGTGTTGATGGCCTCCTGACCGAAGTCGTTTTCCGCACCATTGTTCAGGGCATAGGCCTCATCGATGAACAGCACGCCGCCCAGCGCGGAGTCAATGACCTTGCTGGTTTTGATGGCAGTCTGTCCTACATAACCGGCCACCAGACCGCCACGGTCCACCTCCACCAGATGTCCCTTGCTGAGGATGCCCAGAGAGTGGTAGATCCGTGCCATGATCCGTGCCACGGTGGTCTTGCCGGTGCCGGGATTGCCGGAGAAGACCATGTGCAGGCTCAGATCGGGGGTGGGGAGGCCGTTCTCCCGGCGCAGCTTGTGGACGGTGACCATGTTGATGAGGCTGCGCACCTCTTTTTTGATGGCGGTGAGGCCAATGTAGCCGTCCAGCTCCGCCAGCAGATCCTCGATCTTTTCCGGCGGCATGGTTTCCTCTGTCTGCTTTGTCTGTGCATCGCTGTTGCCGGTGGAGGCCGCCGCAGGCGCGGGCGGAGTGCCGCCGGCTTTCGGAGGATCGACCGTTTGGGGAGCCTTGTCTAGATACTCACGAAAAGGGGAGTCCGGACTCAGGGAGGAGGAATCACCCCAGAAATCACTGCCCATCCGGTTCAGATTGTGCTCCGACATGGTACGGATCAGTTCCAGCTGCCGGAGGATGATCTCGTCCTTCTTGTCTTTTTTATTCACAGAAAACACCTGCCGTTTCAGAATGCGTATATTGGAGAAGAGCGTGGTTTCGTTCAGTATATCCTGTTTGCGCCGCCTTGGCAACCGCAAATCCCGTCTTTGGGGCCTGACGGCCAGACAGAATTATCCGCAAATGTAAGGGATTTGATATTGCGTGGAGCAAAAATTTGCGTTATATTAAAAAGATAAGTTTGTCAGTATTTGTCGATGCCGGTGACGGCGTCGTGATGTGCTATGGTTTGGAAAGGATTCTCCATGAAGCAATTTTTTGAAAAAGTGAAGGAGCAGAAGTGGCTGCTTCGGCCCGCGTTTTTTATCGTCTCCATTCTGTGGATGGAGTGTGTGGTCAAGGTCTGGACACAGGGTACGCTGCTGAACCGCGGTCTGTGGTTCACGCTGCTGTTTACCCTGCCTGCGGGTACGCTGTGCGGCCTTGCATGCTCTGTCTGGAATGAGCGGGTGAACAAGTGGGTGGCCGTGCTGCTGCAGGTGCTCCTGATGGTCTGGTACGGCACGCAGGCTGTGTATTATACGATCTTCAAGGCGTTTTTGGTTCTGGACTCTCTTTCCATGGCACAGGACGCCATTGCGGATTTCTGGCAGAATGCGGTGGATGGTATTCTCAAGAGCCTGCTGCCCATTGTTCTGGTGACCCTGCCCCTGACTGTACTGCTTGTGTGGGATCATTTCCATTGCAAGCAGGGCAAGCATTCTCCCGGAAGAATGCGTCATGTCCATTGGCGGCCGGTGGAATGGAAGCCGGCGGCCATCCTGCTGGCTGCCGTGATTCTGCTGCAGGGGGCGGCGGTGCTGGCGGTTACCGTCAGCGACGACGGACTGCTGTCGCCCAGAGCGGTCTATACCAATGCGTGGACGCCGGATCAGTCCATGGTGGATTTCGGCGTGCTGACCACCCTGCGTCTGGAAGCACAGTTCATCATGGGCTGGGGTGGTGATGAGGATGACGCGGGTCCCGGAAGCATGCCGGACGATGATCCGGAGCAGCCGTCTGCCGGTTCTTCTTCCGCAGCAACCGGCTCGGAGCAGCCTGCAGAACAGCCGGGCAGCAGCACGCCGGAGCAGCCGGGAGATACACCGGATGAGCCCACGGTTCCGGATGTACCGGATGAGCCGACACCCATTGTCTACGAACCCAATGTTCTGGACATCGATTTTGAGGTCCTGCTGAATACGGAGACCAGCAAGACCCTGAAGGGGATGCACCAGTATTTCAGCGCCCGGGAACCCTCCATGCAGAACGAATACACCGGCATGTTTGAGGGGAAGAACCTGATCTTCATCACGGCGGAGGGCTTCTGGAAATACGCTGTGCATGAGAAGTACACGCCTACCCTCTACAAGCTGGCCAACGAGGGCTTTGTCTTCAACGAGTTCTACAATCCTCTGTGGTGGAAATCCACCACAGACGGTGAGTATGCGGCCTGCACCGGCCTGATCCCCTCCAGCAAGGTGCGTTCCTTCAAACAGTCCGGCAGCAACTCCATGCCCTTCTGCATGGGCAATATGCTGGGTGCTCAGGGCTATCCCACAATGGCCTATCATAACCACACCTACACCTACTACAACCGTAATATCTCCCATCCCAACATGGGCTATGAGTATTACGGTCTGGGCAACGGTCTGGAGGTGCGCAAAACCTGGCCGGAGTCCGATCTGGAGATGATGGAGAAGACCATCCCACAGGCGCTGGCGGGGGAGATGCCCTTCCACAACTATTACATGACCGTCAGCGGCCACATGAACTACAATTTCCTGGGCAACTATATGGCCGGCAAGCATAAGAGCGAGGTGGCCGATCTGGAGATGAGCGAGGAGGCCAGAGCCTACATCGCCTGCAACATGGAGTTCGATCAGGCCATGGCTTACGTGCTGGAGCAGCTGGAAGCTGCGGGACAGCTGGAGAACACGGTCATCTGCATCTCCGGCGATCACTATCCCTACGGCATGAATCCTGAGACCTGGAACGAGTTCTACGGCGGCGAGATGGACACGGATTTCGAGATCTATCGCAGCACCCTGATCCTCTGGTCCGGCGATATGCAGGAGCCTGTGGTGGTGGATAAACCCTGCAGCTCTCTGGACATCCTGCCCACACTGCTGAATCTGTTCGGCCTGGAGTATGATTCCCGCCTGCTGGCCGGAACCGATATCCTCTCCGATTCCCCCGGTCTGGCGGTGTTCAAAAACCGCAGCTTCATCACCGAAGAAGGCCGTTACAACGCCAGGACGGATACCTGGACGCCCAACGAAGGCTCTGACAAGGACATGACCTATGCTTCGCAGGTGTACAGCCACGTGAAGGATCTGTTCAACTATTCGGTGAAGATTCTGGACAATGACTACTACGGTGTGCTGGGTCTGGGAAATGGGAAGCGTGATGCCGCCCCGGCCGCATCATAAGAACAGAAACGGTTTTTCTTGCAAAACCGGAGTTCCTTTGCTATAATAACATAGAATGTCCCTAAATGTTTGCTTTGCTCACATCCAAAGCGCATTTGATTTGCCTTGGAGGTTGCTATACATGGCTAAAAAAACCAACCAAAAGAAAATTGCCGGAAAGAAAAATCAGGCAATGAATACGGCTACGAAGATTTTTGCTGCCGGTGCCTGTGCGGAAATCTATCTTCTGGCGGTCTATCGGTACTATGTGCAGGGTACTGTCAGTCAGGTGCTGACCTGGCACAACCGTTATCTGCCGGCTCTGCCGTGGATCGGCGCCGCACTGGTGGCGGTGGGTCTGCTGCTTTTGTTCACGGGTGCAAAGACCTGCGAAAAGAAGACTGCGGCTGCCCGCATTTTGGTGGGCGCGGGCGTATTTGCAGCCGTGACCGCGCCCATGATCCGCGCCTGGTATACCGCTGCGCTGACTCCTCTGTGCGTTGTGGTGCCGGGCATCATGATCCTGGGGATTGCCTGGTTCCTCTATGACCGGGAGTGTGTCTACGCGCTGATGGCTCTGTGCGGCGCGGCACTGATCCTGTGGGTGTGCCGTGAGTGTCTCCCGGTGCCCGCACAGCGTCTGGCGGTTCGTGTTCTGGCGGCGCTCTGGCTGGTTTTGTCCGCTGCGGCGGTCGTGTTTGTGAAAAAGCTGTGCGCTGCGGGCGGCAAGTTCCGTGATACACAGCTTTTGGCGGAGTCGGCGGATTATCCGCTGCTCTATGCCGCCATCGGCATTTCGGCTCTGCTGGTACTGGCAGGCATGTTCACCCCCGTTCTGGCGTATTATGCCATGTGGGCGGCGGCTGTGGTCATCTTTGCCATCGCGGTGTATTACACCGTGCAGCAGCTGTAATGCGTGCTTTTTAAAGAGTGGGAAGCTCCTCCGTTCATGCAGGACGGAGGAGCTTTTTGCCTTCACAGGAATATGCTTTGCCGGATTCCTGAAGGGATGTCCGTTTGAAATAAAAGGAAATGCCAATGCTGTCGCCGGCTTTTCCGTACAGCGAATTGGCGGCGCTTTTTGCAGGGAACTCCTTGACATGATGCGCGATGGGAGATACAATTATAATGAATGAAAATTCGGCAAAATACAAGAGAGCTCGACTCATTGGAGGTTGCATATATGAGTTACACAATTCCAATCGGCCCCTACCATCCCGCACTGGAAGAGCCCGTGCACGCCCGCCTTACCGTGGAAGGCGAACAGATCCGTGACGCGGAGGTTTTCATCGGTTACAACCACCGCGGCATTGAGCGCATTGCCCAGGAGCGCAACTTTATCCAGACCTCTGTTCTGGTGGAGCGGGTCTGCGGCATCTGCTCTCATTCCCACGCCTGGACCTATTGCATGGCTATTGAGAACATCGCCGGCATGGAGGTCCCCAAGCGCGGCCAGTACATCCGTGTCATCATCGAGGAGCTGGAGCGCATTCATTCCCATCTGCTGTGGCTGGGCGTTGCCTGCCACATCGTCGGCCATGACAGCCTGTTCATGCAGTGCTGGAATGACCGCGAAAACACCATGGACACTCTGGAGATGCTCACCGGCAACCGCGTCAACTATGCCATGAACATCATCGGCGGTGCCCGCCGCGACATCACCGATGATCAGCGCCGCAAGCTGCTGGAGGTCATGGATGATCTGGAGAAGCGTATGGCTCCCATCACCCATTGGCTCACCAACGACAAGACGCTGGCCATGCGCACCAAGGGCGTGGGCGTGCTCACCACCGAGGATGCCATCCGTCTGGGTGCTGTCGGCCCCCACGCAAGAGCTTCCGGCGTGGACATTGACGTTCGCCGCGACTCTCCCTACTCCTCTTACGAGGACTTTGAGTTCAGTGTGCCCGTCCAGAACTCCTGCGACGTATATGCCCGCGTGGTGGTTCGCGTGCTGGAGATCTATGAGAGCATGAAGATCATCCGTCAGGCAGTGGACACCCTGCCCGAGGGCCCCATCAATCTGGGCAACAAGATCCCCAAGGTGCCTGCCGGTCAGTTCATCGCCCGTCATGAGGCACCCCGCGGCCATCTGGTTTACAAGGTCATCACCACCGGCGGTACCGAGAATCACCGCCTGAGCATCCATGTCCCCACCTTTAAGAATGCTCCCACGGTTCCCGTCATGCTGAAGGGCAATACCGTGGCCGACGCAGGTCTCATCGTGGCTTCCATCGATCCCTGCTTCTCCTGCATGGACTGCTGATATGCACGAGCTGGCCATTACCCAGAGCATTCTGGACATTGCCCGGAAGGTGGCTGACGAGCATGGCGCAAAACGGGTGAAGTCGGTGCGGATCATGCTGGGAGAGTATTCCGGCGTGGTACCCCAGTGTATTCAGGATTATTTTGACGTCATCAGTAAAGACACCGTTGTGGAGGGCGCCTTCCTGGATATCCGGCGTTTGCCCGTAATCATCCGCTGCAATTCCTGTCAGAAGGAAAGCAGGATCGACCGGCTCCATGTAGTCTGCCCTCTTTGCGGCAGCACCGATCTGAAGCTGCTGCATGGCCGGGAATTCTATATTGAAAGTTTAGAGGTGGAATAGAAGCTATGGAAATCAAAGTCATGCATCAGGTCATGGCGTGGAACGAGGATGTCAGCGACGCAGTCAAAGCGGAGCTGGCCGCCCACCGCGTATGCCTGATCAATGTGATGGGCTCCCCCGGCGCGGGAAAGACCACCACACTGATCTCTTTGATCGACCGGCTGCGGGATCGCTACCGCATCGGCGTCATTGAGGGCGATATTGCCGGTCAGATCGATGCGGATACCATCCATGGTCTGGGGATTCCCGTTACCCAGATCGATACGGACGGTGCCTGCCATATCGAGGCCATGAGCATCCAGAAGATGCTCCCTGAGTATGATCTGGAAAACCTGGACATCCTGTTTGTGGAAAATATCGGCAATCTGGTATGTCCTGCCGAATTCAATATCGGCGAAAGCTTTCGCTTGGCGCTGCTGAGCATCCCCGAGGGCGACGACAAGGTGGAGAAATATCCGCTGATGTTTGCCACCTCTCAGGCTCTGGCGATGAACAAGTACGATTTGAAAGATTATTTCGACTTCGACGACAGCCGTGTGGAAAAGGCAGCCCGTGGCGTCAATCCCGACATCAGCATTTTCCGTGTTTCCAGTCGGGACGGCAGCGGTCTGGACGAGCTTGCCGCATGGATCTCCAAGAGAGTCGATGAAGTAATCCGAAAGGAGTGTGACTGAATTGAAAGACAAAAAATTCTCCGCATGGCTTTCCACGTTTATTTTCTGCTTCCTGTTCTGGCTGCTGCTGACCTGGTCTGTGGCGCTGCGTGAGGTGCTCGTCGGTCTGGCGGTATCCGCCGTGGTGGCTGCGTTCTCCGCCCGGTTCCTCATTCAGAAGGATGCTTTTTACATGTATCATCCCGTCCGTCTGATCACACTGGTATTCTATCTGGTGGTGATTTTCATGTGGGAAGTCATTAAGGCCAATATCAGCATGGCCGCCATCGTTCTTTCTCCCAACCTGAAGAACTATAAACCCGGCATCATCCGTGTTCCTGCCGCCGACAAGCCCTCCAGCGCTTACGGCATGGCGCTGCTGAGCAACTGCATCACCCTGACTCCCGGCACCATCACTATGGAGGTGGCTGAGGATAAACACGGCAATAATCATTACTACATCCACTGGATCGACGTCACCGAGACAAACCGCTTCAAGGCCGGCGACATCATCAAGGGCACCATGGAAAAATGGATCGGGAGGATTTGGGCATGATTGGACTGTTGATCGCTGCTATCGTGATGGTAGTGCTGGCCATGGGTCTGCTCTACCGAATCTTCAAGGGTCCCACCGCTGCTGACCGTGTGGCTGCGCTGGATACTCTGGATCTCGTGATCGCTCTGGCTCTGTCTCTGTACTCCCTGTACACCGGCCGCGGCATTTATCTGGACATCGCTCTGGTGGTCGCCCTGCTGGGCTTCATCAGCACCGTGTTCGTGGGCCGCTACATTGAAAGGAGGCTGTAAGCATGATTGTTGTTGATATTATCTCCTGCGTCCTGCTGGCAGTCGGCCTGTTTTTCTCATTCGTGGGCGTTCTGGGGCTGATCCGTATGCCGGACGTATACGGTCGTCTGCAGGCCTCCACCTGCATCCCCACCATGGGAAATATCTGCCTGATCATCGGCGGTGTGGTTCATGCAATCGGATATGGCATGGACACCGCTACCGTGGTGAAGCTTCTGGTCATTATGCTGATGATCCTCTGTACCAACCCCATCTCCAACCACTCCCTGCTGAAGGGCGCCTATAACGGCGGTATCAAGCCGGTGCGTGAGATGGTCATGGATGACTACAAGGAGGATCAGCCGACCTATAAGGAGGGTGAGACCAAATGAGCGGTATTTTGATCGTTGTACTCAACACCATCGTCCTCATCGGTGCTCTGGCCTCTGCTGTTGTTGCTGTCCGCGCCGAGAAACTGCTGGATTCTGTCATTGCACTGGGCGCCACCGGCTCCTTTATCGCGCTGGAGTTCCTGCTGCTGCAGGCTCCTGACGTTGCCATCGCCGAGGCCAGCGTTGGCGCGGTCCTCTCCACCGTTCTGTTCATCATTGCCCTGCGCAAGGTGAACGCCGATAAGGAGGAACAGAAATGACAAAGACAAAGAAACTGGTTCTGACCATCTCTCTGGTGGTCATTCTGGCCTGCGGTATCTGGGCCAGCGTTCTCATGGGCGGCAGCGCTCCCACCTACGACGGCAGCAAAGTGGACGTTGTGGGCCTGTATGAGAACAATTCCAACTACGATAACTCCAAGGCAGACGGCGCCGCGGCCATCATGGTTAACCAGAACCTTGAGAAGACCGCTTCTGATAACGTGGTGTTCAGCGTGGTGTTTAACTTCCGCGGTTATGACACTCTGGGCGAGAGCTTCATCCTCATCGCCGGTGTGGCCGGTTGTCTGGTGATTCTGAGAAAGTCCAAGGCTCACGGAGAGGAGAGTGATCACGAATGAAGAATATGAAGAAAAAATCCGTCATCGTGAGAAGCACCGCAAACCTCTTTCTGCCTCTGGCTTGCATTTACGGCGCATACGTGATCTTCCACGGTCACATCAGTGCCGGCGGCGGCTTCCAGGGCGGCGTGCTGGTGGCCAGTGCCATCCTGCTGGTGTATCTGGGCTATGGCGAGGGCAAGGCCAAGGCAACCTTCAACAACCACAAGCTCCACAGCAGCGAGACCGTGGCCGAGATCATCTATGTGAGTCTGGGCCTCATCGGTGTGGTGGGCGGTTTCAACTTCTGCATCAACTTCGTCTTTGACGGCGTGGGCTTCGATACCAGTATCCTGATGAACCACGCGGTTGGCTATCACGTTATGGGCGGCATCATCTGTCTGCTGGCCATGATGCTCAGTCAGCTGGATGATGACAAGGACGACAAGGACAAAGACGAGAAGGAGGATGCAGCATGATCGCAATGAACTACATGGCATCCTTTGCCCTGATCGCGCTGGGTATCTACTGCATCGTCTCCAAGCGCAACCTGTTTAAGATCTGCATCGGCTCTGCCCTGGTGGATTACGGTGTGAACCTGCTCATCGTCTCCGTGGGCTTTAACCCCGGCGGCACCGCACCCATCTTCACCATCACCGAGCTGAACCGTGCAAGCTTTTTCGTGGACCCCATCCCGCAGGCACTGACCCTGACTTCCATCGTCATCGGCGCCTGTACGACTGCCATGACTCTGAGCCTGATCATGAAGATCAAGGAGCAGTATGGCACTCTCGATTCTGGTGAGATCAGGAGGTTGAGAGGCTAATGGAATTTATGATTAACTTTCCGATTTTGGCGGTAATTTCCCTGTTCCTGGGTGCGTTTGTCACCTCTCTTGCAGGTCGCCGCAGTGAGACTGCCCGCAACGCCGTGGTGCTGATCTCCATGGCAACGTCCCTGATTCTGGTTTTGTGCCTGATCAAGCCTGTTCTCATTGACGGCGAGATCATTACATACTGGCTGGGCAACTGGCAGCCTGTGGAGGGCTGGGCCTTCGGTATCAGCCTGCAGGTGGACGCCCTGTCCCTGTTCTTCGCACTGATCGTCACCGTAGCGGTGTTCGTCTCCGGCGTCTACTCCTTCTCCTACATGAAGCATGATGACAGTCTGGTGAACTTCTACACCCTGTTCCTGATGCTGTCCGGCTCCGTGCTGGGTCTGGTGCTCAGCGGCGACCTGTTCAACATCTTCGTCATGATCGAGATCATGACCTTCACCGCCGTTGCACTGACTGCCTTCCGCAACAACTATGAGGGTGCTCTGGAAGGTGCATTCAAGTATCTGATCGTGGGCGCACTGGGTTCCACCTCCGTTCTGGTGGGCGTCGCCATGATCTACTCTCAGCTGCATACGCTGAACCTGGCGCAGATCGCAGCTCTGCTGCCCAGCCACATGAACCCTGTGACGGTGGCCGCTTTCGGCTTCCTGTTCGTGGGATTCGGCACCAAGGCATTCCTGTTCCCCTTCCAGCCCCTGGCTGCGGACGCCCACGCTGTGGCTCCCGCATCCATCTCCCTGATGATCTCCGGTGTTCTGACCAAGTGCGGTGTGTACGGCATCGTCCGTCTGTGCTACGCTCTGTATCAGAACATGGACCAGCCCTTTGTGCAGTATCTGGTTACCGGCGTTGGTGCCGTCAGCATGTTCATCTGTGTCACCATGGCATTCAACCAGCATAATTTCAAGCGTCTGCTGGCCTTCCATTCCATCTCTCAGGTGGGTTATGTGATCACCGTTGCCGGTATGGGCACCATGCTGGGCCTGTCCGCCGGTCTGTATCACGCCATGAACCACACCATCTTCAAGGGCCTGCTGTTCCTCACCGCCGGCGCTGTGCAGCATGCCACCGGTACGCTGGATCTGGATGAGATGGGCGGCCTGTCCAAGAAGATGCCCAAGACCACCATCCTGTTCCTCATCGGCGCCGCTTCCATCAGCGGTCTGCCTCCCTTCAACGGCTTTGCCTCCAAGTGGATGATCTATCAGGCTGCTTTCGAAAGAGCTGCCGACGGCAACATCTTCTTCCTGGTGGCCGCTGTGGCCGCACTGATCACCTCCGTCCTGACACTGGCCTCCTTCATCAAGGTGGCACAGAGCGTGTTCTTCGGTCAGCTGCCTGAGAGCATGAAGGACGTTAAGGAAGTCGATCAGGGCATGTGCATCCCCATGTGGATCATGGCTGCCCTGTGCGTGATCACCGGTCTGTTCCCCGCTCAGATTCAGCAGTGGCTGCTGGTGCCCGCTGCCAAGGCAGCTATGAACGCTGCCGCCTATATCGATGCCGCTATGGGCAATGGCTATGCTGCAGCCAACGGCATTGCCGCTTCCTCTGCTGCGGCTCCCGCTTTCATTGGCAGCTGGAATCCCGTGACCTGGCTGCTTCTGCTGCTGAGCGTCACCATCGCCGTGTGTCTGGTGGCTGTGCTGGGCAACCCCAACCCCAAGACGACCGAGGTGGCAGAGGAGACCGAGGGCGACGACAAGTTCGAGTCCTTCTTCTCCGGCGAAAAGGCTGTGTTCTCTCAGGTGGGCGGCAGCGACCTGTTCTGGGGCTTCAAGCACAACTGGCGCAAGTACTTCAGCTTTATGCATGACTGGCACAGCGGTGTGGTCAATGACTACGCTCTGTACGGTGCAGCGGCCATCGCCGTGGTGCTGGCCCTGTGTGTCATCTTTCTGTAAAGGGGGTACCTGACATGACTCAATTTTTGATGACTGCGTTCCATGTGCTGGTATTCCCCGGCGCTCTGTTCTGTGTTGTCATCGGCATTCTGCTGGCCGGTATCGACCGCAAGCTGGTTGCCCGTATGCAGAACCGTGTTGGTCCTCCGCTGCTGCAGCCTCTGTATGATGTGCTGAAGTGCTGGGGCAAGGAGACCATCGTTCCCCGTCACGCACGCCGGGGTCTGTTCCTGTATGCTCCTCTGGTGGGCTTCGCAGCACTGATCACCACCGCACTGTTCATCCCTGTGCTGAGCTATACCGCTTACTCCACCGGCGGCGATCTGGTTGTCATCCTGTATCTGCTGACCCTGGCCAGCGTCACCATGATGGTGGGCGCAGCCGCTTCCGGCTCTCCCTTTGCCGGCGTGGGTCTGAGCCGTGAGATGGTGGCCATGATCTCCTACGAGCTGCCCTTCGTGCTGGTTCTGCTGGCCGTGGGCAAGGTGGCAGGTGAGGGCAGCGCTCTGGGCTGCACCTTCTCTCTGCAGACCATCGTGAACTGGCAGGCTGCCAACGGCTCCATCCTGTTCCACTGGAGCATGATCCCCGCAGCCATCGCCATGCTGATGGTTATTCCCTGTGAGATCGGCATGCATCCCTTCGATGTGGCCGAGGCCGAGACCGAGATCTGCGAGGGCATGCTGGCTGAGTACAGCGGCGCCCCTCTGGCCGTGTTCAAGCTGAGCCACTGCGTCAAGATGTATGTGATGACCGCTCTGTTCTGCGCCATGTTCCTGGGCGGCCTGTCCACCGGCATCGTGGTGCTGGATGTCCTTCTGGTCATCGTTCTGTGCACCGTGGTCACCTTCGTGTCCATGACTGTTCCCCATGCGGTGTGCGCCCGCCTGAAGGTGGAGCAGGTCTTCAAGTTCTACTGGACTGTGGTTGCCGGTCTGGCAGCCATCAGTGCGATCCTGGTCTGGTTTGGCCTGTAAAGGAGGGACATTGCAATGATTCAGAAACTGATTGACAAGAGCATGAGCAAGAGCCCCTGGATCTTCCATATCAACGCAGGCTCCTGCAATGGCTGTGACATTGAGCTGGTGTCCGTCCTGACTCCCCGTTATGACGCCGAGCGTCTGGGTTTCCGTCTCACCGGTACCCCCCGTCAGGCCGATATCGTGGTGGTCTCCGGCCCCATCACCCTGCAGACCCGTGACCGTCTGGTTCGTACCCTGGCTCAGGTGCCCGAGCCCTTCTGCGTGGTGAGCCTGGGCTCCTGCCCCCGTTCCGGCAATGTGTTCAAGGGCAGCTACGCCATTGACGGTCCTCTGGAAAAGTATGTCCACGTGGATGTGTCCGTTGGCGGCTGTACGCCCAAGCCTGAGGCCGTCGTGGCCGCTCTGGCGAAGGCTGCTGAAATTCTGGCTGAAAAGCGGAAGGAGATGCGTAAGTAAATGTTTCCTTATCTGAAGCGTGCTTTGAGCAACCTGTTCCGCCCCGCCGTCACCGAAAAGTTCCCTGCCGGTGAGCCTCCCAAGGCTGCCGAGGGTTACCGTGGCCGCATTTCCTACGATCCCACCCTTTGCGTCAACTGCGGTATGTGCATGCGCGTCTGCGCTCCCCAGTGCATGACACGCACCATCAAGCCGCTGGAGGGCGGTGCACAGGAGATCACCCTGACCTTCGACCAGTCCAGCTGCACCTTCTGCCGTCTGTGCGCTGATTTCTGTGCCCGCAAGGCCATCACCCTCACCGATGACTACATGATCGTCGGTACCCAGCCTGAGGACTTCATCGTGTCCGGCACCTTCATCAAGAAGGCACCGCCTCCCAAGCTGACTCCCGAGCAGCTGGCCGAGCTGAAGGCCAAGGCCGAGGCTGCCAAGGCCGCCAAGGCTGCCGCTGAAGCTGCCAAGGCTGCTGAGGAGCCTGCCGATCCTGCCTGCAGCGCCGACAATGGCTAAACGGCGGATCCATCTGAATATCCGAGGCATTGTTCAGGGCGTGGGCTTTCGTCCCTTCCTCCATCGACTTACCGAGCGCTATGCTCTCTCCGGCTGGGTGCGCAACACCTCAGCCGGAGTGGAGCTGGAGCTGGAGGGAGAAGACATCCGTCTGGAGCAGTTTGTATCCGCATTACAATCGGAGCAGCCCCCGCTGGCGGTGATCGTCGGTGTGGAGCGCACCGATCTGCCTGCCTCGGCAGGCTATGAGGGATTCCGGATTCTGGAGAGTGAAGTCCTTGCCCACCGTCAGGCATTGGTAAGTCCTGACGTAAGCACCTGCCCCGACTGTCTGAAGGAACTGTACGATACCGCCGACCGGCGGTATCGTTACCCTTTCCTTAACTGCACCAACTGCGGCCCCCGGTTTACCATTATCCGGGATATGCCTTACGACCGCCCCAGAACCTCCATGGGGAGTTTTCCCATGTGTGAGCCCTGCGAGGCGGAGTATGGCAACATTGCCGACCGGCGCTACCATGCCCAGCCCACCTGCTGCCCGGACTGCGGGCCTGCACTCCATTGGGTAAGCGGGGCAGGGGAGCGCTGTAACGATGCACCGCTGGAGGCGGCCAAGTCTGCGCTGCGCCGCGGTGAGATCGTGGCCATCAAGGGACTGGGCGGGTTTCATCTGGCCTGCCTTCCTGAGAGTGAGATCGTTTCGAAGCTGCGCAGACGCAAGCACCGGGACGAAAAACCCTTCGCCCTGATGTGCGCCGATATGGACGCGGCACGCAAGCTGTGCGAAATCAGTCCGGAAGAGGAGGCGCTCCTTACCGGCTGGCGGCGGCCCATCGTGCTGCTGCGCAAAAAAGCTGCTGTTCCCGCCGGGATCAGCGACAATCGGGAGCTGGGACTGATGCTGCCCTATACCCCTCTCCACTACCTCCTGATGGAAGATTTTCCGGCGCTGATCATGACCAGTGCCAACCTGTCCGACGACCCGGTGATCATTGACAACGATCAGGCGGTTGCCCGCCTGCAGGGGATCGCGGACGGATTCCTGCTTCATAACCGAGATATCACCACCCGCTGCGACGATTCGCTGCTGCGGGTGTTCCGGGGTAAGGATTACCCCATACGGCGCAGCCGGGGCTATGCGCCCCAGCCGCTGATTCTGGATCGCCCGGTGGCCGCCATTCTGGCCTGCGGTGCGGAGCAGAAGGCCTCCTTCTGCATTTCCCGGGGAGATCAGATCTTCCCGGCTCAGCACATCGGCGATCTGAAAAACATCGCCACCCTGACTCACTACGAAGACCAGATCACCCACTTTGAGGAGCTGTTCGACATACGGCCGCAGGCGCTGGTGTGTGATCTTCATCCGGACTATCTCTCTACCCGCTATGCCCAGGAGCGTGCCCGGCGGGACGACTTGCCCCTGCTGCAGGTGCAGCACCACCACGCGCATATGGTCTCCTGCATGGCAGACAACGGTCTGGAGGGTGAGTGCATCGGTCTCATCTGGGATGGCACCGGCTACGGCAGTGACGGTACTGTCTGGGGCGGCGAATGTCTTGTGGGCGATGCAAGGGAGTTTCGGCGCGTGGGTTCTCTGCGGCCCATCCCGCTGCCCGGCGGTGATCTGTGTACCAAGGACATCGGCCGGGTGACCCAGTCCCTGCTGTGGGACACCGGTCTGCCAATGGCGGAGGATGCCGCCATGCTCCGTCGTCAGCTGGAGGCGGGACTCAACTGCCCCGTGTCCTCCGGAATGGGACGGCTGTTTGACGGCGTATATGCCTTGCTGACCGGCCGCACCCGTGTGACCTATGAGGGACAGGGTGCCATCCTGCTGGAAGCCATGGCGGAGGAGACGAACCTGCGGCTGCCCACCGTCTTCTATGAGGAGGACGGCGTGCTGCGCCTTGACCACCGTGCCCTGACGGCCGCGCTGCTGGAAGGGAAGAAGAATGGTATTCCTGCCGGAGAGCTGGCGGCGGCCTTTATGGACGCTCTGATTGTTGCCGGTGTGACCCAGTGCCGCCATGCAAGAGAGCGCACCGGCTGTGACCGTGTGGTGCTTTCCGGCGGTGTGTTCCAGAACATGTATCTGCTGCCGCGCCTGCTGGATGCATTGCAGGCAGACGGCTTTACCCCTTACCATCACTCCCGCGTATCTGCCAATGACGAGGGCATTGCTCTGGGTCAGCTGGTGATCGCGGATGCCCTCTTACGAAAGGAGGCTCCCTGACTTGTGTCTCGCAATTCCCCTGCGCATCGCTGAGATCAACGGCAAGGAGGGCGTTGGCGAAGCCAACGGCCTGCGCCGGAAGATCCGTCTGGATTTCATCCGGGAGCCGCAGATCGGCGATTACGTCATTGTTCATGCGGGCTTTGCCATTGAGCGCATGGACGAAGGTCAGGCGCTGGCCAACCTGAAAGCCATTCAGGAGGTTGCCGATGCGCTTTGATGCTGAATTCCACCGCCCGGAAGGTGCAGACAAGCTGCTGAACGCCATCCGTGAGCTGGCGGTTTCCCCGGTGCGCATCATGGAAGTATGCGGCACCCATACCATGGCCATTGCAAAATCCGGTCTGCGGCAGGTGCTGCCGGAGAATGTGAAGCTGATTTCCGGTCCCGGTTGTCCTGTGTGCGTCACCCCTGCCGCCGAGATCGATCAGGTGCTGGAGCTGTCCTCCCGGCCTGAGGTGACACTGACAACCTACGGTGACCTGATGCGTGTACCCGGCTCTGTCCGCGGCGACGATCTGCGCCGCCGCAAGGCACTGGGCGCGGACGTGCGGGTAGTGTATTCCCCCATGGACGCACTGGAGATCGCCAAGCGCGAGCCGGAGCGTCAGGTGGTGTTTCTGGGTGTCGGCTTTGAGACCACCGCCCCCGGCACGGCGCTGGCCGTTCTGGAGGCCAGTGAGCAGGGAGTGGAGAATTTCTCCATGCTGTCCCTGCTGAAGCGCACCATGCCCGCTCTGCGGGCGCTGATGGCCCGTGAGGATGTGGCCATCGACGCACTGATCTGTCCCGGCCATGTGGCCGTCATTCTGGGCTCTGACGCCTTTGCCTTCCTGCCGGAGGAATACGGCCTTGCCGCCGTGGTATCCGGCTTTGAGACCGGCGACCTGCTGTACGCAGTGCATGCGCTGCTGCGGCAGAAGAAGGAGAATGCGCCCCGTTTGGAGAACGAGTATACCCGTGCCGTGACGCCGGAGGGCAATCCGGCGGCGCTGGCGGTGCTGGAGCAGGTGCTGGAGCCTCGCGCTGCACTGTGGCGCGGTCTGGGTCTGATCCCCGAAAGCGGCATGGCGCTGAAGGAAGAATTTGCCCACTGGGATGCCGCAAAGCGGTTTGGCCTGACGCCGGTGGAGCGGGATGTCCCTACACCCTGCCGCTGCGGCGATGTGATCTGCGGTCTCATTGAGCCGACGCAGTGCCCTCTGTTCGGCAAGGTCTGTACGCCGGAGGAACCCACCGGCCCCTGCATGGTGTCCGGTGAGGGTGCCTGTGCGGCAGCCTACCACTATGGGAGGAAGCTCCTATGAATCACGATATCATCACCATGGATCACGGCAGCGGCGGCGGCGCCACATCCCGCCTCATTGAAGAGCTGCTGGTTCCTGCGTTTCACAATCCCCAGCTCTCCGCCCTTGGCGACGGCGCGTTGCTGGAGCTTTCCGGCCCGCTGGTCTTTTCCACCGACAGCTTTGTCATCGACCCGGTGTTTTTCCCCGGCGGCGACATCGGCAAGCTGGCGGTGTGCGGTACGGTGAACGATGTGGCCATGTGCGGCGGCACTCCCAGGTATCTGAGCCTCGGCTTCATTCTGGAGGAAGGCTTCCCGCTGGAATCCCTCAGGCGCATTGTTTCCTCCATTGCGGATACCGCCGCCGATTGCGGCGTGTCCATCGTCACCGGCGACACCAAGGTGGTGGAAAAGGGCCGGGGCGACGGCATCTATATCAACACTTCCGGCATCGGAACCCTCACATGGCCCGGCCTGTCCCCGGCCAATCTGAAGCCCGGCGACAAGGTGATCCTCAGCGGCACCATGGGCGACCACGGCACTGCCGTGATGCTGGCCCGCAGCGGCCTGCTGGAGGGCGGTGACCTGCGTTCCGACTGTCAGCCTCTGTGCCGTCTGGCAGCCTCTGTACTGGAGGCAGGCGGCGTGCGGGTGCTCCGTGACCCCACTCGCGGCGGCGTTGCTACCACACTCAACGAGTTTGTGGATGGCACGAATCTCTCCATCGAGCTGGAGGAGGACACCCTGCCGGTGCGTCCGGCGGTCCATTCGGCCTGCGAGATGCTGGGTCTGGACCCTCTTTACTGTGCCAACGAAGGCAAGATGCTTGCCGTTGTTGATCCCCAGCAGGCGGAAGCGGCTTTGGCAGCTCTCCGTTCCACTCCCGGCGGCGAGGATGCTGCCATCATCGGGACGGTCACTGACCGGTATCCCGGTAAGGTTATCCTGAATACCTGTCTGGGCGGCGGACGCGTGCTGACCAGACTGACGGGCGCTCAGCTGCCCAGAATTTGTTAAAGGCGGTGCAAATTATGCAGACCAACGAAGTCATTTCCATTACCAAAGATCAGGTCGTCCCCACTGCGGAGAAAATGCGTGCTGAAGGCCGTCTGCTGGTCATGATCCATGGCCATATTGAAAACGACGGTACTCCCGTGGTCTCCTATGACTATGACGACGGCCCCAATGTCCTCAGCTATGAAGTGCGGGGCGAGGCCAGCCTGCCCACCATCTCTGAGATCTATGCCACAGCTGCATCCTGGCCTGAGCGCGAGATCAACGAGCTGATGCCCATTTCCTTCGAGGGCCTGGACTGCAGCAAGCGCCTGTTCCTGCCCGACAACCTCACCGAGGGCAAGGGTCAGATCACCGTTACCTCTCTGAAAGAACTGCGCGAGAAGAACGTTTTCTGATTCAGAAAGCGTGCTGACACATCCGTAAGAAAAAAGAGTTTGCTGCCTGCCGGTGCAGGCGGCAGACTCTTTTGCGCACAAAAATACCTCTCTGCCGAATGAACAGCAGAGAGGTATTTTGTATTTGGTCAGTCTCCGAAGAAGATGCCCACATCCCGGGCGGTCTGGATCAGGGGATGATCCACCGGCAGGAACTTGGTGCGGCTGGCGGCATCGGCCAGAGGGATGGAGATGATCTCGCCGTCCCGCATACCCACCATGCGTCCATACTGCTTCTGGCGGATCAGCCTGGCGGCGGCAGTACCGAACTGGGTGGCCAGCACCCGGTCGTAAGGGCAGGGAGGGCCGCCACGCTGATAGTGGCCGGGAATGGTGACACGGGCCTCCTGCCCGGTGATCTTCTCCAGCTGCTCTGCCAGACGGTAGGAAACCGGCACATGGGAATCGGACTCCTTCTGACGGCGGCGCTCTTCCTCGCTGAGATTGGCGGCATTCTTAGGCACGGCGCCCTCCGCCACGGCGATGATGGTGAAGTTGCGTCCGGACCTCCGGCGATGCTCGATGCCCGCTACGACCTTATCAATGTCATAGGGGATCTCCGGCAGGAGGATGATGTCCGCGCCGCTGGAAATGCCGGCATGGAGCGTCAGCCAGCCTGCGTCACGGCCCATCAGCTCCACGAGGAAGGTGCGGCTGTGAGAACTGGCGGTGGAATGGATGTAGTCAATGACATTGGAAGCGATATCCACAGCGCTCTGGAAGCCGAAGGTGATATCCGTGCCGTAGATGTCATTGTCAATGGTCTTGGGCAGGGTGATGACGTTCATACCCGCATCCATCAGCAGCTTGGCGCTCTTCTGGGTGCCGTTGCCGCCCATCACCACCAGACAGTCCAGATTCAGACGGTTGTAGGTATCCAGCATGGCGGGCATTACATTGTTGCCATCCTCGTCCACAATGGCCTTGCCGGGGATATAGGGCTGGCGTGAGGTCCCCAGAATGGTGCCGCCCTCCGTCAGAATGCCGGAAAAAGCGCGGGGCTCCATGAAATCATAATCGCACTCAATGAGACCGCGGTAGCCGTCCCGCATACCGAAGATCTCCACATTATCCACATACTGCAGCAGCGCCTTGCCCACGCCGCGGATGGCGGCGTTGAGACCCTGACAGTCACCGCCGCTGGTGATGAGGCCCACACGAGTCATTCTCTTCATATACTGTACTCCTCTCTGGGTATTTTCCGTACAAAAATATGATAGCGGCTTTTTCCATCTCCGTCAAGCGAGAAAACCCGGGAAAATCCCGGGTTTTCAGAACGAAATGATGGAAAACTGTCTGGTATTTTCACGAAACCAGCGATTGCACAAAGGATTCCTCAGGTTTTGTTAAATCGTTTACCTGAATCTTCATCCGCACTTCAAAGGCGCGGTTCCACGGGAAGCACCAGTCGGAAAGGGATGCATCGCCCCAGCCGGCGAGGCTGTCTTCGCCGCCGTCCAGCCCCACCAACAGGTGGCTGCCGGAGAGATTTTTCAGCAGCGGCTTTGCGGACTTGGCCATGCCGTCGGAAAGGGTTTTCGAAAGCTTTTCCAGATCAATGGCCGGTGCGTAGAAGTTGTTGGCATCGCCGCCCAGCTTCCGCGCCTGATCGATCACATCCAGCCGCACATCGTTTTTGTAGGCCAGATCCAGAACGATGCCGGCCGCCATAGTCCTGCAGAACGCCGTGTTGGAGGCGGGGGAGAGGCCGTTGCCGTTGGCCAGCCACGCGTAGCGGGCGATGCCGTGGGAAATAGCGGTGCCGCTGACGATGGCCATATCCAGAAAGCCGGAATAGCTGAGGGGATAGCCCAGCTGCGTGTCCTTCACCAGCATATCATGGAACTGTGTGCCGTAAGTGCCGTTGCCTGCGTCGATGAGGATCACCGGCGTCAGGGTCTTTTCGCATTCCTGCAGCGCCGTGATCAGCGCCCGGCAGTAGGCGGCCTTCTGTCCGGCTTCTTTAGGCTGGGTCAGCACCAGAATCCGGATATCGGCGTTGGCAGCGCTGTCCGCATGAGACATGCCGAAGTAGGCAAGATGCTCATCCACGATGACGTTCAGCGGCTGATAGTCGTAGTCACAGGCAGGCTGATCCTCTGTGCCGCCGAAGTATTCCACCGCGGCCAAGGGGGCAACCGGCACGGCGCACTCGTTGAGGTACAGCCGCGTCACGGCCTTGAAGGCCAGATCATCCACGCCGGAGAGCAGGGCGTCTCCATCCCGCAGTCCCTGCCGCAGGAAGGCGATCTCGCTGCGCTGGATACTGTCTGCCTCGGAGGAATCGTCGATGCCTATGAGAAGCCGGAAACGTTCATATCCGGGCTGAGTCAGTTGGGACTGGATCTGTGCGGAAAGCCGCAGCTTCCGTTCCCGGGCGGCGAAATAATCCTCCGCCATGTCTGCGGTGATGCCATAGTCCGCCACGCGCAGGGCAGAGCCGTCCGCCGCCAGCGGATAGCCTGCCGCAATGTTTTCCACCGTCAGCTGACTGCCGGTGAGTACCGGGCGTCCGGCAATACCGAAGCTCCGCAGGCCGGTATATTCGGCAAGGCCGAAGCCGTCGTATCCCACGGTAGGAGCCAGACGCATCACCGTGTCCAGCAGCCAGACGGCGTTGTTTTCATCCGCCGCCAGCGTGGTCATGAGGCTCTCCAGCAGCTCTGCCTCCGTCAGCGCAGTGCCGTCCGACAGGGGCACCGGCAGACTCTCGCTCATGTGGCGGGAATTGACCAGACCGCCGGAGGTCAGCTGATCCACAAAGAGGATGTACCGGTCACAGCCGGCTGCCTCCTGCTCCAAAACCCATTCATACAGGGCGGCCCGATGGCCGTACTGGGTGCCGTGAGCGTTGAGAGGCTGGTTGTCCAGCGTGGTGCTGAACCAGTCCTCCTCCGGCAGAAGCAGGGTATACCCCAGCGATTCCGCCAGATATACCACCCGCTCCCGGTTGTCCGGCCGGTCATCCAGTGGAACGTAGCAGATATCCCCGCTCCGGACAGATGTGCCCTGGGGGAGAGGTTCTTCCGGCGTGCTGACCGGCTGCACGCAGCCTGTCAGGAGCAGCAGTGCAATGATTCCGGCCAGAAATCGGATTCGTCGTTTCATGACAAGTCTCCTTATGGCGATCGCCTGCATGGGTGCATGCAGGCGATTGCTGGTTGTTTATCAAAGGCCGAAAGCGCCCAGATTCAGGCTGCCGGTGACCTGCTCCATGCCCTTTTCCATGGCTTCGCCGGCCTGACGCAGAGCCTCGTTGACGGCAGAGACCACCAGATCCTGCAGCATCTCCACATCCTCGGGATCCACGGCCTCGGGCTTGATGCTGATGGAGAGAACTTCCTTCTTGCCGTTGACCTTGGCCTCCACGACGCCGCCGCCAACGCTGGCGGTGAACTCTTTGGCCTCGATCTCGGCCTGCTTGGCGTTCATGTCTTCCTGCATCTGAGCGATCTTCTGCTGCATTTCCATCTGGCGCTGAGCGCCGGTGGCCTTCATACTGCCGTTGCTGAATCCGCGGCGTGCACTGTAACCCATAATCTTGATCTCCTTTTATGTCGTAATGTTGAAAGTTACTTGATGGTGATGTTGTCAAACTGGCTGCCGAACTGAATGAGGTTCTTCCGCAGCTGTTCCGGCGTGGCATTGGCAGGCATACCTACCTGCAGCCGCACCTGTACGGGGGTGCCGGTGAGCTTTTCTCCCTGTTCCCGCAGAGCACCCAGCACCCGGTCATTGTTGAGCCGACCCATGGTCATGTCATCGGGCGCGTATACGGTGATGAGATTGTCCGTCAGTGTGCCGCGGCACATGTCCAGAAATACCCGGTACATGGGCGGCAGCTTGCCCTTGCAGCTCTCGGCCAGTTCCTGCCAGACAGCCATGTTGCCGCCGTCGGCAGCGGGTGCTGCTGCGGGGGTGGGAGCTGCGGGTTTGGCGGCTGGTTTGGGTGCGGGGCTTGGCTCCGGCGTCCGGAATGCAGGCTGTGGAGCCGATTCCGGCGGCAGGGGCGGTTCCTCCGGCAGAGGCGGTTCGTCCCAGGGCGCGTCGTTGGTGAGAGGCGGTTCCTCCGGCAGAGGGGGCTCCTCCCACGGGGGCGCTTCCTGTGCAGCTGTTGTCTGCGCAGGCTCGTCACAGGCAGGCGGCGCCTCCGGCACAGGCATGTTGGCCTGTGTGCGGATGGTCATGGGGAGAACGGCGATCCGCTCCTCCAGCCGCTGTATGCGGGCGCTGAGCGCGGTGGGATCGGAGGAAAGAGACTCATCGCACAGCTGCAGAAGGCAAAGCTCCGCGTCCATGCGGCGGTTGGCACTGAAATAGAGGTTTGCCGTGGTCTGCTGCAGGGCGGTGGCCCAGAACAGCAGGCGGCTGCCGGAGACCTGCTTGCCCAGTCCGTCCAGCGTGGCAGTGTCATAGGCGCCGGACAGCAGCGCATCGCTGCCGCCGGGTGCGGTCTTCCGCAGCAGAAGATCCCGGGTCAGGGCGGACATCTCGCCTAAGATGGCGCTGATATCCTTGCCGCCGGTGTAGAGCTGATCCAGCAGCACCAGTGCCTGCTGGGTTTCACGGCGTGCCGCGTGCTCCATCAGCTTTGCCGTCTGCAGACTGCCGGCCAGACCCAGCATCTCCAGAACGGCCCGGCTGTCCACCCTGCCGCCTACGGCGGCGCACTGATCCAGAAGAGAAAGACCGTCTCGCAGAGCACCGTCAGACAGGCGGCTGAGCAACTCTGCACCATCAGGCGTCAGGTCGATCTGCTCCTGTGCGGCCACATACTGCAGCCGCAGCGCCACATCCTGCGGCATAATGCGCTTGAAGGAGAACCGCTGGCAGCGGGAGAGAATGGTGGGCAGCACCTTGTGCAGCTCCGTGGTGGCCAGAATAAACATCAGGTGACGGGGCGGCTCTTCCAGAATCTTCAGCAGGGCGTTGAAGGCCGCTGTGGTGAGCATGTGTACCTCATCGATGATGTAGACACGCTTTTTCACATTGGCAGGGGAATAGATGGCTTCATCCCGCAGGGCGCGAACCTGATCCACACCGTTGTTGGAAGCGGCGTCCAACTCCAGTACGTCCAGAAAGTTGCCGTTCTCGATGCCCAGGCAGGAGGGACAGCGGTTGCAGGGATTGCCGTTCACCGGGGCTTCGCAGTTGACGGCCTTGGCCAGAATCTTGGCACAGGTGGTTTTGCCGGTGCCCCGTGTTCCGGTGAAGAGGTAGGCGTGGGAGGTGCGCTCCTCCGCCACCTGCTTTTGCAGTGTTTCGGTGATATGGGACTGACCAATGACGTCAGCAAAGGTCTTGGGCCGCCATTTGCGGTACAGCGCCTGATACATGGGCAGTCTCCTTTCGTGAAAGATACAAAAACTCCTCCGTATACAGCTGCGGAACCGGCACCCTCGCGGCACATGAAACATCCCGCTTAATGCTGCTCGGTTCCCCGCCTGACATGATTCACGGGCATCCATTGCGCGAGACCGGCTCCGCAGCTGTATGCGGAGGAATTCAGTTACCCAGTTATTCTACTATAACCTGGCGGAATTATCAAGGTAAAATTGCATACTTTTCAAAAAAGGCAGAAAATCAATCTTGACCGATGGGGGAAATGTGGTATAATATCATATGCCGCAGGAGAAGCGGCAGATCTGGGGGCGTAGCTCAGCTGGGAGAGCGTACGGTTCGCATCCGTAAGGTCGAGAGTTCGATCCTCTTCGTCTCCACCAATTCAGTCAGAATCACCGCCGTTTTCGGCGGTGATTCTTTGTTTTTGACTTGATCTATCACAGAGGGTCTTTTCCGTCAGTTGCTGGATATGGTGATGCTGGCACCGGAGTTGGAATCGGTGACGCAGTCGATGGTCAGCACCACAGCCAGTGCCACGATCTCGTCAGCGGGGTCCTGAATGTCCAGCAGATAGCTGTCGCCCCAGGTCATCCACTCCTTGCTGATGTACACGATGGGTTGTCCGTTCTGGGTGATCTCATATTCGTGGGAGGTAAAATCTCCTGCGATGTCCCAGCCCAGACCATCGATGGTGTATCGGGGGAAGAGGAAGGTGAATTCCTTCCGGATCTCTGCCACCTGCGTTTCGCCGCAGAAAACGTAGTAGCGGGGCAGGAAGCTCCAAACCTCCTGTTTGATGAAGGCCACCTCATTGCCGGTCATATCGTAGACGTGGAGCTTTTTCCCCCAGCTGAAGATCTCGCCCTCTACCATGTATTTGTCGTTGCCAAATTCATCCATGACAGTGAACTTGTCACCCCAGGAGAATACCTTTTGTCTGATATAAAGCTTCATGGTGTCCCTCCTTAGTTTGGTTACGCTCCGGTATCCTTTTGAATCAGATATGCCATAAATTTGTTGCGGGCAACATAGTCGGGGTGATAGAACTCGATTTTGCCGCAGGACTCACAGTATGCCGGTCGAATATCGTAGGTGTCGGAGAAAATACCGTCTCGCATCGGTGAATTGTCCAGTCGCTGTATGCCTCCGAACCGCAGCTTTGCGCCGCAGCGCAGGCAGGCGGGACGGTGCTTCTCCGCTTCGGAAATGAGCGTCAGTCGTTCCTCCAACCTTTCCGGCTGTTCTGCAAGACCCAGCCGCAGCGCACGGCGGCACTGCTCCTCCTCGCTGAGCTCTGCCAGCTCACCGGCGCAGTTCTTGCAGCACGGGCAGCTGATATCGCCGCAGCGAAAGCTGTAGGAATGGAAGAAGCGCAAGTCTTCTCCGCAGAATATACATTTATCATAATTTGCCATAACTGCTCCTTATACGAAGAACGTGATGATTGCCACCGCGATGAAAACGATACCGGCCAAACGGGTCATGCCCAGCGCCAGATCGGAAGGCTCCGCGTTTTTAAAGCGCCAGCCGTTCTCCAGATACCATGCTGTATGCGGAGAAACCGTGTTGAAAATGCCAACCGCAAGCAGAACAAGTATCAAAAGAATGTTCTTGGACTCCGCTTTCTCGGGGACAGCTGCTTCCAGAATATCGCACAGTGTTTCTCCGGACACATACCGGTTCTCGTCATAGTCATTGCTCCAGCCGCCATGGCCTGTGACGATGCTGCCGCTGCTTTGCGTTTTCCACCAGTAGGTGGAACCATCCGGATACGTAATATTTATGGAATAGCCGCCGGAGTCTCCGTCGAGGGAGTAGCGATAGGTGTGGGTGCCATCGGATATTTTTTTGCTTACCCGGTCAACCACGTACTCCTTACCGTCCCGCCGGATCGTGTATGTCGACTGCCCGGAAGAACCGCAGGCACAGAGGGACATGACCAGCAGAACACACAGCATCACGGCAAAAATTTTCTTCATGTCGCATGCCCCCTTCCGCTAATTACCCACGCTCAAAGCCAAGGTATCTGGTCCCCTGGAAGGACAGGCTGCCCTGATCACCCTCCACCAGCAGGCCGTAGTCGGAGCCGTCCATCTGCAGCTCCATCCGGTCGCCGCTCTCCACTTCAAAGGTCACATAGTACGTGGTGGAGGTGTGGGAATGATGATGATCGTTGGCACCGCTGTGATGGTGGCGGGAAATGTCAGCCCGCTTGGCCACTACGGTGGCCTGCACGGTCAGCCGCGGGGAGTTGTTGTTTTTGTTCCACCGGCTGACGCCCTGCACGGCTGAGACTACAAACATGCCGATCACCACTATGAACATGATGGTAAACATGACGCTGAACATGCCGAAACCCATTCCAAATCCCATGTTTCTTCCTCCTGTGCTTTTTCAAGAGGGGCCTCACGTTACGGTGAGGCCCCTTGCATTTGTATTTACTCCTGTTCCTGCTGGGCAGGCTGGGGCGGGACGACCACCACCGGAGTGTCGGCTGCGGCCAGCTTGCCGCCCAGAGCGCCCATGATGAGGCTCTTGATGTCGATGCCCATACCGGCGCTGATGCCCTCGGTGACCTGGGTGGTACCGTTGACGATATCGCTGAGGAGCTTCGCGCTGTTGCCCTCACCGTACATGGTGATCTTATCCACCTTGCTGAGAGGCTCAGCCACATTCTTGGCGATCTCGGGCAGGGCAGCCATGATCATCTCGATGACGGCGGCCTCGCCGTACTTCTTCATGGCCTCGGCCTTCTTGTCGATACCTTCGGCCTCTGCCAGTGCCTTCAGGCGGATGGCCTCTGCTTCGGCCAGACCCACGGCGCGGATACCTTCCGCCTCCCGCTGGCGCTCGATCATCTTAGCTTCGGCTTCCTTGGTGCGGCGGAACAGCTCGGCCTCGGCCTCCTGCTCGGCGGCGTAGCGCTGGGCGTCTGCCTTGGCGCGGATCTCCGCGTCCAGAGTCTGCTTGGTGACATCCACTTCCTTGGACTTCAGCTCGGCGGTACGCTCGGCACGGGCAATGTCGGCGTTGGCGGAAGCCACCTCGATGGTCTTGCGCTGCTGCTGCTCCTGAATGGAGTAGGCGGCGTCGGCCTCGGCCTTCTTCACGTCGGACTGCTGCTTCAGCTCGGCCTGACGGATGGCAAGGGAGGTCTGCTTTTCAGCGATCTCCATCTCGGACTGCACCTTGGCGTCGTTGGCCTCCTTGGCGGCCTGTGCCTGTGCGATGGCGATGTCGCGGTCGGCCTGTGCCTTGGCCACGGCAGCGCCCTTCTTGATCTGGGAAATGTTGTCGATACCCAGGTCCTCAATGACGTTGTTCTGGTCGGAGAAGGACTGAACGTTGAAGGAGATCATCTCCAGACCCATCTTCTGCAGGTCGGGGATGGCGTTGTCCTGCACGCGCTCACCGAAGGCCTTGCGGTCGGTGACCATTTCCTCCAGGCGCATCTGGCCCACGATCTCACGCATGTTGCCTTCCAGCGTATCCTGCACGCGGCGGATGATCATATCCTCACTCTCGTTCAGGAAGAACTTGGAGGCCAGCGCCATCATTTCTTCGCTCTGACCGATGCGGATCTTGACGGTGGCGTCCACCTTTACGTTGATGTACTCGGCGTTGGGGACAAAGTCGGTGGTCTTGACGTCCACGGAGAACATCTTCAGAGACAGCTTATCCAGCCGCTCCAGGAAGGGAATGCGGATACCGGCCTTGCCGATGAGGATGCGGGGTTTCCGGAAGCCGGAAATCATGTACGCGGTATCGGGGGGTGCCTTGACGTAGCCGATACAGATGAAGAGGATCAGCAGAACGACGAGAACAGCAACAGCAATGATAATTTCCATACAGGCTCTCCTTTCTTTATATCCCTGTGGTTGTGGATGATGCGCGGCAGCATTCCGTGATTTCGGGGCGGACAGATTCACCCGCATGTGCCTCTGCCGGGACACCTTCGAGGCCCAGTGCCCGGGCATACATGGGATGCTTCGCTGCTTTTTCCAAAAGACGGATGGTCAGGATTCTTTCTCTTGTGCTCATAGGAATCACCTCAGATTGGGAATGCCGCTTCCTGTTATAAATCATTTTATATGGTGAACGCCGGTATGTAAATGATATTTGCAGCAAAATAGGACTGTATATTTCTCCATTCGCGGAAAAATACACAGTCCCAAGGTCATTGCTTCTTATGTGCGCTGTACAGCCGGGGATCAATGGCGCCTGTGGCCAGCATTTGCTCGGACCAGAGCTGCAGGGTCTCCACGGCGATGGAGATGCGCTCCAGCTCATCCTGAATGTAGATGAAGTCCTCCAGTTCATCGCCGGTGATTTTGCCGTCCACGGTAATCTCAATGAGGCGCTCCTTCTGCTTATTCATGGAGTTCAGGGAGGCCAGCATTTCCAGTACGATCTGGGAGAGATCCTTGATCTTTACCTCCGGGACATACTGCTGTCCGATGGGGCACTGGTTGGCGCAGTAGTGGTTGCACAGGCCGGGCTGCCTGTATTTCTCGGCCATCACCAGCACCTCGTCGGGATGGGGCAGGGACCGCTCGTTTTCGATCTTCTCGATGCGTTCCGGTGTGATGCTCTCCAGCAGCGCCGAAGCGGCCTCCCGGGTGAGCTTCAGATTTTCTCTGGTCTGGTGATAGATGTTCTTGTTCTCTTTGGTGGAAACTCTGGCCATAGGCAGCCTCCTTGCTGTTGTGTGGTTATCATTATACGTTCTGCGTGCGGAAAACGCAATAAGAATCCCTGCGGCAGAGAACCGCAGGGATCTTCGGTACTGTATTTGTCATTCCACGGATTTGAGGGATTCCGCCATGTCGATTTTCCGCAGCCGTGGCCGCATGCTCCATGTGATGACCACGGTGAATACCAGCGTCAGCAGGAAGGAATAGAGGTAGCTCCGGGGGTAGATCTGCGTGGGGAAGAACATGCCGCTGACATCGATCTGCAGGATCACGAAGGTCAGCAGCGCCTTGCCCATGAGAAGCCCCACCAGACTGCCCACAGTGGAAAGCATGATGATCTCACGGAAAACGTAGGCGGCTACTTCCTTTTGATAGAAGCCCAGCACCTTGATGGTGGCGATCTCCCGGATGCGCTCGGTGATGTTGATGTTGGTGAGGTTGTACAGCACCACGAATGCCAGTGCACCGGCGAACAGCACCAGAACGATGACGATGAGCCCTACACGATCCAGCAGGCTGCTGATCCGCTGTCGGGTGCTCTCGTTGACGGTGATGCTGCTGACATCGTCATCGGCGGCCAGCAGGACGCTTTCCTCATAGGGGTTGGCGCCGGGACTGCCATGTACCAGCAGCGTTTTGAAGGCAGGGGCAGTGCCCAGCTGTTGGCGGTAGGTCTCGGGCGAGACATAGACATAGTTGAACATGTAGTTATCGCAGACCGCGCTGACGGTCACTTCCACCGTGCCCAGCTTGTCATCCCGCAGCCGCAGCGGACTGCCGAGTTTTGCGCCCAACTCGTCTGCCAGATTGCGGTTGATCACCGCTTCGTTCAGGCCGGGGAAGGGAATGGGGATGTCCTCACTGTGGAGGGAGATGAAGCCCTCCACGGAATTCCCGGCAGGAACGATGAGATAAACGGACTGGATAGCGGATGCCGATACGACGTCGGTGCTGCCGCTGTGAACCAGCAGGCCGTCTTTGCTGTCCAGCCCCTGTTCTGCCAGATACTGTGCCGCCGCATCCACAGTCAGCGGATCCTGGAAATTCACGGCGTAGTCGTAGAGGGTGATTTTGCCGTACTGATCGTCGGCGATGGAACCAATGGAGTCCTGAATACCGAAGCCGGTAACCAGCAGCGCCGTACAGCCGCCGATGCCCAGAATCATCATCAGGAGGCGGCTGCGGTAGCGCATGACGTTTCGGATGGAGACCTTCCGCAGGAAGCTCAGCCGCTTCCATAGGAAGGGGATGCGTTCCAGCAGGATACGCTTGCCGCTCTTGGGTGTGCGGGGGCGCAGAAGCTCTGCGGCGTGGTGTGTCAGCTCTGCCCGGCAGGAGAGGTATGTGGAGCCCATGGAGCACAGCAGCGCCGCGCCGAAGCAGATCACGGCCAGCATGGGATCGAAGACCCGCTCCAGCGGTGCGAAGCCGTACATAATGCCGTAGATTTCCCACAGCACCAGCGGCAGCCCCCGGCTGCCCAGTGCATAGCCCATGGCACTGCCGATGATGGCGGCGCTGCCGGAGTAGAAGAGGTATTTTCCGATGATCTGGCAGTTGCTGTATCCGATGGCTTTCAGCACGCCGATCTGGGTGCGCTGCTCCTCCACCATGCGCTTCATGGTGGTCATGCAGACCAGTGCTGCCACCAGGAAGAAGAATACGGGGAACACCACGGAGATGGCCGCCACGATGGCGACATCGTTGTCAAAACAGGCGTAGCCGGTGTTTTCGCTGCGGGTCAGGGTGTATGTGTCTGCTGATCTGAGATCCGCCAGTGTCTCGTGGGCATCGGCCAGTTCCTGCTCGCCGTCCCGCAGCTCTTTTTCCGCGTCTGCGAATTCGGCGTTGGCCTCGGCGACGCCGTCCCGGTATTCCTGCCAGCCGTCGTCCAGTTCTTTGCGCGCGTCGTCCAGTTCCTGTTCACCGTCGAGGATATCCTGCCGTGCGTCGGCCAGTTCCTGCTCGCCGTCGAGAATTTCCTGCCATGCATCAGCCAGCTCTTTTTCCGCATCGGCCAGCTCGGCCTTGGCATCAGCCAGCTCCTGCTCACCGTCAAGAATTTCCTGCCATGCATCAGCCAGCTCTTTTTCCGCATCGGCCAGCTCGGCCCTGGCGTCGGCCAGCTCCTGCTCGCCGTCGAGAATTTCCTGCCATGCATCGGCCAGTTCTTTTTCCGCATCGGCCAGCTCGGCCTTGGCGTCAGCCAGCTCCTGCTCACCGTCGAGAATCTCCTGCCATGCATCAGCCAGTTCGATTTCCGCATCGGCCAGCTCGATTTTGGCGTCAGCCAGCTCCTGCTCACCGTCGAGAATTTCCTGCCACGCATCAGCCAGCTGCTTTTCCGCGTCGGCCAATTCTGCGGCGGCATCCTCCAGTTGGCGAAGACCGTCATTGTATTTCCGGAAGCCGATCATATACAGAAGGTAGCCGGCTTCATATTCCTTGCGCCCCTGTGTGAGGGTTGCCTGCAGGTTATCAAGATATGTTTGGGTCAGAGACTCGCCGATCTGTGCTTCCGCAGCCGCCCAGCCTCCCAGAAACTCGGAGAGACTGCTTCCCTGTGCCCGCAGAGCCTGATTCACCGCGACATTCAGCTGCGGCATGGTTCCGCTTTTCAGCAGCGCGATCATGACTGGAGGCGTGCCGGTACCTGTTGCCTGCGCCAGCTGCTGTGCAGAACTGTACAGAGCGGAAAGCTGTGCATAAGCAGCCTCGCCCTGCTCCAGCTGTGCCTTGGCATTGTTGAGCTGCAGCATGGTCAGCGCCAGCTGCCCCTTAGCGTCATCCAACTCTGCAAGACCGTCTTCGTATTCCTTCTTGCCTTTTTCCAGCTCTGCAAGGCCGTCGGCATATTCCTTCCTGCCTTTTTCCAGCTCGGCCAGACCGTCTGCGTAGTCGATCTTGCCCTGCTCGAACTCCGCAAGGCCATCGGCGTATTCCTTCCTGCCATCTTCCAGCTTGGCAAGGCCGTCTTCATATTCCGCAAGACCGTCCTGATATTCCTTGAGGCCGTCAGCGTATTCCTGTTTGCCGTCCTCCAGCTCGGCGAGGCCGTCTTCATATTCCGCAAGACCGTCCTGATATTCCTTGAGACCGTCAGCGTATTCCTGTTTGCCGTCCTCCAGCTCCGCGAGACCGTCTTCGTATTCCGCAAGACCGTCCTGATATTCCTTGAGGCCGTCCTCATATTCCTGTGTGCCATCCTCCAGCTCCGCAAGACCGTCAGCATATTCCTGCTTGCCGTCTTCCAGCTCGGCCAGACCGTCCTTGTATTCCTGTTCACCGTCCAGCAGCTCCTGATAGGCGTCGGCCAGCTCGGCTTCTGCATCGGCGCGTTCCGTGCGGTATTCCAGCCAGCCGTCGGCCAGTTCCTGCTCGCCGTCCTGAATCTCCTTCGTGGCATCGGCGTACAGGGTTTCATAGCGCAGCTGCGCCCGCTGGGCCAGAAGGGCATCCACCTGCGGTTCCATGGCATCCACCAGCGCGGTATAAGCGTCCGAATAGGCAGGAGAATCTCCCCTGAGGGTCAGGTAGATCTCATAGCAGGCGTCGGCGTCGAAGGCATCCTCAGGCATCAGCAGAAACGCGCTGATGCTGCCGCTGCCGATGGAAGCGGTGCCGCGCTCATAATTCAGATACATGGGGGAGGCGGCCAGACCTGTCAGCGTGTATTCATCGTATCGCAAAAGCTCCAGCGTGTCCTCATCGTTGCTGTCGGAGACGCGGAGCCTGCGGCCGATATCCTCCGGTGTGAAGTAAGCGGCGTCACCCAGACACTCGCTGCCGTTCTCCGGCATCCGTCCGGCAATAAGCTGAGGACGGTTCATGTTCTCTGTCAGAGAGTGGGCGATGAGAACAACCTCGCTGTCGTCGGCATCTCTCCAGAGAAATTCCGTGTACCATGCGCCGCTGGCGGCTTCTATACCGTCCAGTGCGGCAAAGGCATCCACATCCTCTTGTGTGAAGCCAAGGGTGGAAAGCAGACGGAAGTCATGAAGACCGTATGTATCCAGATACTTCACGCCGGTTGCCATCATGGTGGGCTGACTCATCCGCAGTCCGGCCAGAAAGCCCACGCCCAGTCCCACAATGGCCAGAATGGCCAGAAACCGCCCCAGACTTTGGCGGATCTCCCGCAGGGTGGATTTCAGCAGTGTGGTTACCATTCAATCTCCTCCACGCTGATGGGAGCGTCGTTGACGGTTTCGCTGACTACGGCGCCGTTTTTTACCCGGATGACACGGTCAGCCATGGCGGTAAGGGCGCTGTTGTGGGTGATGATGATCACCGTAACACCTTTCTGGCGGCTGGTATCCTGCAGCAGCTTCAAAATCGCCTTGCCGGTGTTGTAGTCCAGTGCGCCGGTAGGCTCATCGCACAGCAGCAGCTTGGGGTTTTTGGCCAGTGCCCGGGCAATGGCAACACGCTGCTGCTCACCGCCGGAGAGCTGGGCGGGGAAGTTGTTCATCCGTTCCTTCAGGCCTACGGCCTCCAGCACCTGCGCGGCGTCCAGCGGATCACGGCAGATCTGTGCCGCCAGCTCTACGTTTTCCAGCGCCGTCAGGTTGGGCACCAGATTGTAAAACTGGAACACAAAGCCAATGTCGTGGCGGCGATAGGTGGTCAGTTCCCGGGCGGAGTATGCGGAGATATCCTTTCCGCCCAGCAGGATCCTGCCGTCAGTGAGGGTATCCATGCCGCCCAGAATGTTCAGCAGCGTGGTCTTTCCGGCACCGCTGGGGCCCACGATGACGCAAAGCTCGCCCTCGCCTACAGTGAAGGTAGCGTCCTGCAGAGCGTGGATGGCCACATCGCCCATTTGATAAGTCTTTTTCACATGCTCAAAGCGCACAAAATCGTTCATATCAGAAACCTCATAAGCAGGGATAACCCTATTGTAGCACGGAAGAGAGCAAAGTGGTGAACAATTCGAGAAATTTATAAAAACTAAACAAAACAGGGAAAAATTTCCTGCAAAAACAGCGCTCGAAAAGCGGGAAAAAGGTCGGAAACGGTTGAAAAAAAGAGGTGCATCCATTATAGTAAAAAGGCTGCAAAATAACTTGCGGATTTGTACGAATAGCGGAGGGCGGGGGAGCAAACCGCACTCGAAGAATTACGGAGGAAAGAAATGAGAGGATTCCACAGCATTGTTGACGAGATCCGTCAGGACGTGTTCAAGGAAGTTGCCAAGCTCGCTTACGAGGGCGGCGATCTGAAGCGTGTTGACCTGATCCCTTATGAAATGGTGCGCCGTGAGGCACTTCAGGAGCGCAGCGACGTGTTCCTGCAGCGTGCCATCATCACCGAGCGCGTCCGTCTGGCTCTGGGCATGCCCTTTGAGTCTGCTGCCAATCAGGTGCCCATCAGCGCCACCATTGATCAGGCGGATATCACCGAGAGATTTTTCGAAGAGCCTCTGGTGAACATCATCCCCTTTGCCTGCAACGCCTGCCCGCCCAAGCAGCTGCGCATTACCGACAACTGCCAGGGCTGTACGTCCCATCCCTGCATGAACGTCTGTCCCAAGGATGCCATCTATACCGACAAGTACAACCACTGCCACATTGACCAGAGCAAGTGCATCAAGTGCGGCAAGTGTCACAGCCAGTGCCCCTACAACGCCATCTCCAAAATCGAGCGGCCCTGTGCCGCCGCCTGCGGCATGGGCGCCATTGAGTCCGATGAGCGCGGCCGTGCCAAGATCAATTACGACAAGTGCGTCTCCTGCGGTCAGTGCATTGTGAACTGCCCCTTCTCCGCCATTGCAGACAAGAGTCAGATCTTCCAGGTTGTTAATTCCATCCGCAAGGGCGACAAGGTCATCGCCTGTGTGGCACCTGCTTTCGTCGGTCAATTCAAGGACGCTACTCCCGGTAAGATCCTGACCGCCATGAAGAGACTGGGCTTCTCCGAGGTGGTGGAGGTTGCCATCGGCGCCGATCTGTGCACCATTCAGGAAGCACATGACTTCCTGGAGGAGGTTCCCGAAAAGATCCCCTTCATGGCCACTTCCTGCTGTCCCGCATGGGCATCCATGGTGAAGAAGTCCTTCCCCGCTATGCGCGAGAATATCTCCATGGCACTGACGCCCATGGTCATCACCGCCCGTATGGTGAAGAAGGAGCATCCCGACGCACGGATTGTCTTTGTGGGCCCCTGTTCTGCCAAGAAGCTGGAGGCCAGCCGCAAGTCTGTCCGTTCCTATGTGGACTTCGTGCTGACCTTCGAGGAGCTGCGGGGCATGTTTGTGGCAAAGGACATCGACTTTGCCACCATCGAGGAAGCCCCCAATCTGGACGATTACAAGCATGGCACAGGCATGGCCCGCGGCTTTGCCGTGGCCGGCGGCGTGGCAGCGGCTGTGGTGGAGGCTGTCAAGCACATCCGGCCCGATCTGGAGCTGAAGGTCGATTCTGCCACCGGTCTGAAGGAATGCAAAAAGATGCTGACCAAGGCTAAGGCCGGTCAGCGTGACGGCTATCTGCTGGAGGGCATGGCCTGCCCCGGCGGCTGTATCGCCGGCGCCGGTACCATCCGTCCTCTGAAGGACGCCGCCGCTGCCGTTGAGCGCTTCAGAGACGAGGCTGAGGAGCTCAGCTGTGCCAAGTCCCCCTATCTGGATCAGCTGCCTGATGTGGAGGAGTTCGATAAACTCTATGCCGAACTCACTGCGCAGGAGGAGGCTGAGCAGGCAAAGAAGTGATTACCGGAACGGTGAGAAGTGCATAAAAAGTACCCCGCTGTTGTGCGGTACTGCCCCAGTTTGTGCGGACAGCACAAACTGGGGCAGTACAATTTTTATTTTCCTGCATCAGGGGACTCTTTGACCATTGCCCGGTTTTTCTGGACCTGTTCAATGGAGCGAGAGGGTACTTTTGGTACTAGACAGGTGTGTTCACGTTCTTGCAAAGGCGTACAGATCATCTTTCATATAGCCCAGTCCGTTTGATATTCGAAGAGCGGTAGACTGCGCCAACTGGCCCAATTCACGGATTCGGTCGTCCGAAGTGTGGGCTGTCATGGCTACGATACTGATGGAACCGATGACTTGGTTGTTGGCGTCCAGCAGGGGAGCGGCCACCGGTCTGGCTGGGTGGGAGTTTTCTGAGGTGTCGTCAATGACGTAGCCCTGTTTGCGGGATATCTCTAAGAAAGATAGGAGGGATGCCTCGTCGTAGATGGCGGGAATGCTGCAGTTGGCATACATCTCGGGAGTAACGCAGTTCCGTGCCTGCTCGTTGGGAAGAGCGGCCAGAATGGCCTTGCCAAGGGCGGTGCTGAGCAGATGGCGGACGGCACCAACTGAATAAATGGTCTGAAACTCCGCGTCAGACAGGAACTGCATGGTATACACAAAGTGGCTTGGGCCGCTGCGCATGGCGAGGAAGACGGTCTCGTTGACCTTCCGGTTCAACTCCTGCAGAACGGGCCGAGCAATAGAGTCCAAATTGGCGCCTTTTAGATAGGTGTAGCCAATGCGGAAAGCATCCAGACCAATGCGGAAGGCGAAGGGGCGGGCGGAGGAAGATTCCAGATATTTTTCGGCTTCCAGAGTATGCACGATGTCAAACACGGTACTTTTGGGGAGGCTGAGGGCCTTGCAGATCTCGGTGATGGTCAGGCCGTCAGGGTGTTGGGATAGCAGTCGAAGGACGGATGAGGTTCGGATAATCGTATTGTTCATAGTGGAACAGCGCTCCTTATACTATTTCAATAGAGAAGCTGGGATGAGCGGGATTCGCATATGCGAACACTGTACCAGACTTTGGTGTTGGATTCAATAACAAATAAAAAATTGGGATATCTAACAAAACAGTTCATCAGAAAATGGCATATCGACGAAAACGACAGGGCGGTCTTGACAAGGTTCCTATTCAGGGATACAATTCAATTGTCCGGATATAAGATCGCGGTTCGCAAATACGAACAAATGGAGGCGCTGTAAAATGTGTTGCCATCGGTGTGACCAAGCGTGAGATGGAAGATTTCCTTGTGGAGTGTTTTCCTGGGCAGGTTTATCTCATTGCGTTTTGGTTGGCCCTGATTTATTTTCCCCATCCGGTTCCTGTAAGAAAGAGGTGTGCGTAATGAGTAAGATTTTGATTCATGATCTCAAAGACTTTTGCAAGGCAGTTCTCCTAAAAGAGGGCATGGACGAAGCTGGCGCGGCGGTGACCGCCGAAGTTCTCGCTGAGACCGATGCCTTCGGTATCAACTCCCACGGCACCAAGAATTTAGCTAACTACATTTATAAGGCCCGCGTGGGCGGTGTCAGCCTGACAGCCAAGCCTGAAGTTGTGAGGGAGGGGGCGGCTTACGCTCTCATGGAGGCCCATCACTGTTTGGGCATGGTGGCTGGCAGCACGGCCATGGAATTGGCCTGTGAAAAGGCTAAGAAGGCTGGAATCGCCATCGTGACGATAAAAAACAGCTGTCACTTCGGCGCGGCCGGCTACTACGCAAACATAGCCGCCCGTCAGGGTTTGATTGGATTGGCCATGAGCAACGTGGATCCAAACATGACCATTCCCGGCGCCCGTGGCATGGTGATCGGCAACAATCCCTTCGCCTATGCTGCTCCTGCCAAAGATGTGCCCAGTGTGTTTCTGGACGTGGCCATGAGCAATGTGGCCTCCCTGAAGGTGATCCAGGCCCGCAAGGACGGACAGGAGATTCCCAATACCTGGATCGTGGACAAGGACGGCCTGCCCACCACCGACCCCAGTCACTATCCTGAGGAGGGCGCCATGCAGCCCTTTGCTGCCCACAAGGGTTACGGTTTTGCCGTTCTGGTGGAACTGCTCAGCGGCATCCTGTCCGGCGGCTGCACCAGCATGGGCGGCGGCATCGTCAGCTGGTGTTTTGAACCCGAGCAGAAAAATAATGTCTGCCATACCTTCATTGCCATCAACCCCGCCCTGTTTGGGGAGGAACCTGCGGCTGAGCGGGTGGAGACCATGGCACAGCAGTTGCGCCGGGCACCTAAGGCTAAGAATGCTACCCGTATCTTCACTCCCGGTGAGATCGAGTGGGAGCGCTACTGCAAGGCAGAAAAAGAGGGCATCGACCTGCCGGAGGCCGTTGAAGAAAGCCTGAAGGGCCTGGCCGAACAGAGTGGTGTGGAGCTGAAGCTGTTTTAAATCTGTAAAATGATGACGGCCCGGCTCTTACCGTACGAATCGGGACAGAGAAGAAGGGATATTCCTCTGGAGTGTATTCACAGACTTGCAAATGCCGGCATTGTCCCTGTCGTCGTGTTGGACGATGCCAAGGACGCCGTGCCTAACGCCAAAGATCTGCTGGCCGGCGGCTTTGCCGGCCAGCTGCTGCAGAAGTAAAAGAGGGGGAAAGAACCATGAAAGTTTTAACTTTTGGTGAGATCATGCTGCGCCTGAAGGCAGTAGGGGAGGAACGCTTTTTCCAGACGCCCTTCCTGGAGGCTACCTTTGGCGGCGGCGAGGCCAACGTGGCTGTGTCCCTGGCCAACTATGGCGTGGACGCTGCTTTCCTGACTGTCCTGCCTGACAACGCCATCGGCGATGCCTGCGTGTCCGAACTGCGCCGCTTTGGCGTGGATACCGGCCGCATCCAGAAGGGGAAGGGCCGTATGGGTATCTACTTCCTGGAGGCCGGTGCCAACCAGCTGCCCAGCAAGGTAATCTATGACCGTGCCTGTTCTGCCATCGCCCTGGCCGAGCCCGGCGACATCGACTGGGAGAAGGCTTTTGAGGGGGTGGACTGGTTCCACATTACCGGCATCACCCCTGCCATCTCTGAGAGCGCAATGGAGCTGTCCATAGAGAGCGTGAAGGAGGCCAAGAAGCGGGGCATCACCGTGTCCTGCGACCTGAACTACCGCAAGAATCTGTGGAAGTACGGTAAGAAGGCCTCCGAAGTCATGCGGGAGCTGGCTAACTATGTGGATGTGGCCATTGCCAACGAGGAGGACGTGCAGAAGGCCCTGGAGATCACCACCGACGTAGTGGTGGAGTCCGGTGAGCTGGACCGGGAGAAGTACAGGGTCTTGGGCCAGAAGGTCCTGGACGCCTATTCCAACATGAAGATGATCGCTATCACCCTGCGGGAGAGCCACAGCGCCGATTGGAACGACTGGGCTGCCTGCCTGAACGACGGCAAGAACTTCTACGTCTCCAAGAAGTACGAGATTCGCAACATCGTGGATCGTGTGGGCGGCGGCGACAGCTTTGCCGGCGGCCTGATCTACGGTCTGAACCACTACGAGGACAAGCAGGAGGCCCTGGAGTTTGCCGTGGCTGCTTCCTGCCTGAAGCACAGCATCCTGGGTGACTTCAATCGCGTGGGCGTCTCCGACGTGGAGAAGCTCATGGGCGGCGACGGCACCGGTCGGGTGCAGCGGTAAGTGCGTGATATTGCGAAATGAAATGCATGTAGCGAATTGCGGAAGCTGTTCATGCGTAATGTGAATCTGCTGTATGGCAGTAAAGCAAAAGTCGGTAACTGGTGCGGTTGTCGCACTGGTTACCGACTTCTCATTGGATAATAAAAATAAGAATCAGTGCAGGCCCAATACTGTACGGAAGGGGACGTGAACTGTTCGGTTAGCGTAAAGCGCAACGTCTCCGGATGCAGTAACGACGGGGCGCTTCTATTGCTCCAGCTGCAGGACAGCGGCGTTCAGCGCCGCTGCATCATCAGGATCATGGGTTATCAGCAGCACAGGTTTTTCCCCGGCGGCTTCCGCAATGATCCGGAGGCAGATCACCCGGTTTTCCTCGTCCAATCCTGTGAAAGGCTCGTCCAGTGCCAGAGCGTCAGAGGGGACCAGAAGGGCACGGGCCAGCGCCAGGCGGCGTTTCATGCCGCCGGAATAATCCTTCACGCGCTTATTGCCCTCCTGCCCAAGGCCGAGGCGGTTCAGAAGTGTCTGTGCGGCGTGCTCATCCAGTGCCGTCCCGGCGGCAAAGCGCAGATTTTCCATAGCGTTCAGGTGTTCCAAAAGACGGTCTTCCTGAAACAGGACGCCCCAGCGGGACGGCGCATCCGAGATCGTGCCGCTGTCGGCGGTTTCCAGTCCCAGCAGAATGCGCAGCAGGGTGGTTTTGCCGCTGCCGGAGGGGGCCATCAGACAGGTGACGCCCTTTTCCAGCCGGAAGCTGACATCCCGCAGGACGGTCTGGCGGTCATAGGCCTTGTTGAGATGCTCAATCCGCACGGCTGCCACCTGCCTTTCTCAGGAACCAATCTGTCAGACGCAGGAACAGCTTTTCAAAGAGCATGGAAACGGCAACGATCACCACGGTCCATGCAAACAGCTCCGGCGTCATAAAATATACCTTGGCCATATAAAGCCGTTCACCCATGGAACCGTCGGGCAGGCCGATGACCTCGGCGGCGATGCCTGCTTTCCAGCACAGGCCCAGTCCCAGCGATACGGCGGAACGGAAGTGGGGAGCGATGGCCGACAGATACAGATACCGGATCTGCCGCCAAATGGGCACGCGGAAAACTCTGGCCATTTCCAGCAGCTTTTTGTCTGTCTGGCCGATTCCCGTCATCACGCCCAGATAGACGGGGGGAAAGACCATCAGAAAAGAGATAAAAAAGGAGAGCTGACTGCTCCGCAGCCAAACCAGAGCCAGAATGATGAAGCTGGCCACCGGGACGGTCTTGATACAGGCCACCACCGGGGCAAGGAATTCCCGCACAGGACGGAAGCAATAGGCCGGGATTGCCAGAATAGATGCGACGGCACAGGCGGCAAAGAAGCCGCCGAAAATGCGCAGGGTGGACCACGCAATGGTCTGATAAAAATCAGTCGTCAGCGCCATGGAGGCAAGGCTCTGCAGTGCCTCCAAAGGGGAGGGCAGCAGCACCGGCAGATCCAAGCGCATACTGACTCCCTGCCACAGCAGCAGCCACAGCAGAACTGCCCAGAAGCGAATGGGAGTATGGGTCGTCTTTTTCATAGAGCACGTCCTTTGTACGGGAGGAATCAAAGCTCCGGTCAGGGGACCGGAGCAGAGAAATCAGGCACCGTAGTAGAAGTCATCGCCGGGGACGCTGCCGCCCACGGCCTTGGGCTCCTGCCCGGCCAGAGCAGCCAGATAGCCGGAGAGCTTCTCCTTCATTTCCACGCCGGTGATGCAGACGATGTTGCAGTGGGGCAGAGCCTTCTGGGCAATGGGGGCGGCCTCCACGATGCCGTATTCAGAAATCAGCTGGGCAGCATCTGCCACATTGGCGTTCACCCAATTCACACTTTCGGCGTAGTCCTCCAGGAAGGCGGCCACGGCCTTGGGATTGGCTTCCACCACATCCTTGCGTGCCACGATGACGCCGGTGACCATGCCGGAGCCGTTGTTGAGAGCATCCCACTCGGCGGTGAGATCCAGCGCCACCCGCAGGCCGGGGATCTTGTTCTGAGCCACGGTCACAAAGGGCTGGGGCAGCAGAGCGATAGAGGCAACGCCGGAAGCCAGAGCGGCAACACACTCGCTGTGCTCACTCTTCCAATCGATGGAGAGGCCGGTGTCGGGGTCAATGTTGTTTTCGGAGAGGAGGTAGCGCAGGCCAAACTCGGGCGTGCTGCCCTTGCCGGCTCCCACCATGTTCTTTCCGGCCAGGTCCTTCAGGGATTTCAGGGTTTCGCCGGTTTCCACGATGTAGATCACACCCAGCGTGTTGATGGCCAGAGTCACGATCTGTCCGTTGGTTTTATGATAGAGGTTGGAGGCCAGATTGGCGGGTACGCAGGCCATGTCCAGCTCACCTTTGATCAGCTGGGGGCTCACCTGATCCGCGGAGCCGGCCAGAGTGAACTGGTAAGGGACCTCTGCCTCTGTCCCGGCGGGAGCGGTACCGGCACGCTTCATCAGCTGCACCAGCCCCATGGCGGTGGGGCCCTTCAGAGCGGCGATAGAGAAGGGGGCGCGCTCCACGTTTTCGTCCTCGGCGGGCGTGGAGGGAGTGACAGGCTCCGAGGGGCCGGAGGAGCCGGGGGCGGCAGGGGTGGAAGATGCGGAGGGGGATGCCGGCGCGCCGCAGGCGGCCAGGCTCAGGATCAGAGCCAGAGTGAGGATGGTTGCAATGAGCTTTTTCATAGATGTTTGCTGCCTTTCTGCAAAATGTAATGTGTTCTTCCGTCGTGAGAGGGCGGAAAGGACAGGGATCAGAGGATCTCCGGTGCGTAAACAGTCTTTGCGGTAACGCCTTTCAGCCGCCCTACCTTGCCGGAGAGCGCAGAGATGATGTTGGCAGGCGCATCCAGGGCAATGGAGATGATGTTCATGTGTCTCTCTCGGTAGGGAACACCCATACGGCAGATGATGTAGGAGCCGTATTGGTGCAGCAGCTCGTTCAGCGCGGCCACGGAATCGCCGTCTGTGACGATGATGGAAAGGACTGCAACGCGTTTATCCATAGAGATCCTCCTGAAAAATGAAAACCTCTCCTCCGCTTTGAAGGGCGGAGGAGAGGATGGCATCAGCAAACAGACGCAGGATCTGCGCCGCATTCTCTGCTCACTACTTTCAACGCGGAAATTACCTTGTTGTCAGAACGGAGGTCTGGTTTTCGATTGGTCGGCGGTCAGAAACACTTCCCGCGAACGGATATACTATAGCATGCAGGGGGAATTTTGTCAATTCCGCCGGAGTCATTCCTGAGGGGGCTCGGGGGGGTCCAGCCTGATGATCTGCGCCTGCACGATCTGGTGGTTTTCGATGCGGCTGATATGGATGGAGAGGTTGCGGAACTGCAGCTCAATGTTTTGATCGCCGTCATCGGGAACCTTCCCCAGCTCCTTGTACATCAAACCGGTAAAGGTTTCCACCTCTTCCTGCTCGATCATGATATCCAGAGCTTCCTCAATGTCAGACAGCTCCACATTGCCGAAGACGGCCCAGACATTGTCGCCAATCTGCTGGATGTGGGGCTCGGCGGCCTCCTCCTCTGGGGTGTCCTCGCCCAGATCGCCCACCAGCTCCTCGATCAGATCGTTCATGGTGACAATACCCACCATGCCGCCGTATTCATCCAGAACCACCGCCAGCGCCATGCGCTCCTTCTTCATGTTGCGGAACAGAACGTCTGCCTTCAGGGTTTCGGGGACAAACCATGCCGGCCGCACGGCGTCCTTCAGAATGGTGTCCTTGGTTCTTTCCGTCAGGCGGAAATAGTCCTTGGCATTCAGGATACCCACCACATTGTCCGGAGAACCGTCGCACACAGGGTAGAGGGTGTGACGGCTTTCGTGAATGGTATGAGCCCAGACATCTTCCTCATCCTCCATCCAAAGGATGGTCACATCGGTGCGGTGGGTGGCGATTTCACCGGCGGTGATGTCATTGAACTCAAAGACGTTCTGAATGAATTCCTTCTCCTGATGGTCGATGGTGCCTTTTTCGCTGCCGGCGTCTACCAGCATCCGAATTTCCTCCTCACTGACCTGGTCCTCTGCTTCGTTGGGATCGATGCCGCACAGCCGCAGTACCACGTTGGTGGACAGTGACAGGAACCAGACGATGGGCTTGAACGCTCTGGAGATACCGCTGACAAGGCCGGAAATGGCCATGGCCAGCTGTTCCGGACGTTTCATGGCCACCCGCTTGGGCACCAGTTCGCCGAAAATCAGAGTGAAATAGGACAAAATCAGCGTAATCAGCACAACGGCGATGGTGTCCAGCGTTGTCCGGGGGATGCTCACGCCCAGACTCAGCACCCAGTCCACCAGCGGCTCTGAGAAATTATCCGCAGCAAAGGCGCTGCCCAGAAAACCTGACAGGGTGATGGCTACCTGAATGGTGGCCAGAAATTTCGCAGGTTCCCGGGTCAGACGGAAAAGGCGCTTCGCACGGGTATTGCCCTGTTCAGCCATGCGCTCCAGTTTGGTTTCGTTGATGGATAGAACGGCGATCTCCGCGCAGGCGAAGACGGCGTTCAGTGCGATCAGAACAAACTGGAGCAGAAGCAAGAATCCAATAGAATCTCCCATAATCAAATGTACCTCTTTCTGAAATGATGATAAAAATACAAAAGGCACGGCCCGTGTATCAATGCGGATACACGGGTCATGCCGTTATATATCAGAATAATTCGTGCGCAGGGGTCAGCAGTACTATCGCCGTCGTCCATTGCCGGGAAGTGTCTCCTTTAACTAAAACTGTGAGGCATTCTACCACATGCCGCGAGAGCGGTCAAGAGAAATCTGTTAAAAATATGCAAAGAAAGTGCCGACTGATCAAAAACTTCCCGCTGCAAACGCAGCGGGAAGTTGGAAACGATCAGAATTCCAGATTCATGCCGGTGGCGGGATCGAAGACGTGAGCCACGTCGCCGCCGAAGGAGAAGGACACGGGAGAACCGATGGTGAGCATGTTCTTCTGCTCCTCGGTCAGGCCCATGGTCTGGACGATGATGATGGTGTCACGCTCACAGGCGGTGGCATGGACATGGACGGCGCTGCCCATCATCTCGGTGACGTCCACCACGCCGCTGATCATGCTGCCGGCGTTGCCGGTGAGGGAGATGTGCTCGGGACGCACGCCCAGAACGATGGCCTGAGGCTGCACGTTCTTCTTTGCCAGATTGGCCTGCTTCTCATCCGAGAGCACCACCTTGGCGCTGCCCAGCACCACGGCGTACTTGCCGTCTTCCTTCACCAGCCGGGCGTCATAGGTATTCATGCGGGGCATGCCGATAAAGCCTGCCACGAACAGGTTGGCGGGATGGTCAAAGACCTCCTGGGGAGTGCCTACCTGCTGGATGACGCCGTCCTTCATGATGACGATGCGGTCGCCCAGGGTCATGGCTTCGGTCTGGTCGTGAGTAACATAGATGAAGGTGGTGTTGATGCTCTGGCGCAGCTTGATGATCTCGGCGCGCATCTGGTTGCGCAGCTTGGCATCCAGGTTACTGAGGGGCTCGTCCATCAGCAGCACCTTGGGCTCACGGACGATGGCACGGCCGATGGCCACGCGCTGACGCTGGCCGCCGGAGAGGTTCTTGGGTTTGCGCTCCAGATACTGGGTGATGTCCAAGGTGGCGGCAGCCTCGCGGACGCGGCGGTCGATCTCATCCTTGGGGAACTTGCGCAGCTTCAGGGGGAATGCCATGTTCTCATACACGGTCATGTGGGGATACAGAGCGTAGCTCTGGAACACCATGGCGATGTCGCGGTTCTTGGGCTCCACGTCGTTCATCAGCTGACCGTCGATGAGCAGCTCACCGCCGGAGATATCCTCCAGACCGGCCACCATGCGCAGGGTGGTGGACTTGCCGCAGCCGGAGGGGCCGACCAGAACGATGAATTCCTTGTCGGCAATCTCCAGATTGAAGTCCTGCACCGCCAGAACGCCTTCCTCGGTGATCTTCAGGTTGGTCTTTTTCTCGGCCTCGCCCTTCTTCTTTTTCTTGTTGGTCTCAATGTGGGGATAAACCTTCTTGATATGATTTAAAGTCACGCTTGCCATGCGCGCTCACTCCTTCCATAAATCCGGGCCATACCGGCGAGCTTTTCAGCCAAAGCTTCGTCGAGCTGCCCTTTTTTCATTCTCCATTGCCAGTTGCCGCCCAGAACACCGGGCACATTCATACGGGCGCCTGCGCCCAGCCCCAGATAATCCTGCATCTGTGCCACAAACAGATCTGCCACGGAGCTCATGCCGCCCCGGAGGATACCCCAGTGGAAACCCTCCTGCTCGTTGAGGCCCAGATACCGGACGGCCATATCGATGTCCGCGGCATCGGCTTCTTCCTTCCAGAGCAGAATAGGGGGATTGTCGTGGGTACCTGCGTAGCACACGCAGTTGGAATCGTAGGTATGAGGCAGGTAGTTGCTGGGTTCACGGGAATCAAAGGCGAATTCCAGCACCTTCATTCCGGGCAGACCGGAATCCTTCAGGAGCTGATGGACCTCCGGCGTCAGGAAGCCCAGATCCTCCGCAATGAAGCGGATGTTGGGGAACCAGCTGATCAGCACACGCATCAGATCCATGCCGGGGCCCTTGACCCACCGGCCGTCCTTGGCGGTTTTTGCGCCGTAGGGAACGGCCCAGTAGCTTTCCAGACCGCGGAAATGGTCGATGCGCAGTACATCGTACAGCCTGGCAGCGCCGGCGATCCGGCGAATCCACCAGCCGTAACCGTCGCGTTTCATGACGTCCCAGTTGTAGAGGGGGTTACCCCACAGCTGACCGTCTGCGCTGAAGGAGTCCGGCGGACAGCCGGAGACCTCAATGGGTACGTTGCGCTCATCCAGCTGGAAGCTGCCGGGCTCTGCCCAGACGTCAGCGGAGTCCATGGCCACATAGATGGGCATGTCGCCGATGATGCCAACACCTTTGCTGTGTGCGTAGGTGCGCAGCCGATCCCACTGCTGATAGAACAGGTACTGGATATAGGTGAACAGACGGATGTCCTCTGCCAGCTCCCTGCGATAGCGCTCCACAGCGGCGGGACGGTGGAGCCGGATGTCCTCATCGGGCCATTCCGTCCATGCCACCATGCCGAAGCGGCGCTTCAGGGCCATGAAGAGAACGTAATCCTCCAGCCAGCCGGCGTTTTCCTTTGCGAAGGCCAACACAGCTTTTTCGTCCTGTGCCCAGCCGCGCTGCAAGGCTTTTTCCAGCAGGACGAAGCGGTTGTCGTAGATTGTTTTGTAATCCACACGGGTGGGATCACTGCCCCAGTCCACGCTGTTCAGCTCGTCCTGTGTCACAAGGCCGTCATTTTTCAGCGTGACCAGATCCACAAAGTAGGGGTTTCCGGCATAGGCGGAAAAGCTCTGATAGGGGGAGTCACCGTAGCTGGTGGGTCCCACCGGCAGCAGCTGCCACCAGAAATGCTGGGACGCCGCCAGAAAATCCACAAAATCGTAGGCTTCCTGACCCAGTGTACCGATGCCGTAGGGGGAGGGGAGTGCGGAGATAGGCATTAAAATGCCGCAGCTTCTTTCCATGGGACGCACCGCCTTAGCCCTTAACGGCACCGGCAGCAACACCCTTGATGATATGCTTCTGGCAGGTAAGGTAGAAAATGATGACGGGGATGATGCTCAGCAGGATCAGAGCCATAGTGGCACCCAGATCCACAGTGCCGTAGCTGCCCTTGAGATACTGGATGTGGATGGGGATGGTGCGGTACTCGTTGATGTCCAGCACCAGATAGGGCAGCAGGTAGTCGTTCCAGACCCACATGATCTCCAGAATACCCACGGAGACCAGAGTGGGCTTCAGCATGGGGACCACCACGCAGAAGAAGGTGCGCAGGGGACCGCAGCCGTCAATGGCAGCGGCTTCTTCGATCTCCATGGGGATGCTCTTGACGAAGCCTGTGAACATGAATACCGCCAGACCTGCGCCGAAGCCCAGATAGATCACCGGTATGGTCCATGGCGTATTCAGATGCAGGGTGTCCGCCGTCTTGGACAGGGTGAACATGACCATCTGGAAGGGAACCACCATGGAGAACACGCACAGGAAATAGATCACGCGGCAGAACAGGGAGTCCACACGGGCGATGTACCATGCGGCCATGGAGGTGCCGATGAGGATCAGCGCGGTGGAGAGCAGGGTGATCACCGTGCTGAACAGGGCGGATTTCCAGAAGGGATAGTTGCCGAAGGTCATGCCCTTGATGAAGTTGTCAAAGCCTGCAAAGCTCTCACCGCTGGGCCACCCGAAGGTATCGGTCTTGACAAAGGTGTTCACCTTGAAGGAGTTGATGGCCACCATCACCACGGGCAGCACATACAGGATGCAGATGACGGCGAAGAAGATGCTCAGGGCGATCTTGCCGTACTTTTTCGAAGAAACAGAACGGATCATTACTGCTGTACCTCCTTTTTACGGGTAGCGCGCAGCTGCAGCAGACCGATGGAAGCAACCAGAATGAAGAACAGGACTGCCTTGGCCTGCGCAACGCCGCGGGAATTGATGTTCTGACCGTAGAAGGTGTTGTAGATATTCAGCGCCAGCATCTCTGTAGTGTGAACGGAGGTACCGTCAGGATTGATGATGTAGGGCTGACCGCCTGTGAGGGCCAGGTTCTGGTCGAAGAGCTTGAAGCTGTTGGTCAGGGTCAGGAACACACAGATGGTGATGGAGGGCATCACGTTGGGGATGGTGACCTTGAACAGAGTCTGCCATGCGTTGGCGCCGTCGATGCGGGCTGCCTCCAGCATGTCCTCGGGAACGGCCTGCAGGCCGGCGATGTAGATGATCATCATATAGCCGATCTGCTGCCAGCACATCAGAATGATCAGCCCCCAGAAGCCCCATGTGGTGTTCATCAGGATGGAGGTCTGGTACATGTCAAGAAAGCCGTCGAAGATCATGCTCCAGATATAGCCCAGCACGATGCCGCCGATGAGGTTGGGCATGAAGAACACCGTGCGGAACAGGTTGGCGCCCTTGATCTTCTGGGTCAGGGCATATGCCACTGCAAAGGCCAGCACATTGATCAGCACCAGAGAAACCAGGGCGAATACGGCGGTATAGCCGAAGGAATAGAGGAAGTTTTCATCCTCAAGGATCTTGAGGTAGTTGGCAATGCCCACCCACTTCCAGTTGCTGGTGGTCTTGAACTGCGTGAAGGACAGGAACATGCCCTGCAGGAAGGGCCACACGAAGCCAATGGCAAAGGAAGCTGCCATAGGCGCCATGAAGATGAGGAAATTCCGCTGCAATGGTCTGCGCAGATGGAGACTGCTGAGAGCACTGCTGCCGCGAGCCATTTTCATTGATTCAACTCCTAACTACATGATATGGGCATACCCAAGGCCTCGTGCGGCCTTGGGTATGATGCGGAGAGCGGGGCGGCGTGTGCGCGCCCCGCTCGGTATTGGTCAGAATCAGCCGTTGGCAGCCTTGTACTGGACAGCCCAGCCGTCAATGAAAGCGGTGACGACCTTGGCCCAGTTGGCATCGGTGGGATCGGCGTCGTAGGCGTTCATAGCGGCGACAGCGGTCTCACGGTAAGCGTCAACGTTGGGCTGATAGTTGGTGGCCCACCACATATTGTAGTGGCCGTTGGCAGCGTACTCGTTGGCGATGGCCAGGAAGGGGTTGGAGGACTGAGCAGCGTTCTTGTAGGGCATGACACCGAAGGTGTCGACTGCCTTGCGGGAAGCGTCAGCGTCGGTGACCAGCCACTTCATGAAGGCCAGAGTGGCCTCAATGTCGGCCTTGGAAGCCTTGGCGTTGACAGCCCAGTAGTTCTCGGTGCCGCAGTTCAGGCCGGCCTTCTCCTCGCCGGCAACACCGCAGTAGTAGGGGATCATGGTCAGCTCGTCGGCCTTCAGGCCCTTTTCGGCCAGAGAGGACCACTCCCAGTTGCCGTTGCTGTAGAACACGGCCTTGCCGGAAGCGAACTCGGCGTTGGCGTCGAAGCCGCCGTTAGCCAGCTGAGAGGGAGCAACAGCGCTGTTGTTGATCATCAGATCCCAGATGTTGCGGTAGTTGTCCATGTACTTGCCGGTGAGGGTGGCGGGGCAGGACTTCCATGCGTCGGGATCGTCCACGGACTCATAGTAGTACTCCAGGTTGATCAGGTGACCGGTGAAGCGCCAGCTGGAGCTGCCGTCCATGCCTGCGGAGGTGAAGGCGTCGAAGCCCAGCTTGTCAGCGCGGGCGTGGATGTCCTCAGCAACCTTCTTCAGGCCGTCGAAGTTCTTGATGTCGTCCATGCTGTAGCCAGCCTTGGCCAGCAGGGTCTTGTTGACCATGATGCCGTAGCACTCATAGCAGTAGCCGATGGAGCAGAGCTTGCCGTCTGCATCATACAGCATATAAGCGTCGGTGTTCAGTTCCTTGGCGATGTCGGTGTTCTTCAGGTCGTAGCAGTACTCGCCCCAGGACTCGACGGCGGCAGCGTTGCCGACGACGAACATGGTGGGAGCCTCGCTCTTGTCCATCTCAGCGATGAGGGTCTCGTTGTAGGTGCCGGAAGCGGCGGTGACAACCTTGACCTTCACACCGGTCTTGTCGGTGTACATCTTGGCGATTTCCTGCAGAGCAGCGTCAGACTCGGGCTTGAAGTTCAGCCAATAGACAGAACCCTCGTCCTTGCCGCCACAGGCGACCAGCCCCATGACCATGATCAGGGCCAGCAACAGTGCAAACAGCTTTTTCATTGTGATTTTCTTCCTTTCGATTTCTTCTTGTGATAATATGTATTTTCACATCCGAAGATGCAAAAACCGATAGAAAAGATGCGTTACTTCATAACGCGAATGCTTTCGCCCTGCCGCAGGCTGGTTTTCAGCAGGAGGTGGCGGGAGCCGGACCGGCCTTCCAGAATATCCACCAGAATGGCCACGGCATTTTCGCCCAGCGCCCGCTGGGGCTGTACCAGTGTGGAGAGGGTGGGGATCACATAGGCGGACATATCGATACCGTCGATGGCCACCACGGAGCAATCCTCCGGTACCCGCTTGCCGTGGTCATGGAGTGCCTTCATGGCTGCCACAGCCATGGAGTCGGATATCACAAACAGGGCAGTGAAGTCATCCCGCCGTGCCAGAAGCCGCAGCGTGCTTTCGTAGGCCACCGGCATATCGAAGGAGTGTGCCTCCTCCACCAGTTCCCGGTCACAGGGGATGCCTGCTTCTTCCAGAGCCCGCTGATAGCCCAGATACCGCAGTTGGCTGATGGAATGGTCGCAGACGGAATCCAGCAGCACGGCGATCTTCCGGTGTCCTGCCGCCAGCAGCTGCTTCACAGCCCAATGGGCAGACGCCCGGTCGTCAATGGTGACAGAGGAATAGGCGGTGTCCTTCAGCGTTCCAAAGCTGTTGGTATAGGTGCAGCAGACGAAGGGGATTCCCAACAGTGCCACCTGATCCTTGGTATAGTCAAACCGTCCGCCCAGCAGGATCAGACCCCGCAGGCGCTTGGAACGCGCCAGCTCGGCACCGGCCCGCAGCTCATCCTCGCCGGGACGGATCTGATGGAGCACCATGGTATAGCCGGCCTGATGAATGGCCTGCTCGATGACGGGGATGATGCCGGTGAAGAAGGGGTTGCCTGCGCCGCGCACCACCAGACCGATGGTGTCGGACTGGGGCTTCACCAGATCCCGCGCGCTGTTGTTGGGCACATAGTGTGAAGACTGCACCACAGCCATGACCCGTTCCCGGTTGGCGGCGCTGACGTCGGGGTGATTGTTGAGCACGCGGGAGACTGTGCTGACGGACACGCCGCAGAGTTCCGCAATATCTTTGATGGTCATGCGGATGCCTCCTGCACAGCAAAGTAGCTGGAAACGTGTCCGGTAACGTAACCGGTAACGTTTCCAGTGATTTTCTGTATACTACTATAAGTCATTTCTTGCGCAATTGTCAACGAAATTTTTTTGTTTTGGCAATTGCGACAAACATTTTCTGGAATTTCATTCAACTCGCACAAATGAACTTCAAACGCAAACGTTTTCTTTCGCAAACGGAACTTCCGAAAACAGAAAAAGCCTGCGGCACTGCCGCAGGCTTTGGAGGAACTGTCAGGAGAGAGCCATTTTGGCGCAGCCGTAAATGCCTGCGTCGTTGCCCAGCTCCGCCAGTACGATGGGGGTATCGGCGGAGATATGGAAGGCATACCGGCGGTAGTACTTGCTGACGGCGTCGATGATGACGCTGCCTGCCCGGCTCATGCCGCCGCCGATGATGAAAATGTCGGGATCCACGGTGGCGGCCACGAAGCTGAGTCCCCGGCCCAGATATTCACCGAACCGATCCACGATGCTGCAGGCCATGGATTCGCCCTCCCGGGCCAGATCGCAGATGTCCTTGGCGGTAAAGCGCTCCATGCTCCGCAGGGCAGAGGGGGTCTCGCATGCTGACAGCATGGCTTTGCCCATACGCACGATGCCGTTGGCAGAGGCATACTGTTCCAGACAGCCGCACTTGCCGCAGGCGCAGGGAACAGTCTCGCCGGGCTCCACGGTGATGTGACCAAGCTCACCTGCGCCGCCGCGTGCTCCGGCGATGATGCTGCCGTTTACCACAATACCGCCGCCCACGCCGGTGCCCAGCGTGAACATAGCCGTGCTGCTGCAGCCTGCGCCGCCGCCACGCCACAGCTCACCCAGAGTGGCGGCATTGGCATCATTGCCTGCTGCCACGTGGGGGATCTCCGGCAGCAGCCGGTTCATGGCTTCTTTTACATTCAGCACGCCCCAGCCCAGATTAACGCAGCCGTGGACGGTGCCGTTCTTGTCCACAGGGCCGGGAACGGCGATGCCGATGCCGGCCACATCCCCAGCGGCGATCCCGCGCCGCGCCAGCACGTTCCGGAGGGATACGGCTATATCCGGCAGGATCTCTTCGCCGCGATTTTCGGTTCTGGTGGGGATCTCCCATTTTTCCAGCAGAGTACCCTCAGCGGAGAAAAGACCCAGCTTCACGGTGGTGCCGCCTACATCCACACCCAGCGCATAACTCATTGCATTGACCTCCATCCTGATCTCCTGCCGCAGCAGGAGACAGTTTTTTTGTTCGCGGTCTATTGTATAGGAAAGAAACCGGAATATCAATGCTCAAATTTTCTCCCGTTATGCAGTTACCAAATTATCCCTGTGGCGTCTTGATTTCTCGACATACATGTACTATAATGCTCATGATTTTAGAAAAAGGAGTGAACGTCCATGTTTACTTTCAGTGCTTCCACAGGTGTTTCCTTTATGATGCTGTGCCTGTTCGCGGTGGTGGCCGTGGGTTATCTGCTGGGCCGCATCACCATCAAGGGAATTTCCCTGGGTACTGCCGGTGTGTTCATCGTGGCTCTGCTGTTCGGCTGCC
>SVLJ01000015.1 GCA_015067995.1 Oscillospiraceae bacterium
CAGTATGCGACCCCTGATTGAAAAGGACATGGAAGAAACTGAAAGATTACTAACTGAGTAAATTCCAATTTAGCGAGCAGTTACGGTCTGTAAATATACCTCCCTCCGTCACCTTGACGAAGGGAGGCTATTTATATACTAAATCAGTCCAAAAGGTAAAAGGGAGGAATTGGCATCCCTATTACCTGAAGTGTTGGTTTAGCCATATTTAGAAACCCATCGCCGAAATGACGGAAACGGGCATAGGAAAAGCACCACGGGATTCCTAAAATCTTGTGGTGCCTCATTCATTTCAAACAGTTCGACAAATTGGAATTTGTCGTTATATTTTATTTAGAAATTCTTCTGCTTGGACACGATTTGAAAATATATAAATATCTTTGTCAGAATATCTTTTCAATAGTTCTATTACTTTTGGTCTGCTTTGTGAATTGTAGTTTTTTATAAACTCAACAAATTCTGCATCATCTTCATCGCTTTCTATCCAAGGCATATCACTTCTTGGTTTTCCTTTTCTATCCTGAATACCATTAAGACAAACATCTAATGGATAGTCAAGAAAAATAACGGTATCACACTTTTGCATTCTCAATTCCATTGTGGAACCATAATTGCCATCAATTATCCACTCACTATTTTCGATTATTTTTAGTAGTCTATCAAGAAAAACGGATTTTCCAACAGTTGTTTTGTCTGCGTTCCAGAACAACATATCTAAATGATACAATGGAATATTTGTGATTTTGTGTAATGACTTGGAAAAGGTGCTCTTACCGCTTCCGGGGCAACCAATTACAATAATTTTTTTCATATCTCACTTGCCTTACAAATTCAAGTTTGCTTTTTTATTTATTCTACCATATTCTTCTGCTTGTATCAACGCTTGGCAAAATCTACAAAGATTTATTCAGCGACAATTAGGGTAAGAGGGACTCGTTTTAGTCCCAATTTACTTTTGGACTGACGGGTTACATCTTTGGCAGTTTCACTAAGTATTGATGCAGGCCGAAAAATATGATAAAGTAAACTGAACGATAAATAAGAATTTGTAGGTGTGAATGATGAAAACTTTATATATGATTGGTGGTACTATGGGAGTTGGAAAAACAACTGTGTGCCAACTGCTCAAACAGAATTTACCGAATAGCGTATTTCTTGACGGAGATTGGTGTTGGGACGCAAGTCCGTTCCAAGTAACCGATGAAACAAAAGCAATGGTGACGAATAATATTTGTTACTTACTCAATAATTTCCTGAAATGTTCTGCATACGAGAATATCATCTTTTGTTGGGTGATGCACGAGCAGAGTATTATCGATTCCATACTTGAGAAGCTGGATACACAAAACTGTGAGGTGAAATGCATCTCGCTTGTATCGAATGAAAAGACTCTGTGTGAAAGATTATCAATGGATGTAGAAAGAGGTATTCGTTCTGAAGATGTAATTGAGAGAAGCATAGCAAGAATACCGATGTATCAAGCACTCAATACCATTAAGATTGATACCAACGCAAAAACCGTAGCTATGATTGCCAATGAGATAAAGCAGTTGTAATACTGTCAAATTCCAATTTGTCAGTCTGTGAGAGCGGACTCCATCCTTCCCGGGTGGAGTCCGCTTTCTGCCGCTCAGTTCGTTTCCGGCGGATATGCGCGGATCTCCCGTGCCACAGTGCCGGAGAGGAGCAGCAGACAGATAAGGTTGGGGAAGCACATCAGTGCGTTGCAGATATCCGACAGATGCCACAGAAGCTCCGTGTTCCAGACGCAGCCCAGAAAGACGAACAGGATGAAGACTGCCCGATACAGCGGAACGGCTCTGGCACCTGCCAGAAACACCAGTGCCTGTTCTCCCATGTACTCCCAGCCGGGAATGGTGGAAAAACCGAACAGAACCAGACAGGCGCACACCAGCAGTGCACCCGGCTGTCCCAGCTGACTGCGGAAGACCAGAATGGTCAGCTGCGCGCCGGTGACCGGAGCGCCTGTGCTGTCTGTTGTACCCAGAACACCGGACACACAAACCACAAGACCGGTGACGGTGCAGAGGATGATGGTGTCGATCACCGGGGCGGTCATGGCGATATAGCCCTGCTGAACGGGATGCACGCCGTCTGCCGCCGCTGCGGAGATGGCGGCGGAACCCATGCCCGCCTCGTTGGAGTAGCAGCCCCGGGCGATACCGTATCGGGCGGCGGTGAAGGAGGAAATGGTGGTGCCGGCTGCACCGCCTATGACGGCGGTGGGGGTGAAGGCCGCCCGCAGCATCATGAGGAGGCTTTCCGGCAGTGTGCCGATGTTGCGGAGGATCACCCACAGACTTCCGGCGAGAAAGAGAACGGACATCACGGGAACGGCAGCGGAGGACAGGGCGGAGATTCGCCGGATACCGCCGGAGATCACAGCCAGCGTCAGCAGAGAGAGTACAGCGGCTGCGCCTTTTCGCGGTGCGCCGCACATCAGCTCCAGTGCGTCGGTGATGGCGGCTGACTGGGTCATGCCGCCTACGCCGAAGGAGGCCAGCACTGTGAAAGCGGAAAAGGCGGCGGCCAGAAAAGTCCCCAGCTGTCTGGGCCGCAGGGCGGTGCGCATCACGTACATGGGGCCGCCCCGCACCTGCCCGTCACTTCCCCGCACCCGATAGCGGGAGGCGAGCATGCTTTCGGCGAAGGCGGTGGAGACGCCGAACAGCGCGGAGATCTCCATCCATACCAGTGCGCCGGGACCGCCGCATACCAGTGCCGTGGAGACGCCGGCCAGATTTCCGGTGCCCAGCGTAGCGGCCAGTGCCGTCATCAGGGATGCCAGCGGGGAAACGCCGCCGGCGGTTTTCTTCCGGGAACCGGGTGAGAAAATACTTCGCATGGCCCGCCCCAGAGACCGCCACGGGCGAAAGCCGGTGCGTATGGTCAGATAGGCGCCGGTACCCACCAGAAACAGCTGGGTGCCAAGTCCCCAGACCATAGCGTTGATCTGACTGACGATTTCGGGAAACTGCATCATGAACCCCTCCTGCCGGACTTTGGATTGTCCTACACTATGCGGCAGCGGAGGGGGAACATGCATGAAAAGCGCCTGCTCCGCCTTTCGGCGGGGCAGGCGTTGCTGCTTATTCTTCGATCTCTTCCATCAGACGCATACCGGCGGTGTCGGTGACCGGCAGGGAGAAGACGATGGCTCCGGCTTTGGTACCGGTGCCTGCCTCGTCCATAATGGCACGCATGATGTCGTTTTTCTGATCCTTGCGGACCACAATGAAGATCATTTCCTTCTCGGGGACCAGGGTGACACCCATGAATTTCTGAGCCAGATGGGTGCCAGTGCCCTTGGCATGGATCACTGTGCCGCCGGCGGCATGCACCTTGCGGGCGGCATCCATGATCAGCTCGGTATAGCCCTGATTGGAAATGGTGACCAGCAGTTCGTACTTGGTGTCTTTCAAAGTCGATTCCTCTCCTTTTACATAGTCCTGACCGGCGGTGAGATAATTCAGTGCCTTTCTGCCGCCGATGCTGCTGAGGGGCACAAGGAAGGTGATGCCGATGCCTGGGATGTCAATGTTCATTTTCAGCCGGAGCTGGCGCTTGACATCTTTCCACTTGGTGTCGGTGATGATGTGGAACAGAACACTCTTGTCGGAGCCGTCCAGACCGAAATAATCCAGAATTTCGCTGGAGGCTGTGCCGCAGCCCAGTGTAACTACGGAGACGGGCAGGCCCATTTCCTCGTAGAAGCTGATGAATTTTTTGGACAGCTTGCGGCTGGTGATGGTTACCATCAAAGACAATTCATTCATAGTTCAGCCCTCCCGGATCAAAGCTCAATGATGGCATCATCCAGATCAGACAGCTGGAATTCGCCGGAGATACCTTTGCGCCGCTTGATCACGGTGACAAGACCAAGGATCTGGATGGTGATCAGTGGCGTCATGGCGACCATAGCCACAACACCGAAGGCATCAGTGGTCAGATTGCCGCCAACTGCCACACAGGCGCCCTGTGCCAGAGGCAGCAGGAAGGTGGCGGTCATGGGGCCGGAGGCCACGCCGCCGGAGTCAAAGGCAATGGCGGTGAAAATTTTGGGGACAACAAAGCTCAGTCCCAGTGCAATGGCGTAGCCGGGAATCAGGAACCACAGGATGGGGATGCCGGTGAGGACGCGGGTCATAGCCAGTGCCACAGAAGCCGCCACGCCCAGAGACAGGCTCAGGCCCATGGCCTTGGCGGAGATGGCGCCGTCGGTGATTTCCTCAACCTGATTATTCAGCACATAGACGGCAGGCTCGGCCTTGACGATGAAGTAGCCGATGATGGCGCCGATGGGGATCAGCAGATAGCGGTAGGACTGTCCGGCGATGACGCTGCCCAGATAAGTACCTGCGGGCATGAAGCCCACGTTGGCGCCGGTGAGGAACAGCACCAGACCAATGTAAGTATACATCAGACCAATGAGGATTTTGCCCAGATTTCTGCCGGACAGGTGCAGAGAGAAAATCTGGAACAGACCGAAGAAAGCGATGATGGGGAACAGGGAAATGGCGATCTCCTGCAGGTAGGCGGGCAGCTCCTTGGCGAAGATCTGCCACAACTCCACGGTATCCCGGATCTGGATATTCTGGATCATTTCCGGTGTGCTTTCACCGGGATTGAAGATCAGGCCCAGCAGCAGCACTGCCAGGATGGGGCCCACGGAGCACAGTGCTACCAGGCCGAAGCTGTCATCCGCGGCATGGCGGTCGTTTCGGATGGCGGAGATGCCGACGCCCAGTGCCATGATGAAGGGGACGGTCATGGGGCCGGTGGTAACACCGCCGGAGTCAAAGGCGATGGCCCGGAAGTCGCCGGGCACAAAAAACGCCAGTATAAATACGATGATGTACAGCACCACCAGCAGGTGGGACAGGGCAACGCTCAGCAGCATGCGCAGAATGGCCACCACCAGGAAAAGACCCACGCCAATGGCCACGGCCAGAATCAGCGTCTGGTTGGGGATGGAGGGAACCAGCTCTGCCAGCACCTGCAGGTCAGGCTCGGAAATGGTGATGATAACGCCCAGTATGAAGCTGAGAAGCACAATGAACCAGACTTTCTTCGTCTGCGTCATTTTGGCGCCGACCTTTTCGCCCATGGGCGTCATGGACATCTCCGCGCCCAGTGTAAAAAACATCATGCCCACCATAACCAGCAGAGCGCCCATCAGGAAGCTCAGCAGAATGCTGGGAGACAGCGGTGCCAGCGTAAAGCTCAGTGCCAGAACAATGACGATGACCGGGACCACTGCCGCCAGCGCCTCGGACATCTTGTGCTGCATCTTAGGATTCCAGAATTTCAATTGATCACCTCGCTGGGATTTTTAGAAAGGCACATACAAAATCAGTTTACCATAACGACCTGTAAAAAGAGAAGTCTTTGCAAAAAATTAACGGATCATTAACACACCGGAAAAATTGGCCACAGGGGATTTCCCCTGTGGCCAATGGATGGATATGGGCTGCGCTCAGCGCTTGTGATCCTCGGCAATGGCACCGCTGCGGTAAGCAGCCAGCAGAGCCATCAGGTCATCAATCTGTTCCTGCAGTTGGCGGCCAATGTCTGTTTCGGCGATCTTCTGGCGGTTGTCCATGCGCTCGAAAATCTGTGTGGTGGAGGCAATGTCGCGGTTGTTGCGGATGGCGTCTGCCTGACCTGCGAAGGGTTCGTGGGCCACCAGCCGCAGACAGTTGGAGTTATAAATGAGAGTGTAGCCGGCAATACCGGTGGTTTTCTGATATGCTTTGCAGAAGCCACCGTCGATGACCAGCAGCTTGCCGCCGCCCTTGATGGGACTTTCCCCCTTCTTGGACTTCACGGGGATATGTCCGTTGATGATGTGACAGTGAGGCTCTGTGAGGCCGAACTCTGCCAGCAGAGCGTCGCAGACGGCCGGGTCCTGATAATAGCGGTAATAGGCGTTCTTAGGCTCGGTCCAGACATCCTCATCCTCGATGAAGCGGCGCTCGAAGGTGGTCATCCGGTCGCGGCCGAAAATGGGACTGTTGCGGCCTGCCCACAGCCACCACAGAAAGTCCATACCGAACTGCCGTTCGGGGGAGCCGATCTTGCTGTAGTAAGCCCGACGGGCGGTGGCGTCGGCGTAGTCCAGAAAAGCCTTGCCGGACAGATTGTCGCAGCCGATGGAGAAGGACATGAGATCGCCGTCCTCGGTCATGGGGATGCAGCCGTGAAGCAGCAGGTTGCCGTTGTACACACGATACAGGCTGCCCTGAGAATAGAGGAAGCGGATGTGCCGCTGAAGCTTTTCACTGTGGCGGAAGGAGCGGGTCAGCTGATTGATGAGGGCATCCTCTTCGGGAGTGAGAGTATAGGGGTCGGCGGGATCCACCGTTGGGAAGTCGGTGTCCAGCATGGGATGGATCTGACCGTTGATGGTGATGGTTTTGCTCTCGTAATCGATCTTGTCCAGCAGCAGGCGATCCTCCATGCCGAAGCAGGGATTGCGGAGGATCTTCTGCCCCTCCAGCTTGAAAAGGATCATGGTGATGGCCTTGTGCATCTGCGCGGCCAGCAGCTTGTCTTTTTCGGAATATTCCTGAGTGTCATCCTTGCTGATCTTTACCTGGAACTGTGTGATGTCACAGTCGCGGTAGACCTCGCCTGCAAATACGGCCAGGGGACGCAGGGAGATGCCGTAACCGGTCTCGATGATGTCCAGATTGTTGTAGCGCAGGGAGTTGAGCAGCACGGTAGCCACCAGCGTCCGGGAGCCGGAAGCGGCGCCCATCCACAGCACGTCATGGTTGCCCCACTGGACATCCACGCTGTGATGGTTCAGCAGCTCATCCATAATGATATCGGCGCCGGGGCCGCGGTCATAGATATCGCCCACCAGATGCAGCCGATCCACTGCCAGCCGCTGGATCAGCTTGCACAGCCGGATCAGGAAGCTGGAGGCGCGGTCCAGATCGATAATGGTGGAGATGATGTTTTCGTAATAGTCCCGCTTGTCATTGTCCTGATAGTTGGTGTGGATCAGCTCGTCGATGATATAGGCGTACTCCGGCGGCATGGCCTTGCGGACCTTGGAGCGGGTATACTTGGAGCTGACCAGACAGCACACTTCAATGAGGCGGTGGAAAGTGATGCGATACCACTCCCGCAGGTCGGGGACGTCCCGCTCGATCTCCTCCAGCTTTTCTGTGGGATAATAGATCAGCGTAGCCAGCTGATCCAGTTCCGCTCTGGTCATGGTAGTGCCGAAGAGCTGATCCAGCTTTTCCCGTACCACGCCGGAGGCGGAATTGAGAATGTGCTGAAAAGCTTCGTATTCCCCATGGACGTCGGAAATGAAATGTTCCGTGCCCTTGGGCAGATTCTGTATAGCGTGGAGGTTGATGATCTCGGTGCTGGCGGCCTGTACGTTGGGATACTGCTTGGCCAGCATCTTCAGGTAGTGCAGGTGTTCCGGACGGTAAGAACTCTTTCCGGTCATGACAAATCCTCCTTGAGTGTGATTTTGCGGGTTGTTGCCTTCAGTATATCACATGGGCAAAGGAAAGAAAAGGAAAGATTCTGCCTGAAAAACGGGCAAACGTTTGCTTTTGAAAACAAAAATTTTCCAGAAAGAACAAACAGAATCCCTCCTTTGCGGCGGCGCGCTGTGATACAATCCATTCGGGGTTCGATGTTCTGGAAAGGAACGTGGATTATCTGTGTGAAATTGACAAAATTACACTGCATGAGAAATAACGTTAAGGCGGAATGCACAAAAAAACCTGCGCCGATTTGACGCGGCTAACCTTGACGCTTTTTCCATATCGGGCTATAATATGAAGTTAGATAGATAGAATACCAAAGGGATGGAAGGCAGCGGCCGTACACTGTGGCCGCCAACAGACGAAGGGTGGACAAGCCCGGAGAGGAGCATTCCATGACAGAACAGGAGTATACCAGAAAGTATTATGCCGGAGAACTGACGGACGGCTGGCGCTGGTTCGGCGCACATCCTGCGGTGCGGGACGGTGCGGAGGGGTGGACCTTCCGCCTCTGGGCGCCCAAGGCGCAGCGGGTGTCGGTGGTAGGCAATTTCAACAACTGGGATGAGAGCAGTCATCCTCTGGAGTACCGGGACGGCATCTGGTCCGGCTTTATTCCGGGCCTGCAGCAGATGGACATTTACAAGTATGCCGTGGCCGGTGCCGACGGGCGTACCCGCCTGAAGGCAGACCCCTACGGCTTCCATTCGGAGCTGCGGCCTGACACGGCCTCCAAACTCTATGACATCAGCGGCTTTCGCTGGACGGATAAGGCATTCCGCAATCGCAGAAAGAAAAAGCAGGTCTATTCTTCCCCGCTGAATATCTACGAGGTGCATTTGGGCTCCTGGAAAAAGAAACCGGACGGCACGCTTTACAACTATCGGGAGCTGGCGGTGGAGCTGGCAGAGTATGTGAAGGATATGGGCTACACCGCCATCGAACTGCTGCCGGTGACGGAGTATCCGCTGGACATGTCCTGGGGCTATCAGTGTACCGGATATTTTGCGGCCACCTCCCGCTACGGCACGCCGGAGGATTTGATGTGGTTTGTTAACCACATGCATGAGAAGGGCATCGCGGTGATTCTGGACTGGGTTCCGGCTCATTTCTGCAAGGATGTTCACGGCCTCATCGACTTTGACGGCACTTATTGCTATGAATACACCGACCCCAATAAGCATGAGAATGAGGGCTGGGGCACCCGGGTCTTCGATTTCGGCAAGGCGGAAGTGCTGAGCTTCCTGCTGTCCTCCGCCCGCTTCTGGCTGGAGGAGTATCACATGGACGGCATCCGTGTGGACGCCGTGGCCTCCATGCTCTATCTGGATTATGGACGGGAAGGGAAGCCATGGTCTCCCAACCGCTACGGCGGACGTGAGAATCTGGAGGCCATCGAGTTCCTGAAAAAGCTCAATACCATGGCGTTCTCTGTGGACCCGGATGTGCTGATGATCGCAGAGGAATCCACCTCCTTCGCCGGTGTTACCAGGCCGGTGGACCTGGGTGGTCTTGGGTTCAATCTGAAATGGAACATGGGCTGGATGAACGATATGTGCCACTACCTGAAGATGGACCCCTGGTTCCGCCAGCATCATCACAAGGACATCACCTTCTCTCTGATGTACGCCTTTAACGAGAATTTCGTGCTGCCCATGTCCCACGACGAAGTGGTGCATATGAAGGGCAGTGTGGTGAATAAAATGCCCGGAGACTATGAAACGCAGCTGCGTGCCCTCCGTGGCTTTTACGCGTATCTGCTGGGTCATCCCGGCAAGAAGCTGATGTTTATGGGCGCGGAGATCGGCCAGTGGCACGAGTGGGATGACGCCGGGCAGCTGGACTGGTACCTGTTGGGCGATAATGAGATCAACCGCCGGACCAGGGCCTTCTTCAAGGCGGCCAACGAGTTCTACGCCAAACAGCCCGCCCTGTGGGAGATCGATTTCAGCTGGGAAGGCTTTGAGTGGCTGGTGGCGGACGACAACCAGAACAACGTGGTGGTTTTCCTCCGCAAGGACAAGGAAGGCAACGAACTGCTGTGTGCCGTGAACTTCTCACCCAATGCCTATGAGAATTATCGTGTGGGCGTGCCTGCCCGGAAACGGTATGTGCCGTTGCTGAACACGGATGATCCGGCCTTCGGCGGTAGCGGCTTCGGCAACGAGAAGGCTGTGCCGGTGGAGAAGATCCCCTCCCACGGCAAGGAGCAGTCCATCAGTATCCGCATCCCGCCCTTCGGCGGCGTGTTCTTCAAGAGCTGGGGCAAGATTCAGCAGAAGAAGGAAGAAGCTGCCGACAAGCCGGTGAAGAAACCGGCCAGGAAAACCAAGTGATCCTTCGCGGCCGGACGGCCGCGTACATAAAATCATAAAACCGAGAGAACCGTGTTCCCGCGCATCAAGAAGAGAGGAACGCAGTAAGCACCGTTCCTCAATGAAAGGAGACGATTCCCCATGAAAAAGGAATGCATCGCCATGCTGCTGGCCGGCGGCCAGGGAAGCCGCCTGTATGTCCTTACCAGCGAAATGGCAAAGCCCGCCGTACCCTTCGGCGGAAAGTACCGCATTATTGATTTTCCCCTGTCCAACTGCACCAACTCCGGTATCGACACCGTGGGCGTGCTGACCCAGTATCGTCCCCTGGAGCTGAACAGCCATATCGGCAGCGGTCAGCCCTGGGATCTGGATGCCTCCACCGGCGGCGTACATATCCTGCCTCCTTATCAGGGCGCCAAGGGCGGCACCTGGTACAAGGGCACTGCCAATGCCATTTATCAGAACATCGGTTTTGTGGACAACTATGATCCTGAGTACGTGGTCATTCTGTCCGGCGACCATATCTATAAGATGGACTATGCCGACATGGTGCAGAAGCATAAGGAAGCTGCCGCGGCCTGTACCATCTCCGTCATGGAGGTGCCCTGGAGCGATGCATCCCGTTTCGGCATCATGAGTGTCAACGAAGCCGGCCAGATCACTGAGTTTGCCGAGAAACCCAAGGAGCCCAAGAGCAATCTGGCCTCCATGGGCATCTACGTGTTCACCTGGGCCGATCTGCGCCGCTACCTCACCGAGGATGAGGCCGATCCTGCTTCCGAGAACGACTTCGGCAAGAATATCATCCCCAAGATGCTGAACGACGGCATGAAGATGCAGTCCTACCGTTTCGACGGCTACTGGAAGGACGTTGGCACACTGGAGTCTCTGTGGGATGCCAACATGGATATGCTTTCTCCCGATTCCGGTCTGGATCTGCTGGATGAGAGCTGGCCCATCTACGCCCGCAGCATGTCTGCTCCCGCTGCGTTCCTGGGCAGCAATGCCAAGGTCAATCACAGCGCTTTCAACCGCGGCTGCGAGCTGGAGGGCATTGTGGAAAATTCCGTTCTGTCTCAGGGTGTCACCGTGGCGCCCGGTGCAGAAGTCAGCTATTCTGTTTTGTTCCCCGGCGTCACCGTGGAAGCGGGCGCTGTGGTGAAATACGCCATTTTGGGCGAAGGCTGCAGGGTGGGTGCAGGCTGCAAGGTGGGCTGCGATCCTGCTGAGGCCGATCCCGACAAGTGGGGACTGGCTGTGGTGGCTCCCGGCTGCCAGCTGGAAGCCGGCCGCGTGGTGGCTCCCAAGATCATGCTGAACAAGAACGGTGAGGAGGTGTCCCGATGAAAAACATGCACGGCATTATTTTCTCCTACGAGAAGCGCAATGACCTGCGGGAACTGGCGGACATCCGCACCGCGGCATCCATTCCCTTCGGCGGCCGCTACCGTGCCGTTGACTTTGCACTGTCCAACTTCATGAACGCCGGCATCACCGACGTGGGCGTGGTGCTCCATGGCCGTTATCAGAGTCTGCTGGACCATCTGGGTACCGGAAAGGACTGGGACCTGAGCCGTAAGCGCGGCGGCCTGAAGATCCTGCCTCCCTTCGCATATCGTCAGTCCTGGGGCGGTGAGACTGCCTTCCGCGGCAAGATGGAAGCACTGGCCGGCGTCCGCTCCTACCTCAACGAGATCCGTCAGGATTACGTTGTGATGATGGACGGCGATCTGGTGGTGAACCTGCCGCTGAAGGACGTGCTGGAGAAGCACATCGCCACCGGTGCGGACATCACCGTGGTCTGCGGAAACGACAGTTTCAAGGTGGATAACGGCATGTACATCCAGCTGGATGACAATGGCCGTGTCACCGACGTGCTGCAGCGCCTGAATACTCCTGTGGGCTACCGCAGTCTGGACGTGTGCGTCATCTCCACCAAGCTGCTGCTGGAACTGGTGGACGAGTGTGCCAGCCGTGACCAGTACAGCTGGCGGACCGACGTCCTGCAGGCCCGGAAGGACACCCTGCACATCCACAGCTATATCTGGACCGGCTTTGCTGCCCAGATCCGCTCCGTGCAGGAGTACTATGACCGCAGCATGCAGCTGCTGAACTCCGATGTGCGCCATGAGCTGTTCTGCGCTGAGCGTCCCATCCATGCCAAAAGCGAGGATAAGTCTTCCTCCTACATCGGTCCCGACGGCAAGTGCCTGAATTCTCTGGTGGCCGACGGCTGCAGTGTCAACGGTGTTGTCATCAACTCCATCCTGTTCCCCGGCGTTGTGGTGGAAGAGGGCGCTGTTGTCCAGAACTGCATCCTGTTCAAGGACGTGCAGGTGGGCCGCAACACCAAGCTCAGCTATGTCATTGCCGACAAGCGTTCTCAGTTCCAGGCTGACCGTACCTTGATGGGTCATGCCACTTATCCGCTGGTCATTGCCAAGGATACCAAGGTCTGATTTCACAAAAGTTCCGGCGGTAATGGCCGCCGGAACTTTTTGGACTTGAAAAAAACGATTTCCTGTGTTAGAATCGCGTAGAAAAAGTGCAGAAAAACGATTTACCATTCCGTGTAGGAAGGATAGAGGAGTATTTATGAAGATTTTGTACGCAGCATCGGAAGCAGTTCCGTTTTGTAAAACTGGTGGTCTGGCTGACGTGGCCGGCTCTCTGCCTCCTGCGCTGGCTGCTGCCGGCGCTGAAGTGGCGGTGGTGCTGCCCCTGTATGAGCGCGTCCGCGAGAAATTCGGCCAGCAGCTGGAGTTTGTCTGCAGCGAATACATTGATCTGGCCTGGCGCAGCTGCTACTGCGGCCTGTTCCGTGTCCGTCAGGACGGTGTTACCTGGTATTTCATCGACAACGAACAATATTTCCTGCGGGGCCAGCTGTACGGCTATGATGACGACGGCGAGCGCTTCGGCTTCTTTTCCCGGGCTGTGGTGAAGATGCTGGATCACATGGACTTCTGGCCCGACGTGATCCATTGCAATGACTGGCAGACCTCCCTGATCCCGGTATATCTGAAGGATGAGGGAGTCCGTGATGACCGCTATTTCGGCATCCGCACGGTTCTGTCCGTCCACAATGTGGAATATCAGGGCCGTTACGATCCTTACCGTCTGGGTGACCTCTTCGGCCTGGACAGCGGCTGGGCAGAGGATGGTACGCTGATGATGGACGGCAGCCTGAATTTGCTGAAGGGCGCCATCCTGTGTGCCGATGCGGTGAATGCGGTGTCTCCTTCCTATGCCGAGGAGCTGAAGCTCAGCTACTATGCCCACGGCATGGAGTCCATTATGCAGCGCTGCAGCTATAAGCTCAGCGGCGTGCTCAACGGTATCGATGTGGTTCGCTATGACCCCGCCAACGACGGCTCTATCGCCGCCAACTACAGCACCGCCGATCTCTCCGGCAAGGCTGTGAACAAGGCACACCTGCAGAAGCTGGCCGGCCTGCACGAGGATCCCAACGTGCCCATCATCGGCATGGTGTCCCGTCTGGTGGATCACAAGGGCCTGGATCTGGTGCGCACCGTGTTCCAGGACATCATGGAGCTGCCTGTGCAGTTGGTGGTGCTGGGTACCGGCGACCAGAAGCACGAGGACTTTTTCCGCTGGGCAGCCGAGATGTATCCCGGTCGTGTGTCCGTCACGCTGGCCTACAGCGAGGCTCTGTCCTCCGCCATTTACGCCGGTGCCGATCTGTTCCTGATGCCCTCCAAGAGTGAGCCCTGCGGCCTCAGCCAGATGATCGCCATGCGTTACGGCACGGTGCCCATCGTTCGCGAGACCGGCGGCCTGAAGGACACCGTCCACGCCTACGAGGACTGGCGTGATTTCGGCAACGGCTTCAGCTTTGCCAATTACAGCGCTGACGATATGCTTTATACCATTCGTCTGGCTGTCCGTCTGTACCATGAGAACCGCGATGCTTATGTCCGTCTGCAGAAGCGCGCCATGGAAGAGGACTTCAGCTGGAACCGCAGCGCCCGCCAGTATCTGAACATTTATGAGAACATCACCGGTCTGCGCATGGAGCAGCCGGAGGAGACCGTTCCCGCAGCGGAAGAGATTCCTGCTGTGGAGGAGACTCCCGTTGTGGAGGAGGCTCCTGTGAAAAAGACCCGCACCCGCAAGACTGCTGCCAAGAAGGCAGAGGACGGCGAGACTGCGGTGAAGAAGACGCGCAAGACCGCTTCCAGAAAGGCAGAGGATGGCGAGACTGCGGTGAAGAAGACACGCAAGACCGCCGCCAAGAAGACCGAAGACGGCGAGAGCGCAGAAAAGAAATCCCGTAAGACTGCCGCTAAGAAGAAAGTAGAGGAAAACGACGCATGATGCCCTTTAGCAAGGAAACCCTGAAAAAAGAATTGACCGGTAAGCTGATGATCCACTTCGGCAAGACCGCCGAGGAGGCCAGCAACGAGGAAATGATGAAGGCCAGTGCTCTGGCTCTGCGAGACGTGATGGCCGTGCGCGAGGTGGAGACCCGCAAGGTCACTGTCAAGGCCGGCAAGAAGCAGGTGCACTACCTGTCTCTGGAGTTCCTGATGGGACGCAGCCTGATGAAGAATGCCTATAATCTGGGTGTGCTGCCCCAGCTTCGTGAGGCACTGGAGGAACTGGGCTTCAAGGCAGCGGATATCTTTGAGGTGGAGCCGGACGCAGGTCTGGGCAACGGCGGCCTTGGCCGTCTGGCTGCCTGCTATCTGGATTCCATGACCACGCTGGAGATTCCCGCCACCGGCTATTCCATTTGCTACGATCTGGGTATCTTCAAACAGAAGATTGTGGATGGCCAGCAGGTGGAGCTGCCCGACAACTGGCGCAATCTGGGTGCATCCTGGCTGCTGCCCCGTCCCGAAGAGGCACAGCATGTGCTCTTCGGCGGCCAGCTGCGTGAGTTCTGGGACAACGGCCATCTGCACATCGTGCAGGAGGGCGCCACCGTCATCACCGCCGTCCCCTGCGACATGGTGGTGGCAGGTTATGACACCAAGCACACCAACGTTCTGCGCCTGTGGGACGCCCGTTCCAGCAAGCCTGCAGATATGTCCCTCTATTCCAGCGGTGAGTATCTGAAGGCGGTGGAGGACGCTGCCATGGCAGAGGTTATTGCCAAGGTGCTCTATCCCGCCGACAACCATCCCGAGGGCAAGTCCCTGCGCCTGAAGCAGCAGTATTTCTTCGTGTCCGCCACGGTGCAGAATATTGTCAAGCGGCATCTGGAAGCTTACGGCACGCTGATGAACTTCCACGAGAAGAACGTCATTCAGATCAACGATACCCATCCCGCTCTGGTGGTGCCGGAGCTGATGCGCATCCTCATTGACGAGGCCGGTATGGACTGGGATACCGCATGGGATATTACCCGCCAGTCCGTGGCCTACACCAACCACACCGTTCTGGCGGAGGCACTGGAGCGCTGGCCCCAGACGCTGGTGCAGTCCCTGCTGCCCCGCGTGTGGCAAATTCTGGTGGAGATCGCTACCCGCTGGCAGCGTCGCTGCGAGAAGTTCTATCCCAACGATCCGGGGAAGGTGCGGGATATGGCCGTCATATGGGACGGCGAGGTTCGCATGGCCAACCTCTGCATTGCCGGCGGCATGGCTGTCAACGGCGTCAGCGCCCTGCATTCCGACATCCTGCGTCAGGATGTGTTCCGCAATGCCTGCGGCATGGAGCCGGATAAGTTCCGGAACGTTACCAACGGCGTGGATCATCGCCGCTGGCTCAGCGAGATCAACCCCGGCCTGGACAGTCTGATCTGCGAGCTCACCGGCGGCAATGATTATCTCTCCAAGCCGCTGACTCTGCGCAAGCTGGATGATTATGCCGATGATGCTGCCGTGCTGCAGCGTTTGGAGGAGATCAAGCGCGCCAATAAGGAGTCCTTCGCCAGATATGTGAAGAAGACGCAGGGCGTGATCCTGAACCCCGATGCCATCTTCGATGTGCAGGTGAAGCGCCTGCATGAGTATAAGCGTCAGTTGCTGAATGCATTGCATATCATCTCCCTGTATCAGCAGCTGCAGGACGATCCCAATTCCATCACCACGCCCAGAACCTTCCTGTTCGGCGCAAAGGCTGCTCCCGGCTATTACGTTGCCAAGCGGATCATCCACCTCATCAACTCCCTGTCCGACCAGATCGCCAACGATCCTATCTGCAAGGATAAGCTGCAGGTGGTGTTCCTGGAGAACTACCGTGTCTCTCTGGCAGAGCGCCTGCTGCCTGCCTCCGAGGTTTCTCAGCAGATTTCCACTGCCGGCAAAGAGGCCAGCGGTACCGGCAACATGAAGTTCATGATGAACGGCGCTCTTACCGTGGGTACGCTGGACGGCGCCAATGTGGAGATGCACGAGGTGCTGGGCGATGAAAATATGTTCCTCTTCGGCCTGCATGCCGACGAGGTGGCAGAGCTGAAGCGGTCCGGCTATGTGCCTCAGCGGATCTACGCCAGAAATGAGAAACTGTGCCGTGCGCTGGACAGCCTGCGCACCGGCTTCCGCGATGGTGTCAGCTATGAGGATCTGTATGCCCGCCTGCTCTCCGGTGCCGGCGGCCCGGCAGACGAATATCTGCTGCTGGCTGACTTTGACGCATATTGCGATGCAGAGCGCCGCATGGCGGAAACCTATCTGGATCGCCGTCAGTGGAACACCATGAGCCTGCACAATGTGGCACGTTCCGGTATCTTCGCGGCGGACCGTTCCATCGCCGAGTATGCCGACAACATCTGGGGTGTTTCCCACAGATAAACCTGCTTTTCCAGACACAGCGCCGCTTTTTCCACAACGGAAAAGGCGGCGCTTGCCGTCTGAGACAGAAAAAAGATGCATTTGTATACAATTTCCGCGAAAAAGCGTTTGACTTTTTCCAGTGACTGGGATATGATAAGCGCAGTGTGCGGCATTTGCATGACCGCACGATCACGTTTATGTCGAAGAGAGGTATCCCATGTACAACGACAAGACTCTGGTCTGCAAGGATTGCGGACAGGAATTCGTGTTCACCGCCGGTGAGCAGGAGTTCTATGCTGAAAAAGGCTTCACCAACGAACCCCAGCGCTGCAAGAGCTGCCGCGATGCCCGTAAGGGTAAGACCGGCGCACCCGCCCGCCCCATGTTCGACGCTGTCTGCGCCGAGTGCGGCAAGGCTTGCAAGGTCCCCTTTGAGCCCCGCAACGATCGCCCCGTCTACTGCAGCGACTGCTTCAGAAGATAATGAAACGGAAGACCGCTCCTTCAGGAGCGGTCTTCGTTCTGTTTTATAACGGCGGGATGGAAATAATTTTCCTGGGCACCGACCGTGAAAGCATTGCATTCTCCCCCAAAACCCGCTATACTTTTGAAGAATCTTTACTTGGAGGAACCTGAATGAAACGAACCCTTCTCTGCGCCCTTCTGGCGCTGTCCCTGCTGCTGACCGTCGGCTGCGGCAGTCAGAACGCATCTTCTTCCGCGCCTGCCGCATCTTCCGGCGCTGTCTCTTCCGGTACGGCTGACGCCATTCCGGAATATAAGACGCCGAATTACAGTATTGGTCTGCTGGACAACGGCTTTTACGAGGGTGTTACCGCGCTGGATCATGTGACCCTTCCCGCGCTGGAGGGATTGGTGATTCCCAAGGATGTCCAGACTGTGGAAGAGACAGCCGTGCAGGCGGAGATTGCCGTCCTGATGGAGAGCTATGCATATACCGAGGAGATCCGTGACCGTGCCGTGAAGGACGGCGATCGGGTGAATATCGACTATGTGGGCCGTGTCAACGGTGTGGCCTTTGACGGCGGAAATACCCAGGGCGCCGGCACGGTGGTGACGGCAGGCAGCACCGAATATGTGGACGATTTCCTCACCCAGATCATCGGAGCCAAGCCCGGTGACACCGTCATGGTGGAAGTGACCTTCCCCACGCCCTATACCAACCCTGATCTGGCCGGTAAGGACGCCGTATTTGAGACGGTCATCAACTATATCGAAGGCGATACCATTACCCCGGAACTGACGGATGCATTTGTCAAGGAGAATCTGCAGGAGCGCTACGGTTATACCGGCGCGGCGAATATGCAGGAAGAGATTCGTCAGATGCTGCGCAAGGATCAGGTGACGGCCTATGTGCTGGAAGACCTGTATGCCAAGTGCTCCTTTAAAGACGTGCCGGAGAAGCTGGTGGATGACCAGTGCGAATTCATGCGCGTGGAGCTGGGCAACATTGCCCACTATAACAATGCACCTCTGGGCATGATCCTGAGCTATTATGGCTGGACTACCCTGGACGAGGCTTACGCCGCCAACCGGCCGGAGTTTCTGATGTATATTGAGCAGTATCTCATGTGTCAGGCAGTGGCGGAGAAGCTGAATATGGTTGTGGATGATACAGCCATTGAGAATTATTTTGCCACCGTAGTGGGCGGCTCCAACCCGGCAACCTATATCTCCTATTACGGAAAAGGCTATGTGGCGCAGGATGTGCTGGTGGATATGGTGACCACCTATCTGCTGGACAACGCTGCCTATCAGTAAGCCACTTGCCAAACGGACGGAAACCGTGCTACAATAGCAAAAACCATCCCCCGCGGATTTTACATTGACGGAGGAAAACACAATGGGCCGAATCAGCAAGGAAAACTATTATCTGGATATTGCTGCCACCGTTCTGGAGCGTTCCACCTGCCTGCGGCGGGTATACGGTGCCATCATTGTCAACAATGACGAGATCATTTCCACCGGCTACAACGGTGCCCCCCGTGGCCGTGCCAACTGCACGGAGCTGGGCTATTGCACCCGTGAGGCCATGAAGATTCCCAGAGGTCAGCGCTACGAGCTGTGCAGAAGCGTCCATGCCGAGGCCAACGCCATCATTTCCGCCGCACGGCGCGACATTGTGGGTGGTACGCTGTATCTGGTGGGTCGCGATGCCCAGACCGGCGAGCTGCTCAGTGACGCTACGTCCTGCTCCATGTGCCGCCGGCAGATCATCAACTCTGGTCTGGAGCGTGTGGTGATCCGTAAAACCCCCACCGAGTTTGAGGTGGTGGAGGTGGAGGAGTGGATTCGTGAGGACGACTCCCTGCCCAATCTGGACGAGATTCTGGACCGTCAGTAACAACAAAGAGGGATCGCGGCGGCATTAGCCGCGGCGGTCCTTTTCCTGAGAGGAGAAGGATTTATGGTATCTATGGCACAGCGCATTGAAGAGCTGCGCAACGAAAAGGGAATGAGCCGCCCGGAACTGGCCAGCGCGCTGGGACTGCCCAGACTGGCCGTCGAGAAATTTGAGACCGGCCGCCAGACCCCTACACAGGATCAGCAGAGCAAGCTGGCGTCCTTCTTTGGTGTCTCTCTGATGTATCTGCGGGGCGAAAACAACGACCGCATCCGCATGGAGGACTGGATGAGCGGCGCCTTCACGGACGAGCCCAAGCCGGCACCTGCACCGGTGCGTCCTGCACCCAAGGCGGCAGCCTCCGGTGAACCGGGCGGCATGTTCGACGCCTTCCTTTCCAGCAAGAAGTTTCAGGAGGCTCTGAAGGCTGCGGCGCTGGAGGCGCTGAAGACGCCGGAGGGTCAGAAGCTGCTGGGCGAGGCCATCCGCAGAGAATTGAGAAAAATGCAGTAAAAAAGAGAAACCGCCGTCTTCGGAAAGTTCCGGAGACGGCGGTTTTGCGTCAAAGAACCAGATACAGCAGGAAATCCACGGCGATGGCAGCCAATACGCAGACCATTACCGGGCATTTCCGCCATGCCAGCAGGGCGGCGGTGAGTCCGCCTGCAATGCCGATGACGGGGTTGGACGGGTCGGTGGACCACACGCCGGGGAAGATCATGGCGGTCATGGCGGTGTAGGGGATCAGCCGGAGGAATTTTTCCGTTCGGCGGCCAAAGTGTATTTTTTCAATCAAAACAGCCGGGATGGCGCGGGGAATATAGGTCACTGCTGCCATGCCCAGAATCAGGAGCCAGAGCTTACTGCTGCCCATGCTGTTCCCCCTTTCCGTCGATATCCACAAAGAAGGTACCCAGCCATGCGCACACCAGTGTGGAGGCGATCAGCGCCCAGCTGGAGGGGATCACCTGTGTGAGCAGGGTGTTGCATACGGCTGTCAGCGCGGCCAGCGCCAGCATCCGCCGGTTTCCGGTGAGACTGGGGGTCAGGATGCCGATGAACATGGCATAAATGGCGATGCCAAGGCTGGCGCTGACAATGTCGGGCAGGAGACTGGAGGCCAGCGCGCCTGCCAGTGTGCTGAGATTCCATGCGGAATAGATCACGGCCACCAGCCCCAGAAAGAAGGAAATGGTGTGGTGTTCCTCCTGCTCCGTGGTAAAGATGGCGAAGGTCTCATCCGTTACGCCGAAGGCGGCCAGCAGCTTCCATGCGGCCTTTTCGCCCCGCAGAGGGTGCATCACGCAGGTGCTCATGATCAGATGCCGCAGATTCAGAATGAAGGTGGCAAGAATCATGGCCAGCAGTCCGGCACCTTGTGCGTACATACCCACCGCCATCATCTGGCTGGCTCCGGCGCAGACCAGCAGAGACATGCCGCTGGTCTGGGCCACGGTCAATCCCGCCTGCCTTGCCATAACGGCAAAGGCGATGCCCACCGGCACCGTCCCCAGAATCACGGGGACGGCGGCACGCACGCCAGAAAGAAATTCGCGTTTCAAAGACATGCCTCCTCACTTTTGGATATTTTGTAGTATATCAGCGCAGCTCGGAAAGGGCAAGAACAGAATGTTTGTCTGTATTGGGAAAACAATCATCTGCGGACAAGGGACGTTTTGGTGAAAACGATGATTGACTTTACTGCGGCGGCGTGGTAAGGTAGTAGCACAATTCCATAACGGCATGTGAAGTTCTTAGGGGAATGGCGAAAGCCTGCCGAAGGAGTAAAACTCTCAGGCGCCCGTGTTCGGGTGAGGACTAAGAATGGATGTGGCTCTGGAGAATCCCGGAAACGGGTACCGAAGGTGCAAGACAGCCTGCATTGGCTGTTGAATCTCTCAGGTAAAAGGACAGAGAAGGAAACGGAACACAGAAGGTTTCTGTGGGTGTTTTCCATTGTTTTCTTCGGAGCAGCATCACCGCTGTTCCGTTTATTTCTTGGGAGGAAAACATCATGGGAAATCTGGAAACCGCTATTTACAACGTCGTATGTGACATCAACAACTATCTGTCCAGCTATGTCCTCATCGTTTTGCTGGTGGGCGTGGGCCTGTGGTACAGCATTCAGACCCGCTTTGTGCAGGTGCGCTGCTTCGGCGAGGGCTGGAAGCGCTTTTTCGGTGGTCTGAGCCTTCGCGGCGGCAAGCAGAGCAGCGGCATGACCTCTTTCCAGGCACTGGCCACCGCCATTGCCGCACAGGTGGGTACCGGCAATATCGTGGGTGCATCCGGCGCTATCCTCACTGGCGGCCCCGGCGCCATCTTCTGGATGTGGGTCATCGCCTTCCTGGGTATGGCCACCATCTATGCGGAAGCCACGCTGGCTCAGAAGACCCGTACTGCAGACAAGGACGGCAATATCCACGGCGGTCCTGTGTACTACATCACCACGGCCTTCAAGGGCGGCTTCGGTAAGTTCCTGGCAGCCTTCTTCGCCATTGCCACTGTACTGGCACTGGGCTTCATGGGCAGCATGGTGCAGTCCAACTCCATTGGTTCCACCATTGAAACCGCATTCGGCATCCCCGCATGGGTCTCCGGCCTGGTGCTGGTTGCCATCTGCGCAGTGATTTTCCTGGGCGGCGTGCAGCGTCTGGCATCCGTTACCGAGAAGCTGGTGCCTGTCATGGCAGTGATTTTCCTGCTGGGCGGTCTGGCCATTCTGGCAGCTCGTATTTCCTATGTGCCCGCTACCTTCGCAATGATCTTTAAGTATGCGTTCCAGCCTCAGGCCATTCTGGGCGGTGCGTTCGGCGCAGGCATCAAGGCCGCCATCTCTCAGGGTGCCAAGCGCGGCCTGTTCTCCAATGAAGCTGGTATGGGCTCTACTCCTCATGCTCACGCCCAGGCCAACGTGGAAAAGCCTCACGATCAGGGCGTGGTAGCCATGATCGGTGTGTTTATCGACACCTTCGTTGTTCTGACCCTCAACGCACTGGTGATCATCTCCACCCTGTATGCCGCCGACGGCCCTCTGGCCGAATGCGGCGCAGCTGCCGCCAGCACCGTCATCAGCAAGACCAATTTGGCACAGACCGCCTTTGGCACCATTTTCGGTGCAGATCTGGGCGCCATGTTCGTGGCTGTCTGCCTGTTCTTCTTCGCATTCTCCACCATTCTCAGCTGGAACCTCTTCGGTAAGATCAACGCCGAGTATCTGTTTGGCAAGAAGGGCGTCAAGGTGTATTCCGTGGTGGCGCTGGTCTTCATCTTCCTGGGCACTGTCACCAGCAACGATCTGGTGTGGGAGCTGACGGATGCATTCAACTATCTGATGGTGCTGCCCAACGCTCTGGCCCTGTTTGCCCTGACCAAAATGGTCAAGGACTCTGTGCCCAGCAGCAAATAAAAGCATTTGAAACGAGGAGAGAGTGCCTGCGTAAGCGGGCACTCTCCCTCTTCGTCTTCTTGGGGCCTCACGGATCTCACCCCTACGGGGTGCTCATCCCTTACCATGATAAAAGCCAGCCCCGCAAAGCAGGACTGGCTTTTATGAAGACTAACCCTAATTTTAATACAAATGCACCCCCTTTTGAGGTAAGGGGGTGCAAAGTCATTTTAGGGGGTGCATTTTTAGGTCAGGGGGGTGCAAAGAATTTCGAATTTATAAAGCCATTCAAGCTAATTAGTATATGTTATTGGGATTATTAAGTTTTTCTGTTATATGACGCACGATTGCTTTGTGAAGCTCGTCGTATGCAGGACCTTCGTTTTTCCAAATCAGTTGATTTGCTTTGTTGATACCATCGTACATTTGCTCTATTTGCTCTTCATTCAAAGGAAGCGACACATTATGAAAATACTCGTCGATAACTTGGGTAAGAAGATCGACATATCGATTTGCACCAATTGTTTTTAATGCTTCTATTGTGTATGAAAGATTGCTTGATGCAAGAACCTCTTGAATGTCATCCATAATGCTATAACTGAAATTCAAACACAGAGCAAGAACTTGCCCATCCGGGGACAACTGATCAATGCTATCATTAGAAACAGCATTCATAAAACGATCGAAATGAAAAGAAGGAAGTTGGTCAGATGTATCATCATTATCAATAAAGAATTCATTATATGAATCAGTACGCCATCCACCTGCTCTTTTTATCAAGATATTATAATCAATTGTGTTGCTATTGATAATTACAGCATTTCTTTCAAAAGAATTATTGTCTTCAAGATAATAAATATCTGCTTCGGGAACATCAACGTTAAGTGTCTTGCCATTTTTAATGGTGCCCACAAACTCGCTGTTGATATAGATGTTGTATGGCAAAAGTGCTCCTGCAAATGCAGCTTTTCTGAAAATATTAAATCGAACATGCTTCACCAAATCGCACCTCCCGAGTGATAACATTAGTTTTATTATACCATAATCATAATGAACGTTCAATAATTCAACGATTACCCCTGTAAATCAACGATTATAGCTATGATTTAACGATTATCTGTGTTTTAACGATTTGAAGTGGAATTAAATTGTCATTTTAGAGATTTCTCTCCCAAAAAGTTCTCAAAATGCTGATTTTGGGTATAAAATAACCGTCATTCCGTTGTATCAGAATGACGGTTATTCTTTGGCGGAGAGTAAGGGATTCGAACCCCTGTGGCGTTGCCGCCTAACGGTTTTCAAGACCGCCCCGTTGTGACCACTTCGGTAACTCTCCGTATGTTATTTTGAAAAGAAAACGTCGTTGCGAACTGAAGTCCGCAACGACGTGGCGCAGAAGGAGGGATTTGAACCCTCGCGGCGTTTTTTAGACACCCTACTCCCTTAGCAGGGGAGCCCCTTCGGCCTCTTGGGTACTTCTGCATACCGTGGACGGAGCGCCGACATCCGAACACTTATGGTATATTATCATAAGGATGTGTGCTTTGTCAACGGGAAATTCATGGAGATTGTAATTTTCCTTGCAGGAAAAGGATTCTCACAGCCTTCTTTCTTTACAAGCCGGAGAGGATTTGCTATACTGGCACAATCATATCATTTCCCCTGGGAGGAATTTCTTATGAAAATGTATGTCCGGCGTGTGCTGCTGATCTGTATTCTGGCAGTGCTTATGGCAACGGCGGTCTTGGCCGCACCGGAGCAGGAATATCCCACCGGTGTCAGCGGCGAGGCTACCTGGACACTGAAGGGCGACACCATGTACATCACCGGACAGGGTATGCTGTCCGGCGTCAGCAATGCGGACTGTCAGCCGTGGGAGTACTTCCAGGATCAGATTCGCCATGTAGTGGTGGAAGATGGCGTCACCCTCATCGGCGATGTGATCTTTGCCCACACCTACAATCTGGAGACCGTCACCATTGCCGACAGCGTGACGGAGATCTGCGAGGGCGCTTTCCGCAACTGCTACGCACTGAAAACCGTCAAGCTGCCTGCCAATCTGCAGAGGCTGGGCAACTTTGTGTTCGCCTACTGCGAGAAGCTGGAATCTGCGGAACTGCCGGACAGCCTCACCGAGATGGGCGGCAGCGTGTTTACCGGCTGTTCCTCCATGACCAGCGTCAGGCTGCCCAATGACCTGTACGATGTGCAGCAGATGAATTTCGATTCCTGTATGTCTCTGACGGAAGTGACCATCCCGGCAGGTGTGGGTTTCCTGCGTCATGCATCCTTTCCCAACTGCTTCAATCTGAAAAAAGTGGTGTTCGAGGGCGACCAGCCCCATACCAACGGCGATCCCTTCTATATGGGGCCTGCTGATCTGGTGGTCTATTGTTACAACGATGCCAAGGGCTGGGACGATGCGCTTTTCTATACGTATCCCGTGGTAAAGTTGGATCGCGGCGCTCAGCCTCCGGAGGAGGAGAAACCTGCGGATGATCTGACGATTCCGGATGATGGTGGGGACAAAAAGCCGGAACAAAAGCCGGAAGAGCCAACGAGTGGGGAAACCGAGACTCTTGCCCCGCCGGATGCCATGCCCGGCGTGACAGTTCCTGCTGATCAGCCGACATCGCCCTCCGGCAGCGCTGTGGATCTGCCGGTGCAGGCAGAGGATGCGGTTGCGCAGCTGCCGGAACCCCCTGCAGCAGAGCAGCCTCCGGAAGAGCAGCCCGAAAAACAGCCGGGCATGACGCCTGTGCTTTTGGTCGGCGCTGCGGCTGTGGCGGTGTGCTGCGTGTGTGCTCTGCTGATGAGCCGCAGAAAAGTGAAAAGAGAGAAATAAGAAATATCCGGCGGGTTACAGCGCCGGATATTTCTTATTTACAGTCCGTTCACGATGATATTGCTGACAAACCGGAAAAACTGTGATATGATGTAAAAGTTAAATTGCGTTATTTTGCCCATTTGACAGAGAAGGGGGGGAGTGGCCTGTGAAAAAAGCGCTTCGGAAGGCGGCGACTGCTGTGTGGATCGCCTTGCTGCTGCTTGTCGGCACCGGCTGTTCCTTCCGACTGGTGGCTTCGCCGGAGGATCTGTATACGCTGCCTAATCTACCGGCGGAATACACAACGCTGGGTGAAAGAATCCAAAGCTTGCTTTTCTCCGGTATGGAATATGCGGCGCCGGTGTCCGGCACTCACACGCAGAATGTCCAGCTGATGGACCTGAACAGCGACGGTGCCCAGGAGGCGGTGGTGTTTCTGCGGAACTCTGCAGAGGAGCAGCCGCTGCGCATCCACATCTTTACTTCCGGCACCGACGGTTATGAAGAAGCGGCGGTGATTTCCGGCAGTGGAAGCAGCATTTACAGTTTCAATGCTTGTGATATAGATGGTGACGGCCGTATGGAACTGCTGGTGGGCTGGGAGACCGGCATGGAGATGCGTGCGCTGACGGTGTATGCTTTCCACAGCGGCCAGCTGCGCGAGCTGGCGCGTACCGGCTATGGCCGTTATGCAGTGGCGGATCTGAATCAGGATGCCGTACAGGAGCTGACCGTGTTTTGCACGGATGAGCAGGGTGCTGCCGTGGCAGATCTCTATGTGTGGAAGGATGGACTGGAAAAGGCTTCGTCCTGTCCCCTCTCCTTTGGCCTTGCAGAACTCAATGACGGCAGCGTGGTGACAGGCGCTCTGCGGGACGGCACTGCGGCGCTGTTTGTCAGCGGCGTCAGAGGCAATGCCATGGCAGCTGATATTTTAAGGATGGAGCGGGAACAGCTGGTGAACGCGGTGCGTTCTGAGTTTACCGGTATGACTGCGGAGATATTCCGCTACCGCGGCTTGCTGCCGGAGGATATCAACGGTGACGGTGTCACCGAAGTTCCTGCGGTGGTGATGATCTCCGACACGGAGGATTACCGCGTGGATTGGTACAGCTACGAAGCAGAAGGACTGCGTACAGCGACGCTGTCTACCTACTACAACACCGCTGACGGCTGGTATCTGGAGCTGCCGCCTGAATGGATCGAGACCGTCACGGTAAGCAGAAGCAGGTACAGCGAAGACGAGATCGCGGTGACATTCAGCCGCCGGGAAGAAAATGTACTGCCGATTTTGCGAATTTGTGCCATTTCCGGCAGCGGGCGGGAACAGAAGGCGGCTCGCGGCAATCGCCTGATTCTGAGCCGTCAGGCGGATACGATCTATACCGTTGAGCTGATGGCGGGCAATGCCGGTTGGCCGGGGACGGTTACAGAGGACCAGCTGCGCAGCAGCTTCCATTTGGTGGAACGAAAGTGGGCGGCAGGAGATAACTGACGCCATATGTCAGATTTGAACGCGGAAGGAGCGTGACAGTCAATGAAGAAGGTTCTGGTACTGGAGGACGAGGCCAGTATCCGCGGTTTTATTGTGATCAATCTCAGTCGTGCCGGCTACACTGTGGTGGAGGCGGAGAGCGGCGAGGAAGCGCTGGAAAAACTCCGGGAAAACCCGGATGCGCGGGTGGCGCTGCTGGATGTGATGCTGCCCGGCATCGACGGCTTCGAGGTGTGCCGCCGTATCCGTGCCACCAATACCAAGATCGGCATTATCATGCTCACGGCCCGGGCGCAGGAAATGGACAAGGTGACCGGCCTGATGACCGGCGCGGATGACTATGTGACCAAGCCCTTCTCACCGGCGGAACTGACCGCCAGAGTCGATGCCCTGTTTCGCCGTACCGGCGGGGATGAGCAGACTGCTGCGGGTGAGATCCGTCAGGCGCCATTCCTTCTGAACACCCGCAACCGAACACTGGAAAAGAACGGGGAACGGATCAAGCTGACGCAGGTGGAGTATTCCATCATGAAAACCTTTATGGAGAATCCGGGAAAAGCGCTTTCCCGTGAAGAGATTCTGGATATGGTCTGGGGTCGTGACTATTTCGGAGAACTGAAGATCGTAGATGTGAATATCCGCCGTCTGCGTCTGAAAATCGAGGACAACGTGCAGAACCCCACTTACATTACCACGGTATGGGGTTACGGCTACAAGTGGGGCTTCTGAGGAGGCCGTGCCTGCGGAATTGATGTGAGAGGAGGGGCGCCATGAAGCGCAGTAAGAGGCTGCACAGCAGAATGCGGCACATCCGTGGTCTGCGTCAGCGTTGGATCTTGAACACGGTGGCGCCCATTGCCGTACTTCTGGTGCTGCTGGTGACGGTGGCCGGCTTCGGTGTGGCCAACTATTACTATAGCAGCATGCGCAACGGCCTGGAGCTGAAGGCGCAGGAGGCCGGCGGCACCATCAACAGCTACTTCATGAACAGCTATGCGGAGTATGAACGCTTCACCGTCAGCTTCATCAGCGGCTTTGAGGAAAAAGAGGACATCGAACTGCAGATCATTTCCAGCAGCGGCAAGATCCGCACTTCCACCTCGGGCCTGACGGCAGGCATGTCGCCGGGCACGCCGGATATCCAGCGGGTGATGACCACTGGAAAGTCCGCGGTTTACCACGGTGCAGACTATCAGACCGGGCAGGAGATCCTGGCGGTTTCCTATCCGCTGATCTTCAGCGGACGGGTGGTTGGTGCTCTGCGGTATGTAACGGCGCTGGAACAGATGAACCGTCAGATTCTGGTGTCGGTTGCGGTGATTGCATTGCTGGCGGTGCTGACGCTGCTGCTGGTGATCGGCTCCAACCTGATCTTCATCAACAACGTGGTGGAGCCGGTGGCCGTGGTGTCTGACACGGTGCAGCGGATTTCCGCCGGCAGCTACGGCGTCCAGATCGATGCGCAGTACCGCGACGAGCTGGGCGAACTGGTGCGCAGCATCAACGATATGTCTCTGAAGCTGAGCCACAGTGAAAAGGTCAAAAGTGAATTCATCTCATCTGTATCCCATGAACTGCGTACGCCGCTGACGGCTATCAACGGCTGGGTAGAGACCATGCTGGAGGACCGTGACCCGGAGCAGCTGCGCCGTGGTCTGGGCATCGTGCTGAAGGAATCACGCCGCCTGACCACCATGGTGGAGGAACTGCTGGAATTCTCCAAGATGGAGGATGGCCGTTTCACCTTGCAGGTGGAGGAAGTGGACGTGCAGGCGGAGTTTGAAGACACCATTTTTACCTACCGTGAGCTGTTTGCCCAGGAGGGGATCGTGCTGGAGTACGATCCCGCCGATGATCTGCTGCCTACGCTGGACGGCGATCCGGAGCGTCTTAGACAGGTGTTCTGCAACGTGCTGGACAATGCTGCCAAGCACGGCGGCAGCGGTAAGCGCATCACGGCGTCCATCCGGCAGGAGGACGATGCGGAGGTCATCCGCGTCCGGGATTATGGTCCCGGCGTTCCCGTGGAGGAGCTGCCCTATATCAAGAAGAAATTCTACAAGGGCTCTTCCAAAGCACGCGGAAGCGGCATCGGTCTTGCGGTGTGCGATGAGATCATCCGACTCCATGGCGGCGAGTTTACCATCGGAAACGCGGAGGGCGGCGGCTGCGAGGTGACCATTCGCCTCCCAGCGGAAAAATAAGAAAAAATCGAACAGATGTTGCATTATTTTGAAAAGAGTAGTATTCTGTTAACAGCACTACTGGAAAGGATTTCCCATGTCTGAAGAGAATAAGAGTTGTTTTCGCACCAGCATCGGCGGACAGGCCCTCATCGAGGGTATCCTGATGCGCGGCCCCAAGAAACAGGCCGTGGTGGTTCGTGATCTGGAAGGCAATCTGGTGGAAAAGGTGGAGGAACTGAAGCTGGTTCGTGACCGGTATCCCATTCTGGGTGTGCCGCTGATCCGCGGCTCTGCGACGTTCATCGATTCCATGGTCAAGGGCGTGCAGGCGCTGATGTACTCGGCGGAGTTCTATCCCGAGGAGGAGATGAACAAGCCCAGCAAATTTGAGCTGTGGCTGGAGAAGAAGCTCTCCAGCAAGGCGCTGGAAAAGGCCGTCATTGCACTGGCAGTGGTGATGGGCATTGGTCTGTCCGTATTTCTGTTCATGGTGCTGCCCACCTTCCTCACTGGCGGTATCCTGCATTTCTTCCCCGGCTTCCCCCTGTGGGGCCGCAATGTGGTGGAAGGCGTACTGAAGATCGGCATCTTCCTGCTGTATCTGGCGTTGTGCTGCCGTATGAGCGATATCCGCAGGGTGTTCCAGTACCACGGCGCGGAACATAAGACCATTTTCTGCTACGAGGCCGGACTGCCTCTGACAGTGGAAAATGTCCGGGCGCAGAAGCGCCATCATCCCCGCTGCGGCACCAGCTTCCTGTTTGTGGTGATTTTTGTGTCCATCCTGTTGTCCAGCGTGGTATTCGGCATTTGGCCCATGACGGCGGCGTGGATGCGCACGCTGGTGCATCTGGCGCTGCTGCCGCTGGTGGTGGGTGTGACCTACGAATTCAACCGCTGGGTGGGACGGCATGACAACGCCCTGACCCGGTTCCTGTCTGCGCCGGGCATGTGGCTGCAGAACTTTACCACCTATGAGCCGGAGGACGGCATGATCGAGGTGGCCATCCGTGCCATGGAGCTGGTGATCCCGGAAACACAGGGCACCGACAAGTGGTGATCGGGAAAGAAGAAAACGGAGCGACAACGCAATGGCTATCACATACAACAACTTATATCTGGACATCCGGAAGAAGCTGCGGCAGGCGGATGCGGCAGATCCCACGCTGGAGGCCCGTGAGCTTGTGTGCTTTGCCACCGGCAAGACCCGGGAAGAACTGTTCCGTGACGGCGGTCTGTATTTGTCGCCGGAGCTGGAAAAGCAGGTCTGGGATCTGGTGCAGCGTCATCTGGACGGCGAACCGGTGGCCTATCTCATCGGCGAGTGGGAGTTCTACGGCCTGCCGCTGGATATCTCCCCCGATGTACTGATTCCCCGGCCGGACACGGAGGTGCTGGCGAAGCTGGCCATCGACTACTGCAATACGCTGCCGGAATGCCGGGCGCTGGATCTTTGCGCCGGCAGCGGCTGTGTGGGTCTGGCGTTGGCTGCCCATGCGCCCCATTCCCGGGTAGTGCTGGGCGATATCAGCGAGGGAGCATTGCGGATCTGCCGCCAGAATATCCGGCGCAGCGGCCTCTCCGGGCGGGTGGTGCCCATGCGTATCAACGCCATGGAAAAGCCCAACGCTAATCTGGGCGAGTTCCACTGCATCGTGTCCAACCCGCCCTACATACCCAGCGGCGACATTCCGGGACTGGAACCTTCCGTCCGGGATTACGAACCCCATCTGGCGCTGGACGGCGGCGAGGACGGCCTGGAATTCTATTGTGCCATTACCCAGCTGTGGAAGGATGCACTGCTGCCCGGCGGACGGCTGTACTATGAGGTAGGCATCGGCCAGGCGGATACAGTGCTGCGGATCATGCGGGCGGTGGGCTTCGGCGACATTCAAGTGGAGAAGGATCTCAACGGCATCCCCAGAGTGGTGTACGGAACTCTGTGCACAGAAGTTTAAGTATACAAGCCGGACGGAGGTTCGGAGACGATAAAGGAGATGGAATTATGGCAGAGAAAAAGACCGTGAAGGCGGCGGAGGCTGTCAGCGACAAGCAGCGTGCCATCAGCACCGCCATGGATCAGATCGAGAAAATGTACGGCAAGGGCTCCATCATGCGCTTTGGCGACAAGACCGATATGAGCGTGGATTTCATTCCCACCGGCTCTCTGGCGCTGGATCTGGCGCTGGGTATCGGCGGTTTGCCCCGTGGCCGCATTGTGGAGATTTACGGGCCGGAATCCTCCGGTAAGACCACACTGGCCCTCCATGTGGTGGCTGAGGCACAGAAGCGTGGCGGCGAAGTGGCTTTCGTTGACGCTGAGCACGCACTGGATCCCACCTATGCCCGGGCACTGGGCGTTAAGGTGGAGGATATGCTTATTTCTCAGCCGGATACCGGTGAGCAGGCACTGGAGATCACCGAGGCGCTGGTGCGCTCCGGCGCCATCGATGTCATCGTGGTGGACTCCGTGGCGGCTCTGGTTCCCCGTGCGGAGATCGAGGGCGAGATGGGCGACAGCTATGTGGGTCTCCATGCCCGCCTGATGAGCCAGGCGCTGCGCAAGCTCACCGGTGCCATCGGCAAGACCAACACCATCGTCATCTTCATTAACCAGCTGCGTGAGAAGGTGGGCGTCATGTATGGCAATCCCGAGGTTACTACCGGCGGCCGCGCCCTGAAGTTCTACGCATCTGTCCGTATTGATGTGCGCCGCGTGGAGACTCTGAAGAACGGTTCTGAGATGATCGGCAACCGTACCCGTGCCAAGGTGGTGAAGAACAAGGTCGCGCCTCCCTTCCGTGAGGCGGAGTTCGACATCATGTACGGCGAGGGTATCTCCCGCATTGGTGAGTTGGTGGATATGGGCGTGAAGCTGAATCTGGTGCAGAAGTCCGGCTCCTGGTTCTCCATGGGCGAGCTGCGCATCGGTCAGGGCCGTGACGCCGCCAAGCAGTTCTTCTTCACCCATCCCGAAGAGGCGGAGAAACTGGAGGCTGAGGTTCGCCGCAACTTCGACAAGCTCATGAGCAATCAGTCCCGGATCGCCGCCCAGCGTGCCGGCCGCGCCGTGGATGTGAGCGCCGACGATTTCGATGACGCAAATTGAGCGCATTGAGGCATCCGGGCGGAAACGCGGACGGGTGCTGGTATACCTGACGGACGGCGCCTGCCTGAAGATCACGGAGCAGGAACTGCTGGACTTCGGACTGCGTGCCGGTGATGAGGTGGACGAGGAAATGCGCCGCCGTCTGAGAACTGCCGCCGGTGTGTCCGATACCCGTGCTGCGGCTGCTGAGCTGATGGGACGGCGCGCCATGTCCCGCCGTGATCTGGAGCGGAAGCTGCAGGAGCGGGGGGCATCCCGGACGGAGTCACGGTATGCTGCGGAGTGGATGGAGGCCATCGGTGCCATCAATGATGCAGAGTATGCCGCCATGCTGGTGCGTCACTGCGGACAGCAGGGCTATGGGCCCGGTCGTGTACGGGAAAAGCTGCGTGAAAAGGGCGTCCCCCGTGAGCTGTGGGAGGACGCACTGAAGCAGCTGCCGCCGCCGGAGGAACAGATTGAAGCCTTTCTGAACAGCAAACTCCACGGTGAAGTGCCGGATGTGCAGCAGCAGAAAAAGCTGGCTGCGGCTCTGGCGCGCCGGGGTTTTGGCTGGAGCGATGTCCGGGCGGCGCTGAGCCGCTGGGGTGCGGAGCTTCCGGATGAATAACGAAAATAATAGTGAGGAGATCACCTTGAAATACAATGTTGCGTTTATTTCCCTTGGCTGCGCCAAAAACCAGGTAAACTGCGAGCAGATGATGGCATCCTGCCAGGCGGCAGGCCACAATGTCACAACCGATCCCGAGGGGGCCGATGTGGCGGTGGTGAACACCTGCGGATTCCTGTCCAGCGCCTGTGAGGAGGCCATTGAAAACATTCTGGAGATGGGTCGCCTGAAGCTGGAGGGCAAGCTGCAGAAGATCATCGTTACCGGCTGTATGGCTCAGCGCTACAAGAAGGATGTGGCGGAGGAGCTGCCGGAGGTGGACGCTGTCCTTGGCACCGGCAGCTACGGTGACATCGTCACCGCGGTGGAGACGGTGATGGGCGGCGAGAAGATGTGTGCCTTCGGCAGCATCCACACTGCGCCTCAGGGTGGTGCCCGGATTTTGTCCACACCCCCGTGGTATGCGTATCTGCGTATTGCCGAGGGGTGCGATAACCACTGTGCCTACTGCGTCATTCCCTCCCTGCGGGGCAAATACCGTTCCCGCCCTATGGACGAGGTGCTGACCGAAGCGGCCGAGCTTGCCTCTGCCGGTGTGAAGGAACTGCTGGTCATTGCGCAGGACATCACACGCTACGGCAGTGACTGGGACGGCAAGCACCATCTGGCGGAGCTGCTGCGCGAGCTGTGCAAGCTGGACTTCCACTGGATCCGCCTGCATTATCTCTATCCCGATGAGATTGATGATGAGCTCATCGAAACCATTGCCGCCGAGCCCAAGATCCTCAAATACATCGACCTGCCCATGCAGCACTGCAATGACGTGATCCTGAAGGCCATGAACCGGCGGGATACCAAGGCGCAGCTGCTGGCTCTGGTGGCAAAGCTCCGTGACCGCATCCCCGGTCTGGTGCTGCGCACCTCCCTGATCGCCGGCCTTCCTTATGAGGATGAGGCTGCCTTTGAGGAGCTGGGGAACTTCCTGCGGGAAGTGAAGATTGAGCGTGCTGGTGTGTTCCCCTTCTCTCCGGAGGATGGCACCCGTGCCGCGCTGATGGAGCATGTGGACGAGGAAGAAGCCGCCCGCCGTGCGGAACTGCTGGTGGATGTGCAGTCCGACATTATCGACGAGTACAACGAGTCGGTGCTGGGCACTGTCCGCGAGGTGCTGTGCGAGGGCTTTGACGGCCAGGCGCAGATGTTCGTGGGCCGCAGCTATGCCGAGTCCCCGGAAATTGACGGCCGTATTTACTTCACCGCCGACTGTGAGGTGGAGGCCGGTACCTTCGTGGAGGTGCGGCTCACCGGCACCATGGACGGCGAGCTGACCGGTGAACTGGTGTAAGAGAAAAGGAGAAGAGAGATATGAATCTGCCCAACAAACTGACTCTGCTGCGAATTGTCCTGATCCCCGTGTTCATGGGCGTGCTGTATTGGGGTGCCGCTGCCGGCAGCGCCATTGCCACATGGATCGCTTTGGCGGTGTTTATCATTGCCAGCTTCACCGATCTGCTGGACGGCAAGATTGCCCGCAAGTACAATCTGGTAACGGACTTCGGCAAGTTTGCCGACCCTCTGGCAGACAAGATGCTCACCACTGCCGCTCTGCTGTGGTTTGTGGAGAACGGCCAGATGCCCGCGTGGGCGCTGCTGATCGTGCTGGTACGTGAATTCGCCGTCAGCGGTCTGCGGATGGTGGCCAGCGACAAGGGGCGCGTCATCGCTGCAGGCTGGTCCGGCAAGGTGAAGACCGCCTCCACCATGGTCTGCATCGTGCTGATGTTCCTGCCCATCCCCGCCATTCTGAATACCATCTGCGTCTGGGTCATCGCCCTGACCACCCTGTATTCCGGCGTGGAGTATTTCGTCCAGAACAAGGACATCATTGCCTCTGCCTGACTTCGTGAAAAATGCGCCTGCGCCGGGAACTTCCCGGCGCAGGCGCTGCTTTTCGTGTGAATTCAATCTATCAGAACTTCTGCCTGATCCTCCAGAAGCTTGGCACGGAAGCACATCCGCCACTCTACTGTTTCCAGCGGAAGGAAATGGAGGGATGAGCAGGCGCTGCGGCGCAGAAGAGGGGTGCTGCTGTCAGGCAGCGTCACAGTGTCAGACCCCTTCGGACTGCGGATGATGCCAAACACAGAGCCGTGGGAGCCCTTGCGTCTGCCGCCGTTTTTGGGACGTGGCTGGTCGCCGTCGCAGCAGTCCTGCAGGAAAACGCCGTTCTGCGGCAGATCCGGCTGTACGGCATACTCTATGGTCATGCAGTGGGTGGGATATTCCATCTCATTATCCGGAATGTGATGAGAGATGTCCGCAGCCTCCGTGTTCAGTACCGTTAGCCGATGTTCCGCACCGGTGACGGGATGGGTGAAACAGACCGCATCTCCGGCCATGGCGGTGAATCGGATGCCGTAGAACTCTGTGTCGTCTGCAATCATGGTCAGCAGCATAGAGCGAACAGCGGGTTTTCGACTGAGCCACGGGAAGGATATCCGGTGTACGGCCCAGTTTTCCCGGAGATCCAGTTCATAATGCTCCAGCACGCGGCGGATATTGCGGTTTTCTGCGTCCGGCTCTGCCGCTGCCAGCGTGGGACACCAACAGCCGCTGCTGCCGTGGTTCCAATGCAGCTCTTTACCGTTTACCGTCAGGCTGGGGCGCAGGTCAAAGGTCAGGGGATTCTCCAGACGGATGCACTCCTGTTCTTCACCGGTGAGTCCGGCGTGAAGGCGAGGCACCCATTTGTCACGGAAGTCCTCCATAGCCTGCCGTTCCACCCGGGCGCAGAGGTCCAGCACCACACCGCCGCCGCAGAGATAGACGGCGGGAATGTGCCACTCCGCATTGCCCCAGCAAAAGACCCGGTCAACACGCAGCTCCTGTCCCGGCCGGGTGTTGCGATGGCTGCCGTCCCCATAAAGGGTGCTGCCAAAGCGAACGCTCCAGTCCGGAACTTTTGCAGCTGGAGCCGGTTTTGGGAATTTCACCATAAACATTCCTCACTGAAAGCAATGCCCGGTATCGTGTTGGCGATACCGGGCATTTGAATCGGATTTACTCACCCATGGGTGCGCCGCACTTGGGGCAGAAGCGGCTGTCGGTAATCTCGCCGCAGATGGGGCACTTCTTGCCGGCCACCTTTTCCACGACCTCTTCCACAGCTTCGGCCACTTCCTCCGCGACTTCTTCTGCGGCCTCTGCCACTTCCTCTGCGACTTCCTCCACAGCGTCTTCCACGGAGACAGCGGTGGTCTCTGCCACGACTTCCTTGTCCTTGGAGGGCTTGCTGGCTTCCAACTCGGCGATCTTCACCTTGGAAGCGGCAACGGCGTCCACCATGGGCTTCACAGCCTCGGGGATCTCGCCTTCGTACTGGGTGGCGAACCACTCGCCGATGGCACGGTAGTTCTTCTCGATCTCGCGCTGCTCGCCTGCGATGGCCATGTTGATCTTGGCCAGCTCAGCGGTATCCTTTGCCTTCTCGGAGGCGACTGCCGCAACGTCCTTCGCCTTCTCGGCGGTGACAGCGGCTGCGTCCTTTACCTTCTTGCTGAAATCTTCCCAAAATGCCATATACAAAAACTCCTTTCGTATTTTGTGGTCATGTACGGTTGATGGTAACAGTATAGCGGGAGCGGGGGCAAAACGCAACTGATTTTCAAGTTGTTTACAGTTCCCTAATATTTTGTCTTACTCAATTTCGATCCAGCCTGCGGCGCGCTCCACAGCTCTCTGCCAGCGGCGGTATCTGGCGGCACAGGTTTCGGCGTCCAGCTGGGGCAGGAAGATGTGCTGACTGCGGCGCAGCTGCTCCAGCTCGTCCAGATCCTTCCATACGCCTGCCGCCAGACCTGCCAGCGATGCGGCACCAAAGGCTGTGCTCTCCACCTGTACCGGACGATCCACGCTCAGCTGCAGCAGGTCTGCCTGTGTCTGCATCAGAATATCGCTGACAGATGCGCCGCCATCCACGCGAAGGGTGGTGATGGGGCAGGGAGCGTCCGTCTGCATGGTCTTCACCAGATCCGTCACCTGATAGGCGATGGAATCCAGTGTGGCTCGGGCAATGTGTGCCTGTGTGGTGCCCCGGGTGATGCCCACGATGGTGCCCCGGGCATACATGTCCCAGTACGGTGCTCCCAGACCGGTGAAGGCCGGTACCAGAATGACGCCGCCGGAATCCGGCACGCATTCTGCCAGATGGTTGCAGTGTGCCGGGTTTTCGATGAGCTTCAGCTCCTGCTGCAGCCACTGGATGGCGCTGCCTGCGTTGAAGACGCTGCCTTCCATGGCGTAGGTGGTCTCGCCGTGGATGCTCCATGCCACGGAGGTCACCAGACCGTTTTTGGACTGCACCGGCTGATTGCCCACATTCATTAGAGTGAAGCAGCCTGTACCGTATGTATTCTTGGCTTGACCGGGTGTGAAGCAGGCCTGCCCGAACAGCGCCGCTGCCTGATCGCCTGCGCTGCCGCAGATGGGGATGCCTGCCAGATCCTCCAGACCGGGGATGTTTTCAGCGATACAGCCATACTGCTGGCTGGAGGGAACGGGCTGAGGCAGCATGCTCATGGGAATATCCAGCAGACGGCACAGTTCCTCATCCCAGCGGAGGGTATTGATGTTGAACAGCATGGTGCGGGATGCGTTGGAGTAGTCAGTGACATGTGCCTTGCCGCCGGTGAGATTCCAGATCAGCCAGGTGTCCACCGTTCCGGCCAGCAGCTCGCCGCGCTCTGCGCGGGCACGGACACCGGGCACATTGTCCAGGATCCAGCGCAGCTTGGTGCCGGAAAAGTAGGCATCGATGAGCAGGCCGGTTTTTTCCGTGATGGCGGGGCCGTAGCCTCCGGCTTTCAGTTCCTCACACAGCGGCGCCGTCCGTCGGCACTGCCAGACGATGGCGTTGTATACCGGCTGACCGGTGGCCCTGTCCCAGACGATGGTGGTCTCCCGCTGATTGGTAATGCCCACGGCGGCGATGCATTTGGGATCCACATGGGCATAGTGGATGGTCTCAGCCAGCGCACGACGCTCCGTGGCCCAGATCTCCATGGGATCATGCTCTACCCAGCCGGGCTGGGGATAGATCTGGCGGAAGGGATGCTGCACCCGGGCGACGATGCCGCCAGTGCGGTTGAAGAGAATAGCGCGGGACGAGGTGGTGCCCTGATCCAGAGCGGCTACGTAGGTTTCCATGGAAATCCCCCTATCTTTTTCTCCTGAAGAGTGGTATGATTTTCTAAAATGTATTTGCCAATAGTATAGCATAGGAAGGAGCGGTTTCCAATGGTGAAAAACGAGTTCTTTTATCCCTCTGCCGACGGAAAGACCCAAATTCATGCCGTGGAATGGCTGCCGGACGGCGAGGTGCTGGCAGTGCTGCAGATCGCCCACGGCGTGGCAGAATATGCCCTTCGCTATGAGTCCTTTGCCCGTTATCTGACGGAGCGCGGCTTTGCGGTGGTGGGGAACGACCACATCGGCCACGGCCGGTCGGTGGCGAAGGGGTCTATGCCGCTGTATTTCGGTCCGAAAGGCAGCTGGAACTGGGTGGTGGAGGACATTCATCGCCTGCGGGAGGATATGGGCAGAAAGTATCCCGATAAGCCGTATTTCATGTTGGGGCATTCCATGGGCTCCTTCCTGCTGCGGACATACCTGATTCAATATCCCGGTACGGTGGATGCCGCTGTCATTATGGGTACCGGTCAGCAGCCTGCGGTGATGACAACCGGAGGTCAGCTGCTGGCTCCGCTGCTGGCAGGAAAGAATGGCTATGATCAGCCCAGCGATCTGGTGGAGAAACTGGCCTTCGGCGGCTATAATAAGCAGTTCTCGCCTAACCGCACCGGATATGACTGGCTTTCTGCCAATGAAGAGAATGTCAACCGCTATATTGCTGATCCTCTCTGCGGCGGCAAGGCATCCGTGGGCCTGTTCCGGGAGATGCTGTGGGGGCTTGGTTTTATCCGCAGTTCTGCGAATCTGAAGAAGATGGATGTCAACACTCCGGTTCTTTTTGTGTCCGGCGCATGTGATCCGGTGGGGGCCAATGGGAAGGGCGTCCGGCAGGCATACGAAAGCTTCCGGAAAGCCGGCGTGGCGGATGTGACGCTGCGTCTGTATCCCGGTATGCGCCATGAGATCCTCAATGAAAACGGCAGCGAACAGGTTTGTCTGGACATTTACGAGTGGCTGGGAACCAAGGCTATCATGCCGCTCTCCGGTCAGGGACTGTGAAGGTGACGTCCTTTGTCACCGTCAGATAACGGACGGTGAAAAGGCCGTCTCCTGTGACAAGGAGCATGGCCGACAGGGTCCATATGGGCGGGATGGCGGCGATGAGCATGTCCAGCACCGGCTGAATGACCAGCACTGCGGCGGTGACCAGCAGCCCCCATGCGATGCTGAAGGAAAGGCATACCCGACCGTGTATATGAAAGCGCAGGGGAGAGTAGTCCCAGAACTGCACGCCCAGAGCGCGGTCATAGACCCAGTGGACAGCGTATTCCGCAGCTGTGGTGACGATGCCGCCCCAGAGGGGCAGCCACGGCAGCTGCAGAAGCTGCGGCGGCAGTGCCAGCACCGCTGTCACTGCAAATCCGTATACGGGGCATAGGGGCAGCAGCCGGAAGCAGCGGCGAACCTGATTGTCGGACCGGACAGCGGCTGCGAAAAGCCGCTCCAGAAGATACCCGAAAAAGCTGTATGCTGTGAAATTCCAGAACCATTCCGTCATGTGAATCCCCTCCATGGGGTCAGTTTTTCCGTTGACGGAGAAGACCATGCACGGAAAAAGAAGGAAGGAAATGTCGATGGAGAATTGGGAAAGTTTGCGGCAGGAATGCCTGCAGTGCCAGAACTGCTCTCTGGCCGGTCACCGAACCCATGTGGTGTTCGGCACAGGCACAGAGAATGCAAAAATCCTGCTGGTGGGCGAAGGCCCCGGCAAGAACGAGGATGAACAGGGCATCCCCTTTGTGGGTAAGGCCGGTGCGCTTCTGGATGACATGCTGGCCATCATCGGTCTGAATCGTGAGAAAGTATATATTGCCAATACGGTGAAATGCCGCCCGCCGGATAACCGTGACCCTCTCAACGAGGAAAAGGCGGCCTGCCGCAGCTGGCTGAATCGGCAGATCGCCCTGCTGCAGCCGAAGATCCTCATCTGTCTGGGTCGCCACGCCGCCAGGGAACTGATTCGGGAGGATTTTCAGATCAGCAGTGAGCACGGCCAGTGGTTTGAAAAGAATGGTGTGCGAATGACCGCTATCTTCCATCCCGCAGCTCTGCTGCGGGACGACGGAAAAGGCCCGGAAACCTTTGAGGATCTGAAGGAGATCCAGCGCATGATCCGTCAGGTCTGTCCGGAGGTGCTGGAGGGCTGGACGCCCGGTGCATTCTGAGAGATAAACCGTAAACCTGTCAACCAGCAAGCGGTTGACAGGTTTGCGGTTTCGTGTTATGGTCATACAAGATGATTGCAGAGGAGGCGAGACCATGACACATCGGGCGGGTAAGTGGAGTGCCCGGGATATGACGGCCATTGCGCTGATGGCGGTGCTGATGTGCTTGTGTACGTGGATCGCTGTTCCCGGTGCAGTGCCATTTACCCTTCAGACTTTTGCCGTGTTTGCGGCAGTGGAGCTGCTGGGAGCGCAGCGTGCGTTCTGGTCTGTGGCGGTGTATCTGCTGATGGGTGCGGTCGGTTTGCCGGTATTTTCCGGTATGACCGGCGGCTTCGGTATTCTGATGGGACAGACCGGCGGCTATCTCTGGGGATTTTTGCTGCTGCCGCTGATCTGCCGCGGTGTGGCTGCGGTGGCGGGGCAGGGACAGATCGTCCGGATTACAGGCATGGCACTGGGTATGCTGGCCTGCTACGGGTTGGGTACGGCATGGTTCGTGTTTGTCAGCGGCGGAACAGGCTGGAGCACCGCGTTGACCATGTGTGTGCTGCCCTTTCTGCTGCCGGATGCCATCAAGCTGGCGCTGGCGGTGAGCTTTGCCGGTGGCCTGCGGAAGCGGCTGCCGATTCCATAGCATATAGAAGCAGCCGGTGGAGCTTGCTCCACCGGCTGCGTTTTCGTTTGCACTCAGATGCGCTTCCAGGAAGCGCCGTCCTTCATATCCACGATCTCAATGCCCTGTGCTTTCAGTTCATCACGGATACGGTCGGCCTCGGCAAAGTTCTTGGCCTTCTTGGCCTCATAGCGTGCCATCACCAGTGCGTCAATGGCGGGATCGCCTTCGCCGGTGACAGTATAGCCGCACTCAGCCTTGGCGGTCTGCTGGGCAGCCAGCTCTGCCCGCTTGGCGGCAGCCTTCTCCAGCAGGCTCAGGCTCAGCACCTCATCATAGCTGCCGATGAGTGCCAGCTTGGTGGCGTCGTTGGTCTTGGCCTTCAGCACGTCGAAGATGGCGGTGACGCCCATGGAGGTGTTCAGGTCGTTGCCCATCTGCTGCAGGAACTTGCCCCTGTAGGTATCAAAGGCTTCCTGCTCCACCTCGCCCTCGGGTTTCAGAGCGGCAATGCGGGCAATGAGCTTGTTGAAGGCGGTCACGGCGTTGTCCAGGTTCTCCCAGCTGAACACCAGTGCCTTGCGGTAGTGGCTCTGGAGGCAGAAGTAGCGATAGGCCAGAGGATCGTAGCCCTTTTCCTTCAGCAGGGAGACGGTGAGGAACTCGCCCTTGGACTTGGACATCTTGCCGGTGTCGGTATTCAGGTGTGCCACATGGAACCACTGCTTGCACCAGGGATGGCCGATGAAGCTTTCGGACTGGGCGATCTCGTTGGTGTGGTGGGGGAAGGCATTGTCGATGCCGCCGCAGTGGAGATCCAGATACTCGCCGTTGTGCTTCAGGGAGATGCCGGTGCACTCAATGTGCCAGCCGGGATAGCCCACGCCCCAGGGAGAATCCCACTTCAGCGCCTGATCCTCGAACTTGGACTTGGTGAACCACAGCACGAAGTCATTCTTGTTGCGTTTGTTGGAGTCCTCCTCCACGCCCTCACGGACGCCAACAGCCAGATCTTCCTCATCGTGGTCATTGAACACATAGTAGCGATCCAGCTTGGAAGAGTCGAAGTAGACGTTGCCGCCGGCCACATAAGCGTATTCCTTCTCGATGAGGCCGGAGACGATCTTGATATAATCGTCGATACAGTTGGTGGCGGGTTCCACCACATCGGGGGTCTTGATGTTCAGAGCTTCGCAGTCGGCAAAGAATGCATCGGTGTAGTACTTGGCGATCTCCATGACGGACTTGTTTTCCCGCTTGGCGCCCTTGAGCATCTTGTCCTCGCCGGTATCGGCGTCAGAGGCCAGATGCCCGACGTCGGTGATGTTCATGACGCGGTTGACGTCATACCCGGAGTAGCGCAGGAACTTTTCCAGCACGTCCTCCATGATATAGCTGCGCAGGTTTCCAATGTGGGCGAAATGATACACAGTGGGGCCGCAGGTGTACATCTCCACATGGCCGGGGGTATGGGTCTGAAACTCTTCTTTCTTATGGGTGGCGGAATTGTATAAATACATAATTCAGTTCTCCTTGGTATGAATTTTATTCGTTCTCGTTCATGCGGCTTTCCAGCTCCTCCACCCGCTTGGCCAGTGCAGCCAGCTTTTCCAGAGTGGGGTTGTTGACGCTGGTCTGATCCACATCGTCTGCGTAATGGGTGGCGCGTCCGGCGATGCGGACGATCTGCGCGGGGATACCCACGGCAGTGGCGTGTTCGGGAACTTCCGTCAGTACCACTGCGTTGGCTGCGATACGGGCGCCGTCGCCTACCTTGAAGGGGCCCAGCACCTTGGCACCGGTAGAGATCAGCACGTTGTTGCCGATGGTGGGGTGGCGCTTGCCCTGATCCTTACCGGTACCGCCCAGGGTGACGCCGTGATAGATCAGGCAGTCATCACCGATCTCGGCGGTCTCACCGATGACGATGCCCATGCCATGGTCGATGACCAGCCGACGTCCGATGGTGGCGCCGGGATGGATCTCGATACCCGTCCAGAAGCGGCTCCATTGGGAGACGCATCGGGCGATAAAGGGCATGTGATGACAGTGGAAATAATGGGCGATGCGGTGATAGATAGTGGCGTGTACGCCGGGGTAGAGGAGGAAAATCTCCAGCTTGCTGCGGGCTGCCGGGTCACGGGCCTGATAGGCCTCCAGCAGTTCGGTCAGTTGATTTGCCATGTTGGACACACTCCTGTTTTGCAGTAGGGGTTAAGACAACAGATCTCGGACCTGTGCCTTACGGGAAATAAAAAAGCCTCCCGTACCCCGTTGGGCACAAGAGGCGTTCAGAAACGCGGTTCCACTCTTGCATTCACTCATGCCGGCCAGTCAGCCGGTCAGCCGATAACGGCGGCCAGCCGGGGGCCATTACGCCCCGCGCTCCCGGATGCACTTCCCGATTTCCGCAGCAGGCACGCTTCCAGCCGATGACGCACCCTCTCTGTTCCTTGGAATGACCGGTACTCTTTCCGTTCACTGCGCAATAAAGGATTCTCCACAGTATATTACCAGAGGCCTGACGCCGTGTCAAGTATTTACACCGACATGGGCACCAGGATCTGATCCAGCCGCAGGCCTTCCTCCACTCGGCGTGTCAGCGCCTGGCGGCAGCGAAGAAATCTCTCGAACATTTGCCGCGCATAGTCGGCATCTCCATAGACCTTCCAGCAACCGGACAGCTTGCAGTTGTGTCCTTTGTGAATGCGAAAGCCTTCTACATCTGCTACGGGATATCCCAAAAACAGACCGATCTCATGGGGAAACTCATCCTGCGCCAGACGATGGCACAGGTGATTCAGCAGTGCGTCTGTTTTTATGGGCTGCCCCGCAGGGTAGCCCTCTTTGGCCAGCGCAGTCTGTACATCCGGCTGAGAAAGGCACTGCTCCAACCGCTGGGGACGAAAGACCAGCATCAGCAGTCGGCTGCCGCAGGGACGCAGAATGCGCAGGCAGATGCCAAGACGGGCAAAACTCTCTGTATAGTGCTGCAGAAATTCTGCGGTGTTCCGTGCCGGAGGTTCCCAGCAGATCATGTCTGCCGCCTTGATACCCACCAGAGACGGTGCGCAGTGCCATGCGAGGGTCAGCTCAAAGCTCCGGTGAGCGGAAGAAAAGACAGTCATTATGGCCTCCTTCTTGCGGGTTAGTAGGAACTAACCCGCCTGTCAGCAGAAAGCAGGCTGCTGCCTGCCACACAAGGTTAGTTAAAACTAACCTTGTGTGTAAAATACCATACCACCTGTCAACGGTCAAGAGGATTTTGAGCAGCACTGCTCTCTGGTGGTATGGTTTCCTGTCGAAAAGAGATTATGCAATTATAAAAACGTCGATTTGTCGGGAAATCCTTCCTGTAGATGCCATGGCATGGTGAGAGTTGCCTTCGTCGATGATAAACGCGGCGCCGCCACTCTGGGGGACTGGTGATGGCTGCCGATATGCTAAAGACAGCCTCGGCTCCGGCGTGTGCCGCGCCGGTACAGAGAAGTTCCAGGAGGTCGGCGAACTGAACCTGAAAGAGGCGCTAAGTGACTATTGTCCCCAAGACCTGGAAGGGAACCGTCCAGTGCGTCATGGACACTAAGGCTGAGAAGTAAATGCGTAAATAAGGACGGAAGCGACAACTCGCTTCCGTCCTTATTATCTTTGGAGAAGATTACAGGTTCTTCTCGTAGGACTCGATCATCTTCTTGACCATCTGGCCGCCGACGCTGCCGGCCTCGCGGGAGGTCAGGTGACCGTTGTAGCCTTCCTTCAGGTCAACGCCGACCTCCTTTGATGTTAAAAAACATATTGAAATTTTCGGTTGAACCTCGATCCATGTGTTGACGGACACTTTCGAGGTTAGAAAAATGATGTTCATTATTTCAGGATTCTATTGATTAGCTTGCTTCGTCGCGGCTGACCTCGCGTACCGGCTCGCCAGAAATATCTCCGATGAAGCGATAGAAAATCCTGATTTCTTGTTTGTACGGTGTCTTGGGCCCAGCAATCGTAGTTCCTTCAGGAAGGATACGCTCGCTCACCTCAATTCGATCTATAAAAGTACGAACGATATCTTGTGTCAGGGTTTCAATGTGCGTGGCCTGCTTGACCAATTTGAAGAAGTCGCGATAATTGTCAGTGACTTGTGATGCAGCCTCGATTGAATCCCGTAACTCAGCAATCTTTGAGCTGTTGGTTTTGGATTCTTCATCGAGAGATCTCACCATGCGCTCCAACCGCTCATCATCAATACGCCCTGAAACATTGTCCATATAAAGCTTTGTAATCATATCATCGATTTGCTTCTGGCGTTTCTCGATGTTTCTGATCATGCTTTTGGCCTGCTGTTCTTTTTGTCCGCCTTGAGCTTCAGCTTGAACTTGACGAATGATTTCGTCCATTTCCTCATCGGTCAGGCTAATAAATTCGTTCAGTTCCTTGGTAATAATCTCAAGAAAATCCGTGTACTTGATTCTAGCGGGATGGTCACAATGTTTCGGACTTCGCTTGGGCAAGTTGTTGCATTGGAGATACCAATATTTTTCGCGCTCCCCTTTATAGACAGAGCCGGCACTACACATAGCAGTACCACAATGCGCACAGAATGCAATGCCTCCAAAGATGCTACGCCTAACGTGCTCATACTTCTGCCATTCCTTTGCAGATGCTTTCAGATTCCGTTGAACAGCATCAAAGACATCTTGAGACACTAACGGTGGATGTGTGTTCATTGTGATATGCCACTCACTGCGATCCAGCGCAACCTTCCTCTTCGCTTTAAGGCTAACCTTTTTGCTACGGCCCAAAAGTGTATGACCGAGATAAACCTCGTTTCGGAGAATACGTTTGACAGTAACATAATTCCACGCATCCGATGCTCTTGCAGCACCCTTTTCTCCAAACTCTCCAGTATATTCGACGCGATATTTCAATGGCGGAATAACCTTTTCAGCATTCAGCTGGTCACAAATTGCACGGGTCGATTTACCTTCGCTTGCCAGTTGAAATATCATCTGAACGATTGGGGCGGTTGCTTCGTCTGGAATGAGTTTTGACTTGTCACGAGGATTCTTAGCATAGCCGTAAGGAGGGCAAGCCGCATATTCGCCTGCCTTCTTTTTGGCGTTCAAAATGTTTTTAACTTTCTTGGAAGTGTCGCGCAAATACACGTCGTTCATTGCAAACTGGAACGGTGCAAGTGTATTGTCCTTTTCGGAATCAAAATTGTCGTGGATTGCAATATAATGAATTCCATTCTCAGGGAAGAAAGTTTCTGCATAATACGAGGACTCACGCATATCACGGCCCAGACGAGAAAGATCTTTGGTCAAGACCATGGTTACTTCCTTCTTCTGCAAATAGCGAAGCATTTCATTGAATCCAGGGCGATCAAAATTTCCTCCAGAAAAACCATCGTCAACGAACTCGCGAATAATGGTTATTCCGTGACGCTCACAATATTGGCGGATTGCAATTCTTTGGTTCTGGATACTAGATGACTCTCCGCACTTGAATTCTTCTTCGGATAATCGCAAGTAGACGTACGCTAATAATAAGGCTGTCAAAACGGTCCTCCATTCCCAGCACTAACTACGGTTTAATTATACGATAATCAGGGCTCGAATTCAAAACTCCATTTTTTAGTAACCCGTTTGAAATCTCAGTTACAAGGATCTCGGATAGAGTCCTTTGCGTCCCGAACTTTCTACGAACAATAAACTGTCGATTTTCGACATGATAAGTGGTTGAGTTCTCCAGAGGCTGGTTACTCTTGTCTTCGTTCATTCAATCATCCTTTCCTTTGTAAGATATTTGTATTATTGCCAGGTTATATAGAATTAACCTTGTTCCATACACTCCCCATGCGCCCGGATCATTTCCTGCGCTCAAATTTAGACCGCGTTTTTTCAGGCTCCACTATGTAGATTTCTGTCTGTAGGCGCGCAGATGCACACTATCTACAGCTCCTGTATCACTTCCGGATGGGGCTATTGTGCCAGCAATCAATGCGGCATTTTCAAGGTACAATGTAAGTGCGGTAGAATCACCTCTAACACAGGAATGAGAAAAATTTCATTCTGCGTGGAGTGGAAATATAAATACCAAAACACAATATCTTGTGTTTTGGTATTGACAGAAACTAAATATTGTGCTACGCTTCATCTGTAATTGATTCTATGTGCGTTCCTCTTTTGAGGGTAGGCTATGCCTACTGGCGAGTTCGCTTGCATTGCACACGTTTTGCTTGGATTGAACGAAACATCAGCGGGATTGTTGCGCCCTTCGGCCGACGACTGCTGATTATTTTATTTTTATCGCGGAGAATTTCTCCGTATTCGCTAAGAGCGAGAATGACTGTGCCCACCATACGGTGAGCAAAACTGGTATGCACCAGATAACGGTCATTCTCGCTCTTTTTTTGTTTTCGCCCAAACGCCGACAGGCTTTGAGGATAAATCAACAGAAAGGAGCCGTAGCAATGAACCGCAGCAGTCATTTGAAACCGTGGGAGTTCCCACACCGCCCGACTGGTCCGCCGTGGTGCGATCAATCAAACAGGAAGCATAGGAAACGTGGTACGCCTGTGAAAGGGGGCGTCAGTATTTGACACAGAGCAAAACATACGAACCGAATATCCTTGTAGACACATCAGATCTGCCCCGGGACGAGTGGCTGAAATATCGTCGTCTCGGAATCGGCGGCAGTGATGCAGCGGCGATCCTTGGTATATCGCCATTCCGCACGGCCAGAGACCTCTATTACGATAAGCTGAACATTGTAACAGCGGACGATGAGGGAAACTGGGTTGCGATGGAGATGGGGAATCTATTGGAACCTCTGGTCGCCAAAATCTTTGCCAAAAAGACCGGGCTGAAAGTATTCCAGCGCAAGTGCATGTTTCAGCATCCGCATTATCCGTGGATGCTGGCCGATCTGGATTACCTCGTGGAACTGCCAGACGGCAGCATTGCCATCTTGGAAATCAAGACCACGAACTATAATGCCAAAGACAACTGGTGGTACAACGGCAAAGAGATCGTTCCCATCTACTACGAATCCCAGGGGCGCCATTACATGAGCGTCATGAATATCGACCGCGTCTATTTCTGCTGCCTGTATGGTAACAATGAGGACGAGGCGATCATTCGACACATTGACCGTGATATGGACTATGAAGCTGAACTGATTGCTTTGGAGCAGACCTTCTGGCATGAGAACGTGCTTGCAAAGGTACCGCCTCCCTACACCGAGGATGGCGAGCTGATTTTGGAGAGCCTGCGCCGGAAGCTGGGGCCGTCTGAAAAAGATGCGCCGCCTGCTATTCTCTCGATGCCGCAGTATCCAAAAATTGCACGCTATATTGAGCTTCAAAAGCAGAAAAGTGAGGTCAACAAATCGCTGGAACAAATCAAAAGCGAAATGACCCGACTGAAAGGGCTTCTGGTTGAGGCAATGGGAACAAGCTGTCAGGCAACCTACGAGGACACCGACAGGCGGTTCACCGTTACATTCAATCCTGTTCGAACGCCCGGTATAACCAAGGAGGGCCTTGAACGAATGAAGGAGGTGCATCCGGACATTTACGAAGAGTATGTCACAATCTCCGAGAGCAGGAGATTTTATATCAAAGAGACAAAGCCGAAAGCGGCTTAGTTGTCCCACGGAGGTGAAGCAACGATATGGGTATTGTTGCGGCATTTGATAAAGTGTTATTTTTTAACGCTGCCAGCAAATACTCTGTCCTGCGGCTCAAGACCGCAGACATTATGATTCCGCAGGAAGCACGCAGCCCATTTACTTACCGCGATCACCTGATCCGGTTCGTTGCAGTAGGCTATGACCTGCCTCAGACCGATGCCGTGAACTTCGAGTATGACGGCACCTGGACGAAGGGCACGCATGGTTGTCAGCTGCAGGTTGAGCGGTGGAGCGAGATCATTCCGCCAACGCTTGAAGGTATCCGGGGTTATCTGGCGTCCGGCCTTTTGAAAGGCATTGGAGAAAAGACGGCTGATGCCATCGTCCTGCGCTTTGGGCTCAAGTCTTTGGATGTGATTGAAAACCATCCAGAGAAGCTGTTGGAGATTCGAGGTATTACGGAAGATAGGCTGGAGGACATCAAGAACGGCTATGCGGAGAGCAAAGTCATGCGTGACCTGATGACCATTCTGGCCCCGTTCAAGGTCACCCCTGCAACGGCGATGAAGATCTATCAGCACTTCGGCCCTGGCGGTGTTTCTCTGATACGGCAAAGTCCGTATCGCCTCTGCCAGATTCCCGGCTTTGGTTTCCGCAGAGTAGATGCCATCGTTCAGAAATCGGGCGGAAACCTTCACGACCCCATGCGCGTACAGGGAGCCCTGTTCTATGCGCTGGAGCGGTCCCGAAGTGAAGGCGGCCACCTCTATGTTGAGGCGGAGAATCTGATCCGAAGCACGCTGCTGCTCCTGAACGAAAAAATCCCCCCGACCGAGGGGAGATTGAGTCAGCAGCAAATCGAGAAGGAATTGAGCAATATGATTTTGTCTGATGTGGTGGTATCCAATAAGGGCAATATCTACCTGCCCCATGTGTTCAAACAGGAGAGCGAGACCGCCTGTAAGGTCGTAAAGATGCTGTTGGAGGAACCCGAACCGGTCGATCTGACACCCGTGTTGGAGCGGGTCAAGGGACAACTCGGCATCATCCTCTCCCAGCGTCAGAGCGAAGGTGTAGAGATGGCGTTCAGGCATAACCTGTCCATTATCACCGGCGGCCCCGGCACTGGTAAAAGTACCATCCTGAAAGCCGTGATCGAGGCCTATCGCAGTCTCTACCCGAGGAAGAATATCATGCTTGGCGCACCCACGGGCAAAGCCAGTCGCCGCATGGCGGAAACAACCGGCCTTGCTACCGCGCAGACGCTGCACAGCCTTTTGGGCCTGCATGGTGAAGATGCCGGATGGCAGAAGAAAAAACCGCTGGAAGCAGACCTGCTCATTGTGGATGAGTCATCCATGATGGATATGTGGCTTGCATACCAGCTCTTTGCCCGTATTGCACCCGGAACAAAAGTGCTGCTGGTTGGTGACGCTGACCAGCTTGAAAGTGTGGGTGCCGGCAATGTGTTTCACGAGTTGATCAACAGCGGTCTTGTTCCTGTTACGGTTCTCAATGAGATTTTCCGTCAGGCAAAGGACAGCCTGATTGCTTACAACGCCAAGTTCATCAATGAGGAAAACAGCAACCTCTACTATGGCCCTGACTTCGCATTCATTAAGGCGGAAAGCCAGACAGAGGTAGCAGAACTGATCCGAAGCCTATACCGTCAGGAAATTGCGCAAAGCGGTATGGAGCAGGTACAGATCCTTTCCCCCTTCCGCTCTGAAGGAGAAGCTTCTTCCAATGGCCTTAACGAGGCCATCCGAGATGAGGTCAATCCTGCGGCGGAGGAAATCCCGGAGGTCATATTCGGCGGGAAGCTATTCCGGCTGAATGACCGAGTTATGCAGACGAAAAATAACTACGATGTAGCCCTGTTTGACCGCAACGGGAAAAAAGTTGCCATGGGTGTTTTCAATGGCGACATTGGAACCATTTGCGGGATCAAGGAAAAGACAGTCACAATCAACTTCGATGGCCGTTATGCAAACTACCCGCTAGAAAGCCTGACCGAATTGGAATTGTCTTATGCTATGACCATCCATAAGGCTATGGGCAGTGAGTACGACACGGTCATCATTCCTATGCTGCCGGCACACAAGATCCTCTTGACCCGGAATCTGATCTATACCGCTATTACCCGTGCCAAGCGCAGAGTGCTGTTGGTCGGTCAGAAAAAAGCCCTGTTCATGGCGATCCACAAGACCAACAAAGGTAAACGCAATACCCTGCTGGGTGAGAGAATGACGCTTTACTACAAGGCGCTTACGCATAGCGATCCCCCGATCAGTCAGTCTGGGGACGAACAACTGAAAAAAGCCAGTTGAAATGAGATGAAATGCAGAATGGAGCATTTTCATCTCTTATTTTATTTATGAAGGGAGCAAACGAAATGAACTACCCCACCAATGCTGTTATCAACTCTGTCCCGGCTGCCAGCGAACTGCGTAAAGTCGCTGGTTTTAATCCGCTGAAATTCCTGCGTCGGACAACTTCCGAGCGTACCGGCGAGAAAGTGCTGAAACTGGACTTGTCCTATAAGCGGCTGTGGTTCCGACTGGCCTGCCCCAACGGCAGAATGGTTGTTAAGCCGCTTCGGGTCAATGACCAGATGGCAGTCTTTGAGGCCATGGTCTATGCCAGCAAGGATGATCCGGAACCTTTGGCTCGTTTTACTTCCACGGTGTCTGCACAGGAAGTTCCGGACGGTAAATTCGTTCAGGCTGCGCAGGACGCAGCACTCAACGAAGCTCTGGAGAACGCGGGATTTGGTATCCAGCTTTGTGACCTTGTGGAAGGTGCCGGTACTGCCCGATACGGCTCTGAGGTGCCGCTGTCCGCAGTCATAGAAGCTCGTAATGCCGCACCTGCACAGCCGCAGGCAATCAAGCAGTCTGCTCCGGTTGCCGAGGTGAGAAGTGCGGAGACCAAGACGGCGCCTGCGCAGACTCCCAGTACTGCGCCGAAAGCTGTAGAAGCGGCGAAACCCGTGGTAGCAGAAACCCCTGTTTCCGCGCCTGAACCCGTCACTCAGTCGATTGAGGCCGCACCTGTCATGCAGGAACAGCCCGCAGAGCAGCAGGCGCCTGATATGAGCGCCATGAACGAGCTGCTGGGCAAGCAGTCTTCTGCTGTTGTGACGGACTTCCCGATGTCTGCCCCTGCGGCTCAGGAAGAAGTGGCTGTTGCTGCGGAACCCCAGGCACCTGCCATTGCTGTTCCCGAAGAGCCCGCTGCGCCTGCTGCAGAGCCTGCGGCCCCCGGCTATACGCCCGACATGACCGTTGAGGAGATCTGTGAGCGCATGACGCTGGATGAAGCACGCAACTATGTGGTGAACAGCGGCGTTTGCAAGGGCTGGACTTTGGCACAGGTTGCCGAGCGCAGAGCGCCCAGCCTGCGGTTCTATGTTTTCTCTGATAATGGCGACAATGTGCTCAAGGCAGCCGCTACTCTCGTTTTGAATGACATGGGTATGCGCAAAGCCGGATAACAGTTGAACTGCCGCAAGGCAGGGAGAGATGGAAGGAGTTGGTTCCTATAGATTCCAGGGACTTCCCCTTTACCATCATGGATGTGGCCTCCCTCCTCCGCCTGAACATCAGGCGGAGGGGGCCGGGTCACGTTTATGCGGATTGTCCTATCTGCGGTGACCGCCGTGGCAAGATGAATATGAATCTGGCGAAGAATGTCTGGCGCTGCAACTACTGCAATGAAGGCGGCGGAATGCTGGCGCTGTATGCCAAAGTCTATGGCATCAGCAACTCAGACGCCTATCGTGAAATCTGTGAGACACTCCAGACAGAGGGATTTGCACCGGAGTACACGGTAACAGCGCAGACACAGCCTGCCGAACAGCCGCAGTCGGAACGAGCCTCCGTACAGGAGATCCATCAGACCTACTCCATGCTGCTCGCTATGTTGTCACTGTCACCGGCCCATCAGGAACATCTGCGCATCAAGCGCGGATTGTCCAGTGAGCAGATCGAACGGTTTGGCTTCAAAAGCACACCGCCGCCCTATCTCTGTCGCTCGATTACGGAACGGCTGATGAAGCAGGGATGTACGGTCAAGGGAGTCCCAGGGTTCTATGTAAATGACAAAGGCCACTGGACAGTCAAGTTTCACCAGAGAACTGCTGGATTTCTGATCCCTGTCCGTGGTGTGGACGGACTGATTCACGGTATTCAGATTCGCCTCAACCACCCAATCAAAGATGAAAACGACCCACCGGAAAAGGAAGGGACAAAGTATCTGTGGCTCTCCTCCAGCGGAAAGAACATGGGTACATCTTCCGGCAGCCCGGTACATTTCATCGGTGACCCCTGTGCCCGTGTGGTGTATGTCATTGAGGGTGGATTGAAAGCGTATATCTGCCATGCCTTAATGGGACGGACCTTTGTGGCAACAGCAGGTGCCAACAATGTGTCACAGCTGGATGCTCTGTTCGCCTTTCTGCAAAAGAATGGCACAGAGGAGATCATCGAAGCAGAAGATATGGATAAATACCGCAACGCGATGGTTGATAAAGGTGCATCCAAAATCTATTTGATGGCAAGAAAATATGGCCTGAACTGCCGCCGGTTAACCTGGAACCCGAACTATAAGGGTATGGATGACTGGCAGCTTGCTCTGCGCCGAAAAAAGACAGAAACGAAGGAGGATCAGAGAATGAATTTCAAGGAGCAATACCTATCGGGTCTTTGTGGTATCGACCACATTGATGCCTGTATTGAGCAATGGCACCAACTGCCTGAAGATGGTGTACGGCTGACCGACTATCTGGGCCTGACCCAGCAGGAATACGATGTGTTTCTGCAGACCGATTTGTCTACCACCTTTCAGCAGATTCTGGACGGCCAGCGCCGCCATCAGAGATTTCGGATCTACCAGTTGGACTTTGAGGACGGTAAGACAAAGCCTTTCGCATTTTCTGGCATTGACGCCCTGCATAAGGCCGGCTATGAACAACCGCCTGCATCTGAATATCGTCTTGTGCACGATGGCGAGTTGATCTGCCCCAAGGAGCAAGCTGCAGATGAGGTGCTGGCAACGCTGGTTCAGCGATTCAGCAGCACTCTTCCGGAGCATTATGCCGGTCGCAGCATCTCCGCTTCCGATGTGGTCGAGTTGTATGGGAATGACGGCAGAAGCTATTTCTACCGAGACATATCATCTTTCGTACCGGTCAAGTTTTCTCCCATGCTGGCAAAGCCGATGAGAAAATGACCATGGACGTAAAGAAGATGGAGCAGTTGGAAGCAATGCTGACTACTTGCCGTGACCTGGGGATCGATGTGCGATACCGCCCGGAATACGGACATTTTACAGCGATGGTCTGGGAAGGCTGGGACCACTCTTACAATGAGGATCTGGCCCGCTCTATCCAGGAAACAATCAAAGAACAGACAGCTCAGTACCCGAACCTTGTGTGCTATTGTTTTGACCCGTTCAGCACACTGGTTTATACGGTCTGAGGCTACATGAAGAAAGGGACGCAGTTGGCAAGAGCCATGCTGTGTCCCTTTTCACTTATTAAAAAGGAGGTTTTTCAATGGGAATCTTTGCTGAGATGGATATGATGCAGCGCAACGGAGACGATCCGTTTTCCGCTGATACGGAGCAGCCGGCTTTTGGTGAGCCGGAAACCATGTGCGATACGCAGTCGGCCTTTGCACCCGATGTTGCGCCAGAAACCGAGCCAGAACCGACACCTGCAATGCCTGAAATATCTGCGGCACCTGTTGCGGAGAAAGCGGAAGATCAGGCATCAAAGGATGACGATGAGGAGGCCAAACGGCTCGCCCATGAAGAGGCGGAAGCCAAGCGCAAAGCAGAATTCGAAGCCCGGCAGAAGGCCAAAAAGGATGCCGAGCAGGCCCAGCTTGCGCGAATCGCATCCATGACAGAACAGGAACTGATGGCGGAATCCATGAAGCGCATCAGCACAGACACAGAGCGATTGACCCGACGCAATATGAAGGAATGTATTTCCGAGCATATTCAAACGCTGTGCCTGTCTGACCGGGCCTTTGCAGAGCGGGTCATGCATCCTCGCAAGACTATGATCCACTGTATCTGGTACATCAACCGGAAAGCACAGGAGTTTGTCGAGCAGGAAATGAAGGACAACGGCATTAAGCCTGACCGCAACGGTATCTATGGCTGTGACGTACCGGACGATCTCTGCTATCAGTGGGCGGAAGACTACTTCAACGACCCCAACGCCAAGGAGGATCAGGAAGAGGAAGAAAAGTTTGTGCCCAAGCCCTACGTCGGCAAGAGCAAGACACCTTCCAAAACTGCTGCCAAGGGTAAAGGCAAGAAAGATGCTGCAAAGTCAACTGCGGAGAAAAAGCCTGTGGACAAGAAACCCGAGCAGCCCAAAACGGCTGATGTAGGTCAAATGACGCTGGGTGATTTCGGAATGTTGGGGGCAAGTGCATGATGATTGCCTACAAAGGATTTGAACCCGGCTTAATTTGCCGAGGATACCATTTTGTGATGGGGCTGAACATTACCGATAAGGCTAATTGCAGAGCCAACGGCTTCCATTGTGCGGAAGATCCGTTGGACTGCCTGACCTACTACTCCGATATGGAGCATTCGGAATACTATCTGGTCAATGCCGGTGGTGATGTGGATGAGGATGAACACGATTCCAAGATTTCCTGTACGGAGCTGACGATCCTGCGTAAGCTCAGCCGCACAGAGTTCTTTCTCCATGCGCTGGCGTACATGGTGGATCATCCGAAACGGAAGTGGAACAGCAAAGTCAACGAAGAAACCGGAGAAGCAAGTTGTGGTTATGCCGTTGTGCGTGGCATCGACCCCAAAGCCAGTGGGCAAATGGGCGATGTCCTTGCACTTGCCAAAGAAGATCCGCGTACCGGAAAAATCATTCAGGTTGGGCTGACCCAAGTGGATGGTATCAAGGTGCTGCCCGGAAAGTGGTACGACATTGACTTCTCTGAAAGAGAGGTGATTTTGACATGAAAAAGAATGACCTGCTTACACTTCCTATCCTAAAAGCGACGCCTGCCATGATGCGTATGGCCGCAGAGGATATCCCCAAGAAGACGACCTATAAATACTGGAACGGCAGCTATACCCGGGAAGAGAGCAAATACGACTTGTTCATGCGCGGCGCTGTCCGTGAGGACATTTTGCTCGTTGCACTCTATCTCCCCAAGAGTATGCGTCTGGGCAGCCGAATGCCTGCGTATACCGTGTTCATGGATAAGAAAGCGGACAGCTGGATTACCTATGACTATGAGAAAAAGCGCTGGCTGACTGCAAAGCTGGATCGTCTCTTTTGGGAAGAGTCTTATTACGTGCGTACTGCCCGGTGGATCTCGGAAAAGGATGCCAAGATAGTTCTGAACTATCTCGGAACCCAGACTGGTGATTACTGGGGCATCCTAAAATACCAGCAGGGTGTTCGTGCCGACGAGCTGAAAGTGCGCCATCGCCGCGAGACAGACCCGTGGGACGCAGATCTCTCCCAGACACCCGCAAAGCCCAAGGATTGGGACAAGTGGGTTGGCAAGGTCGGCATCCCAGAGCACTTCATCTTCTACCAGTACAGCAAGAAGGGCGCGAAAACGGGATACTGCTCCTACTGTGAAAAGGATGTCCCCATCCGGGAACCCAAACACAACAAAGAGGGGCGCTGTCCCTGCTGCCGGCATAAAATCACATTTAAGTCCATGGGTAAGGCCGGCACGATTGATACCAAGGACCATTTAGTGTATCTGATGCAGCGGTGCAAGGATGGTATGATGCTTCGGCTGTTCAAAGCCAGCAGACGCTATCGAAAGGGCGACTATAAGAATCCCAGTCAGTGCGCCTTTGAAATTCGCCGTGTGATCTATGACCGCTACGGCTATCCGCTTCGCGCCTACTACTGGGATGTCTACCGTCAGACAAATACCCGGTGGATCAAGGGCGGGCACATGAGTGCCACGGCCTATTACTATCACGACTACAATGGCCGTGTCTATGGCAAAACTTTGCCCGACCTGATGCGACGCGGGCTCAGCAGAACAGGATTCATGGAGTATCTGAAACGCAAAGTTACAGTTGACCCTGAACGATACTTTATTGTTCTCAAGGGATTGCCCCAGATGGAGATGTTCTCGAAAGCTGGTCTGCCCAGACTGACAGACGAGTGCTTGCATCCCTCCTACGATTTTAGGGAAACGCTTCGTCTCCGTGACGGTACCAGCTTGACGAAAATCCTGGGCATTGATGCGCAGGAACTCAAACGTCTGCGTGAAAACAATGGTGGCACAGAGTTTCTGAACTGGCTCCAATATGAGAAGTCCACAGATAAGGAGATCCCCGACAAGGTGATCACCTGGTTCTGTGAACACAAGCTCAAGAGTGGTGACTTCAAGTTTATTGCTGACCGCATGAGCATGGTGCAGATCTACAACTACCTTCGCCGCAACATGAGCAAAGAGCAGATGGAGTGCCGTGAGGTCATCACGACATGGGCAGACTATCTCTCCATGGCCACCCGTTTTGGAATGGACACATCGGACGAGATCGTGTACCGCCCCACCAAGTTGAAGCTGCGGCACGACGAGTTGGCGGCCCGTAGTATCAGCAAGGATATTGCGATACAGGCTGGCGAGGTTTTGCAGAAATTCCCCCATGTGGAGATGATCTGTAAGTCCCTTGCCAGAAAGTACGAATATGCCGGTAAAGACTATGTGATCAAAGCTCCCTCCAATATTGAGGAGATCATTGTGGAGGGCAATAACCTTCACCATTGCATAGCCAACAGCGACCGCTACTGGGAACGCATTGAGCGGCATGAGAGCTATCTTCTGTTCCTGCGTAAAGCGGATGAGCCGGAGCAGGCCTACTACACCATGGAGATTGAACCTGGCGGCACTGTGCGTCAGATTCGTACCTACTATGACCGTCAGAACAAGGACATTGATAAGGCCAGAGCGTTCCTTTGTGAATGGCAGGCTGAAGTGACCAAGCGCCTGACGGAAGATGACCGCAAGAAGGCCAAGAAAAGCCGTGTGCTCCGTGAGCAGGAGTTCATCCAGCTGCGCAACGACCAGGTGAAGATCCATACCGGACATCTGGCCGGACGCCTGCTGGTGGAAGTGCTGACTGCCGACCTCATGGAAAATGTGGCCGCGTAAATGAAAAGAGCCTGGTGCGTCCGAGCGGATGCACCAGGCCACGATAAAGGAGAATGATTGTATGACAGAACATGAATATCAGCTGATCCAGGAAGGACTCCACAAGAAGCTCAACAAGCACACCCAACTCAGTAATCGTGAGGAAGGTTATAACAACGGCATTCTGTGCGCCATGTCCAAAGTACGAGAAATCTACAAACGATATGGCGCGGCACCGACTGGAGGTGTGAAGCAGTGAAACAGCTTGGCAACCTTGCCATTGTCTGCGCTAAGCGCCCGGAGGTGCTGATGCAGATACACGGCGGCATCGTGACCGTTCACGTCGGCTGCGGGCCGGAACGAGCCAGTCTGCATACTGCTTGGGACGATGACGCAGGAGTTTCCCGCATTGTCCATGAGCTCAACTTTGGGAAATACCGTGAGATGAAAACCAAGATGGTACAGGTAGGTACTGTCTGCGAAAGAAAGGAAGTGGCAGCATGATTGAAAATCTGAACCAGCTGAAACGCGAGTTTCAGAAGAACCCCCGTTTTGAGATCATCGACCATTGGAAAAAAGAATGTGTCGGTGAGGTACGCAAGGTCGTCGCCGTGAATACCGTCAGCTTCCACAGCGTGGTGGATGGTCAGCCTGAGCATAAGAACAGTCAGGCAAACGGCGGAAAGGGCGTTGTCCTCTGGTGGGAAAAGGCCGCAGACTGGGCATTTCAGAACGGCGTTTGCTCCGTCTATTTCAAAGGCAAGGAGCATGTGCATGAGAATCTGATTATGTCCTTCCGCCTGCTCCCCGAGGAGGTGGCGTAATGGAACAGAATATGACCGCCTACCAGCGCGTACATCACTTGACCACGGTGTTGAACCGGTATCGCCATGAGTATTATAACCTCAATGCCCCCACAGTCGAAGACCAGGTGTATGACCGCCTGTTCGATGAATTGGCCGCATTGGAAAAAGAGACCGGTATCCGGATGGGCAACTCTCCCACCCAGACGGTTGGCTATCCTGCCGTGAGCAAGTTGAAGAAAACGACGCACACCATCCCGCTTCTTTCCCTTGATAAGACGAAGAGCAGCGAGGAACTGCTGGCCTTCATGGGCGAGCAGGGCGTGCTGCTGATGCTCAAGTTGGACGGCTTGACCATCAAGCTGACCTACGAAAACGGTGTCCTGCAGGAGGCCTCCACCCGTGGCGATGGTGATGAGGGTGAAATCGTCACCCACAATGTGACCGGAATCACTGGCATCCCGTCCCACATTCCCTTTAAGGGGCGTCTGGTGGTGACTGGCGAGGCATTCATTCGTCCCAGCGACTTTGCCGTATTGCAGGCAACGCTGGTAGACAGCAATGGCAAGCCGTATAAGAATGGCCGCAATCTGGCGGCCGGCTCTGTCCGCCTGCTGGATGCCAAAGTCTGCAAAGAGCGCAGGATCAACTTCATGGCGTTCAGCGTTCTGGAGGGTTTTGATAATCTTGCCCTCAAGAGTGAACGCCTTATGCAGTTGTGGAGCCTCGGCTTTACCGTCTGCCACTACCTCAAAAGCAATCGTAAGATGAAGCTGGAGGAGTTGGATATGGGAATCAAGATGCTGCAGGACTACGCAAAGAAATATGATGTACCCATTGACGGTATCGTAATGAGCTACAATGATGTGGCCTACTCCAAGAGCTGCGGCCGCACGGAACATCACTACAAGGATGGCCTTGCGTTCAAGTTTGAAGATGACCTCTTTAAGACCAAGCTGCAGACCATTGAATGGACACCCACACGCACCGGTGAAATCTCTCCCGTTGCCATCTTTGATACGGTGGAGATTGACGGCTGCTCGGTGTCCCGGGCGAGCCTTCATAATCTGTCTTTCATCGAGGCGCTGGAGCTGAGACCCGGCAATCGGATCATCGTCTCCAAGCGGAATATGATTATCCCCCATGTAGAGGAAAACCTTGACCGCGGAGCTTTTGATTTGCAGAGCGTGATCCCGGCCAAGTGTCCCTGCTGTGGTGAGCCGACCCGTATCCATATCAACGGTGAAACAAACGGTACCAAGACGCTGTTCTGCGATAATCCCGCCTGCGAGACTCGCCGACTGCGCCAGTTCGTACACTTCGTTGGTGAAAAGGCCATGAACATTGAGGGCCTGTCTGAAGGAACGCTGGAGAAGCTCATTGGCCGTGGGTTCCTCCACAGCTTTATGGACATCTACCAGCTGGACCGATATAAGGACGAGGTCATTAAGATGGACGGCTATGGTGAGCGATCCTGGCAGCGCCTTTGGGACGCGATCCAGCGCAGTCGGGATACCACCTTCGAGCGGTACATGATTGCCATGGACATCCCAATGGTGGGCAATACTGCAAGCCGCACACTGAGCCGGCAGTTCAATGCCAGTCTGGAAGCATTTGAGGACGCCATTTTCCAGCAGTTTGATTTCACGCAGCTGCCGGACTTTGGAGAAACGCTTCATAAGAACATCCATGCATGGTTCCAGAGCGAGGAAAACTGGTACACCTGGGCGGAGCTTCGCAACTTCGTGACGATTGCGCCGCCTGTAGCACCGGTACCGATTGCTGTTCCCGGCAACCCCTTTATGGGCAAGACCGTCGTGGTCACCGGAAAGGTGGAGCCGTACAGCAGAACCGGTATCAATGCCAAAATTGAGGCTCTGGGTGCCCGTGCAGGCAGTTCCGTGAGCAGCAAGACCGATTATCTGATCTGTGGAGAGAACGCGGGAAGCAAGCTGGAAAAGGCTCAGTCTCTGGGCATTACCGTGCTGACTCCTGCGGAGTTCTTCCGAATGATCGGCGAATAACACATGAATTGGGAGAGGGTCACAATGACCCTCTCCCGCAGTTTACAGAAAGGAATTCTAATATGGCGAATATGAGTTACTGCCGCTTTACCAATACCAGAAGCGATATGGAAGACTGTCTGGAAGCTCTGCGTGATGAAACGCCGCTGAGCGACTTTGAAGTGCGTGCAGGCAAGGCAATGTTCAAGGATATTCTGGAAGTATGTCAGGCCTATGGCATTATTGACGCTTTTGACGGCGACGAGATCGACCGTCTGTTTGACAATTTGCTGGAGAAGGAGGATGAGGACGAATGATCCCGACAATCACACAGGATGCTCCCAACATTGTGCCCCGGCATTGGTGTTCCAAATGCGGCCGAAAGCTGGTACCGCATGACAACTTCTACAAGATGCTGCCAGATAATTTCTGCCCCGGGTGCGGTGAACAAATCGAATGGGACAAGGCTGTTCCGGTGAAGTGGGAGCCCATGAACTGCGATGTATGCGGTAAGCCCATGATCGTTGATATGAACGGGCACATGGTTGCCGTTGGCTACTATGTGGGTACGACCACCTGCCGCAGCTGCATGGAAGAATACTGCTCCCAAACGAACTGTTTGGGCTGCAAGCGAGGCACCTACCCGGACTGCAAATACCAGTATTTGAAGCCCAAGCCGATGGTCGAGGAAGATGGCCATGGCGAATAAGGAAGAAATGGATCCATTGTGCCGCGACTGCTGGAATGATGCCTGCAAGCGGGGTGGGAATGATTTCATGAAGAAGAAACTGCCCACATGCCGCTATATGAGCGAAAACCCGGAGATCATGGACAATGACATTGAAGAGGAGGAACTGTAAATGAGTTATATCGGTGGTGGCCCGTATCATGCGGAGCCTTGCCCGGAGTGCGGCGCCATCCTTTGGAATGGGCGCTGCGAAAATCCGGACTGTAAATATCATTGGACACCCAAGGAGGATGATGAAAGCAATGATGAATGAGGCAACGAAACCGATCAAGCCCGGCTCTGAGCAGGATGATCCGGAGTATCCTTATCTCCTGTTCGTACAGGACAAAGGCTGGAAATACGCCGATGAAGGGCAGCGTCAGGCTGCCTATCTGCGGGAAATTCAGGTGCGGCATAATAAGATTCTGAACGAGGAGGAGTTTGTGGCCGAGGCTGGCGAGAAGTATGCAGATGCAGCCAAGATGATTTACCCCAAGCTGGCCTTGTGGGCACGCTCCGGAATCATCACCACCAGAGAACTTTTCAACTATGCCCGACATCTTTGGTGCATGACGAATCCCGAAGCGCTGATCTATGTGCAGGTTGGAGCCAAGCGATGGGCAGTGAACAACTGTGATAAAGAGATCTCCGCCGAGCGGGCGCTGGAAATCGTCTGCCGAGAGTGGTGTTTTGATAAGGCACAAGTTCATATTCAGGCGCCGGCTTACTATGAAAGCACGGACTGGAACTACATCCGTTTCCAGTGCGGCCCTCTGAGTTGGGTCATGCAGAACGGAGAGCTGGAGCAACAATATAACTGAGGACGAAAAAGCGGTTCACCCAACAGGGTGAACCGCTGCTTTTATTTGTCCACTTATTCTCGGAGCAGATTGATATATTCGAAAATCTGCTGTTTCAAATTAGCACACACTTCGTCCAATGTGGCGTCTGCCAATGGTTCAAGAGCAAAATAGCAAGTGTTCCAAACAGTATCATCCTGTTTATGTTTTGGGATTTGCAGGAAACGCTTGCGGAAATCTTCCGGCTGTTGCCAGTCCTTGTTGGAGATACCTACCCAGAACGGTGTCTCAACGGAAATATCGCTTTTCCACAAGTTGCGATCATACAACAAAGAGACAATGAAATCATCGACAGTAAGCTTTCGTTCATATCCTGCCCGATATGCGGAGGCCTTTCCCTTGTGAGATGCCGTGACGCTGCCATCTGCGACGATCAGTTTGGCCGTTTCATCGATCACTTCATAGTAACGTTCAAATCTCTTGGCGTTTTCCGCGGTCAGCTCTGTGCTCTCAAACGGAATGAATGCATCGCTGTCCATTTGGGCGCAGTACCCTTCGAGCTGATGGATGTCCGAAAGGTATTCGATTGCAGAAGAAGATGCAACCTTATGTAAGTGATTAAGAATCTCTGCCCATGTCATAATAGACATGGCAATGCCATCCACGCGGACACAGTGTTCGTGGACTGTTTGGACTTCGCGTGTGGCACACAAGTCTTTCAGCTTCATCCACAGGCTGGTCATTCTAGCCTTTGGACAAATAAAGATGAGCCCCTGTCCCTGTTTTTCCTTCAGACGATCAAGATAGCTTAATGGTTGATTATGGGTCAAGCCGGCATAGAACTTCATCTCACATAGTACACGCTCACGGCCTACAGAATCGATACCTGCCATATCAGGACGCTCTTGATCTTCGCCTACTGCCTGGCAGAAATACCGCAGGTCGTCGTCAAGATCAATCCCCAAACTGGTTGAAAGCAGATGCGTAAAAGCACTGTTCAAAGCATCGGACTGTGACAGTAAGTATTGCAGAGCGATGGTTGCAATATCTTCCTGAGAACCTCTAATCCTTGAATATAAATGTGCAAGCAAAGATTGCGCCACAGTTAATCCCCCAATCTGAAGTACTGATTGAAAAAATTATACTTCCAAATCAGACATATGTAAAGTTTGCAATGCGTGGCGCTTTTACTCTTGGCGATTTTATTGAAGTTTAAGATGACATTTGCTAAAATGTATCTAACTGGCTAATAAGGTCTGAATGCTCAGATATATGGGCGTTGAAGAAGGTGTTTTCATGAAAATAAAGCAAATTGTTTCACGCATGACGCTTGCTGCGATTATGCTGGGGCTGCTGACCGGCTGCAGTGCAGACAATACACTGGGAAGTATTCCGGACAGGACACCGGAGAATCCGATGGCGGCAACGCTCCTCTCGGCGGAGGAAGACGCCCGATTAAAAGAAGATCTGCAAAAGGATATTGATGCCATTCTCAATACAGAAACAGAGATTATTCACTCTGACACCTATATCCCCGGAGAGACTTACACTGGCAATGCCTACTATGTCTCAGCTGATGGCGATGACAATAACGACGGCCTCACCCCAGAGACTGCGTGGCAATCTGTCGCAAAGGTGGGACAGGAATCCATGGCAGGAGGTATCCTCCAATTTGGTGATGCAGTATTCTTCCGTCGCGGTGATCTGTTCCGTTCTTTTGATTATGACCCCGGCACAAACCCATTTACTTGCCGTATTGATGGCATCACCTACTCAGCCTATGGTGAAGGCGCAAAACCGATCATCACAAGCTCTCCCGAAAATGGCGCAGGCGCAGAAAAATGGCAGCTTGTTTATGAAGGGGAAAACGGCACAAGAATCTGGCAGTTCTATCACGATCTGACCGACATTGCCTCCATCGTTTTCGATGACGATAGTGTTGCGGAGCGCGTCTACGAGTGGTGCGCCAGCGAATCCGTGGGAGAAGGCAGTGAGTATGTCTCTTGTACGCTGAACGGCTGGTGGATGCATGAGGATGTGGGGGCCGAGGTGATGGATGAACTTCTTCCGCTGGAGGAAACTCTGGTGGAGGATATGACCTTTGTTAGCCGTCCGGCCCGTTGGCCTGCAAATGAATTTATGAATTCCAGCGCGACAGGCCCTCTCTATCTCCGCTGTGACAGAGGAAACCCCGGCGAGTTGTATGATTCTGTTGAGTTTTCCGGCTTTGAGATCAGGGGTCTGATTTCCGTGGAGGCCAGTGATATCGTTTTTGATAACCTCAGCCTGCGCTACACAGGCACATCCTTTATCAAAAATGACCCGAGCTGGAAAGCAAATAAAAATACGGTGATTCAGAACTGTGAATTTGCCTACGGCGGCGGAAGCGTGTCCTTCTATCGGATCACAGACAGCGGCGCAAAAATTGTCGAGGTCCAGGGGGACGGTATCTACTGCGTTGTCCGCAACGCGACGATTAGAAATAATTATATGCACGACAACCTCTGTAGTTCGGTGTGTTTTGAGGACGCTGTCCCCTCTTATCCGAACCCGACCGACGATTACGGCTACTGTCATATTCTGGACAATGTTTTTGTCGACACTCTGGGAATGAATCTTGACTGCTCTGAGCGGGAATCCTCCGATGCCCTCAAACATTTAGATTCGCTGATTGTGCGCGGTAATCAGGCTTGGCGCACAGGCAGTACATCTGACGACCAGTTTATCTATTCCTGCGGTGCTTTGATCCTGTATTCCAATTTCTTTGATGAATGCATCATTGAGGATAATGTGTTCTACGGAATGGAAAACGGATATCCGGGCCAGAATGTAATCCTTAGTTTTGACACCTATACCGACGGAGATGTGGGCTATACCAAACCGCAGATTCAAGACAACATTTACGCGCAGTACAGCGGTGGAAAATTTGCATCCTTCCTGTATCATGGTTGGGAAACCTGGTACATCAACGACGAAGATGTGGTGCAAAAAACCGCTGACCTATTGGGTGATACGTCCAGTAAGTTCTATGTTATCCCGACGGAGTAATGCCAAAAACGAGGAATGATTATGAAATACAAACGAACTATAAGTTTGCTACTGGTTGCTGTGTTAGTGTTGGGAGTACTATCTGGCTGCAACAGTAACTCATTAGAGCAAATAAATCCTACCACGGATACATCACAAAACCAAACGCAGGAAGCTCCTACCACAGAGGAAACATCTGAAAAAATCAACGAATTAGATATTTCGGACTTGTGGAAACAGGAACTCCTCCATGCGACCCAACTGGGGATGCCGATGGGCAAGGTACAGCAGGGTTCGATTTCCGGAA
>SVLJ01000016.1 GCA_015067995.1 Oscillospiraceae bacterium
CAAGCCAAACTCCTTCTGATGAAGAAGGAAAAATCCGTTCTTCAAATTTCAGAAGAACTGGGATTTGCGTCATCCACCTATTTCACGCATAAGTTTACCAAGACAGTTGGGATGTCACCGACCAAATTTGCCTCTTCGCCAGCCTCCTCAACAGGGCAGAAACTTCCTCCGCAAGGCCTCACAACCGGCCGGGACAACTGACCTTTCACCAGCCTTACCGCACACCCTTGTTCAATTCTCAAAACACAGCCGGCATTCTCCATCTGCTGCGGCCAAAGGATCATACATTACGGGCAAAACCTCCATAGCGGTGATTCAGTTCTCACCGCTATGGAGGTTTTCTTGATAGTTCTCCTTCTTGACCACAACGTACTTAGTAAACAAGTTCCGGGAAACCGCAATTGCAGTTTCCCGGAACGGTTGGCTTATTCAGATGGTACGCAATGCGAAAATCTTACTTCACGAAGTAGTCGTTCCAGTAGTAGTTGGTCTGGCCGACCATGGCGGAGACATAGTCACCGGAGCACCAGGAGTAACCAACCAGGTGGCCGAACAGGATGTAGGGGACCTCGTCAACGACGGCCTGCAGATAATCATTGTACGCGGCGACGGACTCAGCAGAGCCGGTGGGAGTGGTCTTCATGACGGCAATGGCAGCGTCCTTAGCGGGGCTGGACCACCAGCCCTGGGTGCCGGTGACGAAGGTGGAGTGCAGGACGGGGTTGGTCTCGTTCTTCTGGACCTCCCAGCAGCCGATGTCGTGGCCGGTGGCGGGATCCTTGCGCATGGCGGTGTGAGAGCCGTTATCAACGACCAGCAGCTCGATCTTCATGCCGGCAGCCTCCAGCATGGGAACGACGGCCATGGCAGCCTTGTAGAAGTTACCGGAAGCGTGGGTCAGGTAGACGATGGGCTCGCCGTTGTAGTTGGCGGCAGCCAGATACTCCTTGGCCTTGGCAACGTCATGGATGTTGTACTCGTTCTCTTCCATCTTGTTGCTGGCGTAAGCAGCGTTGGACTTCATGACAGAGTAGGGATCCAGAACGACACGGTCCTGACGGCCGCCGGCAACTGCCAGCAGAGCGGCGTTGGCGTCCACGGCAGCGCGGATGGCCTTACGGACGTTGACGTTGGCCACAGGGCTGTCAGTGTTGGTCTCGTGCAGGTTGAAGAAGATACCGTGGGTCCAGGAGGTACCGGCGTCCCACTTCTTCAGGCCCATGGCCAGAGCGGTGTCCCACATGTCGGACTGGACGGCGCCGCGGTGATAGTCACCGGCCAGAGTGCCAGCGGTCTGGGAAGCGGTATCGGTGTTGACGGAGAAGGTGATGGTGTCGAAGTAAGCCATGCGGGGAGCGGCGGGGCCGATGGCGTCCTCGTTGCCCTCAGCGATGATCTCATAGTTCTCGTTGCGCTCGAGGACGATCTCGGTGTCGCCGCGCCAGCTCTTCAGCACGTAGGGACCGGAGCCGATGCAGTCCTTCTCATCGTTGATCTCCTTGACGGTGGTGCAGCCCCAGGTCAGGTCGGTGGCGGGGTCATAGGTACCGGTGGACCAGTCGGGAGCCCACTTCTCGCAGATCTCCTTGGGCATGATCACGAAGGAGCCGGAGACAGAGCTGATGACGGGCAGGAAGTTGATGTTGTAGCTCTCAGTCTGGAAGATCAGCTTGTCGCCCTCGATCTTCCAGGTGGTGCCCTTCCAGGTCTTGTCGTAACCGGACTGGGTGGTGTAGCACATGGCGGCAAAGCGGCGCAGAGAAGCCTCGATGTCCTCCATCTCGATCTTCTCACCGGTGGAGAAGTGACGATCCAGCAGGGTCAGTGTGTAGGTGCAGCCGTCGGCAGAGATCTCATAATCCATGATGCAGGGATAGACCTTACCGTTGGTGTCCTGAGTCAGCAGGTGCTCCCAGATGTGCAGGGCGAAACGGTTGACGTACAGGGAGCCGGAGTTGGAGCTGTGCATGTCCATGGTGGGGGACACGCCGGTGAAGACGGAGATCATGTCGCCGCCGTACTTGTCAGCGTTGTCCTTCTTCAGCTGCTCAGCCTTGGTGAGGGTAGTCTCAGCGGGCTTGTCGGTGCCGGGTGTACTGGTGCTGGGTGTGCTGGTGGTGGGATTGCTGGGGGTGCTGCTGGTGGGCTTGTCGCCGCCGCAGGCCACCAGTGCCATGGTCATGACCAGAGCAAGGATCAGTGCGATGGTTCTTTTCATTTTGTTTCCTCCTATTGTTTTTTCTATCATACGCCCCGCCATGCAGAGACGTTATGACCATCGTCAGAGCAAAGTCCGCTGAACTCCATTTCCGCCTAACGGCGAAAACTTCGTTCACTCCCTTGCTCTTCCTCTTTCCCACGACAAACGCTGCGCAGCCGTTGGCAGCTCCGCTGCCTTACGGATGCGGCGTACCCCTTGCGGGTGCTGCACAGCCATTAGCGGCTTTGCCGCCTTACGGATGCTCCGCTGGTTTGCCGCGGGAACCCTTATATATTTGGAAACGGCGGCAGAAACGGCATGAAAAGAGCACATGACACAGATGGGAACCCAAAACCATCATTATCAGGAGGCCCGTCTCTGCCGCCGTTGTCCACAAAGGGAAATGAATCCAACCTCCCGCGGCTTGACACCTGCCGCCGGGATTTCTATAATAAACGTGACAGTTCGCTTCGTTTTATCCACCATGTCAGGAGGACAGTCCATGAACTATCAAAGCGCCAGAATCTTCTTATCTGTCGTGGAGCTCGGGAGCTTTTCCGCTGCCGCCAGCGCCCTCTATCTCTCCCGTCCCGCAGTCTCCTCCTATCTCAGCCGTCTGGAGGAAGAGCTGGGCGTCCGGTTGTTTGTGCGGCAGAGAGGTGTTCAGAAAGTCACACTGACGCCGGAAGGAACCAACTTCATCCCGGTGGCCAAGAAATTGCTGCAGGGAGAAAAGCTTCTTCAGGAATTCAAGGATGCCTGCAATCAAAAAACCCTTCGGATCGGCGCAGCCCACGCCACCCACGAGTACATGATTGCGCCCATTGCGGAAAAGCTGCAGCAAAAGCTTCCCCAGGTGGATCTGCAGCTGTATATCATTCCGACAGGAACCGCCAATGATATGAACAGTCCGTCACACTATGATATTGCGATCCGCTTCTATTATTGGGGATACGGAACCTCCACATCCCTGTTCACAAATATCCCGTTCTTTCAGGATCCGTCATACGTCCTCTGCCCAGCCGAGACCCCTCTGCCTGACAGATGCCTTTGCCCGGAGGATCTGGACCCAAACTTCCAAATCCGGCGGGCCATTATGACAGAAAACACCGCCGTCTGGTATCAACAGCACTTTCCGGACTGCGGCATTTCCCATGCCCCATCCGTCATGAACATGCTGAATATTCCTCGCTGTTTCAAGGATCCCCGCTGCTGGGCACTCGTGCCTGCCAGCATCGTCGGATACCTGACGGCAGAACACCCGGGCGAGCTGACTTACAGGCCGATCATTCCGGCGCCGCCGCCCCGCTCCGGTAATATCATTGTCTCAAAATCCTACTACAGACAGGATGTGATCGATACCTTCCTCTGCTGCTGTAGGGAATATCTGGAAGAGCGGCCCTATCTGAAAAGTCTCCTTTCGGATAACGGTTGACACATCCGTTGGCCCAAAGTATACCATGCACAAAGAGCAAATAACAGCAAAAGCGGCATTTCCAAATGTTCCGATTTCACTGACAAAACGAAACATTTTGTGACGTTCCGCTTCTGTTTATAACCACGCGTTCTTATGCTCATCACTTGGCCGACGATATCAGTCGCCATAAAAAGGCGAAAAAAGAGACGATGGAGAACGCATTCTCCATCGTCTTTATCTGGTTGCGGGGACAGGACTTGAAGTTGCCGACCCCAAATTTGATATGTGACAAACCTCACTCATAGGTGTTATTTAGCATGGCTCCAACGACTGTTCCATGTTTGTACTTTAGGTTGGCGTGCCGGTCAAATATCATTAAGCTACTCTTGCTTTTCAGGTATCCCATATACTGAGCTACACTCAAATGCGGTGGTATGCACACCAGCATATGGATATGATCGCGGCAGCATTCTGCCGCCACAATCTCTACACCCTTTCTTTCACTCAGCTCTCGCAAGATCTTCCCTACATCTGCCTTGATTTTCCCATACACTATCCGTCTTCGATACTTGGGCGCAAACACGATGTGATACTTGCTCCGCCACTTACTGTGTGATAAACTTTTGATGTCATCCATTGACACGAACCTCCTGTGTTTTTGAGTGTGGTTGCCAGACCGCTTTCAGTCTAACACAGGAGGTTCTTCTTTTTACTAAAAGTGTTTTTATCGACCACCAGTTGAACTGGTGGTTTATTTGCGCTAAAGCTCCAAAAAAGTTCCGGGAAACCGCTGTATGCAGTTTCCCGGAACGGTTGATTTATTCAGATGATATGCAGTGCAGGTGTTCTTATCTCTTTCTGGGATTCTCGGTGAAGTAGGCGTTCCAGTAATAATAGTTCATCTGGCCGGCGGTGTTCTTCTCCACGTTGCCCTGGCTCCACTCTGTACCGGTGGGGTTGCCGAACAGGATGTAGGGGCACTCGTCGATGACGGCCTGCGTGTAGTCCACATAGGCCTTCACAGACTCGGGAGAGCCGGTGGGAGTGGTCTTCATGATGGCGATGGCAGCGTCCTTGGCGGGGCTGGACCACCAGCCCTGGGTGCCGGTGACGAAGGTGCTGTGCAGCACGGGGTTCTCGGTGTTCTTCTGGACCTCCCAGCAGCCGATGTCGTGACCGGTCTTGGGATCCTTACGCAGAGCGCCGTGAGAGCCGGCGTCAACAGCCATCAGTTCCACCTTCAGGCCGATGGACTCCATGGCGGGGATGACCACCATGGCGGTCTTGTAGAAGGCACCGGTGGTGGTGGCATTGGTCAGATACACGATGGGAGTGCCGTCATAGTTAGCAGCCTTCACATAAGCCTCGGCCTTGGCCTTATCCTTCACGTTCCACTCACCGGAGTCCACCAGCATGGTGTTGTGGTAGGCAGCACTTTCTTTAACAACGGGAGTAGGAGTCAGCGGATAGTCGATTTTTTTCGCATCGCCATTGCAGATGGCCAGCATGATAGCGTCTACATCCAGGATGGCGCGGATGGCCTTGCGGATGTTGACATTATAGATAGGGCTGTCGCTGTTGGAAGCGTCCAAGTTGAAGAAGATACCGTGGGTCCAGGTGGTACCGGCAGAGCGGGTCTTCAGACCCTGAGCCAGAGCCGTTTCCGTCATTTCAGCCTGGATGCTGCCGATGTCATACTCGCCGGCCAGAGTAGCAGCGGTACGGGAAGAAGCGTCCTTGTTCAGCTGCCAGGTGATGGAGTCCAGGTAGCACTTGGCTTCCTTGGCGACGCCCACGGCGCCCTCATTCACGATGGGGACATACTTGTCGTTGCGGACCATGGTGAACTCTTCTTCCCTCCACTTGCTGATCTTGTAGGGACCGGAGCCGATGGCATCCTCGACCTTGTCGATGATGGGAGCGGTGGCGCCCATCACCAGACCGCTGGCGTGCTGGGTACCGCCGGTGACGGGGTACTTATCGCAGATGGCCTTGGGCAGGATCTTGAACACGGTGCCATCAGCCACCAGACCGGACAGCAGGTTGATATTGTAGCTCTCGGTGGTGAAGACAACGGTATTGCCCTCCACCTTGTAGGTGGTGCCCTCAAAATACTTTTTGAAGGTGGCCTCCGTGAGCAGGGCAGCGCCGCGGCGAATAGAAGCGTCCACGTCCTCAATGGTGACCTTCTCACCGTTGGAGAAATAGCGCTCACGCAGGGTGAACTTGTAAGTCAGGCCGTCGGCAGACTCCTCCAGATCACAGATCTGAGGATAGTTCTTGCCGTTGATGTCCTTCACGGCCATGCCCTCGGTATAGTGCAGGATGGAGTACTTGTTGCCCAGGGTGGACTGGGACTGCTGATGGGGGTCGAAGCTGGTCCAGGCGTTACTGTTGCCGATGATCAAATCGCCGCCGTATTTGTCAGCGTCGGGATCAGCGGGCTTATCGGGAGTTGCGGGAGTGCTGGTGGTGGGGTTGCTGGGTGTGCTGGGGTTGGTGGGGGTACTGGTGGTGGGCTTGTCGCCGCCGCAGGCCACCAGTGCCATGGTCATGACCAGGGCCAGGATCAGTGCGATGATTCTTTTCATGGTATATCCTCCTATTTTTTATCTATCATACACACTCTGTAAAGAGTATGTCATGACCTGATATATTGAAAACGGCGGCAGAAACGGCATGAAAAGAGCACATGACACGGATGGGAACCCAAAACCATCATTTATCAGGAGGCCCGTCTCTGCCGCCGTTTTTCACCGGTTATCATCAAAGAAATACATCCCATCCCGCCTGACAACAGAAATCATACATGTCACGCCATCATAAAATGATCGACAAATTATACATGTTGTTCTTTTTGATCGTTCTTGGATTGGAATACATTTCCCTGTGTTTTCCGTTGTTTCATCATCATAGACCACAAATTTCAGGCTGTCAAATGGCCAGAAAATCTCACATCTTCGGCAACTTTACGGCCGCGCGGCTTTTTTGTGCAGGATGAACGAAAGCAGCCCTCCCAGCTTGGGAGGGCTGCACAAAACCTGTTCACTTCTTCGGACATCTAACTTCAAAACTTCCGACATATCCATGCCCGGCTCCATCCTCATGGTGCCGGCGGCTGTTTCAGGTGCGGTCTTTCCTCCGCGTATTCTGCACAGCTCTTCAGAATACACTGCAGAACCTCCGTATCTGTATAGGACCGAAAGGCCACCAGAGAGCAGGGAAGGGGCGGCGGTTCGGGAGCGATCCAGCGTATGGTCAGTTCCTGTGGCCTGCGTGCCACCGCCTGCCGAGCGATATCGTTCGGCATCACCGCCCAGCAGCGCGGGTCTGTCAGATAGTACTCTATGGCAGACCAGCCCGGAACCTTCATCATAGGCTCGCCTTCCAGATGACAGGTTCGCCGCCAGGCAGGGCCCTTCGATGATACATATCTCGTCTTGGAATACTGGATCTCAAACGCCACATCCAGATCCTCCGGTGTCAGCACCCGGTCCGGGAAAACGGTATTCGCAGGGCAAAGAATGCAGCGCGATTCATAGAACAGCGGAAAGTATACCAGCATCGGATGCTCGTTAGGCCCTCCGTAATAGATGGCTGCATCAAATGTCTGCGACTTGAGGTCCCGGGACCAGGCCGATCCGTCCGGAAGGTAAACCAGCTGCACGGTCAGATTGGGCAGGTCCTGTTTCAGACAACGAACGATCCGCGGAACGATCTCCTCATGCGCTCTGGTGCCGGCGGCCAGCCGCAGAACACGCTGTTTTGACGCACGGACAAAATCGTGGAGGTGCTGGTCCATCTCTTCCCACTCGTTCACAAGGGGAACAAATTTTTTACCCGCCGGAGTCAGCGTCACCTTGCGAACGCCGCGCTCCCGCACGATCAGCTGTACGCCCAGCTCCTCTTCCAGCTGCTTCAGCGCCTCCGACACCGTGGAACGGGTGTAGTTCAGGGATTTTGCCGCAGCGGAAATATTCTGATGCTCCAGAATCGCCTGAAAGACTTTTATGTTCTGATAGTTCATGCCCGTCCCTCCCATTGCCGAGTGCTGTTTGATAACAACATTATACGTAAACCGCAGCCCTCATGTCAACCGAAGCGTTTTTCGGCAATGAATACTCACAACAACATATACCATACGGGGATCGTCACCGCGGACAGAAGCACAGAGAGGATACAGGCACCCGCCGCATCCAGATGGTTGTCGGGGTCCGGGTCGTATTTGATGGAGTAGACCGGAAGCAGAGACGCAACCGGCAACGCTGTGTAAACAACAAAGATCTGACACAGCAATGCGTCCACGCCCATCATTACGAACAGGCGAGACAGGAGGAAGAACAGCGCAGGCATGACCACGGTCCGCAGAATCGGCAATCGTAAGTATTTCAGATTCATAAGAGCCTTAAAATCATACTCTGCCACAATCATGCCGCACAGCAGCAGGGCAAGGGGAGAACAAATGGAGCTCAGGCTTTTCACGCAGTATTGGATGGCCTCCGGCAGCTTCCAACCGTTCACCCAGAAAACGAGTCCCACCACGACCGCAATCAACTGCGGGGAAAGCAGCGCTTTTTTCACCACCATGCCCGGCGTTGTTTGTTTGCCTTCCGCGCCCGGGGGCGTCATCAGCGGTTCGGACAGGGAGTAGTATCCGATTCTCACCGGAACGAGGAAGAACGTATAATAGAAAATTCCCAGATCACCGAACAGCTCTGCAATCACGGGGATTCCCATAAAGGAAAAGTGGCAGAAGGTCAAGCCGTACCGAATATTTCGGGCTGCGCCGGTTTTTCCCATTTTCAAGTAGATGATTTGCCCCAGCACCAGAGGCAGGGCAATGACAAACACACCCAGAATCAGAATGACGACACAGTTTGTGAGCGCCTCCATGGAAAACTCTGCCGCATTGTTGATGGAATGAAAAACGAGGCAGGGAACGCAAATGTTCAGTACGATATTGGTCAATCTGGAAGAAAAATCCTTATTGACCATGCCGCTCCTGCGAATGAAGATGCCGATTCCATTCATTAACAGCAGTTCGATGGCTAATGTGATCGCAACCATGCTATTTACCCCCAAACAGAAAATGCTGCTGCCCTGCAATCGGCAGCACAGCTGCTATCGCAAGGTCAAACAAGTCCGGAAGTCTTGTTCGACGGACCGATGAGATCCATTATACACCTTAATGTAAAGTTTAAAACTATTTCTTTCGTTGCCGATTATTAATATATTCATTAACAATCAACAATGAAAGCAGCCAGGGGTTCATCCTGATTTTTGATTACATTTTCGGGCCCGGAAAGACAGCTTCCTCTGACTCAGAACGGTTTGTATAAAAATGGGTCATAAATTCCCCGAACAGGCCGACAGCCTTTGTCTGCGGAACCTTGCGGCTTTGGTAAATGTACCGGGGATAATGGATATTGGGCTCTGTGATAGGAACAAAAACGGCGCTATCGGAAAAGCTTTCTCTGATCGCTGAGGTTGTCAGTAAAATGCCGTATTCTTCATCCAGCAAGGCTTGGCGCAGCGCAAAATCGCACTCCAGAATAATATTCGGTGAGAATCCTGCCATTTCGAACACCTTGTCCATGAAGCGTCTGAAACAGTACTCCCGGGAGATCGCAATGAAGCGCTCCTGCGCGGCTTCCTTCAGCTGAATGCTGTCCCTCTTTGCAAACGGATGGGACGGATACACAACCAGCATCAGATGCGCACGGGTATCAATGAGTTTGCCCGCCCAGTCGCGGTCAGGAACCTCGTCTTTGGAGGCGATAATAAAATCCACCTCATGCTTGAGGGTCGGTGACGACAGCTGCTCAACCCGCAGCAGGCGATGCGTCAGATGAATGTGTGGATATTGCTTGACGAAAGCCTGCAGAGCATCGTGGCAAATCAGAGGGCTGGTAAGGCCAACCGTCAGGGATGTTTCCGCCTTCTGTCGTGCTAAGGCGATCTCTTCTCTGGCGGTATCCAGAGCAGACAGTGCTTCGTTGACACGGCGCAGCAATAGCTGGCCGTTTTGATTGAGAACGATGCCACGCCCGTTCCGGTCAAACAGCCGGCAGTCCAACTCCTCTTCCAGCCGGCGGATCACAGCTGACAGCGCAGGAGGCGAAATGACCAGTTCCTGCGCGGCGCGAGAGAGATTCTGTCTCTCTGCGAGCTTTTGAAAATAACGCATCTGCTGTTCGTTCATGCCGATACCTCCCTTCACAATAATGAATATAAAGCTTAATGATTGCTAAGTAAAGCAGCAATTTGAATTTATACATGAACGAACTATACATTATATAATATAAAATGGCAAAAGAAGATGGGGAACCATGTCTCCATCTTCTTTGCGTCGGCTATCGTCACTTTTCTACCAAATATTCACGCTGCAGAGGGCCTTCCGGCAGCGGCTTACCCATGACAATGTGGTAGAGCTGCGCCACCTCACAATAGAGCTTTTCCCGCTCCGCATCGGAGGTCAAGCTTTCGTACAGCTCTTCCACCGGCCACGCAACCTGCTGCTCACCGGGCTTGTAAACGCCCTTGATGATGGTAAAGGTGACCTTTTCCACCTTGGCACCATCCAGATACAGATGGGCCGCCAAACCGTATTCCCTCAGGTGCTTGGCCTCCACAGCATAGAAGTCAGGGCTCATGCTGAAGTTACCCAGACTATAGGCACAGGGCACATCGCCCCGGTACTCCGCCCGCTGCACAACATGGGAGTGGGATGCCGCCACAGCATCGGCACCGGCCTCAATGGCTACCTGTACGGCATAATCCGAGAACTTGCCTACCTGGTTATTGAACTGGCCTCCAATGTGGGGGAAGAAAATGACAAAGTCAGCGTTCTTCTTCGCCTCCCGGATATCCTCTGCCATCCGCGCGAAATATGCATCCACATTCTCATGGTTGATCTGTCCATCAATTTGCACTGGCAGATACGGCAGCTGATACTTCCGACAAAGGGCATTTTTCTCTGCCCGTTCCATCTCAGGATACAGCGCATCCACCCAAGTGGTGGGATATATTTTTTGATTGCAGCGCAGGTCCTTGAACACTGCCAGCCGGTTCATATTCTGCGCCACAGGATCATCTTCATCGAGGTGATTGTTGATGTTGTAAGTATAGGCTACCACGGCTACGCGCACGCCGCCCAATTCAAAGTAGTAGGCTCCTTGACGCTCTCGATCCGGCATAGTGACGCCCACGTAAGGCAAGTCCATTTCCTCCAGAGCCTGCATGGTACGCACAATTCCATCGGCACCACGGTCAAGGGTATGGTTGTTGATAATGGACACCAGATTGATACCAGCCTCTTTTGCAGCTGTACCAAAGGAATCCGGTGCATTGAAGGAAAAGAAGGTTTTCGTATATTCCCGTTCTTCACCCGCCAATGTGGTCTCCATATTGCCGATGACGTAATCCGCCTCCCGGAACATAGGTGCGACCTTCTCATACATGGGCGCAAAATCATAGGAGCCATCCGGACGCTTTGCAGCCTCCTGGATAGGCGGCTCACACATGATGTCGCCAACGATGGTAATCTTCATGTTTTCTTCCTCGCAATTCTTATACTCGCCAAAGCTTTTCCCGCGATCTCACTGATTCCGATACAGGACTATTGCTAAGCATATATCGCCTCTCACGGCAAGGGCATTACTTCTGATAGACTACCTTGCCGTCAATGATGGTGGTATAGGCTGCACCGCCGATATAGACCAGAGGATCACGGGTCCAGATGACCACATCGGCGTCCTTGCCGACTTCCAGGCTGCCCACACGGTCTGCAATACCGATAACCCGTGCGGGATTGATGGTGATGGCACGCCAGCCCTCTTCCATGGGCAAACCGGCATCCACAGCGAGGCCGGCGCACATGGGCAGATTCTCAATGGGCACGACATGAGCATCGGTGATGATGCTGATGGACACGCCTGCCTTATGCAGGATGGCGGGGGTCTCAAAGGTCTTGTTGCTGAGCTCCGGCTTGCTCTTGGAGCCGAAGGAGGGGCCCACCAGTGCGGGATAATCATAGGTGGCCAGCTTCTCGGCGATCATGTGCCCCTCGGTGCAATGATCCATGGTGAGCTTCACGCCGAACTCCTGCGCAATGCGGATGGCGGTGAGGATGTCGTCAGTGCGGTGTGCGTGGGCCTTCAGGGGGATCTCGCCCCGCATGACAGGCAGCATGGCCTCCAGCTTCATGTCGAACTTGGGTTCCTTGCCTGCATCCTTTGCCTCCATATACTCACGGGCCTTAAACAGCAGCTCACGCAGCAGAGCGGCAGTGGCCATACGGGTGATGGGGGCCTTCTTGCGACCGCCGTGAATGGTCTTTGGATTCTCACCGAAGGCACACTTCATGCCCACGGGGAACTTTACCACCATGTCATCGACACAATTGCCCGCCGGCTTGATGGCAGCAAATGTGCCGCACACCACGTTTGCACTGCCGGGACCGGTGCACAGGGTAGTCACGCCGCCCCGGCGTGCATCTGCCAAACGGCCATCCTCGGGTCGAATCGCATCAATGGCTCGAAGCTGGGGAGTGACGGGGTCACTGCTTTCATTGTGGTCGGAACCTTTGTCGCCGATGATCTCTTCCGCGCAGCCGATGTGGCAGTGGGCCTCCACGCAGCCGGGAGTGACCAGGCGGCCCTCGGCATCGATGATCTCAGCACCAGCGGGGGCAGTGAGCCCCGCACCGATGGCGGCGATCTTACCGTCATCACCCAGCAGGATGCAGCCGTTTTCAATGTCAGCACCTGCCATTGTCTTGATATAACCGTTTTGAATGAAAATCATGTTCCTTCCGTCCTTTCTCTTATTCTATAAAAGCGAAATTCTGAGCGTCTGAAGCTTTCAGTCTCTCTGAGCATATGCCATGCAGACATGATGCTGCGGTTCTATATCTTCGACAAGCGTACAGCTCAAAGAGCAACAACCTCGTCCAACGTCAGAATCCACTTGACCAGAGCGTCCTTCTCTGCTTCCGTCATGTCCTCAGCGCAAGTACGCAGTTTGGCAACAAACTGCTCCTCGGTCATGCCGTTGGGTTCGGCGCCGAGAGGATACTGACAATACACAGACAGTGTTTTGCCGTTCTTCAGGTCTGCCTCTACAATGGCGTGGTTGGGGGAAATGGCGTTGTGACCGTCCAGCCCGTTGTCGGCGATGACACTGATCTTTTTGCCGAAATCCACATACTTCTGCGGTGCCTTGCGGTCAGGCCAGCGATAGTGACGCAGCTCTACATTGCCGTCCAGAAATACGCAGGCGATGTTATACTGCAGCGAGAACTGCCCGCCATAGTTGATATCGGTGGCAGTGGTGAACGGCGTGTTGACATACATGCCGGTGGTCTGCTGGAACACGCGGATGGCCTCAATATCTTCCGCCGTCACGCCATACTCATTTTTCAGAGTCAGAGCGGCGTCAATACCGCCGTGGACTTTGCGGCAGCAGGGCCAGGGCTTGAAGTACATTTCCATACACTGGTAGTCTTTACCCAGACCGCATGTATTGTAACGGGTGCTGATAGCGTTGTTGTCGGCCAACCCGTTGCCCTCATAACCCAGCAGGGCCAGCTCGGCAGCTTCCACGCCGCTGCGGTTCAGGTAAGCGTACTTGATGACGTTGGAAGTGGGGTTGGCTGCCTTGTGATCCGTGGCATCTGCCCGCCAGCCGGGAGCCTTGGTGTATTCACCCGGGGTCAGGAAGGCAGCCATGGCGCAGGCGGAGCGGAACTGCTTGGCATCGGCACCCATCAGCTTGGCGGCAGTAACAGCAGACGCGTAGCTGTCTGCCACGGTGGACTTGTGAGCAGGATTGCGCATACGGGCAGCAGCCTCAATGCCCAGCACAACAGCCAGCAGAATGTCTTTTCCGGAGGCATGAACCTTCTCACCAACAGCCAGAGCGGTGGAAACCACGGTGCGGCCGGGATGGTAAGAACCGCCCATCATACCGGAATTGTTGAGACCGTCATTGTAGTCATGAGTCTGGGCGTGGAGGGCATTCAGGAAAGCAGCCATGGCGGCCGTGGTCCTGAACTTGCAGCCAACGGGAGTCACATCACCGGAGGGGGCCATGTGATCCCAGGTGGTGCCGAACATTTCCCGGGTCTTGCGGCCGGCCAGCATCACGGCAACGCCGTCCATGACCACATGCTTGGCACGGGTGACCACCTCCGCAGACAGATCTTCAAATTTGGCATTGGCCAGAAATTCCATCATGTCCTGTCCAATGTACTTCGGCTGGTGCTTTTCAAAGGTCAGCTTGTGCATAAGAAAAGGAACTCCTTTACTGCAAAAGTGCGGTTCCGTCCGGATTCATAGTAACAGCATCCTGGTCGATCATCAGGCTGTCCAGATCTGCCATATAAGCTTCCAGGGACGGATAAACCGGTTTGTACTGCCGGACGATCTCGCAAGCTTCTGCCGCGTCGTTCTCCAGCAGCAGCTCCAACAGGATCAACTGAACCTTGACGCTGTTCATACAAGCCTTGTCAAAGCTGGCGATGGCGTAATCCGCGTGGTGAGCGGGGCCGGCTGCACCCTTGCAATAGGGATGAATGGCAGGCATCAGGCAGGAGATATCGCCCATGTCTGTGCAGCCGGTACTCCAGTTGGGATTGGGCTGAATGGGATGTTCCGGATCCAGCAGATTTGCCGCCTCGCAGAAGAGCTCGCTCAGCCGCAGATCGGTGTGCAGCGGCGCGTATCCGGCGCGGTCGGTGATCTTCAAAGTGGCGCCCATGGCTGCCGCGGCACCCGCCATAGCCCGGTTGATCTTGCTGTTGATGGCGATCATACTGCTCATGGAGGCGGTCCGCACCTGATTTTCCACCGTCACCTGCGCAGGAATGGCGTTGACGATGCTGCCGCCGTTGGTGATGATGGGATGGGTGCGGACATAGTCTGCTTCCCGGAAGGTCTCCCGCAGGAAGTTGATGGCCGCGATACCCAGATTTGCCGCGTACAGGGCATTGATGCCTCGGTGGGGCGAAGCGCCTGCGTGAGCGGACTTGCCCACAAAGGTGGCATTCTTCACCACGCAGCCGTCGCAGCCACGGTTCGGTGCCTCAAAAGAGCCCTCTCCAAAACTGGTGTGCATCATGAAGGCCAGATCACAGCCGGCCATATAACCTCTGGCCAAAAATTCCTGTTTTCCTCCAAAATATCGAATGACCCCCTGTCTACGCAGTTCTTCCCGGAACTCAAACTCGATGATCTCCTCAGCAGGTACCGCCATCAGACGAACGCTGCCGCACAGGCCATCCAATGCGCCCGGTTCCTTCAACGCAGCAGCAATGCCCAGCAGCGCCGCCGACTGGCAGTGATGCCCGCAGGCATGGACGCAGCCGGTTTCCTTGTTGGCATGGGGATGGGTTGGGATGATGAGACTGTCCATTTCGCCCAGGATCAGCACCTTCGGACCGAGGCGGCCGGTGTCAATGTCTGTGTAAAAGCCGGGGATATTCCCCGCCTTAGTCAGCGTATATCCAAGCTTCTCAAATGCGTTTTCCAGATAAGCGGAGGTTTTCCACTCACGAAATCCACTTTCCGCGTTTTCCCAGATATAATCATGTGCATCAGCGATCAGTTGCCGATGCTTCTCGGCGTTGCTGATCAGCAGTTCCAATCGTCTCATGTCACATTTCTCCTTACACCGCTTTGGTCTGCTACAATCGGAATAACTCGTAGGTGCAACTGGTATTTGAGCACTTGCGCCCGCAAGCTTCCATTTTGACAGCTTCTGTTTGCAGGAAGGCCGCCGCAGGATCACAGTACCCCTACTGTGCACCTGCGGCGGTCCTTCCTATTTATGAAAAGCAGCTCGCACTCGCTATGCAATTTGCGGCCTCCGTGCATGCGGCAAAGCTCAGGAACATGGAGGCAGGCCTGAAGTTCGCCCGTCAGCCGCGCTGTTTCTCATACGATACAAATTCTATGCGGAATGTTCCCCGGTCCGGAAATCTTACTTCTTGTTGTCCAGGAAGTAGTCGTTCCAGTAGTAGTAATACACGGAACCGACAGAACCCTTCTCGACGTTGTCGCGGTAAGCGAGAATACCGCCCACATGGCCGAACAGGATGTAGGGGCACTCATCGATAACGGCATCCAGATAGTCGTTATAGGCTGCGACGCTCTCGGGAGAGTTGGTGGGAGTGGTCTTCATGGTGGCAATGGCAGCGTCCTTGGCGGGGCTGGACCACCAGCCCTGGGTGCCGGTAACAAAGGTAGAATGCAGGACGGGGTTGTCGGTACGCTTCTGCACCTGCCAGCCGCCGATATCGTGGCCGGTGGAGGGATCCTTACGCAGTGCGGAGTGAGAACCGCTGTCGACCACCATCAGCTCAATGTTCAGGCCAATGGCTTCCATCTGAGGAACCACTGCCATGGCGCAGTTATAGATATCGCTGCCGGTATTGGTAAGATAGACGATCTTCTCGCCATTGTAGTTGGCCTTCTTCAGATACTCCTTGGCCAGCTCGATATTCTTGACGTTATATTCGCCGGAATCTTCCATCTTGGTGCTGGCGTAGGCAGCGCTGGCCTTAACGATGGGATACGGCTCCAGGAAAACGCGGCTCTGGTCGCCTTTGACCACGGCCAGCAGGGCTGCGTTGCAGTCCAGCGCCACGCGGATGGCCTTGCGGACATTCACATTGGCAACTGGGCTGTCGGCGTTGGACTCGTGCAGGTTGAAGAAGATACCCATGGTCCAGGTGGTACCCTGATCCAGCTTCTTGACGCCGCTGGTCAGAGCAGTGGGCCACATCTCACTGGTAATACTGCCGATATGGTAATCACCCACCAGTGTGGCTGCGGTACGGGAACCTGCATCCTTATTCAGCTGGACGGTGATGGTATCCAAATACTGATGGGCGGGTGCGGCAATGCCGACAGCATCGTTTTCGATGAGCTCATACTTCTCGTTGCGGGTAAAGGTAATCTCTTCTTCCGTGTAGGCTGTCATCACATAGGTGCCGGAGCCGATGAGTTCCTTGTGATCCATGATCTTCTCAGCGGTGCCGCCCTTGATGAGACCGTTGGACTGCTTCTCGCCGCCGGTGACGGGATACTTGTCACAGATCTCCTTGGGCATCACCTTGTAGCAGCTACCGTTGGAGCACAGAGAGTTGAGGAAGTTGATGTTATAGGTGTCCATGGTGAAGGTGATGGTGTTGCCCTCCACCTTCATGCTGGTGCCCTTCCACAGCTTGTCCCAGTTGCTGCTGGTCTGGAGTGCGGCGGCGCGTTCCAGAGAGGCCACAACATCGTCGATGGTGATCTTCTTGCCGTTGGAGAAATAGCGCTCACGGAGAGTGAACTTTACGGTCTTGCCGTCGACAGACTCCTCAATGTCCATGACCTGACCGTAGAATTTGCCGTTTTGATCCAGAACGGCAAGGTTCTCAAAGATGTGGTTGGCGTTGAGGACGTCACCCACAGAACCGGTGGTCTGATGGGGGTCGATGACCGACCAGGCATTGCCGGTGCCCAGGATCAGGTCACCGCCGTATTTCCATGCATCGGGATCGACGGGCTTCTCAGGCTCGTTGGGCTTGGAGGGTTCGTTAGGTTTATCAGGAGTCGTGGGGATGGAGCTTGCAGGTTTGTCGGGGGTGTCAGGCGTGCTGCTGGTAGGCTTATCGCCGCCGCAGGCCACCAGTGCCATGGTCATGACCAGAGCAAGGATCAATGCAAGGATTCTTTTCATGTTTTGTTCTCCCTTCTTTGACTTACCGGTATCCCTCGCCCTGCCGCGGGGGGCAGGGCGAGGCTGGGTTAAACCCAACATAAACCGCAAAATCGCCCCTGTCAACGGGCAAAAAAACACCGCTGAAAGAGCAGTTTTCTTTCAGCGGTGTTTTTTGTTTATGCTGTACAAATGGCAGATGTGATTTTTATATGATATGCGCACGCATATAAATTCAGCTTATATGATATTAAAAATTCTTGATACCTCAAAACCGGTCCTGAGGATACCAAAAAACTACTTTGAAAGCTGGAAATCCGATGAGCGGATAAGGTGCTCACGCTCGTCGACATACTCGCTGCAGCACTCCAGAAATTCCTGAATCACCGTGGTCTCGAGATAGGCTTTGGAAATCATCAAACAGAGGCTACGTGTTGGTGGCGGTGTCTCCAAGCGGCGGTATGTCAATCTTCCTTCGCTGCTGGCGATCTTTGCCCGGGCAATACTGGCCGGCAATAATGCCCAACTGCCAGGAACGGTGAGATACGCCGGGATGGCAGAGATATTTTCCACAGCGATAGCTGCCCCTTTGTCAACAGGTAGCGCTTTTTCCCTCCATTGAGAATAATTGGAGTAGATTGAATTCGCGCAACAATAGATCTCCAACCGAGGATCCAAGTCGGAGGGCAGCAGGGGCCGGTCAGGCAAATTGGAATCGGTAGGACAGACCACATAGTACTCTTCCTTAGACAATTCTATGGCGTTAATAAGTGTGCCATTTCTAGTACGCGTAAAGCGTTTACCATAGAAAAAGGCTATGTCAAAGGTATTGTTGTCAACGGCTGTACCGATTTCGAGACCAGGTACATCCACCAAACGAATCTTCAAATCCGGAAGACGTTGGCGCAACTTCTGCACCACATAGCCTACCACATATTCGTGACCGGCACTGTTGGCACCCAGACGGAGCACCTTACTTTTTTGCATCTGCTTGTAATATTCCACCTGTTTCTCCACCTCCAACCAACGGTGGGCAATGGGAAGGAGGGCTTCTCCGGCAGATGTCAAACGCACCTGATGGACGCCACGTCCTCGGACAACCAGCTGCACGCCCAGTTCCTTTTCCAGCTGATTGAGCGCCGCCGTTACAGCAGGCTGTGTAAAATGCAGGGCGCGGGCTGTGCTGGAGAGACTTTTTGTTCGGGCAATGCTGATGAATATTCTGACGTGGTGCGGATTCATAAACTCCCTCCAATATCGACGTTTATTTGTCATGCATTTTATCATGCATTCCTTCAAAATGGAAGCTTCAGATGTATTGCACGCCCCTTTTGCTCACGCAATGCCTTCCTTCTTGCATGTGCCGACACCATGGCCTTAACAAGCCATTAGAATCCGCAACATTTTCGTCCCTTCATCCTTCCCAAGGCTTGTCCGTGTGCAATCCGTGTGCAAAATTTTTTCACACAAACCCCATTTCACCAACGATTACCAACGTTACTCAACAGTTTTCCCTTTTCCTCCGGTCACCTCTCCCCCACCCTGCTCTCACAGAGCATTACTGTATTTAGATATATCTCGGCCAAATACCACAATATATAGTATTGAATAGCAAAAAAGAGACGGTGGAGAATGAGTTCTCCATCGTCTTTATCTGGCAAAGGTACATGAAGTAGATACAATTTTACAAGAATCGGCCATGCAACAGCAAGATGAAACAGTGTAACCTCCAGCTGTTTTGCACAAACTGTCGAAATATAGAAGTTTCTGCATTTCAGTGCATAAATTTTGACTTTTTATAAGGTTTGTGCTATCATAACGACACAGGAGGTGTTTCCTATGATTGATACCCACGATCTCAAAAGCAGAGACCATTATTTGAATAAACTCATCGCATTTCGTGACACGGAGCCCGTTAAGGTAGTAACCGGTATTCGTCGCTGCGGCAAGTCCAGCCTGCTGAAGCTGATGGTTCAGCATCTGAAAGGTACCGGAGTGGCGGACAATCAGATCATCGAAATGAATTTTGAATCCCATGAATTCAAGAAGATGAATTCCGATGATTTCTATGATTATGTGAAAGCACGTGTTCTTCCCGAAAAGCGGATGTATCTGTTCTTCGACGAACTTCAGCGGATCGACCATTGGGAGGACACCGTAAACTCCTTCCGGGTGGACTTCAACTGCGATATTTATATCACCGGCTCCAATGCATATCTGCTGTCCTCTGAATATTCCACCTATCTGTCCGGAAGATGCGTGGAGATCAAAATGCTTCCTCTGTCCTTCCAGGAATTTATCGACTTCCATGGCTTTGAGGTAAAAGAAGTCAAAAGTGCCTTGGGCGGAACCAAAAAGGTCGTTTTCCATGAATCCGGTGACCGCTATGAACTCCGGGAGATCTTCGATGCCTATATGCGTTTCGGTGGTATGCCGGGAATCGCAGATGTGGGACTTGATCAGGAAAAGGCCATGGTTCTTTTGGATGGTATCTACTCCACAGTTGTTGTCCGGGACATTCTGGAACGGGAAAAGCGCAGAGGCCAGAAGCAGATTACCGACCCGGTTCTGCTGCGTAAAATCATCCTCTTCCTGGCCGACAATATCGGCAGCACCGTTTCCGTTTCTTCCATTGGCAATACGCTGGTGAATGAAGGTTTATTGGAAGCTGGAAAGCGCAAGGGCACTCCCAGCACCCATACTGTGCAGGCCTATATCTCCGCACTGATGGAATCCTATTTCTTCTATGATATCAAGCGGTTCGATATTAAGGGCAAAGAATATCTGAGAACCCTCGGTAAATTCTATATCGTGGACATGGGCCTGCGGAACTATCTGCTCGGATTCCGCAACCGGGACAGCGGCCATGCAATTGAAAATGTTGTCTATTTCGAATTGCTCCGCCGAGGCTATGATGTGGCAATCGGCAAGGTAGATCAGGCAGAAGTGGACTTTATCGCCACCAAAACGGATGAGAAGCTGTATGTCCAGGTGACAGAATCCATGGTCAGCGAAGATGTCCGCCGCCGTGAATTGGCGCCCTTGCAGAAGATCCGCGACAATTATGAGAAAATCGTTTTGTCTATGGATACCGGTCTGGATTCTTCCTACGATGGCATTAAGTCCCTCAATCTGATCCAGTGGCTGCTGGGATGACACAATCATATTCACACAAAGCGTCTATCGGAAACGGTAGGCGCTTTTCTCATGCCATTCGATGATACCCTCGCCGTAATCGTTGTAGCACTCCACCTTATGGCGCAGCTTATTCAGCAGCACACGGCAACCACCCCCAAGGGACGGTTGCAATGGCGGATAATATTGCGATGCCCCAGGTGGAGATCGCTTGTGAAGAATACCATCCGCATTCACCACGCTTTCTGTATTAGTATAGTTCGGTCTTCGTCAACGGCTGCCAGACACAGTGGGGCAGCAACTTTTCCACATCATCTCTCTGGAGATTGATAAATGCCTCAACTTCTTCGCCGGGAAACCTGGACTGGCAGTAGCAGGGAAAGACCCCCTGCGGCACGATACCGATCTTTTCTTCGCCCAACAGCCGAGATTTCAGCATCTCCGCCTGATGGATGACCACAGGCAGGCCGGCACGATGGAGGGCAAGGAAGAACTTGATTGCTTCAACGGATCTCCACGTGGATGAGCCGGCAACGTGCAGGTAATAGCCATCGCCACTATACACAACGTGAAGATCCACATGGGTAGAGTTTCCCCCGCGGCAAACCTCCCAAGGGTGTCCGCCACTCCGAGTTCTGTCGTGATACCACGCAGAGAATGCTTCCGAGGAATCCGGATCGATTTCTCCAAGTCCCTCATCACGTCCATCGGCATGCTTGAAATACTGGTCACGCGGAGTCTTATCCGTGCCATCGTATTGATTGGCTGCATAGCCTATAGCACAATAGCTGAAGAAGTCATTTGCCGTAACAGAGGGTAGCTTCGCTTTAAGCAAAGCCTTATCTGCAACAGCGCAGGCAACAAATTCATCCGCTTCTTCTTGCGTAAGGTTCTCGAAGTATTGCTCTCGCCCTTGGGGGAACGCTTCCCACAGGTGCTTTCGCAGAATGGTTCCCGTCCGATGTCTGGCAGGGAGAGTATTCTCCACGGTTTCGTTGTATGTGCCAGTTTCAAGTGCCGCAATGCAGTTACGGACGGATTCGATCAGCCATTCAAGAAATTCCGAAATATCATGTGTATAGGCGCTTTTTCGGGTATCGCCTTCCTGCTCGAGCACATGCTCATGCTGCAGGTAAACCGCTCGATAGCCGGAGTTTTTATCCTCCACGGCGTCAAGCTGATACCATTCGAGCTCATCAGGGAACATGTCATGCCAGTATTCTTCGTACTGGGCATAGTTCTTGATGCATTCTTCTTCCAACAGTTCTTCGTAGCTGCCGAAGTGTTTGGAAAAGGATTCGATGGTTCCGCGCCGAGCGCAGAGCCACACGGACTTCACCCCGTGCGCTGAAATGGGCTTAATCCGTTCCAACAGCGCAAAGAGGGCATCCATCAACTCATAGCACCGCTCGGTGTAGGTCATCGAGCAGTTGACATTTCGGTAGTCGGCACGGCCAAGGCATGAAATGTAGTGGTAGACTTGGGGCTGCATCAGTCGCTCACTAATCTTCAGGTTTGTCATCTTCTTCAACCTCCATTTCTTCGGAGTAGAACTCTTGCAAATCATCCAACCGCAGGCAGGACAAACATCCTCTGTAGCCGGTCCAGGGATCTCTACCCTCTGGGTATGCCGCGCCACAGTCGATTCCAATCAATCCTGCACCATGCCAGATCCGCATAGGATTGTCATCCTGATAATGATGCGTTCCAGTATGTCCGAAAACAATTATTCCATCACAGGGGTTTTTTTCATGTCCCTTGAATCGATGCCACAGGGCAAAGGACTCGATACTTCGATAGCTGGAGAACTGTCGATAGAATTGATACAGTTCTACCGGTGCAGCATGAGATAGGATGAACCGCCGGCCATTGACTTCAATGTGTTCGGTGTAGGGCAGCTTGCTCAGATATTCGAAAATCTCTGCACGAATGCTTTTTCGGATGTGTTTCAGGTAATTGTGGGTGACCCACCCGCCGTTTTGGTACCAGAGACTTAGCCGGCGTTCCTGCCGGTATTGCCATCCAAACTCATATTCCTTGTGCTCAAAATACAGCGCATCCAGCATCATGTGTTCGTGATTGCCCAACACCATCTTGACATTGGGCATCGTCATAAGCCGTCTGAGGATTTTAATGCCGTCAGGGTTTCTGTCGATCACATCGCCAAGCACGTAGAGAGTATCCTCTGGCTGCAGGTTGATTTGACGCATGATGGAATCGAAGCGTCGTTTCTGTCCGTGAATATCGGAAAGCACATAAATCATAGGTTCGCACCTCCTTTTGCAACACGAACAAATACCATAGTGAACTACTCGGCATATTGAATAACCGAGCATCTGAATCGTCAAGAGACTACACAATAATCCCGAATATACGTACTGTTCCCTAATTGCCGCATTCTGTGCTTTATTGCGTCAAGCATTTCCGTCCTCCTCGGAATCTTCCTTGCTCATAAACAGCGCTTGGAAGAGAGACGCATGTTCTCCAACCATTTCGGGGTAGGTGTAATACACATGGCGGCAAAGCTTTCGATAGAGCTCCAGAAACTCCATATCATCGCCGAAATCCGCAAGGCCGTCCATGACCCTTTCAATTTCCTGCCGATCTGTCAAGCTGTTGTTGATCACCGCATCGACGAGGATGGAATACTGCTGATAAGCTTTTTCCTTTAGTGCTTGCAGTCCATCGACGGCTGCGGCGATTTCCTGAAATACATTTTTATATTCTTCCATTCTGAGTTCCTCCGATCTGTCAGCCATCTCCGAAGATGTCATTGCAGAATTCAGAATAGTTTGGATCGGGACTAATTAGGAATGCCGCCCAGTCCTGTTGTGCTTCTGCTCTGGTCTTAAAGTATTTCTCGGGTTCTGCCAAACGGTTCCATAAGCCGGAGGAGTTGCCGGTGAGAATGCAAGGGAAGCCCCAGAGCATCGAGCCGATATCTTTCCACACGCCAGAATGTCCGGTGTATTGCAGGTTTGTGAATACGGCTTTTGTGGCACGGCAGAATTCTCCGCCACAGGCAAGCCAGAGATGTTCCGACTCCACTTTATCGCAGCGCATATAGTAAGGACATTCCCAGGTGTTAAGATGCTCCCATGCATAATTCTCCAGCGCGAGTTTCTCTTTATGGAGCAGGCGCACCGGGACAAGGAATGGCACTTCGCTGTATGCGACATGGTGTTTGAGATTCTGCTGGCCTTCTTCAAAAGCTTGGAATGTGGAGATCAGTTCCTTGAATCGATCCTTGAAGAGTTCGTCATGAGCGAGTTCACTAAAGAAACCACGCAGGTCCTCCAGCTCCCCGTAATAGTATTTTCCAAAGCTAGTAAAGGCGGCGGCAGAGTAATCATCCAGTTCCATCCGATAGTATGCGGGTTTCGATTTAATGTTCATTGGATACTCCTCCGCCTCCCCAGTTCCTGTCGGGGAATAACTGCGCTGCAGAGTCAAAGTCATGGAACAGGAAGTGCAGTTTTTTGATTCGCTTGTTGATATGCCAGTGGCCACACATCCACGCATCGTAGTCCAGCTGTGCTTCGATCTCGTCCAGCCAACGCTCCGTGCTGGCATCCACGGTGTCTTGATTAATCATCGGGAGGAACGCCTCCACCGGCTCATACCGATAGGGACAAGTGTGTGTCAACACCACATCAATGCGGGGATTTCGTTTGACCTGCTCTTCCACATAAGCCTTGATTTCATCGGAAGGTTGCTCATCCGGCCACCAGTTGTAGCCACGCATGAGCCGATAATACTTGTCCACACTATATGCACCGCCGATGACAAGATGCTTCAGCCCTTCGATAGTAAAGATGTCGCCATCCCTGGCGAATAGTAAGTTCGGATACTCTTCTTCGTACCAGACCGTTCCACCACACCATTCTTTGGTTTTATAGGTAGGGAGCTTGGCAGGCCGCATCTCGTGGTTGCCATGGATGCAGAGGATCGCAGGCTTCAAGCGGCGAAACGCTCTTTTCAGCTCACAATCACGCTCGTCACCATAGTAGTTGGCGCCAACATCGCCGAGGACAACAATAATGTCTTTGTCCGTCAGCCGCAGGCGATTACAAAAACGGGTAATTTCGTGCTTGGAGCCATGGGGGTCTCCAGTATAGTAGATCACTTGCTGTTGTCCTTTCTTTTTAGCTTCTCAAAAAATATGTGTTCAGGGGATAGATCGAGTTCAGCACCACATGCGCATTTAACGAGAGTTACCATCTCTACCGAGGTCGGAATAAAGGTGAACGTATCTATGCCACCAAATGTACCGCCATCGCGATAACCAGCATCTCTTCGAAATTTACAGTCGTGGTTTTTCTGCCACTCACGCAGCAGCTCTTCCTGCTCGTCATCCAAAGCGAACCGACGCATAAGGCATCCTCCTATGGGTTTAAATTCCTGATATCAGTATCGCACAGCATCTGTCTGATAAACTTCTCTGATGTTTCCGCCATTATATCAGCAGCTTTCAGGTGAATCTCATTGCTGTCAAAGGTGTAGTAACGGCGTTTCTTGTAAGGACGCATCTATTCAGGAGCGCGAATGATGCTTAATACAAAGTCCACCAATAGTCAAAAAGACGACGGTACTGATTCCCCTTCCCGGTAAGCTCAGAATGCCGTCGCACCTTCTTCGATGTCAGACGCTTCATCCAGCGCTGGCAATTGCTGTTTTTCGGATACTTGATGTATTTCCCGGAGTGGAGAAGCGTAGGGCCACGAAAGCCCCCGTCTACATACCCAACATGAGGCGCATAACCGCCGTAGTTCATAATCTCCAGAAGACGATTATCCTTGCGAACTTTCATCGCTCTTCTGGAATAACCAGACACCGAGACGGGCCTTTGCTGGACAGGGCATTCAGTCAGAATAGACGAGATTTTCTCGTTTAATTCGATTTCTGTCATAGGCTTTACCGTTGGTCACACAGCGGGTGATAGGAGCGATTCCATACCAGGAGCCGCGCTGTTTAGCATGATATTCTTTCTGATTCTTTTTGCTCTGGTTGTTCAGCGGGATCATTTGCTTCATGTTGTATACCTCCTGCGTCAGAATTTAGAATGTCGAGGCATTTGTTCAAAAAGGATCTGGCGCGGTCTTTTTCCATCACCACAACGCCAGCGTAGCAGATGGGTTTTGCGATGAAAGCATTCCACGCTCTGCGGAAGCGTCCGAGCAAGCCCTGATATTGACGGTTTCCGATGTAGCTGTCCATAATAGAAAACTCCAGAAGTTCGTCATCCTTTGCCCAAATGGTTCGCTCGAAGGAGAGCAACTCGGCATGATCGTCGCACTGGATTTCAGTTCTCATGGATGTTTCTCTCACGGTAAATTCCTCCTTTGCATTCTGCGGCGTTCAGTGGCCGCTGGTGGCCGCCGTATGCACTCCTTCTGATTCGTCTGAATTTCACCTTGCCAATTTTACATTTCCATTACAATGCAGGGATTGTGCTTGCTTTTTCCTTATGGATGATTTATTCTTAGGTACTCCCGTTTCGGGAAATACTCATTAGGAGGCGTTTGTCATGATGAACAAGCCTTTCCGGGTCATCGATCCCGTTGCTACCGGCGCGAACATTGTTCGGCTGCGGAAGGAACGCGGGCTGACTGTCCGGGATCTGCAATCCTATTTTGGCTTTGAAGAACCGCAAGCCATCTACAAGTGGCAGCGTGGTCAGAGCCTCCCTACCGTTGACAACCTGTACGCTCTCGGAGCCTTGCTGGATGTGCCCATGGATGATATCCTGGTGCAGTCAAGGCCAAAATTAAATATCATCCGTTGTGAGCAGCAGGCTAAAGCAGCCTGCTGCTCACAGCATTTCTGGATGTGTTTCAATCAGCTATCGGAGATACGGCAGAAGTCCAAGATTGCTTAAACCATTTAGCGCATCCTTTAGAAGCGCGCTGAGGGCAAGTCTTACCATGTCTAATATGGCCTCCGCCAACAAATTCCTCCGCAACTACTACGCTTCCTTGAAAGCTTCTTTGATCTTAAATTTTATGATAAGGGACAATTCGTCCGTTGTCATTGAACTGCTAGTTTAAAAAGGAGCAACCAGAACAAGAAAATGACAGAAATCAACGAAAAGGCCGCCTAACCCTCGACCAAAGGCACGGGAATGCGGCGGGCATCTTATTCAAATTCATAGGCGGTCGCTCCTTTGCTCGTTGCACGTTCCTTCTATGATAAAGAACTGTTTGCCCATTGTCATTGAACTGCTGGTTTAATCTCCGGATGCAAAAATAGAGACACTCGAGCGAGTGCCTCTATCGTCAAGTTGTTCAGTTTATTGAGTAAGTTCCACATTCGGCAACGCCTTTAGGAACTGCTCCGCATTGCGGTAGGCAATACCTTCATCTGTAATAAGGTCGTCACCGAGGTACAGAACATATCTGCCCACCAATTTGCCAAAGCGAGGTGTTGTCACGGCAAGCATCTCCTCATCTCGAAGGTGCTGTGCCTGTTCATAGACACATTCTCTGCTGTGCTTAATCTCGTAGACCGCGCAGGTGTTGGTTTTCGTATCTCTGATGACCATATCGTATTCTTTATTGCCATTTTTTAGTTTGAAGACGCGGTAGTCTTTCCCCAAAGCCTTGGCCGTTTCCAGCAGGACGATCTCTTCCAGCAATCTGCCTCTGACCTCTTCCAAGATACGTTCGGCAATATATTCTTTTTCATTGTCATTGAGCAATCGGTACACAAGGTCTTTCGTGAGGGAGTACACAAGCGCTTGCGCCTGGCAGTATCGCATGCCGGGTTGAGCAAACAGGACATGTTCTTCCTGTTCCACACCCACTTCACCATGCTCGAGGGGGCAATCCACAATCAAGTCCAGTTCCTTCAGAAACTTCTTGATCAGAATAATATGAGATTGTGTGATTTCAAGCGTTCGCTGCTCCTTGTCGCAGATATCCAGCTTATCCATAAGTTCCTGCCGGACAGCAGCACGATCTATGTGGTCCAGAACATCTGTCCGTCGTGCTGGATCTCTCTCCTGCCGAAGATTTCTTGCAGTCAGGCCAAGATCGTGAGACTTGAATCTCTGATCCACTATATTCCTTACAAAGCGGTGGTTCATGTCCTCAATAATGCGATTGATTGCATTGGTCAGCTCGCCAGCTTCGTACAGGCTGTACAAGTGACCGAACTGGTGACCGTCTTTATAGCAGGCCAGCGAATGTTGGATGTTCTTACAGATCGCGGTGTCGATGTATCTTCGGGTCGATTCGTCATCACGAAAGGATGCATCTTCGGCCATCAGATCCTCGTCATCAAAGTCTATCTCGCCCATGCGGAGCGTACCTCCGTAGCGGATGTACTCATCAATGCTGTCGATGCCAAGCAATCTGCTGTACTCACGATAGGGAATGTATGTGGTGTGAACCATGCGAACACGGTCGTACAGCTCATTGCCTTCTGCGAACCAGAAACCAAGTGAGTCGGTTCCGGACAGCACGATCTTCATGCCCATTGCCACGAAGATGTCCGAGAATAATGCAGCGGAGTCTATGAAGTCCTCCAGCAGAGTAACCTCATCCATAAACACATACTTGAAACCGGCTTTCCGCAGTTTCTTTAGATCACGATTGATGGCCGCCATGGTATCAGAGGTCGTAAACTTGATATACGCTGCCTTGGCGAAATCCTCGGCTTTCATGTCTGCAATTGTCTGAAACAACATGGTTGTTTTGCCGGTGCGCCGCAGACCATAGACCGCACACACGCGGGTTCTATCCAAGCCGTAAATGTACTTCTCAATCTGCGGAAACGGATTACGCCGCTTCAGGTGTTTGGCAGGCTCCACCATATCACGGAGGTCTTCGCCGTAAACCACATTCGTTTCGTAGAGGGGTTCTTCCGTGATTTCTTCGGGATAGAGCTTACGCAGCTCCTTCAGCTTTTCTTCCAGCGCTTTCCGCTCTTCGATTTGCTCACGAACACGCTCTACATCTGCCGCACTGATGTACTTGCTTTTCAGCTTACCGCCTTCTCGCCACTGCCGGTAGTAGTTCGTTTTCCCCCTGATATTCTTTTGGGAGATATAGCCATTCGGGAGTTCAGCGATCCGTTCCCGGATGCGTTTAATCAGTTCATAGCCATCGGTCATACGGAATCACCAACCTTTCTTGCCATCATTATACTCCCAAGCAACCTACAAATCAAGAGGTCATTCGAGGTTGCCGCAGGTTACAGGCAAGGACGATCAAACCAGTCCCATGCTCTATATCATAAACGGGTCATTTCGCAAATATACCGACTCTGCGATTGAGCGCGAAATGAGCGTAGACAAATAATCGCCGGAAGATACTCATGGATAGTGGTGTACGTACAAGCGTGATAGATGGTTACGCAAATGTGCGAGGCACCGGGACCGGAATAAAGCAATCTTCCGACTGAGTATATCGGCTTACTGACGTATAGCTATTAACCTGTGCCAAGCAGCCCTCGAAACAAGAAATCTGGTCGAAGGAGTTGTGCTGGAGGAATACAAGAGGGCGAAGCGACAAAGGGTATACCTCCCAACGCTGGTAACAAGAGGAAGAAGATTGATTTAAGAAGATATTGGGCAAACCTGAGGCGAGAGTGACCGCTGAATGAACGAAATTGGTAGCGAATCCATCTAAGCGCCCAGATGGCGGAGACGAGATATCTCATCTCCGCCGTCTGGGCAGTATTTTATGCCGTCATCAGAAACAGCAGCTTTTTGGTTATATGCGCCGCGCGCTTCGGCAGATGATCCATTCGGTTTTTCTCTCCGAGAGAATCATCCGTGAGAACAAGAATGTCATTCATGGAAATCTCGAACAGGCAACTCAGCGCACACAGGTTGTCTACCGTCGGCAGACTGACCCCTCTTTCCCATTGATAGATCGCCTGTACACTGGACAATCTGAGAAAGCTTTGCACTTCCATCACCGTGAGATTGCGGTCTTCACGAAGCCGCCTGATGTTCTCGCCTGTCCTGATAATATCAATGATCGGATACGGCATACCAATCTCCATGGTCTCCCCTCCCTGCACAATGATGCATGATTTCTCGCAGCCATTCAGCTGACATGCTTCCGGCGGCGGCAGTCGCGTGCAGGGGCAGCGGCCACGGAAGCAGAGCCAAAACCAGTCCCGGCGCCAACGGGGATCCGGCGGCTCTGCCCCGCATAGGTGTGGCCAACAGGCCCGATGGCCGCCATAGCCTTCCGCATCGCTTCTTCCCGGGGATGCACATAGTAGTGCGTGGTGGTCGTGACATCCGCGTGGCCCAGAAGCCCGGAAACCGTGGCGATATCCACGCCATTTTCCACCGCCCGGGTCGCAAAGGTGTGACGCAGAGCATGATACTTGACATGAGGAAGACCGAGTCCTTCCAAAACATCTCCGAAATAGTGGCTCAGGTTATCCGGATCCATACATCCACCCCTGGAGTTAAAGATGATAAAGTCCTCTCCCGTCGGCTGCCTGCCGAACAGTTCCACGAAGCGCTCATACTGGAAGATCATCAGATCCTGCAGCACTTCCGGAAAAAACAGGTCCCGTTCAGACGATTCCGTCTTTGCCGACGAAAACACCAGCTTCGTGCGCTGTCCGTACCGAGCCTCCGGATCATCCTGAGAAATTCGGCGCACCGTTTCGGCAATGTGGAGGCAGCCGCGTTCGAAATCATAGTGTTTCCACCGCGCTGCGCAGACCTCACCCAGACGCATGCCGGAGTAAAGCCCCATGGTAATGCCGGAGTTCATCAGGGACAGATCCCGAAACAGGAATTCCTCCAGGATCTTCTGGTTCTGGTCGCTCATAACATCGACCTTCTTGGTGGTGCAGCGCTTGTAGACGGTAGCCGGCACAGGGTTCGCCGGCATAAAGCCGTCCGCTACCGCCCGCTTGCAGCAGACATCCAGCACCACGCGCATATTCTTAATGCTCTTGGCGCTGAGAGGGCCGCCGTCGCGGAGATTTCCGTGCGCAGCCTTCTCGTTCAGAAATGCCTGTACAACGGGCGTGGTCAGCTTGTCCAATCGATACTCGCCCAGAACAGGCAGAATATGCTTGTAAAGATTGTCATGATAATGCTCATAGCCGCTGGGTTTGGCCACATGGCGAACATAGGTGGCCAACCAGAAAGCAGCCCAGTCATTGAGAGTAGGATTCATTGCCAGTGCCATATAAAACCTCCTTCTGTTTTAAGGGAGCCCGGTTGTCCCCGACAGGGAGCAACCAGGCTTGTGTGTCAGACCCGCAGTTCTCCGGATACATGTTCTTAACTCACCGCAGGGGTTGCACATTCTTTTTCACTGCCGACCCAGTCAATTATCGAAATGGCCCGATAACGGCACGACAGGATCGTCAAAGCAGTGTTTCCTCCGCGTCCTTGGGCGAAGATGCTGATGCGCCGCCGGCTTCGATACCCAAATTGAGGACATCTTCCTGCAGAAGCTCGCGGTATTCTTCCATCTCCTCCAGCCAATTGGCTTTATGCCTGGGATCGGCCTGCTGCTCTGCCAGAAACTGATTTTCCCGGCAGAACTCACACATCTTTTCCACAGCTTCTCTCGCAGTGCCTCCTGCCAAAAGCACCCTGCGCCCCGTATCCATAGCACGGGAGTACTTGTCAAATGCCTTGGTCATGCCGTTTTGACAGCCGGGGTTGATGTTCCAGATTCGGACCTCGCGGCCGTCAGGCAGCTGCGCCGTCCATTCGTCCGGTTCTTCTTTCAGGCCGTAGTACAACAGTCCCACCCCGGCACTATCCCACGGAAAGGTCGGATCGTAGTATTCACACTTCGGTTCCTTGCCGTATTCCAGATATGCCTGCAGCTGTTCGGCGTAGTCTTCAGGCAGACTGGTCTTCACGTGGATGATCACATGGTCTCCCAGAGAGCTCCGGATCGTACTCAGTGCGATGCGCATCATCTCAGATATCCACTCCTTCCTCGGTCCACGTGGCCGCCCGGAAATTGTAGGGGCAGCCATCAGGGCCGGTCAGCTGATTCAGGACCCAGATCAGCTTGAGCACTTCGGCGGGATGGTTCCGGGCGATCAGGATGCCTTCCTCCACACAGACGCCATCGCGGACACAGTTGTCCCAGCACATGCGCAGTTCATGCGCTTTGCGATAAGAGCTGCTCTCCGCCTCGCACTTGTACAGGGCCACCTTCTCCCCACGGGCCACAAACAGATCCGCCGGTGCCTGAATACCGTTGGCACACAATACCGCGCGATCCTCCTCCACGCAGGTCACGCCCTCTTCGACAGCCTTGATCTCCGCCAGCTTTCCGCGCAGCAGCGCCTCCTTGCTCGCAGCAGGAATCTCTTCCAGCTCACCGGCCTCAGCTGCCAGCTGCACTTCGCTGTATTCCCACATCATTTTTACCACTTCACTGAAAGGCACATCGTTCAGCAATGCGGTTACGATGATGTCCTTGCCGCGGAAATAGTTAGCATACACCTTGGCTGCCTGATTCTGGCAGCCAAGGTTGAGATTATAGACATGGACCTCGCGACCGTCGGGGATGGAAAAGGTCCATGTATCGGGCTCCTCTTTTGCGCCCACATAGAACACCACCAGATCGGCGCTGTCCCAGTGAAAATCCGGGTCATAGTGAGGCGCATCCGGGGCCTTCCCGGCATTCAAATACGCCTGCCACCACGTGGCATAATCCTCGGGCATGTTGCCTTTGACGACAGAGAGCACATGATCTCCCTGTTCGTCTCGGATCTTATGAATTCCCATATCGCTTTACCTCCCTCGGCTCAAACCGCAATTCCTTCTTCTGCCCACAGCGCGGTGCGGAAGTTGTAGCGGCGACCGTCAGGGCCGGTCAACTGATTCAGGATTCGGATCAGCTTGACCACTTCGGCGGGATGGTTCTGAGCGATCAGGATACCTTCCTCCACATGGATACCGTCGCGGACACAGCCGTCCCAGTACATGCGGAGCTGATAGGTGTTCAGGCAGGAGGTGTTCTTCACCTTGCACTCGTACAGGGTCACCTTCTCACCGCGGCTCACGAACAGATCTGCAGGCACGTTGATGCCGTCTGCAGAAAATACTGCCCGTTCCTCCTTCACGATCACACCCTTTTCGGCCCCCTTGATCTCCGCCAGCTGCTTGCGCAGCTGGTGTTCCTTGCTCACCTTGGGAGGCAGAGTCACATTGGCCCGCACCCACTCGAATACCGTCTGGATCTTGGCCCCTTCGATGCGGAAACCGTTCTTGGCGGTCTTGGTGGCAGGCAGACTGTTGGCGTCATTGCTCTGCAGGTCAATCTGCACCAGGAAGGTGTTGTACACATTGTGGCGGGCGCGGCCCCAGATCTCCTTCAGAAGACCGTGCTCCACCACGCGGCCGTTGATGCGGATCTCAGCGCCGCTGGATTCCATATTGCCCACATAGTGGAGGTAAGCATCCTCGTCGGGGCAGATGTGTCCGTAGCGGCAGGAGATGGTCAGCTTTTCGCCAAGATCCTTGTTGAATACGATCTCCTGATCCGGCAGCTCCACCAGGGTACCGGCCTCCCACTGAGGCAGGAGGGGCTCCAGGAACTGGCTGTGCTCCTTTCCGTCGCTTTCCCAAATCAGGTTCAGGATCAGCTCCTTACGCTGCAGGATGGTGGCGTAGGTATAGCGCAGATGCTCGCACAGAATACCCACCAGCTGCTCGAAGGACAGCTTGGTCTTGCCGCGCCGCCCCATGGATTCAAACACTGCCATGGGGCAGACAAAGCGGATCACGGTGCCGGTGGCGCCGAGGGTGCCCACCCAGCCCGTTTTATACTCGGCGGTCATGCCGTCGAAGTCATAGGGCGGCTTTACGGACACATAGTGATCGTACTTGCAGTCTTCCGCGGTACAGGTCAGGATCTCCCAGGCGCAGTTGTTCTGGTCCATATACGCCAGAGCGTGCTTCATACCGAAGCCGTGCTCATTCAGGGGGCTTTCGCGCCCCTCGGTGCCGGCCAGAGTCATGGCGTTGTTCAGATTCTGGATGCCGGTGCCGTTATCCTCCACGGTCACCTTCACACGGTCACCCAGATTGACAACATTGACTTTTACCTGACGCAGTTGAGTGCCGTCGCCAGGGTTCCCGCGGAAATTGGAAATAGAGTTGTCGATGAACTCGCAGATAGCCTGAGCTACATCTGCCAGATTGCTTCCCATGGTGTTCCAGATTCCCTTGGCCATAGGCATGTTGAAGATGTTGATAGATTCCGTTGCGGTCATAGTAAGTACCTCTTTCTTATGTATTATTGTTTGTTTTTTGTGGGGTGAAAGCAGGCACGCTATGAAGAATTTCCGAGATACATTCCGATCCCTCCCGTTCGTCATACTACAACAAAACACCGTGCAGGGCGTTGGCCTACACGGTGTTCGGGTATGACGAACTAAGGACATGGTCCACATCGCTTCGTTCTCCCTCTTGCGGTTTTCACCGAAAAAGGATATACTGATCCTGCGGTAGGACTTTGTCCTGGTATAGGCGGCTGCATCGCCGATGCCACTGTGAGGGAGCGGCAACTCCCTTGCAGTGCTGCTGTTTTATTGTGCTCTCATTATAACATATGTGCATGCACATATCAATGTGCACTATTCACAAAGTTAGCTTGCTGATTTTGTGGCGTATGTGCATACACACATATCGGCGTATTAAAGAGGTGCTTAACATGGCTCAAACCGAGGCTCAGCTGCGTGCAAGCAAGAAGTATCATGAAAAGTTTGACAACCTTCAGATTCGCGTCCCAGGCGGCGAGAAAGAGGTCATCTCAGATCATGCTGCCAATATGGGCGAATCATTGAATGGCTTTGTTCGCCGCGCCATCAACGAGACCATCGAGCGAGATCGGGCCAAGTCTGCAGAAAAAAGTGAATAAACAAAGAGCGGGCATCCTCGGATTACAAATCCAAAGATGCCCGCTCTGATTGCCTTTATTGATAAGCGCATACACAATTAACTGCAGAATTTGCTTCGCACAGCGGAGACGAAATTCATGCGTGAGTTGTGTAAGTTCGAATTCGAAAGTATGGTCATCTATTCGTTCCTATAACTGGATTAACAGAGTCGCCGCGGATAAACCGGGCCAAACCAGAAATCAGATACAGCGGGATATTAAGAACCCCCTCACCGTTGATCTCGCTTTTCATAGAGGTCTTTACGGAATACTTCGGGCTGTACTTCTTGCGATACTCCGCAAGGGATCTGGCCTTCACGTTACGCTCAGACTTGACCTCGACAGGAACGATCTGCGATGCGCACTGAAGGATAAAATCTACTTCTGCCGTATTGCCGCTGGACCAGTAGTACAAGGAATCATCTACTGCCTTCACCAGTTCACACAAAACAAAGTTCTCTGTAAGGGAACCTTTAAACTCCCTGTAGTTCGGAGTGGCGTCCAGAATCACCTCGTAAGGAAGCTTGGACAGTTTCCGCAGAATTCCGACATCCGACATATACAGCTTAAATGCTGTGTCATCCGCATAGGAAGAAAGGGGCATAAAAGGCTTTTCAATCTTGCGTACTTTGTGAACTAGGCCCGCGGCAATCAGCCATTCCAGCGCATCCTCCAGATCTTTTGAACGCCACCCTTTCTTGACGTGACTGAAGATAAACTTCGTGTTTTCCTTGGCAAGCTGTTCCGGGATAGAGCGCCAAATCGCTGTCAGTTTCGGAAAATCCTTTGCAGGCGCATGCTTGGCAAAGTCCAGCTCATAGCTGTTGATAATCGCCTGCTGCACACGCTCCACTTCCTCAATGCTGTTGGTCTTCTTCCAGACGTCCACAGCTTCCGGCATACCACCAGTAATGTAATACTGTTTCAGGAATGTGGAGAGTCTATCCGCGATCAGCTCCGGAAGCGAGTCTCCCTTTTGGAAATTGTCCAGATAGTCGGCCAAAGACTCCGGGCCGCAGGCGCGAAGAAACTCTGTGAAGCTCATCGGATACAGGGTGAGAAAATCAACCTTGCCTACCGGGAAAGACAGTTGCTTCTGCAGCGCAATACCCAGCAGAGAGCCGGCACAAACGACGTGGTACTCCGGCGCGTTCTCACAGAAATACTTCATAGCGGTAAGCGCTTTTCCACACTCCTGGATCTCATCGAGAATGATCAGCGTTTTCACCGGCAGGATCGTCTTTCCCGCAAACAGGCCAAGTTCAAAGACGATCCGCTTGACATCATAGTCTTTTTCAAAAACTGTGCTCAATACGCTGGTTTCTTCAAAATTGAAGTAGGCAACGCTCTCATAGCAACGTTTGCCGAATTCCTTCAGCAAATATGTTTTTCCGCACTGCCTGACGCCTTTCAACACCAGCGGCTTACGGTTCGATTTCTCCTTCCAGTCTACCAGCTCTGCAAGTAACGCTCGTTCCAAAGCGCAAGCACCTCCGCAATTTAAGTGGCATATTTGCAGCTATCTTACGCAAAATCCATATTTATTATACAATCACGACGTAACAAAGTCAATGGTGTTTCTGCTGGCAGCTCGTTCCCGCAATTGCCACCCCCAAAAAATCCCCCGTTTCTCATAACGGGATTCATCATGCTACGCAGTTTTCGCCGTCAATCCCTGATTAGCGAGGATTTTTGACGGCGGCCGTACCCTTTCCCACAAAGTTATATCAATCACCAGCGCACCCAGTTAGAAAACCGGAGTGGGCGCAGCCAGCGTCGCGCCCACTCTGGTTAGAACCTATTCTTTTCCTACGATGGCATCTTCTTCACTGCCCACACAATCCGCGACGATGCAGTCGATGCTGACCACAGATGCCATCTTTTCCGCGCCGCTTAATCTCATGGCTCGCACTCCCTGCGCCGGTCCGCTCACCGCCCGGACTTCATCCGTCTTGAAGCACAGGCACCTTCCGGCATTACTGCAGGCCAGGACATATTCTTTGGCCCGAACGCAGCCGATCAATCGGTCATTGTCTTCGACCTCAACACAGCAGACGCCCCGACTACCCCGGCCATGCGGCATCACAGAGAATGTGTTCGCCCAGCGAACCGTGCCCCCTCCGCTTTTGAAAAACAGATACTCCCCGTCTTCCGCATACGGTACACAGACTGCCGCAGCATCATTGTCTGTCAACTCAATGCCCGCTATCATCTGACATCCGGTATTCTTGGGGCTCATCAGGTCATTCATATTCAACCGCAACCCCATTCCCTTCTGCGTCAGCAACAGAACGTCGCCACCTTTTCTGCAAATACAGGCAGAGACGATCCTTTCGCCTTCCTGCAGTTCGACCAACTCACGACCAATTCTGGGCATCCGCTTAATAATCGACAGATCAAACTTTCGCATCTTGCCGTTGTTGGTAAGGCAAACGATGGCGCCCTCTTCCGCAGCCACACCGCTCTGGAACAGTACGCCGCCGAAACGGAGCGCCTCCAGAGTCGGTGACACACCCTCGGTTTCGCAAAGGCTTTCCAGCAATTCCCCGGCAGGGATCCTGAAGAGAGTTCCTTCCTGAGAAAGCACATAGGCCGCGACCGCCCGGTCCTGTACAAGGATACGCCCGTCATGGGCATCTGTCAGAGCAGTTCCCCGACGATCCCTGCGCTGGTCAGCCGGCAAACGAGAAATCCTGCGAAGTCGACCGGAGCCATCCAGCAGGTACAGGTCTTCCGTGCCAGTCATATAGGCGTGTCCACTCTCCGCCGGCAGAGGATCATCCGCCCCTTCATCCGGTGCAGTCTCACCTCCGGTATCTTCCGCGCAGCTCTCCCCGGCACTCTCTTCCGAATGACCTGCCAAATCCCCCTCCTCTGTCATCTCCGCCGCAGGAAGTTCCCGCAGAAGGATCTCCGCCCGGACCATCGGTGCTTCCACAGCAGCTTCCAGCACAGGCACTTTTACCTCCGGGGCGCTCTCCACGAAATCAATCACCGACTGCGGGGGAAGAATCGTCATTCGCGTTTCTTTTGCTTTGTCCCACACCTCATCGCCGCAGCGCCACAGATCCGTACGCAGGCTGATAACATCCGAAATCTTTTCCCGCGGCTGGATAATCGCCTCTTCCCGGTGGACGGAGAATCCTTCATAGGTAATCTGAGGAATGTCTCCGCTTTCCGCCGCCGTGATCGTAACACGTACCCGGCCAGCCTTCTCGAAGCGGATCTCCACATCCCCGTCATCCAGGAAGAGCATGGTGCTCCCCCGGTAGGTATAGGCATGGCAGCGGCAAACCTCGTCCATGATCTGCGTAGACGGACGACGACTCATCTTATCGGCCAACGCTCGAAACTGATCCGGGTTGGAGAAGTCCGCTTTTTTAACATCCTCATCTTCTTCCTTATGCCCCATCACCGTATAGATTTCTCCCAAAGTCAACCCGCAGTACACCATGGCGGTTGCAAACTGATGGCGGCACAGATAGGCCGTCGCTGATCTTTCGCAGTCATCGGCCATTTCGGGGTTTTCTTCCATGTCCCAGTGAGCATGGAAGAAAACGTTCTCCTCCACGCCGGCGGCTTTATACACCGGCTTCAGGCTTCGATTCAGCTCTTTCTGCGTACATCTGCAGGTACGGTCCTCTCCCTTACAGACAATCGGCATCTCCATAACCGTTTCTTCCGAATTCTCGGCCCGCAACGCCTCTCTTCTCCGGAGGAGAACCGTCGTGAGAAATGTGGGGACGGGCAAAATACGGAATGCATTATTGGTTTTGCCGCCGCCTTCCACTTCCCGCGAATCCTGCTTGCTGACGTCATAGCGGATCAGCGCCCAATAACCGGGCGCCATCTCCTTCAAATGCTTCCACGAAAAGCCCGTCGCTTCACTGGTTCTGACACCCAGAAACAGCATGATCAGCGCACCCAGCAGTTCTCCCTGCTGTTCGCAGTTTTCCAGAAGAAGCTTCACCAACCGCAGCTCCACCTCAAGGCTCATGGACTTTTTGACCCGCACGCCCAGTTCGGCAAGCCGTCCCCCCTCCTTTTCGGGATCCTCAGACGCCTGATAGCGATCGGCCCATCCCTCGGCGTCCGGCTGGTACTGCGGCACTCCCCACAGAGTAACCTGCGTCAGGTTTCTCTCATACGCCTCCTCCATCACAGCACGGATTACAATAGATGCTTCCGTAATCACATATTTCGGCGGTCTGCTTTTCAACAGTGCATCCCAGGCTTCCAGCAAATCTTCCTCTGTCATGTCTGCAAACGCAATGGGGTTGACCAAAGGCAGGAATCTTGTCTCCATTACGCTCTCATAGCTGTCCCGCGTACTGTTCTGCAGGTTGCGATCTTCACGCACCTCCGACCAGAGCCGCCTGTATACTGCCGCAAACGTCGGCTCTCCCGAAGGCGTTTCCAGGAGAACATCCGGATTGATCCACTCGCGTCGGCTCGGATCACAGAATACATCTCCCTTCGCCGACGGCGCCCTCAGTCTTTTTCTCAATACATGCCCACTCATACTGCATCCTCCTTATATTCTTCGATTGCACAACGCATGCCATGCGGCGCGCGAACGGTTATTTTCGCACCTTCTTCTGCCATCCCATGAATCAGAAAACCATGGTTTACGGAATGTCTGCCGCCCTCGGCAGCTCCCGAAAGCAGTTCTGCCTGCCAACGGTCCAGCTTTGCCTTCTGATACATCAGAATCTGTTCGCTGTTCCAGTCAACGTACGAAATGGCAAAGGTATGCTCACGGTCCTTTCCCAGGATCGCCGCGATTTCCGACACATTCATGCCGGCATTCCGACAGTAATACTCCATCGTAGTCCGCAAAAGCTCTCCGTGCGAGAGCGTCGGCCGATCCTTTCCTGTCAGGAAGCTTCCCCGCTCCGCAAACGGCAGATGCACGCCCTCCCGAATCAAGGGGTCCAGCGCAACAGAAAGCGCTTTCTTATATGTCTGCGGGGTCAGCCGTCCGCCTCCGGGTTCCCGGAAAAGCGGCTGGTCTTTTGGGGCACACTTTTCCGCGCGCAGCCGGGCCAGTTGCTGCCCCAGCACTTTTTCAGCCACTGCGGAGCAGGCAACGTTCCGGTAAGCATTGGCCGAGTGCAGCAGTCCCGTCATCGCCGCAGCTTCCCCCCGCTTCTGCTTGTAGGCTTTTGTTACCTCAAGCCAGGAAACCCAGGCGCTTCGCTTCCAGTCTCCGACATTCAGCGCGCACAGCTCATATACCGTCAAACCGGTCAATGCCTGAAGCTGCATGGCCGGATACACATCGGAGTCACGGCCGTTTTTCAGGCACGCATTCCAAAGCCCTCTCAACTCTTCCTCTGTCAGGCTGGCGCGCGCCAGATCTCTGCTTGCAATGGTGGAAAGCTTTACCTTACACTCTCTCATAAGCGCTCTCAGGGGATTGTCCGCCAGCAGTTTGTCCAAAACCGCAGCCTCCAGGATTCCCCCCAGAATCACCCAATAGGTACGTTCCGTTTCGCTGCGTCCCATTTTTCTCTTTTTGCGATGGGTGATCGGTTCCATAACGTCCTCCATCGACGATTGGCTCGTGCAGTCAGAGATACGCAGATCCCCAAAGGCCGCACGGAGCTGATGATCCCAGATGTTCCAATACTCATCCGCTTTTCCGGCCCATTTGTTCAAGCCCTGAATCGCACTTCGGCTCAGCCGCACATACACGGCCATGGTCACCGGGCTGCCAGCGTCGGTCAGCTGGCTGCGCAGATCTCCGATGTGCGCAGCCGCATACGCCGCCATGCATGCTTCCACTCTCTTTTCAAATTCCTCCTTCGTCTCTCCGGCCCGGGACGCTGTCTGCTGCCAGGACTTCGTGAATACTTTTCCATCCAGGCCCAGCATACGCCAGTTCTTTTTCCAGCGCGAATCCGAAGTCCGGCAGGTCTGTTCCACAAGGAACGAAATCTCCTGAACTGTCTTCTTCTCTGCATGTTCATATACAGGTTCATGTACAGGTTCATATTCGGGCATAAAAGCACCTCCTTTTCTGATGGTCACAGCCTATCAGAAAGGGGGGTACGATTCCGCATATAAAACTGTACCAAAGTGAGCTAAACCAAAATCATACAGGTTTCCGTATTTGCAGCATTGCACGCGTCAACGAGTTCATTTATACTGAATTCAGAAACTTTTTTAAACTTTGGAGGTGTACTAAATTTATGGCACCATGCAAAAAAGAAGAAACGCGCAAAGAAAGAGCGCTGCGCCAAAAGAAGGACTCGTCCTGTCACATCGGCGCCGCTTTGCCGGAAGAAAAGTGGATGCTGCTCACGGAACAAGAGCGTTCAAAAGTAAGCTATTGGAATTGGAACCTCATCGTGCCGAAAGAGAACCCTCTGGGCGACAGTTATTTCTACCGCCAATTCGAAGCCGAAACGCCTCAAACAATGCCTTCAGGCGAGGAGGTTGAACAAGCGAAAGAAGCCTACCTCGAGCCATACGATCTTCTGTCCTTTGCAGACAGCAGCATTCAGCTGAAAACGACCATGGAAACGATTCAAACAGAAGTAAACGAAAACCTGAGCAACCTCTGTCTGAAGTGTTCTATCTATCAAAACGCCTTGGCCGGCAAAGAGGGCAAGCCGCTTTGTTTCGACGGGTTTACAAAAGGTTTTTATGTTCCCTTTTACTTTGCCATGCAGCGAACACGCCAGCCACGGTCTGACGCCCACAAGACAGCTCCGGACAGAATCATCCTGATCCGCGATCTGCGTTTTTTGGGTCACCCGGTCATCGTAGCCTTAAGGTATCCGAAGCCGCAAAACAAACTCCAAAGAGACCTGCTCCATTCATTGAATTGCTGCTACCCCGGTTCGGGAAAAAATAGCAACCGATACAGCAAACGTTTGGGCGAAAGAATTGATGAAGCACTGATGCACGGCATGAGGCCCGAAATCATTGCCGAAGGAAGCGCGCTGCCTCGGGATATCATTTATCACTGGCAGGACAGGGAAACCCGAACCGCTGCCAGAGTCCGGCAGAAAGCAACCGCAAAATACAACCTGGAGTGCATGCATTTTTCTTCCACCGCCTTGTATAAGCACACAGTTATCCATCCTCACAAAGGTGCTCCCTCCTATTCCAGGGGATATCGCTTCGTCATTCGCCAGGAAGAGGGAAAAGCTCCCAGATTGACTTCCATCTACCCGGAATACGAATGGGCCTTGATGGAGAAGCTCTGCTACGGAATTCTCGGGTTTGAAAACTCCCGACGGCATGTACCAGACCGCTTCCCCCTGTCTCCGCTTCGCCTGTTCAATCTGGCCGTAGATTTCCTGTCAACTCCCGATAACCGGTGCTTTACGCTTTCTGTATTCACCTCTCCCGTTTTGGTCGCACTGGTTTTTCTGACGGTGCTGGATCCCAACGCCGTCTATATGGCATTCGACCAGCTTGATTCGAAATCCGCAGATTATTTATATGGCTGTTATGGGAATCTCCTCCGGATCCGGGAGCAATTCGAAGACAGCCCGTCAGAATTCATCCCCCGGGTGCTGCACGTCTTCCGCGAAGAATACTCCCCAAACACCAACTCCGTCTGGGAAACGACTATCATGGACTGGTATGGAACCTGGGATACCCGCGCCTATAATGCCGGCATTTACTGCCCCTGCTTTCTCACGCAGCCTCCGCTTCCGGAAATTTCAAACGCATTGCTGAGCGAAGACTCCTTGAATCTATCCTTCCCCCTGGATTCCGGTATCGCCGGAATGGGTGAACTGATCACACGGCTCCTGATTTTCAACCCGGCTACCATGTCTGCCACCCCCTCTCCCGGGAGCAACGCAAACAATCAACCTCTGTCCACCTCTTATCCCTACCAATGCAAACCGGACGGCACGTTAGACTACGAAAACGTTCGCCCCGGCATCGACATAGAAGACCTGAATAGTCTTTTGGAACAAGGCTTCCTGTTCAGTGAGAGAACAGACCTCTTTCGTATGAGGACACAGAATTCAATAGGAATCAGGGTGGAAACATGAAGCGGTAACATACCACGCAGGTCTGACACCTTCTGTATAATGGAGTTGCGTCGCAAGATGCAGCTCCATCATGTCATCGCCCCCTTTTGACAAACGAACAATAACTCCCCTATCGACGATATACAAAATAGGACGGGAATGTGAACCCATTTGTACCGCCAAGGCTCTTGTACTAATTTTTCCCCCGTTTTCCGCCAGATTTAGTACAAGCCTCGTTTTGCGGCACGCCGGCCACCTCAAGCGCTCTACTTTATTTCCTCTCCGAAAGCGCCAAAAAGTTGCAAAAAACACAAAAACCTCCCAAAAACGCAGAAAAACACCTGATTTCTTGCGAAATCAGGTGTTATGGTTGCGGAGACAGGACTTGAACCTGCGACCTCCGGGTTATGAGCCCGACGAGCTACCAACTGCTCTACTCCGCGATATGAAAATCTGGTGCCGGTGACCGGACTCGAACCGGTACGGTATTTCTACCAGAGGATTTTAAGTCCGCCGTGTCTACCGATTTCACCACACCGGCGTACATATTTGCAAGGGTTAGAATACCATAGCCGCACGTCTTTGTCAATAGTTTATTGCAAAATTGCTGGTTCTATTCCACTTTTCCGAAAAATCTCTCCCGATCATTGTGCGATTCTATGCAATTTCTCCCCAGTTACAGCATATATTAGCGGAGTATCCATTGCGAAGGAGGAGAGAAATATGAGCCTGTGCAAAATCCAGGACGTAGATGATCTGATTTTTCAGGATGCCTGGGAGATCAGCCAACGATAATCTCACAGCGCGCCGCAGCTGCGGCGCGCTGTCGCCTTTCATCGAATGGTTCCGCCGCCCACGACGCGCTCACCATCGTAAAACACCACGGCCTGTCCCGGCGTCACTGCCCGCTGAGGCTGGTCAAATATCAGACGCGCACAGCCATCCGGCAGAGGCTCCAGAACAGCCTCCGCCTCCTTCTGACTGTACCGCGTTTTGGCAGTGACACGCATGGGTTCTGTCAGTTCCGGAATAGAGATATAATTGACCCGCTCCGCGGTTACCTCACGGGAAAACAGCGCTTCATTTGGGCCCAGCACCACCGTACCCGCCACCAGATCCTTACGGACAACATACACCGGTGCGCCGACACTGACGCCCAGCCCCTTGCGCTGACCCATCGTATAGCTCTCCTGCCCCTGATGGCGTCCCAGCACACGGCCATTCATATCCACAAAATTTCCCGGCTGCGGCCGGATGCCCCACTCCCGCAGGAAGGTCATATAATCTCCATTGGGAATGAAGCAGATGTCCTGACTGTCCGGCTTTCCGGCATTGTCCAGCCCGCTTTCCTCCGCCAATGCGCGAATCATGGGCTTTTCATATTCACCCACCGGCAGTAGAATGTGCTGCAGCTGTTCCTGCTTCAACTGATAGAGCATATAGCTCTGATCTTTTCGATGATCGCGCCCTCGCAGCAGCAGCCAACGGCCGGAAGCCTCGTCAAACGCCACCCGGGCATAATGTCCTGTCGCCAGATAGTCACTTCCCTGTTCCAGCGCCCAGTCCAGCAACGCGCCGAACTTGATTTCACGATTGCAGTCGATACAGGGGTTGGGTGTCCGCCCCGCCGAATATTCCAACACAAAGCAGCCCATTACCTTCTCACGGAACAGAGAACACAGATCCAGCACCGTATGAGGAATCCCTATCGCCGCCGCAGAGCGCTGCGCCGCTGCCGCTTCTTCAGAAAGGCCGCTGCCATCGGGCAGATCGTTGCCGTGATGCAGCTGCAGCGTGACACCGGAAACGGAATAGCCGGCCTTCTGCAGCAGAATGGCAGCGCCGGCGCTGTCCACGCCGCCGCTCATGGCAATCACGACCTTCTTTTTCACACTCTCAACTCCTTTACGAAAACGAGCCCGCGCTGCCGCGGGCCCGGTATCTTCTCAATCCTGTTGTCTCACACGGAAAGCGCTCACCGGCAGGGCATCCGCCAAACCCAGCAGAGCATGGTTGAAACCGCCGGCATAATCGAAAGGAACATCCTTCACCATGGGGGTGCCGCTCTGACGGTCAGGGATGGCTACCGTGACACGGGTACCCTTTTTGGAATCCACCAGAATGGTGCCGCCATGTCTCTGGGCAATTCGGCGGCACAGAGCAAGACCAAGCCCCACGCCGCTGGAGGGCAGGCGCAGCTGGTCCTCAGAACAGGCAGAAAACAGGGCTGCCATTTTCTGGGAATCGATGCCTGGGCCGGTATCAATGACGGTAAGGCGCACCTGATGATCAGAAATCACAAGCTCCACAGCGATACTGCCGCCACGGGGCGTAAATTTGAAGGCGTTGGACAGCAGCTGAAAAAGAAGCTGCTCCACGCTGTCACGATGAACTGCACAGACATGGCTCTCCTTCCGGCAGGAGAAGGACAGCTGCAGGCCCAGGAGCTCTGCCAGAGAGCTGCTCTGCAGGCAGATGTCCCGCGCCAGCTCCACAATATCACAATCCCGCAGGGGAAGTGTGTCGGATTCTGACAGATAGGCAGCCGCGGTCAGGTTGTTGGCCAACCGGAGAAGCTGATAAAAGCTCTGATCCAGCACGGCAGCCTGATGGTCCAGCTGGGCATCCTGCTCCCGGCGCTCCGCAGGAACCAGAGATGCCGCCGCCAGATGCAGATTGCCCAACGCATACCGCAGTTGAGTGGAAAGAGCCGGCAGGATCTTTGCCAAGAGGTCATCGCGTTCATTGAGTTCCATATGCAAAGCTCCTTTCCTTTCAAACTGCCCGGTGATTAGCCTTTACAAAACCCCGGCAAAAAATCAGGCTGACGGGACTCCATTTTCAGCCATATGGTAGCAAATTTTCGTTGCAAATACAAGTTTTTCCACAGGATTTGTCGAAATATGTCGAAGGAATCCGAAAAAAGGACTTCCGGAGCGGCTGCTCCGGAAGTCCAGATGGTCTGTTCGGTTATTCCTCGCCGGTTTCAATGAGGCCGTAGCCGCCGGCCTTGCGTTTGTAGACAATGGAGAGGGCAGAGTCCTCGTTGTTGCGGAAGACGAAGAACTCGTGATCCAGCAGATTCATCTGCAGAATGGCTTCCTCGGGGCTCATGGGCTTGACAGAGAAACGCTTGGTGCGGACAATGTCAAACTCCTTCTCTTCCACGATCTCAAAGCTGTCATCCTCTACGGTGGGCAGGGACTCGCTGCGCAGCTTCTTGGCCAGACGGGTCTTGTTCTTGAGGATCTGACGCTCGATATATCCGCAGGCCGCATCCACAGCGCTGCGCATATCACCATCCGGGGCGGTTTTCTGGGCACGCAGCATGGTGGAACCGCTGCGGATCGTGATTTCAACAGAGCACAGGTGATCTTTCTCCACGGAGAAAGTCACCGCGGCAGAAGGCTCGTCCCGGAAATAACGGTCCAGCTTCGCCAGCTTCTTGTCGGTGTAATCTTTGATGGAGTCACGCAGGTTAATCTTCTTGCAGGAAAAGGTGCACTTCATAGATATCGCTCCTTTCGTGTGACCGGGGGGATCGCCCCTCGTAAATTTATTATAGCATTGCTGCCGGGCTTTGAAAAGAGAAAATACACTTTATTTGAAAAAAGTTCATATCCTTCATGCAGAAAAAGGGAACCGTCCGCAAGCTGCAGACGGTTCTAACGGGTGGGATATTGGAAAGCTTCCACATTCATGATACCGCACCGGCGGTAAAAAGGCAATGGGAGCTTTTGTCGTACCGGCACAGGTTTTGGGGAATCCTGTCGTCCGCCTATGCGGATGCGCCGGATTGCGCTTCCGTCTCCGTACGGCGCAGATACAGCTCCTCTGCCTGCTGCTGCGCTTCCATCAGGGAGGCACGCAGCTGTGCCAGCGTTTCCTCTGCCGCTGTCAGTGTGTTGAACAGGAAAATGTATTCTTCGGGCAAAAATGGCATATCGTATCCTCCTCTTATACCATATTTAGGGGTTGCCTGTGGAACTATCATACTATATCGTGAATGGGAAATTCGTCGAATCCCGTCGCAGAGAGAAGATATTCTGCACATTCAGGGGAACAGGGAGGAATACGGCGGAAAAAGACAGAACCGTGCGTAAAACGCACGGTTCTGAGAGAATACTGCGGTTTAATAGCTGGTGAGAATGTCCGTCACCAGACCGGCAAAAGCCTCGCGATCCACATCCAGCACCACAAAGGCGTTCTTTTCCGGGAACTGCTTGTCGCTCCACAGGTCAGTGACTGTCTTGCCGTTGGTGATGGTGCCGCGGGTCTCCACGTAGACGCCGGCCTCTTCGCCGGAGAAAATATGGGGATATGCTGCGAACAGCACCGGACAAACATCGTGCAGACAGACGATGGGGGCGATGATAGCGGCATAAAATGCCTTGGCGCGGGCAATGGCAGTGCTCATAAAGCGGCAGACATCGGAATCATAGTTTTCGATCTGTGCCAGCTCGGGATGAGTCAGGTATGCCTGCATGGTAACGTCCAGACCGCACATCACCACCTGCACACCAGCCTTGAACACCATCTGTGCAGCATGAGGATCGGCGACGATGTTGAACTCCGCACAGGGCGTCACGTTACCGCCCTTGGCCGCGCCGCCCATGATGAGAATGCGCTTGATGAGGGTCTTCAGCTCGGGATACTTCTGGAAAGCAATTGCCAGATCCGTCAGGGGGCCGACAGAGATCACCTGCAGCTCACCGCCGCAGGCCACGGCTGCCTCATACAGCGCGTCCCATGCGGGCTTGGTCTCCACAGGAGCAGGGGAGGGGGGGATCTCCGCGCCGCCCAAACCATCCTCGCCATGGATATGGGAGGCAGTCTCCAGCACGTTGAAGAGGGGACGGTCGGCACCGGGATAGATGGGAATCTCGCTGCGGCCCGCCAGTGCGCAGACACGGCGGGTATTTTCAAAACTGTTGGCCAGCACCACATTGCCGGCAACTGCGGAAATGCCGCGGATGTCCAGCTGGGGCAGCTTGCAGGCCACCAGCAGCGCTGCGGAATCGTCCACGCCGGTATCAACGTCGATCCAAACGGGAATCTTGTTGGTCATACGCGCACCTCCCATCCATCATAGGCCTTCACGGCTTCCACCAGCAGATCGGCAAAGGCCTGACGATCCAAACCAAGCACGCAGCTGACGTTGGGCGCCTTGCCGGTGACACCGTAATGGTCTGCGATGGTCATGCCGCGGCAGTATTCGCCGGTGGTTTCCACCTGAACGTACAGATCGCGGATGGTGAACATCTCGGGATGCAGCAGGCTGGCCACGGCACAGGCATCGTGCACCGGCGCACCGGCATAGCCGATTTCCCGGTGGAACTTATAGAAGAACTCCAGCCATTCCGCCACAACCACTGCCACCTGATTGCCTACGGCGCGGATACGCTCGAAGTCCTCAGGGAAGATCAGCGCCTGCTCGGTAACATCCAGACCGCACATCTGCACGGGGATGCCGGAGTTGAAAACCACAACCGCGGCCTCGGGGTCCACCAGAATGTTGAACTCGGCGGCAGGGGTCCAGTTTCCGTAAGCGATGCCGCCGCCCATCATGGAGATGCGGGCAATCTTGCTCTTCAACTCGGGATGAGCCAGCAGCAGAGCGGCCACATTGGTCTGAGGGCCGGTGGAAATGATGGTGACCGGCTCTTCGCTCTCCTGCAGTGCTTTGGCCATCAGGCGCACGGCACCAAGATCGGAAAGCTCCATGCCGGGCTCCGGCAGGGCAGGGCCATCCAGACCGGTCTGGCCGTGGATGTTGCCGGCGGGAATGGGATCGGTGAGCAGGCCGCGGTCAAGGCCGCGGGCCACGGGAGCGTCAATGCCCAGCAGCGTGCAGACACGCCGGGCGTTATTGGTGGTCTTCTCAATGGTCTGGTTTCCATTGCAGGAGGTGACCGCCAGAATATCGAAAACAGGGGATGCCTTGGTCAGCATCCAGGCAATGGCATCGTCATGGCCGGGATCGCCGTCCAGAATCACGGGGATCTTTCTCAGTTCGTTCAATTCCATCTTCCTTTCCGGAAAAATTTCACCTCAGGGGACAGTTGCCGCCCGAAGACGGACGGCAACTGAAAGGTTTGTTACTTTGCCTCGGCAGCAGCCTGAGCAGCCTTGGCGGCGCGGGCGCGCTTGATGCGGGCACGGGTCACCAGAGCGAAGACCACCAGACCGAGGATAGTCACGATGTAGGGGATGGGGGAGACCAGGTTGGAGTCCACGCCCAGCGCGGAGATCTTGATGCCCAGTGCCTGTGCAAAGCCGAAGACCAGTGCAGACAGCATGGAACCGAAGGGCTCGCCGGCGCCCATGGCCTGAGCAGCCAGAGCGATGAAGCCGCGGCCTGCCACCATGTCCAGAGACCAGCCCATGGCATAGTACATGGACATGAACGCACCGCCGAAGCCTGCCATGGCACCGGAGAAGGCGATGGCGATATAGCGGATTTTCAGAACGCTGACACCAACAGAGGCGGCGGCGTTGGGGTTCTCACCCACGGAGCGGATATTCAGACCCAGAGGCGTCTTGTACAGCAGCACCCACACCAGGAACACCAGAATAAAGGCAAGATAGGTGAGAATGCTGTGCCCGGACAGGATCTGACCCACAACGGGAATATCCTGGATAATGGGGATATTCACGGTGGGGATCTGCAGAGCCTTGGTGATGAGAGAGGTGGTGGAGGCCAGAGCGGTACCCTCCGTCATGTTGGTAATGACCTTCACCAGGAACAGGGTGCCGCCGGAACCCACCATGTTGACGGCGATACCGACGAGGATGATATCCGTCTTCAGGTTGAAGGCAAACACACCCATCAGCAGCGCTTCCAGAATGCCCACGATGACCGCCACCAGCAGGCCCACGAACCAGGAGCCGCTCCAATAGGCGGACAGGGAGCCGAACAGGGCGGACATCATCATGATGCCGTCCAGACCGATGTTGGTGACGCCGGCCTTTTCAGCGACAACGGCACCCAGCGTGGCAAACAGGATGGGTGCGGTGATACGCAGAATAGAAAAGAAGAAATCCGGAGTAAAAATCATCTCCAGCAGAGTCATCTTACTTCACGCTCCCTTCTGCGGCGGCCTGCTCGGCCTGCCGCTGCAGCTCTTCCTGAGCGCTCTTGACCACCAGCTTCTGGCGGTAGCCGGACAGGAACTGCTCGGCTGCGAAGAACAGGAAGATCACAGCCTGGATGATGTCGATGAGCTGTGCCGGAACACCGGAGTAGGTGCTCATCAGATTGCAGCCCTTGTTAAGATACGCCATGAAGAAGGCTGCCAACGGAACGAACGCAGGGTTATTGCCGGCCAGAATGGCCACGGTGATACCCGTCCAGCCGTAGCCGGGGAGAGAGCTCCATGCATAGGTGGAGTAGCGGCCCAGCATTTCAATGCCGCCGCCCATGCCGGCCAGCACACCGCCCAGCACCTGTGCCAGAATGATGATACCGCCCACCTTCATGCCGGAATACTTGGCAAAGTCCTGATTGATGCCGATCATGCGGATGGCATAGCCCCAGCGGGTGCGGTACATGAACAGCGCAGTGAGGATCACAAAGACGATGCCCACCACAAAGCCCCAGGAAAGCTTGGACCCGTTGTCGATCAGCTGCGGGATGGCCGCATTCTCCTGGAAGGGGAAGGTCATGATCTGGCCACGGCTCTTGTCCGCCAGCTGGGTGTTCAGGGTGTACTTGATGAAGTACATGACCACATAGTTCATCATCAGAGAGCAGACCATTTCGCTGACGCCCATCTTCACCTTCAGGATACTGGGGATCAGCATCATGACACCCACTGCGGCAGCGCCGATGAGGATGGCCACGATGGGCAGCAGGCCGCCGGGGATGGGGACATAGATGGCCACCAGGGCGGTGACGAAGGCGCCCAGCATGATGCCGCCCTCAGCGCCCATATTGAACTGGTTTGCAGAGAACATGACGCAGGTGGCAAGGCCGGTGAACAGGATGGGGATCATGGCCGCCAGAACGTCCGTAACGTTCTTGACATTGACGGAGCCGTTATTTCTCAGAATAGGACTGATCAGCAGCTGGCGCAGTGCGCCGAAGGTCTGGACAAAGCGGTCGCCGATATTGGTGGCTTCCGCGGAAATGAAGATCAGCAGCGCCGCCACGCCCAGGGCGATGAGAATCGCCATAAGACCGCGGACCAGGCTGAACATCATACTTCTCTTTTTATTCATGGCAAACCCTCCCGATCTCTTCGGCGGTCTGCTGCTTCAGACCCAGCATATACTCGCCCATGATCTCATCGTTGAGATCCTTGGTATCCTCAAAGTAGGCAGCAATCTTGCCGCCGTACATGACGATGAGACTGTCCGACAGCTCCATGACCTCGTTGAGGTCAGCGGAGACCAGCAGCACGGCGATGCCGGAGCGGGACAGCTCCACCAGCTTCTTGCGGATGAACTCCGTGGCGCCCACGTCGATGCCGCGGGTGGGCTGATCGGCAATGATCAGCTTGGGATTGTTGGAGAACTCGCGGGCCACGACCACCTTCTGGATGTTGCCGCCGGAGAGCATCTTCACCTGCTGGGCACCGGACTTGCACAGCACCTTATAGTCGCGGATCAGCTCCTCGGACAGGTTGTGGATGGCCTTCATGTTGAACAGGGGCCCGTTGTTCAGCTCCCTGGCTCCGGCACGGTCGGAGATCATGTTCTCCTCGATGGAGGCGGTGCCGGCGATACCGTAGATCATGCGATCCTCCGGTACCAGAGAAACGCCCTTCTCCCGGATGCGGCGCTGGGGAATGCCCAGAATGTTCTCGCCGTTGACGGTAATGGTGCCGTAATCAGGCACGTTGAAATTGAAGAGCATATCCACCAGTTCCTTCTGGCCGTTGCCCTCCACGCCGGCAATACCCAGGATCTCGCCCTTTCGCAGATCCATAGAGAAATTGTCCAGCATCTTCTTGCCCCACTCGTTGGTATACTCCAGATCCCGGACACGCAGCACCACATCGGTGGGCTTGGCGGGCTCCTTCTCCACCTTCAGAACAACATCGCGGCCCACCATCAGACGGGAGATGGTCTCGGGATCGACGTCGGCGGTATTATGTACGCCCATGGACTTGCCGCCGCGAAGAATGGTCATGCGGTCGGTGATCTGCATGATCTCGTTGAGCTTGTGGGAAATGAAGATGATCGTATATCCCTGATTCTTCAGGTTGATGAGCTCCTTGAAAAGCTCAGTGGTTTCCTGCGTTGTCAGAACAGCTGTGGGCTCGTCCAGAATCAGGATCTTGGCGCCGCGCACCAGAGCCTTCAGGATCTCCACCTTCTGCTTCATGCCGACGGGAATGTCTACCACGCGGGCGTCGGGATCCACGTAGAGGTTGAACTTCTCGGAATACTCACGAGTCAGCTCAACAGCCTTTTTCTTGTCGATAAACATACCGGACTTGGTGGGCACCATGCCCAGGACCATGTTTTCCGCCACCGTCAGGCTGGGAACCAGCATGAAGTGCTGATGCACCATGCCGACACCCTTGGAAATGGCCACGGTGGGGGAGGACAGGACGACCTTCTCTCCGTTGACCCAGATCTCGCCGGAGGTGGGCTGCTCCATGCCGAAGAGCATTTTCATCAGCGTGGATTTTCCGGCGCCGTTCTCGCCCATCAGAGCATGGATCTCGCCCTTACGGACTTCAAAATCCACGCCCCGGCTGGCGGCAACGCCGTTGGGATACACCTTGGTGATCCCTTTCATCTGGACTGCATATTCTACTGCCATAATGGGGCTACCTCCCATTTGTTATATGCGGGCGGTAATTTGCCGCCCGGATCACCGCGAAACCCGCGGTGATGCCGTGGTTATTCAAAAGAGGGGGCCTTGCAGCCCCCTCTTTATCAGGAAACTATACCTGTTCCTTTATTCCGCCGGGATGCAGATCAGGGACGAACCTTCTCGCGCAGAGCCTCAACAGCACCGGTGGTCTCACCGATGGCGGAGGGAACGGTGACCTTGCCGTCCAGAATGTTCTTCTGAGCGGTCTCAACAGCGGTCTTCACAGAGTCGGGAGCGTACTTGGCAAAGTTCTTGTCGGTGACGACACCAACGCCGCCCTCAGCAATACCCAGGTTGACTTCCTCGCCCCAATAGGTCTTGCCGGCATCCCACTGGTCGAAGAACCAGATCAGGCCGTCGCCGATGTTCTTCAGGCCGGAGGTCAGGGTGATGGCAGCCAGGTCGGCAGAGAAGGTCTGCTCCTGGTCGGAGTCAACGCCGATGAACCAGCCCTTGCCGGTCTCCAGAGCGGCCTCAGCGGCACCGTTACCGGCGTTGCCGGCCACGCCCCAGATGATGTCGCACTTGTTGTCGTTGATCATGGACAGGCCATACTCCTTGGCGATGGCGGTATCCACATAGTCATTGGTGTAGCGGGTGTCGACCTTGATGTTGGGGTTGACGCTCTGGGCGCCCAGAATGTAGCCATACAGGAAGTCGTTGATAACAGGGCTGTCAACGCCGCCGACAAAGCCCAGAACAGCATCAGCGTTGATGTTGTTGATGGAGGTCTCGGTGGTCATGCCGGCTGCAAACACACCGACCAGGTAGCCCAGATCGTTCTGCTTGAAGCTCATGTTGACAACGTTCTTGTTCTGGCCAACATAGGTGGTATCATCGTAGATCAGGAACTTCTGCTCGGGATACTTGGTGGCGACTTCCTTCAGGTAGTCGGGCATCTGATAAGTACCGCAGATGATCAGATCATACTCTTTGGAGCCAGCCACGTCATAGAGGGTCTCCAGCCACTTGGGCTGGTCGGACTCCTGGCCGCCCATCTCGATGGTGTTCAGCTTGATACGGCCGTCGGCCACCAGCTTGTCCAGACCTGCCTTGGCAGAGTCAAAGAAGGACTTGTCGCCCAGGTTGCCGTTGACCAGGTTGCAGACGTTGTAAACGTCACCCTTGTCCTTGGTGCCGCCGTCACCGCAGGCCACCAGTCCCAGGACCATGGTCAGTGCCAGGAGCAGTGCAAAAAACTTCTTCATGTAATATCCTCCCTGAATTAAAGTTCCCTCATTGACCTGAACATGATGAATGAAACAGGACGCTTGTCTGAGGGTAGTCTCATTGTAATCTCATTTTGGCAAATTGTCAATTTTTGTTTCCCCGTTTTTCTACTGTCTCCCGCCAATTTGTTGAAAACAACAAAAAATTTCACCAACATCCGTCCGTTTCCCTTGACGCCTCCAGCGGGAAACGGTATTTTTATTCTGTGAGAATATGCATTCCAAAGGAGGAATACAGAATGAAGTTTCCAAAGATCGATCTGCACCTGCATCTGGACGGCTCCATCCGTCCCGAGACCGCATGGGAAATGGCAAAGGAGCTGGGCTGCGAGCTGCCCGCCGACACGCTGGAAGGGTACAAGGCGTGGATCCGTGCCGCCACCAATACCCCCAACGTCAACGAATACCTGAAGCTCTTTGAGCTGCCCATACAGATCACCCAGACGGAGGCTGCTCTGACCCGGGTGACCCGGGAGCTCATTGAACAGCTCCACGGACTGGGTACGGCCTATGCCGAGATCCGCTTCGCGCCGCAGCTCCACACCCGCACAGGTCTTACCCAGCGGCAGGCCATCGAGGCCGTGCTGGAGGGCCGTCGACAGGGACTTGCCGCCTGTCCCGGCATCAGGATCGGTATTCTGCTGTGCATGATGTCCGTGGGGCCGGAAAGCGTCAACTGGGACGCCAATATGGAGACCGCCGAACTGGCACCGGAGTTTCTGGGTCGCGGCGTTGTAGGCGCAGACCTGGCCGGTGCCGAGGGCATCGTTCCGCTGAAGAACTTCGCGCCGCTGTTCCAAAAGCTGCAGGAGGGGAAGGTTCCCTATACCTGCCACGCCGGTGACAGTCAGGGCCCCGAAACCGTGCGGGACGCCATGGACTTCGGCGCAAAGCGCATCGGACACGGACACCACATCTTCGACGATCCCGCTCTCAGCCGCCGGGCGGCAGAGGAGGGCGTCGTGCTGGAGATCTGCCCCACCAGCAACATCCAGTGCCACACCCAGCCCTCCTACGGAGAGCATCCCGCCAAGCAGCTGCTGGACATGGGTGTGGGCGTTACCATCAACACCGACAACATGGCTCTGGCCGGTGTGGATCTGGACACCGAATACCGCCACTGCGTGGAGGAGATGGGCTTCACCGAGGCCGATCTAGTGAAGATGAGCCGCCACTCCATCCGCGCCAGCTTCCTGCCGGAAGAGGAAAAGGCGGAGCTGCTGGCCATGATCGTGGAATAATCCAACGGAAATGCACACCGCCGAAGCCTGGGGGCTTCGGCGGTGCTTTTTACAGAATTCTTGCCACGGCGGCACACAGGTTTTCCCCATAGTGGGCAAAGCCCTGTGCATTGGGATGAAGATACCGGTCAGAAAAACAATTGGCATCCTCCGGCACAAAGTCAAAGCAGCGGATCACCGTGACATTGTTAAGATCGGCCACCGTCTCGCGGATGATGGCCTCCACCCGGTCAAAGGTGCCCACCGATCGCTCCTGCCGGAAATCCACACGGCAAATGGGCGTCAGGGCGAAAATACGCGTCTGAGGATATCGGATGCTCAGGGTCTCATAAAAGGCACGGCAGTTCTTCCGGAAGGTCTCCGCGTCCACCTTGCCCCAATCATTGGTGCCGTAAGCCACCGAGATATAGTCCGGCGTGACAGGATCAGACAGCTCCGCCAGCTCCGGGCGGAAAATCTCCGCGCCGATGGCCTTGTTCAGCTCCGCCGCGCCCAGAAAATCCGCCAGCTGCGACACATATCGTTGGCTGGGACGAGGGGCATCATAGCCCTGAGTGATAGAGTCACCGTATGCCAGCAGCAGCTTTTCCGGCTTCGCCGGGGCAGAGAAGGCGCCATCCTCCAGACTCATCTCACGAATAGCCGTGCTTGCCGACCACGGCATATATACGCACACGGTCTTCTCGCCTTCGCCCAGTGCCACTGTACCGGAAATCTCGCCCATCGGGTACTGCGCGGGGATATAATCCTCCGGCATGGGCTCCGTGTAATTGCTCAGATACCCGGCAGGTGCGCCGTTGACAAACACATCGTAAGAAACGAAGGTACGGGTACTGCCGGGCGCGGTGACCAGCTTCAGCGTCAGGCTGCGGCTGTTCGTCCGAAACATCAGACGCATACCCGCCGAAGCAAGGGATTTCATGTAAAAGGCTTCACTGACGGTCTTGTACAGGTTTTCCTGTTCCTCCGTGAAGCGGGACATGCGCAGAAGACCGTCCTCTTCCCAAATGCGCACAGCACCGGTGATCATCTCACGGATCTGTTCAAATGCCAACTGCAAGGTTTTCACTACTTTCAACGAATTTATTCCGAAATGTCTGCCAGCAGGCTGCCCAGATCCTCCACGGGGGAGAGGGGAAGCTCCGCAGCAAGGGTGCCGTCTTCCACCAGAATGGCAAAGCCGGCGGCACGAAACAGCGGCGCAGCACCTTCTGTTTCCGTGCTTTCCTGCCACACACAGCGGAGTTTCTTCAGCTCCGGCTCATCCTCCAGCACGGAGATCAGCACCTCCAGCAGCCGCAGGCCGCCGCCGCGGCGGCGATGGGCAGGGTCAACATACAGGGAGCGCAATTCAAACGTCTCACCGGCAGGGGTACCTGCCAGCAGGCCACAGGGAAGACCGTCCTCCTCCAAGCCCAGAAGCAGCACTCTGTCCTGCTGTTCCGTCAGCTCCGCAGGGAGGAAGGGGAGAAAGTCGGCGCGGTTTTCGCCGGTGACAACACAGGGTCGCAGCATGGTCACGGTTTCCTTTCCAGATTATTTCAGCACATCCAGATCAGCGGCATCGAACCCGGCATAGCCGCGTTCGCGCAGCAGCACCTGCACCTCGTCCAGCGTGGGCAGGGAGGGGGTGGCACCCATCCGGGACACGGTGATGGCAGCGGCATGGCTGGCAAAGGCCAACGCTTCGCCCTCCGGCAGGCCGGCAGTGACGCCGGTGCAGAAGGAGGCTACGAAGGAATCGCCGGCGGCGGTGGGGTCCTTCACCTCAGGCATACGGACGCAGGCGGTGGAGCGGATGCCGTCCGCCGCGCAGACCACAGAGCCGTTTCCCCCCAGAGTGATCATCACCTTTTCCACGCCCTTTTCCCGAAGGGCATTGGCCACGGCACCCAGATCGTCCTGATCCACGCCGTTCTCATATGTGCGGATGGGGGACATGCCCGCCAGCAGAGCAGCCTCATGCTCGTTGGGAGACAGCCACGTGGCACAGGCCAGAAGCTCTTCCGGCATGGGAGCGGCAGGAGCGGGGTTCAGCATCACCGGAACACCGGCAGCCTTGGCACAGGCGGCGACGAAGCAGGTGGTCTCCATGGCGATCTCCAGCTGGAGCATCACCAGATCGTACGCCTTCACGCCCTCGCGAAGCCATTCCAGATCCTCGGGGCGCAGGTCATAGTTGGCGCCGGGGACAATGAGGATGCGGTTCTGGGCACCATGCTCCGTCACCTGCAGCTGGATATCCGCCACACCGGTAGCATGTTCAGAACTGATCTTCACCCGGGAAACATCCACACCGGCAGAGGCAGAGGATGCCAGCAGTTCCCTGCCGAAGGCATCGTCGCCCACGCAGCCAACCATGGTGACCTCGGCACCCAGACGGGCACACTGGATGGCCTGATTGGACCCCTTTCCGCCGGGAGCAGTGCGGAATTCGAAGCCGGTAACAGTCTCACCCATATTGGGAACTCTGGGGGCAGATGAGATCAAATCCATCATAAAGCTGCCCACTACAAGAATCTTCGGTTTTTTCAGCATATCTATCGACCTCTCGTCATTCAGATTCGCAGGTATGTAATTTCGTATCCCATTTTATATCTCCCGGAGAAAAAGCGCAAGAGAAACGCCACTTTTCCTTTTTTTCAGATTCCTTTAAGAGAAAATATGTAGTATAATACATGTAACTTGAGGCGAAGCGGGCAAGCCGCTCCGCTACCGCAGGAGGTAATCACGTGATTGAAGTTAGAAATCTGGTGAAGCGCTACGGCCGCCGCTGCGCCGTGGATCACCTGAGCTTCACAGTAGAAGACGGACAAATCTTTGGTTTCCTTGGACCCAACGGCGCAGGCAAGTCCACCACCATGAACATCATGACCGGCTATCTGGCTCCCACGGATGGCGAGGTGCTGGTGGACGGCCACAGCATTCTGGAGGAACCGGAGGAGGCCAAGCGCCGCATCGGCTATCTGCCGGAGCAGCCGCCCCTGTATCCCGACATGACGGTGCGGGAATATCTGTCCTTTGCCGCCGAGCTGAAGGGCATCGCCAAAAAGGATCGGAAGGAACAGCTGGCCAAGGCCATCACCCTAACGCATCTGGAGGACGCGGAGCATCGGCTGATCCGCAACCTTTCCAAGGGCTACCGCCAGCGCGTGGGTCTGGCACAGGCCATACTCGGCTTCCCAAAGGTCATCATTCTGGACGAGCCTACCGTGGGTCTTGACCCCCGGCAGGTAGTGGAGATCCGTGATGTGATCCGCCAGCTGGCAGAGGATCACACCGTCATCATCAGCTCCCACATCCTATCGGAGATCCGTGCCATATGCGATCAGGTGCTGATCATCCGCAAGGGCAAGCTGGTGGCCTGCGACACTCCTGACCGACTGGAAGAGATCCTTTCCGCAGACAACGCCATCGAGCTGGTGGCCAAGGGCGGTCAGGAAGCGGTGGAGGCCGTGCTGCAGAGCGTTCCCGGCATCACGCAGCAAACCGTAACTGCACAGGCCGGCGGCACTACCCGCATTACGCTCCGCACAGAGACCGATTCCCGGGAAATGCTGTTCCTGTCCTTTGCCGCTGCAGGTTTGCCTCTGCTGGAGCTGCGGACCAAGAATGCCTCTCTGGAAGAGGTCTTCCTTGACCTCACCGCCGAGGACGACAATCTGGCCGCCAAGGCCGCCCGTCTGCTGACGGGACAGGCTGTGGCGACCGATGACAGCACTGACGAAGGAGGTGAGCGCGCATGAGCGCCATTTACAAGCGGGAGCTCCGCGCCTATTACCACTCCATGATCGGCTGGGTATTCACCGCCGCCATGCTGATCCTGGTTGGCATCTACTTCATGGCCTTTAACATGTATCAGGGCTATGTGTACTTCTCCTATGCACTGTCCTCCGCCAGCAACATGCTGATGCTGTTGGTTCCGGTACTGACCATGCGCTCCATGTCTGAAGAGCGGGCAAGCCGAACCGACCAGCTGCTGCTGACTGCACCGGTATCTGTGGGCAGCATCGTGCTGGGTAAATTCCTGGCCACCTTGACGGTGTTTGCCGTCCCCATGATTTTGCTGTGCATCTGCCCCCTGATCATCCGCAGCAACGGCTCCGCCGCGCTGCTGGCAGACTACTGCACTATGCTGGCCTTCCTCCTGCTGGGCGGCGTTCTGATCGCGCTGGGCATGCTGATCTCCTCTCTGACAGAGAGCCAGCTCATTGCCGCCGTAGCCACCTTCGCCGCCCTGCTGGTGGTGTTTCTCTGGGACGGCCTTGTTTCCTTCCTGCCCGACAGCGCTTCCGGGTCCCTGATGAGCATGACGGTTCTGCTGGGCCTGGTATGTCTGGGACTGCAGGCACTGTCCAACAACTGGAAGATCTCCTGCGGTATCGCTGCAGCAGGCGGTGCTGCGCTGGCCGGTGTGTGGTTCTATGACTCCACACTGTTTGAAAACCTGCTGCCCAACACGCTGGCAAAATTTTCTCTGCTGCCCCATTTTCAGGCCTTTGCCAGCGACCACGTGTTTGATCTTTCCGGCGTCATTCTGTACATCTCCCTGACGGCTCTTCTGCTGTTCCTGTCCGTTCAGGTGATCCAGAAGCGCCGCTGGAGCTAAGGAGGTGCCGGATATGAACAACAACCAGAAACATGCACATTCCGCCGCCAAGCGGCACGGCACCTTCTCCGTAGGCCTGATCGCCATCGCGGCGGCGGTCACCATCCTCATCAATCTGCTGGCCGCTCAGCTGCCGGGCTCCTGGAAGCAGTTTGACCTGACCAACAGCGGCATCTACAACATTTCCGACATCTCTTTGAACATCGTCAACGCCATGACTGAGGACGTGAAGATCGTGGTGCTGGCTGATCGACTGAATGTGGATACCCGTATCTCCCGATTCCTGGACAAGTATACCGGACTTTCCGACCATCTGATTCTGGAATATATCGATCCCGTTGTGTTCCCCGCTGTTCTGAACCAGTATGCGGCACAGGCCGGCGATGTGGTGGTTTGCTGTGAAGCCACCGACCGTCAGCAAATCTTCGCGCTGGAGGAAGTCATCGGCTACGACGAAGCTTCTTACTATTATACCGGTGTCAAGACGGAGACCGATTTTGACGCAGATGGTCTGCTGACCGCTGCAGTGGACGGTGTGCTGAACACGGTCGGCCACAAGGTCTACACCCTCCACGGCCACAGCGAGGTCGTCATGTTTGAGGCAGTGGAGAAGCTGCTGGGGAAATCCCATATCGAGGTTGACTATTTAAACCTGATGACCGACGGCGAAATTCCCGCCGACTGCGAGATGCTCATCATCACCGCTCCCATCAAGGACCTGGCAGATGACGAGTTGGTGAAGCTCCGGGAATATCTGGCCGCAGGCGGACAGATCATCTATTCCATGGATGGCAGTGAAACCTCTCTGCCCAACTTTGAGGCACTGTGTGCCGAGTACGGCATGACAATCAATCCCGGCTATGCCATGGACGCCAACTCCTATTATCAGAACAACCCCTTCCTGACCTTCCCGAAATTCACCACCGGCACAGATGCCACCGGCATCATCGCCAGCGGTCAGATGCTGATGATGTATATGTCCCGGGGTATGACCCTCACCGATCCCGCCAGAGAGAGCATCACCGTGAAGTCCTTTCTGGATACCAGCGACAAGGGCTACCTGATGGTCAACAACGAAGCCATGAATCCCGGCAAGTATTCCGTGGGCGCCGTGGCCACCGAGCAGGTGGGAGACAAGAAGGCCCGTCTGATCGTCTTCGGCAGCCGTTCTCCTCAGGACATGGAACTGACCAGCGCATTCGGCAATCTGGACAATCTGGACTTTTTTGTGACCACCGTTGCCGCAGGCTTTAACGATGTATCTCCCATCAGCATCCCCGCTGTCAGCCTCGGCGAACCCCACAACACGGTGATGAACGGCGGCCTCCTGTCCCTGCTGATCGTGGCCGCTCTCCCCGCACTGGTACTGCTGACCGGCTTCATCCACTGGCTGCGCCGCCGCAGACTGTAAGCGAAAAGGAGCATTTCTTTTATGACCCGATCTCAGAAGCGAATTTTCAATCAGCTGCTGATCTTCCTGATCATTCTGGCCTTGCTGCTGACCATCGCCCTGCTGATACGGCGCCGCACGGATGCCGCCGATGCAGCCGGCGACAGCAACGCCAACACTTCTCAGACCGCGCAGACGCAGATCCCTACCATCACCGCTTTGTCCTGGAACAACAGCGATACCTTCCTGTCTTTCTCTGCAGGAGAAGACGGTGCATGGCAGTGGGACGGAGACAAGGACTTCCCTCTGGACACCAGCCTGCTGGATGAAATCAGAAAAGCCCTTTCTCCCATCCAGCCGGTGAAAACCATTGCCGCAGGGGATGCCCTCAGCGCCTACGGTCTGGAAAACAGCAGCCTTGTTCTGACGGTGGGATATCAGGACGGAACCGTTCTGAAGCTGACCTTCGGCACACAGGTTCCCGGCGGCACCGATTATTACATGCTGCAGGGCGATGATGCCACAACGGTTTATGTGGTCGGCAGCACCGTTCCCGACGCCATGGACACCGCGGTGTATGACATGATGGTTCTGCCGGAGCTGCCAACCATGGAAAACATTTCCTCCATTTCTCTGAAGAATGCCGGAAAATCTCTGCTGGCCACCTCTGTCGACGGAACCACCTGGCTGTGCAACAACACGGATATCTCCGGCAGCCAGCAGCTTACCAAGCTGGTGGACACGCTGTCCACCCTGACGCTGGACCGGTGTGAAAACTTCAAGCCCTCTCAGGACGGTCTGGCACTGTGGGGGATGGAGGTGCCCGGCGTGATCGTCGAGGTCTATTTCGATGAGGATCAGCTGCTGACGCTGCAGATCGGCAACCAGACACTGGATGGCAGCGGTTACTACGTCCGCGTCAATGACGACACCACCATCTATTCCATAGACACCCATTCTCTGGAACCCATTATCACTGCGGCACAGCAGGGCTTCGTTTCTGACCCCGCGGCAAGTGCCGCCGCAGCATCCTCCGCACAGAATTGATGCATCCATCTCCGGGGAATAACCTTCCCCGGAGATGCCAACTATGACCAAAAGAAAGGAGACAGGACTATGCGTGTGCTGATCGTAGAAGACGAAGTGCGGCTGGCAGCGACCCTGCGGGATCTGCTGGAGCTGAACGGCTATACCGCCGACATGTGCCATGACGGAGAAAGCGGTCTGGACAACGCCCTGTCTTCCATCTACGATGTGATCATTCTGGATGTGATGCTGCCCAGGATGGATGGCTTTACGGTACTGCGGAAGCTGCGAGCCGCCGGATGCTCTGCGCCGGTGCTGATGCTCACCGCCAGGTCGGAGATCTCCGATAAGGTGACGGGACTGGACAGCGGGGCAGACTACTACCTCACCAAACCCTTTGATCCCAAAGAGCTGCTGGCCTGCATCCGGGCGCTGACCCGGCGTCAGCCGGAACTGCGGGACACCGACTGTCTGCGCTGCGGCGACCTGCAGCTGGAAAAGAGTTCTTTTACTCTGCGCTGCGGCGACCGTTCCGTGCGCCTCAGCCGGAAGGAATTTGACATGCTGGAGCTGCTGATGCTCAACCAGAAGCTGGTGATCACCAAAGAAAACCTGCTGGTGAAGGTGTGGGGCTATGACTCCGATGCCGAGGACAACAACGTGGAGGTTTACATCTCCTTCCTGCGGCGAAAGCTGGAGCACCTGCATTCCACGGTGAAGATCCGTACCATCCGCATGGTGGGCTACTGTCTGGAGCCCACCAGCTGACCGACACCCCATACACAGAGAGGAAGGAGGGAGTCACCTTGATTCGCAAGCTGCAGCTGAAATTTGTAGCTGTGTGCATGACCATGGTAACCATCATACTGGCTGTGGTCTTTATGGCCGTATACATCTCCGCACAGCACAGCATCCAGCGGAACAGTCAGGAAGTGCTGGAACGCGTCCTGCAGGAGGCCAGCTCCCTGATCCCCGGTATATCCATGCGCCCGGGGCTGAATTTCAACAACAAAGACGTTCATCTGCCTTACTTCACCGTTCAGGTTTGGGAGAACAAGGCCTATGTCACCAGCGGCACCTACGCTGACATGGAGGACACAGACGCCCTGCGCTCCATCTTGGGGGCATGTCTGGCACGGGAGGAGGATCAGGGTACACTGGAGCAGTACGGTATGCGCTATCTGCGCCGCAGCGGCGCTCTTACCACCCACGTCGCTTTCGTGGACATGTCCATGGAACAGGCCACCCTGCGCTCCATGATGCGCTCCTATCTGATGATCGGCTGTGCTGCACTGCTTTTGCTGCTGGGCGTATCCATCCTGCTGAGCCGCTGGGCCACCCGGCCAGTGGATAAAGCCTGGAAGCAGCAGCGCCAATTCCTCTCCGACGCCTCCCATGAGCTGAAAACGCCCCTGACTGTCATCCTCTCCAACGCAGAACTGATGGAATCCGCCGGGCTGGAGGAACGTCCCGCCCGCTGGGCGGACAACATCCATTCCGAGGCACAGCGAATGAAAACGCTGGTGGAGGAAATGCTGACGCTGGCACGGGCAGACAGCATGGAACGCACCACCGTATTCTCCCGGATCTCCCTGTCGGAGATCGCCATGGACTGCATCCTGCTGTTTGAGCCGGTGGCCTTTGAGGTGGGCAAGCATCTGGAATACTCCATCCGCAAGGATCTCGCCGTCAACGGCGACGGGGACAGCCTGAAACGGCTGATCTCCATTCTGCTGGACAACGCCATCAAATACGGCGCCGACGGCGGCATCATTCGACTCAACGCCGACCTCACAGACCGGGGCGTACGGCTGGAGGTCAGCAACGAAAACGGCGGAAAGGCCATCCCGCCGGAGGTGCTGCCCCACCTGTTCGAACGATTTTACCGGGCAGATGAATCCCGAGGCGAGCAAAGCGGCTTCGGTCTGGGACTGAGCATCGCCGCCTCCATCGCCGCCGATCACAAGGGAGCTCTCCGGGCAGAAAGCGACACCGAGTCCACCCGGTTTATCCTGACACTGCCTGCCACGAAATAACGCATGTCCCGGGAGGGAGAGATGCCCCTGTGCAGCTGCGGCGCCAAGATCGACCGGCGCAACTACGGCCCCAACGGCTGGATCGACCGCCGGATCTACTACATTGCCGTCCGCCCCGAGGACGCGGAGGCGGCAAGGCTGACCCTTGCTTCTCTCTCCTGACCGATATACTGACAACGCCCCGCCTGTGGCGGGGCGTTTTTGCGCAAAAAAACATCCCCGGCCCTCGCATGGCCGGGGATGTGATAGGAGGAGAACCGCGCGGCGCTTTGCGCTTCCGTGCATGGAATGGATCCCTGCTCACCGGAGGCGAAGAGAGAGCCATACGGAAGCCGCGCCGCGCGGTTCCCAATGAAAAGAGCCTTACTTGGAAAACTCGCTTATGTACGCTTACTTCTTGAAGTAGCTGTTCCAGTAGTACTCGGAGTTGCCCTGCACGTCATAGACGACCTTGTCGCTGACAAAGTTGAAGTTCAGAGCATGGCCGAACAGGATGTAGGGGACTTCGTCCACCACAGCCTGGCAGTACTCCTCATAAGCAGCAATACTCTCGGGAGTGCCGGTAATCGTGGACTTCATCTTGGCGAGGGCAGCGTTCTTGGCATCGGAGTCCCACCAGCCCTGGCTGCCGGTAACGAAGGTGGAGTGCAGCACGGGGTTATCGTCGCGCTTCTGGACGTTCCAGCAGCCGATGTCATGACCGGTCTTGGGATCCTTGCGCAGGTTGCTGTGAGATCCGGAGTCCACCAGCATC
>SVLJ01000003.1 GCA_015067995.1 Oscillospiraceae bacterium
GGTTGCCCAGCGTGGCCAGATCATAGCCTGCGGCGTTCATCAGGTCGATGATGGTCTTGCCCTTGTCCATGGAGCCGTAGGCAGTGCCCTGAATGGCGTCGCCTGCGTCCACCAGAACGGCGCCCAGAGAATCCTTCAGGGCCGCCACGTCGGAGTAGCGCAGACCATCGTTATCCATGTAGGTGTGGATGTCGTTGGTGTAGAGGATGACGGCCTCGTCAGCGGCAGGAGCCGTCGCGGTGGGGGCCGGTGCGATGAGAATCGGAGGTTTGGGAGAGATGATCAGCAGATCGTCCACTGCGCCGGCAGGTACGGCGAAGGACAGTGCCACGATCATGGCCATCAGCAGGGACAGGAACTTCTTTTGTGTTCTCAAGAGAATACCACCTTTCCTATGATTTTTGCGGGGTTTGATGCCAGATATTTTACCATGTTTTGCCGTAGGGGAAAAGAGGCGGCGTGCGCTTTTGTAGAAAGCTACAAAACGGGCAAAGCGTTTTTGTCGCTTTGCTCGTTTACATAATATCGGAAAGGGCGGATCAAGCCTTGAGGAAGACGCTCGTTTTGCTGCTCTGAACCTCCAGAGAGAGCTTTTCCAGATCCTTTTTGGAGAAGCCGTATTCCTTCTGGAAGTCCAAACTCTCCTCTTCGGTGAGGGTGGCGTCCGTCAGAATGGCTTCCGCCTCCAGCTGCCGCAGCACATGGATATTCCCTGTGACGGGATTGCCGGTAGAGGCATCCTTCATCACCTCAAAGGACACGGCGTTGGAGACCTGCTGCATATCCGTGGCATCCTGATGGTGACTCTTCACGGCGAAATCCGGCACCCGTCCCTGCTGGGCGTCGCTGACCAGACGCTTGAGCTCCTTTTTGGAGATGCCGTAGGACTTCTTGCAGGTTTGATAGGTTGCGGGGGAGATCATGTCCGCCGTGACGACGGTATTGGCAGACTGGATGGAGCTCAGAACGCCGTAAAGGCCGCTGAGCTTGCGGTATTTGCTGCGATCGTAATCGTAAGCGTACTTTGTGGAACGAAAGGCGAATGTGTTGGCATTGAAGGGAGCGGCGGAGCTGTTGCCCTTGCTCTTGTCTATCTTCTGGGTTTCCGCCAGCCAGGACTGCTCAAAATCCCGGTGGGTCTCGCCCAGAATGCCGTATTTATCTCCAATGGTTTTCGAATCCCAGATGGGCTGGGATGACTGCTCTTTCCACTTGTTTTCCGGACCCGGCATCGTACAACCTCCTTCCGGGATCAGGCTTCCGCCCGGTTGCAGGTTTCCGTTTCCTCGGGATTTGCGTGGATATCAGCAAGACAGGCGAGCAGGCCGATGGACTTACTGAACGGACAGAGCTTATCTCGCTCCTCGAACTGCTTGTCCACAATGGCTGTGCTGTGGCCTGCCTGGGCCAGTTCAACAACGGTATGGCTGCCAATGTATCCGGCACCTCCGGTTATAAGCACTTTCGTCGTTCATTGATCAACACAGATAGAACTGTTTGTTAGAAGCGCTGCCTTTTCCGGGCTGCTGTTTGAAATATTACGCTGGAAACAACATGAAAAAAGGGGGTGACTTCCTTGTAATTTTACGCCTGAAGTGGTATATTTATCTACATATATCTACATATCTTTCGGAGTTGAACTACACCTGTTTGTTTTGCTTACGTGCATTTTCTGCCATCGCATGAAAGCCGTTTCCTTTGTCTGACCATGATCCATCATCCGCGCCTCCGAGCAATGCTTTCTTATCTGATTCCGCCTTCCTTAACCTTCCCTGTGTATGCACGCTTTTGAACGCAACGCATCTATCCTCCGGTTAAAGTATTTTGATAAAAGGGTGATTGTATGAAAATCAAATTAGCCATTTTGGAAAAAGACCCGAGTTATTTGAACCGAATCGTAACCGCTTTCAGTGTGAAATATGCCGATAATCTGGAAATATATTCTTTTACGAATGGGGAATTGGCTCTGTCGGCACTGGATACGAACCGGATTGATGTGTTTCTTGTCAGCGATGCCTTTGAAATCGAAATGAATGCAATCCCCAAGCGCTGCGGCTTTGCTTATTTTGTGGATTCTCCCGATGTAGAAACACTGAACAACCAGAGAGCGATCTGCAAGTTCCAGAAAGCTGACTTGATCTACAAGGAAATCCTCAGCCTTTATTCGGAAAACAAAGGCGGCGCGACCGGATTGAAGTTTAACGACGATTCTACCAAACTGATCGCCTTTTCTTCTCCCAGCGGCGGAAGCGGCTCCTCTACCGCTGCGGCAGCCTGCGCTATGCATTTTGCGACAAAAGGGAAGAAGACGCTTTATTTGAACCTGGAGAAGTTCGGTTCTGCAGATGCCTTTTTTCGAGGCAGCGGCGGATTCGATATGAGTGATGTCATTTATGCGCTGAAAAGCAAGAAAACAAATTTGCCGATGAAACTGGAGGGCTGCGTAAAGCAGGCAGACAACGGGGTTTATTTTTACTCGCAGACCAAGGTTGCTCTGGATATGCTGGAACTGTCGGCTGAAGATATGATTCGTCTTCTTGCCGAACTGAAAATCACCGGCTCCTATGATTACATTGTGGCGGATATGGATTTCAGTATCGACGCCGCATCCATTCAGGCTTACAAGCAGGCCCACGCTGTTGTGTGGGTGGGGGATGGTTCGGAACTGTCCAACATGAAAATTCAGCGGGCTTTTACGGCTGTTTCCATTTTGGAACAGAACGCGGGTGCGCCGCTGACAGACCGCCTTGGCCTGATCTATAACAAGTTCAGCAACAAAACCGGAAAAACTGCCGGAAATATTGGAATCCGTGAAATCGGCGGCGCACCTCGCTATGATCACGCCCCGGTGGAACAAATCCTGAACCAGTTGAGCGCGGCGGAAATGTTTGACAAAATCATTTAGTGCCCAAAAGGACGGTGTTGACAGTGACTTTTGAACAGGAGCAGGAACTGGTCCTTGAAATCAAACGATATGTAACAGAAAACCTCCCTCTGAGCCAAATCGATGACGAAACCCTTCAGGAAAGGGTGGAGGAAATCACCGCACAGCGAATCGGCGCGCAGTACTGCCCCATCGATCAGCGCGTTTCTATTGTGGAGCAGGTGTACAGTTCCATTCGCGGTTTTGGTTTACTGGACAGCATTATTAAGGATGATACGATCACCGAGGTAATGATCAACGGTCCGGACAATATCTTCATTGAACAGAACGGCCGCTTGTTCAAACTGGATAAGCGGTTTGAAAGTCAGCGTCGTCTGGAGGATATCATCCAGCGAATCGTAGGTCTTGCCGGCCGTGAGGTCAATCAGGCAAATCCCATCTGTGATACGCGACTGCCGGACGGATCCCGTGTCAACGTTGTACTGCCCCCTATCGCCCTGTGCGGCCCAACTCTGACCATCCGTAAGTTTTCAAAAACCCCTATGACCATTGAAAAATTAATCCAATATGGGTCCATCACCCGGGAAATCGCCGACAAACTGGAACTGCTGGTCAAGGCAAAGTACAACATTTTTATCAGCGGCGGTACCGGCTCCGGAAAAACCACATTCCTGAACGCCCTCTCCAATTACATTCCCAAAGACGAGCGCGTTATTACCATTGAGGACTCCGCAGAACTCCAAATCACCGGTGTTGACAATTTGGTCAGCCTCGAGACCCGAAATGCCAACACCTCCGGCGCCGGTCAGATTACTATCCGCGATCTGATCAAGTCCTCACTGCGAATGCGGCCAGAACGTATCGTTGTCGGCGAGGTGCGCGGAGGAGAGGCTCTGGATATGCTGCAGGCCATGAATACCGGACATGACGGAAGCCTTTCCACAGGCCACGCCAACTCTACGGAAGATATGCTCAGCCGACTGGAGACCATGGTGCTGCAGGGAGCAGAAGGCCTGCCTCTGGAGGCCATCCGTCAGCAGATCGCATCTGCGGTAGATATTATTATCCACCTGTCCCGCCTGCGTGATAAATCCCGTAAGACGATGGAGATCACCGAGGTGGTGGGGTATGAAAACGGTCGGATTCTCCTGAACCCACTGTATGTCTTTGAAGAAGATGAAGATAGTACACTGGAGAAGGTATCCGGTTCACTGAAGCGAACCGGTAATCCGATGATCAACGACTTTAAACTGAAGCTTTCCGGCATCAAGACGGCAATTTGAGGTGATAAGAAATGGGACTTTTCACAACGAAGAATAAGGAAAAGAAAGCACCCGAGCCTCAGTATTATATGTCTGCCACCCAAATGCCTACATATAACTACAGGGTATATCATATGTCTCTCGCAGAAAAGGCACTGTATTTTCTGATCGCCTTCGCGGCGGGGGCTGCTGTTGGCTATTTGTTTTACGGCGGGATCGGAAAGGATGAGTTTGGCCAGCCCACCACTTTGACGTGGATTCTGAACATCACCATCCCTGTCGTTGTCGGCATGATTGCAGGTGTCCTGTTTGTTCCCATGCGCACAAAGGACATCATTGCAAAACGAAAAAAGGAACTTAACCATCAGTTCCGGGATATGCTGGAATCTTTGACCACGTCCCTTGGTGCAGGCAAGAATGTCAATGACTCGTTCATTGGGGTCTATGAAGATCTGAAGATCCAATATGATTCCGATGCATTTATTCTGAAAGAATTGGAAGTCGTTGTTGCGGGTATCCATAACAACATACCCATCGAGGATGTGCTTGAGGATTTCGGCCGCAGAAGCGACAACGAAGATATTCTGAGTTTTGCCAACGTGTTCAAAATCAGCTATCGCAAGGGCGGCAATATCAAGGATATCATTCGCAACACCCGCAACATCCTCGGCGATAAAATGGAAATTTCCGAGGATATTGAGACCCTTATGACCTCCAATAAGCTGGAGCAGAACATCATGGTCGTCATGCCGATTGCATTGATTGGCATCATTAAGATGATGAGCCCGGAATTCGCAAAGAATTTTGTGACGCCTACCGGCATCATATCGACCACAATCAGCATCGCAATTTTTGTCGCGGCATATTTTATCGGAAAATCGGTGCTCAGCATCAAGATGTAAGGAGGTGGCTGCAATGGCAGGACTGGAAACCCTGGATTTGATCATGATCGTTTGCGGCGCAGTCTCTTTGCTCATTTGGGTCATCTTCTTTTTCATGGGACTCAAGCACAATTCCCTGTTCGATGCTCTGGAGGAAAAAGATTATCCGTTCAAGGAGATCTACGGACTCGGGTATGCGGTGCTGGAACTGTTCCGCTATAAGTACAAGAGCAAGAATGACAGAAAGCTTCGCCAGCAGCTGGATATTCTTTACGGAAGTAAATACTGCGAATACTACCTGCGCGTGATCCATGCACAGCAGATCACGCTGGCATTCACGGTTTTCGTGTTGTCTTTCGCGGTTTATGGGCTTACTTCCGAGATTCTGGGCTGGGCTGTGTGTGTTATGTTCGCATTCCTAGCCTATTACTATTTTGGAACAGAGACCACACACAAGATCGCAAAGCGGTCGGAAGAATTGCTCCACGATTTTTCGGAAGTGGTGTCTAAGCTGGCGCTGCTGACCAATGCAGGCATGATTCTGCGTGAGGCGTGGCAGGAGGTTGCATTCGCAGGAACCGGTTTGATTTATACCGAAATGCAGCTGGCCGTTACCGAAATGAAAAACGGTGTTCCGGAAATCGATGCCATATTCAACTTTGGTACTCGCTGTATCCTTCCGGAAATCAAGAAATTTACTTCTACGATCATTCAGGGCATGACCAAGGGCAACAGCGAACTGACTGCTATGCTTCAGGAGCAGAGCAAAGAGGTCTGGCAGTTAAAGAAGCAGCTGGTACGCCGCGCCGGAGAGAAGGCGGCAAGCAAGCTGCTTTTGCCGATTTGTATTATGTTCATTGGTATTCTGGTGATGATCCTGGTCCCGATTTTCACAAATCTGGGTGCTTCGTAAAGTGATTGTGTGAGGCTATTATATTTTTTATATAGCAATGTTATGTGAAAGGAGGAGAACGTGATGATGTTTCAGAACATGATGCTGCTGGGCAGCATGGCAAAGTACAGACTGAAGAAGCTGTTCGCCGAAGAAAAGGGCGAAGTCAATATTGTTGCCATCGTTGTCCTGATCGGTATTGCAGTCCTTCTGGCCCTGTTCTTCAAGGAGCAGATTCAGAATCTGTTGGAGTCTCTGTTTGATACCATCGGCAAGAACGCACAGGATGCCGTCGGCGGCGCCGGTGCCGGCGAATAAAAACTCTCTTCGAAGGTATGCAGGGAGAGCGCGAACCACTCTCCCTGCATACCGTATCACACGGAAGGAAGGGTAACAAAGATGACAGGAAATATTCGAGACAAGATACAGAACGAAACGGGTGCCGTTCAGATCGTTGAGGCGGCCTTTGTCTTTCCTGTTATGTTTATTATCCTTCTCTTTTTGATTTATATGGGAAACGCCCACTATATAAAGGCACAAATCGAATCGGTAGTAGAATCGTATGCTATCCAAGGGGCCAATTATTGTGCAGATCCTATCCTTGAGACCATTCAGCAGGAGGATCGCGTTCCTGCCATTTCCGAGCTGAAGACGCAGCCGTATCGATATCTGTTCGGTGGGATGAACGAAATTGAAAGAAGTATCGGAGAAGCCGTGGACAAGGAGATTTCCGGAACGGCGAAGTCTGCGTTTGCAAACATGAATCTCAAACTGAAAACACCCAGCTCCCAGATTGCCAAATTCCACAATTATGTAGTGTATTCGACATTTTCCGTCAGTGTGGAATATGAGATCGAGTTTCCGATACAGTTTCTGGGTGAAGACAGTCCGCCGCTGCTGAAAATCACATCCCGGGCCGAAATGCCCGTCAGTGACACGGCAGAATTCATTCGAAACACCGACATGGTGATCGATCTTTTTGAAGACACCAAAATCGGCAAGGGAATTTCGGATGCATTCGGAAAAATAAACGACTTCATTTCGACGTTTGCAAGCAAGTAAGTGAGGTGCTTTTGTGAACTTCTGGAGAAAAACAAAAGGTGCAGTATCCATTTTTCTTGTGATCATTCTGGTCCCCATGCTGACCGTCTCCTCCCTGTTTGTTGACGCGAGCAAGGTGGCGCTTGCCAGAGGTGTAGCAGAATCCGCAGGCGATTTGGCTTTGAACACTGCTTTGACCGATTACGACACCAAACTAAAGGAAATGTACGGCCTGTTTGCCACGGCACAGGATACCGAAGAACTCTATGCAAAGCTGGAAGATTATTACAGAACCTGCATTACATCTGCCGGTGTGACAAACGAAGACGCGGATGCTTACGTAGATCAGATCATGGTCCAGCTGGGCTTGCTGGCGGAAAACGATGCAACAGCCGATATTATGGGCATGGAGCTGGTGGATTTCAGCATATCCAAGCGCACCGATGCAACGTTGGCCAATGCAACCATCCTGGAAAAGCAGATTGTTGATTTCATGAAATACCGCGCCCCCATCAATACGGGCCTCAGTTTCCTCTCCTCTCTACAGAGTTTCTCGACCATCAGCAAACAGACCGAACTCGTTGACAAACGGCAGAATTATTACCAGGCCGAACAGACGGTTATGGAAAATGCGCAGCAGGCGTGGACCTACATCAGCCGATACAATAAAAGCCAATTCATTAAGTCGGACGACTATTTCTCCACCATGGCAAAAAACTTTGGCCTGTATGAGACCAACTATCAGGAAATTGCTCACAAGGTGATCAAGGACCTGTACGATACGCAGAATTACGACACCTTTTCTCCCTATCTCTATTCCATTGATTATAAAGAAGTTGAGGTTGACAAGAATACCACAAAGGTGATCCCTGTTTTCTACACCAATAAGGCGAAGACTGCCCAAAAAACAATGTACACCGAATACACCGCGTTTTCGAAGGAGAATCCGGCCTCTGCGAGTGATATCCGTTCTGCACTTGTGCAATATTATGCCATGTACAGGACGATGAAATCCGCACAGGAAGCTCTCTTGGAGTATGATGAAGGCACTTACGGGCTGCAGTATCTGGTCCAGACAAACCGCGGCGACCTGTACAAAGCCTGGGTGACGTCAATGGCCTTGCTGTACGACCGGTACAGCGTACTGCGGCATGCGGCAACGTTCAGCGGTACAACCGAGTCCGGAGCCAGTGTGATGACCGTCTCGGAAGCCATATGCGGCGAAAAGAACGAGCACCCGTACTCTTATTATTACAGGAAGTTCACAGACAGTTTTGACGCTGTCGCAGCAGTGTTCAATCATGAACTCTCTCAGTATAATTCCACTTTGCAGGGATATGCAAATCAGGTAAAAGCAAACCATTCCACGGAGACATCCGGCGTGGAAGGGACCATCGCCATCCTGTATGGTGAGGTCACTGATTACAGAAAAAGCATCAGCGAGGCAAAGAAAAACCTGGAAACTGCCGTTACATACCTGGGATATGTATATGATGGCGTAAAAAAGGGAGGTACACTGGACGCGAAAAAGGCCGAATGGAGCAAACTGGCGGATTCGGATGATTTGGCAAACACTACTATGGCAAAGCAGGATAAGGCTGAAATCGACAGCCTGTCCACCTATTTGAACGCAGAAGATGTAGATAAATTGATCAAGCGATTGAACAATATCATTTTTCATCTGGGTGCTATGCTCGACCAGATCGACAGCTATACGTTCTTTGGCACAAAAATCGTTGAAATCGATAGCTATGCCACATTTCTGTACATTTTGAGAACGGAAATCGGAGCCGGAAAACTCAAGACGGTTCCGACAAACGAAGCGGCTCTGAACAAGCAGATCGATACATGGTGCAACGGTAAATTCGTTGTGGGCCAAGCGGTCGATGTGTCTTGGGAGAATCAGCAGGGCACGCAGGCAAGGCTTGCCGGATCCGGCACGGATAAACTGAATTTTTATACCTATCTGTACACCCACTTCAGCGGCGGTCCGGTCTCAGATGACGGCAATATCTCCAACTCTGACACAGAGCGGACGGAAGATTATGAAAACGGCGAAGGCCTTTACGAGAAAGTAAAGAAAAAAGCCTCGGAAACCGCCAAAACAGGTGCCGAAAGCGCCGATGATGGAAACATCAACAACGGAAATGAACTGAACAAAGTGAGTCATCGACCTTCGGCAGCGGACAAGGGGAGCGAAGTTCCCAGTGCCAATGTGATCACCGGCGACACCCCTGCCGATGAAAACTCCCCCGGCAAAACCGCTGCCGGCAATACCGCCGAAAGCCTGAGTTCCATGTTCAAGAATCTGTCCTCGGCCGTCACGGATATGGGTACCGACCTGCGCGACAAACTGTATGTATCGGACTATATCCTCAGCATGTTCAGTTACGATACCATTGAGAAGGAATATTTGGTTACACACCCCGGCCAAAAAGAGGCATCCCTCCAGACACTGACCAAAGTTCCCATCACTCCGGATAACAGCTATGCATACGGCAGAGAAGTGGAGTACATCGTCTACGGAGGCACCAATGCAGGCAATCTGACCAAGGCGTATGGCTCCATCTACGGTGTCCGCCTGGGCTTCAACCTGATTTATGCCTTCTCCGCCCCCTCTATTCGTGATACCGCCTTTGCCATTGCCGCTCCCATTTCAGCTGCTACGCTGGGCGTGATTCCGGCTCCTTTGATTCAGGCCGCCATTATTATCGGCATTTCCTGCTGCGAATCGGCGTTGGATCTGGCCGACCTGAAAGACGGCGAAAGTGTACCGCTGTTCAAAAGCGCCGACACATTTAAATGCTCTGTCGGCGGTCTGGTGGGTGAGGTGAAAAAGGAGGTAGGCGAAAACCTGGCAGAAGTTGCCTCCGATGCAATTGACTGGGGCACCGAAGAGCTGAATGGCCTCCTGGACATGACCGATGAACAGTTGTCGGCATATCTGGAGAGTGGTTCAGAGGATTTGATCAATAAGGCCTCGGAATCCTATGACACGCTGATTGCACGCCACGCCAATACAGCCATCCAGAAGCTCACCACCATGTGCAACAACGCCATTGAGGAAAATATGCTCAATCCGGGCACTGACATGGTCGCCATGGTGGAAAAAGGTCTGGATGACTGGCTGGCTGATGAACGGGCAATGGTCGGCAAATCCGATCTGGGGTATATCATCAAGGAAGAGGCGGTCAACGTCATCAAGGGGCAGTTCATTCAAAAGGTTCTGGATGCCCTGACAGCAAGCGGGAACTACGCCCAGTCGTCTGTCGCCGAGGCCGCAAATGCTCTGACCGGCGTAATTAATCAGGTGCGCGACAAGATTACCGACACCATTTCCAACTCCTGCGACGCTGTCATCAAGCAAAAAGATGAGATGAAGCAGAAATTGTCCGATGCGGCAAACAAGGGTGCCGATGAATTAAAAAAGACGCTCACCGAACAGATCGACGGCGTGTTCGGCGGAATGACTGCCAACGGAAATGTGGCAGGCTCCGATGAAACGGGAATTGCATCGATGCTGGAGTTTGCTTACAGCGATTATCTGCGTCTGTTCCTGATGATCGGCCTGTACATCAACGAGGAGGGTGTCCTGCTCCGAACGGCTGATGTGATTCAGACCAATATGTACGTACGTAACGGTGGTGAAGGATACCTCCTGTCTAACGCCGCGGCATATGTTGAAATTTCTGCTACCATTCAAGTACCACCAACGCTGATGGCTCTGCCTCTCTTTGCCGCGGTGGAGGGCAATCCGGTCAATGACCAGAATTGGTATACATTTGATTATAGCTCCGTTTGCGGTTATTAAGGCAGCACGGTTTGGAAGGGAGATGAACAGGTTGCGTAAATTGAAAACAGAATCCGGTATGATCACCATTGAGGCAACAATCTCTCTCAGCGCTTTTATGTTTGCCATTGTTACCGTTCTGACCATCGTAAACATCTGCCTCGTGCAGTCCAGAATGTCCTGCGCCATCAATGCTACGGCGAAGGAAATCTCTCAGTATAGTTATCTGTACTCTTTGACCGGGCTCAACGATAGCCAAAACAAGGTTTATGAAGCAGGACAGGAGGGGACCAAACCCCTTACCCAGATTCTGACCGATGTGAACACGGTGTACAATGAAATCGAGAACCTCGGAAAGACCGGGAAACAGACACCGGAAAACGTGAAGGACATTCTGGGTGCGTGGGATTCGGTGGAAGGCAGTTTGAAGAACATTGGTGAGGCCGGCAGTTCTCTGGAGAGCACGCTGTCCGATATTGCCAAGGATCCCAAGAATCTGATGTTCGGAATTGCCAAAATGGCGGCAAACGAGGGGTTTGATTTGGTGAAGTCCCGCCTGATTGCCGCGCCTCTGGCCAAGGTGTTGGTTCAAAAGCATCTGGTCAGTGCCCAGGACGGCAATGTAAATGCGTATCTGAAGTTCCTGGGAGTGGTGCCCTCTGCCACAGGATCCTATATCGACGGACTGGATTTCTCCCAGTCTATGCTGTTTCCCAATGGTTCCAGTGAGATCCGGGTCATCGTGGAATATGACGTCAAGGTCATCGCCTTACTCCCGATTGACTTCTCTTTCCACTTCAGCCAGACAGCGGTGACCCACGGATGGCTGGGCGGTGAAAGCAGTCATCAAACCAGCCAAACATATACCAACGAAGCCAATAATACTCTTTGGACTCAGGCAACGGTGAAGGAGCGTTCCAACATGATTCGCCACATGGTGATCAAGGACATGCTGGACGAGGGATATAAAAAAACCAGCGGACTGACGGATGTACAGTTGTATAACACGACAACCAACGAGTTTGTCATGATTGCGTCCATGAATCCGCTATGGAGTTCCGAAGATGAGCCTGCCAGAACCCTCGCCGATCTGGACGATGTCGCCTTGACGACCAACATTGAACGTCTGTGCGGCAAGGCCAACAGCACCACCGAAGGTTTGTCCAGGGTCAAAACGAAAACCGAAGTGAACGGAACTGCAACGAAAGCCGAGCACGAATGTGCCGGTGCTGCCACGAAAATCATTCTGGTGATTCCGGAAGATGACGGACTGAAGGAAAAAATCGAATCGATCATTGCCAATGCCAAAACAAATGGCGTGACCATTGAAGTTGTCCCCAGTTACGGCAGAGGGGCAAGGTCGACCCTGGTGGCAAATGGGGAGGAGGAAACGGGCGAATGACGACAGCGGTGAATGCGATCATGTCTTTGGTACTGATCGCTGCGGGTTATGTATATGCCTGTTACTATCTCAACGGTGTCGGTTGGAAGGAAAAGAACACAGCCGTTCTTTCCCTGAACCGAAATAAAGTGATTTATCTCCTTTGCGCAGCGCTGACATCCGGCGTTCTGATCATTTTGTTTCAAACGCTGTATGCGTTGTCCTGGATGCAGAGTACCAAGCTGCTTTGTCTTGTGCTGGTTTTGTTCCCCGCTGCTGCCATTGATATGCGGGTACAGAGAATCCCAAACAAATTGCTTCTGGCCGCTTTCATTGCCCGCTGCGTGCTTCTTGTCATTGAGTTTGCGATCTCTCCGGCAGGCGGTTTTGCAGCCTTGAAGGACGGCGTAATTGGTGCCGTGGTGCTGGGAGTGTTCTTCCTGCTGCTGTTGCTGCTCTTTAAAAACAGCATCGGCATGGGCGATGTGAAGCTGTTTGCAATGATGGGGTTGTATCAAGGTTTATGGGGTGCTGTCAATGCAGTGTTCTTTTCGTTGATGGCTTCTTTCTTTCAGGCGGTTTTTCTACTGCTCACCAGGAAGAAAACGCGCAAGGACACCGTTTCGTTTGGACCCAGCATCCTTATCGGTACTGTAATTGCAATTGCTTTGGCGGGAATGTAAGAAGGGACGTGTCTGCATGAAAAAATACAGAGCATTGATTCCAATTGGCATGGTCGTTCTGATGCTGGCATCTTGGTATACGCTGATTTCCGATACGGCGCAAGTGAATGCTGAGTACGATCATTACCTGTCGGAAGCCAGAAGATTTGCCGAAGACGGCATTACCAAATATGCCATCCAAAACTACACGTCGGCACTGGAAATCAAGAGCAGCGCCGAGCTGTACGCAGAGGTGGCAGATTATTATAAGACCCAGGGCAAATCCGCAGAATGTCTGGCCTGGTGTCGTGAGCTTTTTGAAGCCTTCCCCACCCATCCTCTGGCTTACGACTACCTGCTGAATGCATATGTGGATGCCGGGGATTACGAATCCTGCTACGATGTTCTGAATGTGGCAGCAAAGCGAAATATTTCCAGTGAGTATATGGATCAGGTAAATGCCGAGCTGATGTATACCTTCCGGCTGGACTTCAACACCTACAGTGATGTGGGCATTTACAGCAACAATTATTGTGCGGTAAACAACAAGGATCGCTGGGGTTTTGTGGACCGATACGGCAATCTTCGCGTTGCCTGCAGCTACCCTCAGGTCGGCGCTTATACCAAGATCAATTTCGTATCGGTTGTCAATCCAAAAGGTGAGGCATTTTTTATTGATAAAACAGGTTCCAAGGTCATGGTTTCGAAAGAACCCTACCAAAAGTTCGGCCTGTTGGTAAACGGTATCATTGCAGCGCAGCGAATGGACGGGAAATACATCTATGTTAATGACAAGTTTTCTGTTCTGTTCGGCGAATACGACTACGCTTCGACAGTCAACAACCATGTTGCTGCAGTAAAAAATGGGGCCGCCTGGCAACTGATTGATGCTCAGGGCAACGCGATTACAAATCAAACCTATCTGGACGTTAAACTGGATGAAAAGCAGATCGCGTTCCGCAATGACCGCCTGTTTGTTTCGACAGCCCCCGGCAAGTACATCATGATCGACGCCGCCGGAACGCAGATTGGATCCCTTACATTTGAAGATGCGCAAATCTTCTCGGGCGCTGCTCCCGCAGCGGTCAAAATCGACGGCAGGTGGTGTTTCATCGGCGCCGACGGCAGTCTGATCTCCAATCACAAATACGATGATGCCCGTTCCTATGCAAATGGCCTTGCTGCCGTGTGCATTGACGGGAAGTGGGGCTTTGTCGATCTGAATGAAGATGTTGTGATCGAACCGCAATTTTATTCTGCAAAGGATTTTAACGAAAAAGGAAGCTGTTTTGTGAAAACCGGAGACAAATGGCAGCTCCTGAAACTGTATCGTTTGAATAGGGAGGGCTAAGAATGAGTGCGTTTTCTTATGAAAGTCAGGGGACAAACACCTATCTGGTATATCAGGTGCAGGAAGATGATGTCATTGATTCCATGAGCCTTGGCATGCTGTCCAATAACAAGATTTCCGGCATAGCACAGACCCAGTTTCTGCAGATCGATGCTGCAAGGTTTTTGAAATACAACGTGTCTTCCAAGGTGTCTTTGCGACAGTTTTTCAGCGGTTCCGTAAACAAAAAGCGCCTGATTGGGGCGTTCGGCAGCATTATAGACGGTTGTCTGGCTGCAGAAGACTACATGATTGATATCAGCAGCCTGTTGTTTGATATGGATCATATGTATGTTGACGTTTCTTCCAACGAGGTGTTTCTGATCTGTCTTCCGGTCTGCAACACTGAGAAAGTGCCGACCGATTTGGGCGGGTTCTTTAAAAATATCATGTTTACAACGCAGTTTGACCAAAGTGAAAACTGCGACCATGTGGCGCGTATCATTAATTTCCTGAATGGGTCTCCCGTTTTTTCCCTGCACGATTTCAAAGCACTTCTGTCTGAAATCAAAACGGCGCCTGTTGCAGCACAGGCACCCCGTTCGACTGCCGTTCAGCCCACAAAGACCGCTGTACCCGTACAGACTCAGGAAGTGCCGCCTCAGGCAGCGGCACCCGTTGCAGCCAAGCCGATCTCGATTCCGAAGGCAGAACCGGCTCCTGCGCCGGCCCCGGCAGCCGAACCGACTCCTGTAGCCCCTCCGGAAAAGAAAATCAGTATGATGCATTTGCTGATGCATTACAGCAAGGAAAATGCGGCAGCATACAAAGCCCAGAAAGAAGCACAGAAAAGCGCAGCCAGCGTAGCTGCGCCTGTAAAACCCGGCAAGAAAGAAAAGAAAGAAAAAGAAAAGAAGAACCAGCCTGTAGCATCCTTTGCAATCCCCGGTCAGGCTGCTCAGCCGGTTTCTCAGCCTGTCGTACAGCCCACTCCGCAGGCGGCCCCTCAGCCTAAGGTTCAGGCTGCACCTCAGAGTGCATCTCCCGCTCCCACTCCCTCGACGCCGCCCGTTTATGTCCCTGCCCAGACTCCGCAGGGGCAGGGCAGAAACTTTGGCGAGACGGTATGTCTTGGCGGCGGAGCGTCCCTCGGAACCACAGTGCTTTGCGAAGCCTCGTCTCCGGAGCAGACTGTCAAGCCGTACCTGATTCGCGCGAAAAACAATGAGAAGATCATGCTGAACAAATCGAATTTCCGTGTGGGTAAGGAAAGTTCCTTCGTGGATTATTTTATTGGAGATAATCCCGCAGTCAGCCGCAGCCATGCATGCTTTATTACCCGTGAAGGCGAGTTCTTCGTTATGGACACCAACTCCACAAATCACACTTACGTGAACGGGGAACGGCTGCAGAGCAATACGGAATTTCAGATTTCTCACGGTGACAAAATCCGCCTGGGAAACGAGGAATTTGAATTTAAGCTCTATTGATGGAAATACAGCATCAAAACGCCTGAGTGTTTGTACAGTGACTTCCGGTTAAGAGGGGAGGTAAGGATCCTGAATTTTATCGTTTCCGCCGCAACAGACGTAGGCCTGATCAAGACTGTCAACCAGGATTGCTATTGCGTGAAGGTGTTTCAAACATGTCTTGGTGAAGTCGTGTTTGCGATTCTTTGTGATGGTATGGGCGGTTTGTCAAACGGCGAAGTTGCCAGCGCGACTCTTGTAGATGCTTTTTGCAACTGGACTGCAGCGAGATTGCCGGATCTCTGTGATCGCGGTATTCCCGACGGAGAGATCCGTTCGGATTGGGTCTCGTTGATCCATGATTGCAACGAACAGTTAAAATCCTACGGTGCTTCCGGCGGCTTCAGCCTGGGTACTACGATTACCGCCATATTATTGACCTCCCAGCGGTATTATATCGTCCATGTGGGTGATACGAGGGCATATGAGATTACAGACTGCGTGAGAATTCTAACTCAGGATCAAACTCTGGTTGCCCGAGAAGTAGAGCGCGGCATGTTGACAAAGGATGAAGCAAAAACCGACCCTCGCAGAAGCATTCTTTTACAGTGCGTTGGTGCATCCGAAACGGTGTACCCGGATCTGTTTTTTGGGGATACTGCCGAGAATGCGGTTTATATGCTATGCTGCGATGGATTCCGGCATGAAATTACGGAAGAAGAGATATATCAATATCTGAATCCCTGTATCATGTCGGATACCGCGGTCATGAAAAGGAACTTGGATGCACTGATTGAACTGAACAAGCAGCGGCAGGAACGGGACAACATATCCGTTGTCGCAATCAGGACGTACTGATAGGCCGGGGTACTTACTCCGTACCGGATATCGATCTTGTGTTATCGATGGGCTTGTGGATCGTCCTGCAAACGCTGCGTGTTGCAGCAGAGTTCACCGAAAACAGGCGCGGCATGAAACTCCGTGCCTGTTTTGGCATACCCGGAACTGTAAAATGGGGTGTTTTATTTGAAACGTTTGTGTACCATGATGTTGGCTTTGACCATTGTTTTTGGCATGTGTTCCTGCGGGCAAAGGGACGCGGCAGGCAATGACGGTGTACTTACCTGGCAGGAGCAGTACGACCTGGGTGTGCGCTATCTGACGGAGGGTAATTATGAAGAAGCCATTCTGGCATTCACCGCCGCCATCGAAATTGACCCCAGGCAGGCCGATGCTTACATCGGTTTGGCCGAGGTCTACACCCAACAGGGCAACACCGAGAAGGCTGCCGAGATTCTGAATAAGGCCGTTGCGGAAATTGGCGGGACGGATGCGCTGACTGCAGCGCTGGAAACGCTCTCATCTGCCTCCGGTTCCATACAACAACCCACTCCGGAGTCTTCCGGGCCGCCAGACCAGGACCTGTCCCGCAGCGAGCGGAACGACTATCCGGACGGAACGTATCTGATTGACGAATATGACGCCAACGGAAATCATGTGCGCCAAACTATGTACAAAGCCGATGGAGTCGTGGATTATTATCATGCGTGGGAATACGGCGCAAACGGCAGCCTGATGCGGCACACTGAACACAGCGACAGTGATGAGAGACTTACGGAATACAATGCCGCCGGACACCCGGTGTGCGAAACCCGTTACATGCCTGACGGTACCATATATGGCTATACCGCGTGGGAATACGATGCCGACGGAAGACTGGTGCGGGAAACGGATAAGAACAGTGGATGGCATCGCGTGGATGAATTCGATATTGACGGAAACCGGGTGCGCAGAACTTACTACAAAACCGATGGCAGCACGGAAAGCGTATTTGAATACAACGCGGACGGCAATGTAACGGCGCGGTATGATTATTAACGGAGGGATGCATTTCATGAAGCGAGTTATCAGCCTGTTGTTGGCTTTAGCTCTGGTGCTTTGCGCCTGTGGAAAAAAGAACGAAGACACTGCCGCGTGGCAGGAACAGTATGACTTGGGCGTACGCTATCTGACCGAGGGTAAGTATGAGGAAGCCATTCTGGCCTTTACGGCTGCCATTGAGATTGACCCCAAGCTGGTGGATGCCTATGTGGCATTGGCGGATGCGTATCTGAACGCCGGCCAGTACGAAAAGGCGGTCGAGGTGATGGAGCAGGGCCGCAGTGCCTGTGGAGATACAGAGGCCTTTGACCGCGTTGCGGGTTCTTTGGATTTCCTGTCCTCCGGCGGAACAGGCATCCGTATTACCGAATTCTATTTTGACAAGGCAGCCTATCAGGCCGGGCAGGCTACCGAATTCCTTGTGTCGGTGGCCTATCGCTGCCCTGAGGGCGTGGACTGTATCCTGATGATTGGCGCCAACACCCATGAACCTACTTCTTACCGCATGATGGACGAGGATTTTGCCGTCAGCGGAAGCAGTGGCTATCAGTTTAAAGTGAATGTTACTCCGGTCCAGTGGGAAAATGCTCTGTTTGGAATATACGTCAACCTGTCGGAGGCAGGTCACGCCGAAAGCTGGACACCCTTTGCATCCGATACCATGTACATTGATGCCGAGGGCAACCTGAGCCGGGAGATGAACCGGGAACCCGGCGGCTCTTATGAAGAGGATATCGCCGAGGAGGACCTGCATATGCTGATGCATGACATGCTGCAGCAGGAAGGTGCCTTGACCTACTCCGATCTGCCGGAACTGTTTACCACCCCCTATAATCAGCTGGGCGACCTGCTGGAGCGTAAATATGTGGAAGGAAGCGAATCAACTTCGGAGATGACCGGCAAATACAGCATCCTGGTGAATGGAGAAATTCAGTCTGTGGACTATACCATTCCGGTGCAGAATTGCGCTTATCAGGGCGAGAATCATAGCGATGTTTGGGTATCTGCCCCGGTGGGGGACAGCCGCTGTTTGGATTTCGGCGTTGATACCTATGGCTCTGCAGGTTGGCGGGGAATTCAAATGGGTGATTCCTATACCGTGGTGCTGGAAAAGCTTGGCTTTGATCCTGAAAAGTTTGGCTTTGATCCTGAAAAGCTGAAGAATTATTACGAGGTGACGATTGCCATCTGTACCAGACGGGAAATAAACGACGTCTGGTTTATGAGCGAAACCAGCCGCGAAGACCCATTGCGGTATCTCAATGTCGTTTTTTATAACAAAAATGATACCAGAGCCGAAGCTGACTACAATATTTACTTTACGTTTAATGACGGAGAACACCTGAGCGCGGTGCTTTATTCCAATTTTGCTTTGTTGACGGAACTGACTTCCTGAGCTTTTTGAAGGGCACGGGGCGGATGGCCGGATGATAGAGGTTTTCCCTGACCGACGGCAACAATAAAGGAGACAGACGTATGAATGCCACATTCAACGATACATATGAAATTAAATCCATCATCGGAAAGGGCGGTATGTCCACCGTCTATCTTGCTGAGCATAAGCGACTGCATACCCGTTGGGCGGTTAAAGAGGTTCGCAAGGAGCAGGGCGCAAAATTTGACTTTCTGGCGGAGTCCAATATCCTCAAACGCCTGCAGCACCCTATGCTGCCCCGTATTGTGGATATTTTTGAGGATATAGATCACATCTACATTGCCGAAGACTTTGTGGAGGGTTTGTCGCTGGAAGAAGTGCTGCGCCGCGAGAAAAAGGTAGATGAGCAAGTCGGCCTTCAGTGGTTCCGTGATCTGTGCGGGGTGCTGCATTACCTGCACACGCAGCAGCCCAACCCGATCATTTACCGGGACATGAAGCCGGCCAACGTCATGCTGCAGCCCGACGGTAACCTGAAGCTGATCGACTTTGGTATCGCCCGTGAATATAAGCAGGAATCTACTGCGGATACCACCTATATCGGTACCAAGGGCTACGCTGCTCCGGAGCAGTTTGGCACGGCGCAGAGTGATGCCAGAACCGACATTTATGCTCTGGGTGTGACCATGTACCACCTGCTGACCGGAAAGAGCCCCTATGAGCCGCCGTACAACTTTGTGCCTGTGCGGGAACTGGTGCCCTCGCTGTCTCATGGCATTGAATATATTTTGAACAAGTGTGTTCAGTCGGAGCCGGAAGCTCGCTATCAAAACGTGGACGAACTTCTGGACGACCTGAACCATATTTATAAATTTGACAAGGCCTACAAAAAATATCGGGCCGCAAAACGCGGCCGCGTGGTAACCATTGTTGTGATGCTGCTGGCTTCGGCGGCGCTGACGGCAGGCGGATGGCTGATGATGGGGCAGGAGAAGGAGACGGAATATACCGCCCTTCTGGCTCAGGCAAGCACACTGTATTCATCCAGTTATGATGGTGCTGTGGCCGTGTTGGATCGGGCCAGAGCACTGTTCCCTGATCGGGTGGATGCCGATCGGCAGCAAACCTACGCCCTGTATCTGAATGGTCGCTGGCGGGAGTGTATCGAGTTCGGTACTGCGGCTCTGAACAAATATGGTTCCGATCCGCAGACCCGCCTGACCATGGCTTCCGCCCAGTTTGAACTGGGTGATTACAAGGCGGCAGGAGAGGGGTTTGCCCGAGGCGGTGAACTGTCCGAAAGCAATCTGCGTGATTATGCCGTCTGTCTGGGTCGCATGGGACATACAGAAGCAGCCGAGGCTATTCTGAACCAGTTGATCAAGCAGGGCGGCGATTCGGTTCTGACCCAGTACGTACAGGGTGAAGTGCTCATTGCCAAGGAGGATTATGCGGCAGCCGAAGAGATCTTGCTGGTTGTACTGGAACAAAGCGAGGACTTTGCATTGACCCGCCGCTGCTACATTTCGCTGGGTGACCTGTATCGCGAATGTGCCGGCCTTTCCGGTGCGGGCAAATCGCCCATCATGAGTCCTGCAACCAAGTCCGCTGAACTGCTGGCCCAGGCGGTTAGTCTGGAGGGTTTGCGTTATGACAGCGCGATTTGGGAGACGCTGGCTTTGGCTTACTTTGAAGCCTACCACACCGATACCTCGGCGCCGGAAAACTATCTGGTCAAGGCGGCCGAGTGCTTCGACCGGGTCATCGAGCTGGGAGTCACCAAGGAATACCTCTACTCCAACCTTTACACCATTTACTATGAGATGAAGGACTATACCCAGGCCGAACAGGCTCTGACCGACTATGAGCAGATGTTCCCCCAGGACTACATGCCCCACGCCCTGCGAGGCATGCTTCTGATTACCATCGAAAATCAAAAGGAACAGGAGCAGAGGAATTATTCCCCTGTTCTGGAGCAGTATGAAATTGCCGGAAGCAAGATCCGCAGTTCTGACGAGACTACGTATTATCAGCAACTGGGAAGCCTGATCGAAAACCTGAAGAAAAACGGCTGGCTGTAAGGAGAGAATTGCCATGAAAAGAATGAGAGGTTTGTGTTTGATACTGGCGCTGGCTTTGGTCATTTGTGCCTGTGCCCAGAAGGCTGACGGTTCCACCTGGCAGGACCAGTACGACCTGGGTGTTCGTTATCTGGCAGAGGGTAAGTATGACGAGGCCATCCTGGCTTTTGAAGCTGCTATTGAGATAGACCCGAAGCAGGCGGATGCATACATCGGTCTGGCAGAGGTCTATACGACACGGGGCAATGTGGATAAGGCTGTCAAGATTCTGGAACAGGCTGTTGCTGAGGTCGGTGAAACCGAGGCGTTGACAGAGGCTGTAACTGCCCTCCCGCCGTTGGCTGCACCGGAACCCATACCGGAGCCCACACCGGAACCTGCGCCGGAGCCCACACCGGAGCCTGTACCGGAGCCTGCACCGGAGCCCACACCGGAACCCACACCGGAGCCTGCGCCGGAACCTGTACCGGAACCCACACCGGAGCCCACACCGGAACCTGTACCGGAGCCTGCGCCGGAGCCTGCACCGGAGCCTGCGCCGGAACCTGCACCTGAGCCTGTACCGGAGCCTGTACCGGAGCCCACACCGGAACCTGTACCGGAGCCTGCGCCGGAGCCTGCACCGGAGCCTGCGCCGGAGCCTGCACCGGAACCCACTCCTGCGCCATCTGGCACGCGTACCGAGAGATATGATTACGATGATGGCAGCTATATCATTTACGAATACAATGCCACCGGCGGATTGGTGCGGGAAACCGAATACAACAGAAACAACGTCATGATCAGCGACTACAAGTACAACGCAGCCGGCTATACGATTTGGGCAGCGGTTTACTATTCTGACGGTACCCCGCAACGTGAAAGCGAGTACAATTCCACGGGCAACATGTTGAAGGATACCTTCTACAAGCCCGATGGTTCCGTTGATTATTATTGGGTTTATGTGTATGATGCCACCGGCAGAACGATCCGCAACAGTGAATACAACGGCGCCAATATCATGATCAGCGACTACAAGTACAACACTGCCGGTTATACGATTTGGGCTGCATCCTACTATTCTGACGGCACCCCGAAACATGAAACCGAGTACAATTCCACGGGTAACATGTTGAAGGACACCTTCTACAACCCCGATGGTTCCGTTGATTATTATTGGGTTTACGCGTATGACACCACCGGCGGAACGATCCGCAACAGTGAATACAACGGCGCCAATATCATGATCAGCGACTACAAGTACAACACTGCCGGTTATACGATTTGGGCTGCATTCTACTATTCTGACGGCACCCCGAAACATGAAACCGAGTACAATTCCACGGGCAAAATGTTGAAGGACACCTTCTACAACCCCGATGGTTCCGTTGATTATTATTGGGTTTACGCGTATGACACCACCGGCAGAACGATCCGCAGCAGTGAATACAACGGCGCCAATATCATGATCAGCGACTACAAGTACAACACTGCCGGTTATACGATTTGGGCTGCATCCTACTATTCTGACGGCACCCCGAAACATGAAACCGAGTACAATTCCACGGGCAAAATGTTGAAGGACACCTTCTACAACCCCGATGGTTCCGTTGATTATTATTGGGTTTACGCGTATGACACCACCGGCAGAACGATCCGCAGCAGTGAATACAACGGCGCCAATATCATGATCAGCGACTACAAGTACAACACTGCCGGTTATACGATTTGGGCTGCATCCTACTATTCTGACGGCACCCCGAAACATGAAACCGAGTACAATTCCACGGGTAACATGTTGAAGGAAACCTTCTACAACCCCGATGGTTCCGTTGATCATTATTGGGTCTACTTGTATGACACCACCGGCGGATTGGTGCGGGAAACCGAATACGATTCCAATAATAAGATGATCACCGACTACAAGTACAACGCAGCGTGAAACCGAGTATCCTTCCGCGTGTAATATTGTTCAGAAAACATACTGCAACCCTGATAGCAGCGTGCGTGAAACGGTTGATTAATAAAGATAAAAGGGGAACGCCTATATGAAACGCCTGATATGTTTGTTTTTATCCCTGCTGATTATACTTTGGGTCTGCGGAAAGATAACAGAAACCAGCATCACATGGCAGGAACAGTACGATTTGGGTGTGCGCTATCTGACCGAAGGCAACTATGCGGAGGCTATTCTGGCTTTCAGCGCCGCCATTGAGATTGAGCCCAATATGACCGCTGCCTATCTGGGGCGTGCGGATGCCTATATTGGCTCGGGCGAAACGGAAGCCAATTTGGCTGCGGCTCTGGCAGATTATGAAACAAGCCTGAAACTAGACGAGGCCAATGCGGCTGCATGGCTGGGCCTGGCCGATGTGTACATCCGACAGGGGAATTTTGACAAGGCACTGGAGGTGCTGCGAAAGGGCCTTGGTGCATCCGGCAGCAATGCGGAGATCGCAGATAAGATAGCCGAGATAGAATCGGGCAATATCTCCGACTCTTCGGGCAAGACCCGGCGGAAGAGTACATACGACGGAGAAGGAACTCTGATTTGGTATCATACCTACACTTATAATGAACAGGGCCGGAGCGCCTCTGTAACTGCCTACGATGGTCAGGGCAATCAAACCAGTCATGTGGATTTGCAGTATGACGCACAGGGAAACAACATAGTTTCGTACTATACGTATACTGCGAACGGCCGGGTGGGTCGAATTGAATGTGACTTCGATGACAATCGGAAAGTGACGGAAAGACGCCATTTCGATGTAGACACCGGGGAGTTAGAAACCCGTTTTCTGGAGTCCTATGACAGTGAAGGCCGTGAAATCAAAAGTGAACAGTACAATTGCCGCGGCGACAAAGAGGAACTTGTCTACTACGACATCTATGAGTACGATGAGCATGGGCGCCAGGTAAAAACAAGCCGTTACGCTTCTGACGGTGCGCTGCGATCCTATTCAACAAGAACATACCTGAAAAACGGAAAAACTCATGAGTACAGCTGGTATGACGCTTATGGGAATCTGCAATGGAAAAGGGTATCGCGCTATGATGAAAAAGGCAATTATATCGGGGAAGAGAGATATGATGCCGAGGGAAAGCTGACACAATCCACGGTGTATGAGTGAGGAAAGAGGCGTATCCATGACAAACGGACAATTGATGTTTTATGCAGGCATTGGCCTGTTTGGGCTGACAATCCTGTTGGCCATCGTATTTCTGATCAAGAAACCGAAGTACCGCCCGGAAAATGCTTCTGTCGGGGGCGGGCAAACCATCCCTCTGCGCAACGGTTATCCCACGGAACCTATGACGGTCCGATACGGTGCAGCTGATCGCAAGAGTACCGAAACCAACGGGCATGTTGCTGAGATCACTGCCGCCGCCAATGGAACGGTTTTATTGGAGGAAGAAAATACATCTTTGGCTGCAGAGACGGAGCTCCTTGTTGCAGAGACGGAGCTGCTGCCGCCGGAAACCCAGCTGCTGCCGCCGGAAACCCAGCTGCTCAGTGAAGGAACCGCTCTGCTGAAATAACATAGAATCCATTTCGGGGGGGACAAGCGTGAAAAAGAACATAGTAAGCCTTTTCCTTGTCTTAATCATGACACTGTGTTCCTGCGGACAAAAAGCAGAGGTTACCAACTGGAAAGAACAGTATGATCTGGGTGTACGATACCTGACCGAAGGCAATTATGAACAGGCTGTTTTGGCCTTTGAGGCTGCCATTCAGATTGACCCCAAGCAGGCTGACGCCTATATCGCTCTGGCTGAAGTTTACATAAAGCAGGGTGATTCTGAGAAGGCCACCGAAATTTTGGATAAGGCTGTAGAAGCAGTCGGAGAAACGAAAGAACTGACCGAAGCATTGGCTGCCGTTTTGCCGATGGGGCTTCCCCCGGAAGTGACACCCGGAGACACACCGGAACCGACCCCGGAGCCTGAACCTAAGCCCGAACCGGCGCCCGCCCCGGAGCCGGAGCCCACCCCGGAGCCCGAGCCCACCCCGGAGTCCGAGATCGAGCCTTCGTTAGAACCTACGCCTACAAAACCTTCATCCGAGCCTATGGACGCTACTGTTGCTCCAGACACAACGACAATCTTAAATGTGGGCGACCACATTTATTTTGGTAGCGCTAACCTGGAGAAAACGCCTGACATTTGGCAAGTAATCAATGTGGATGGGAATTATGCACTCATTTATAACATGTGCATGTATCCCGGCGTGTTTGATGCAACCATTCATGCAGTATCCAAAACGATGAGCCTAACACAGTATCACTCGTATGGTTCGGCAACATGGGAATATAGTGATGCTAGAACCTGGCTAAATTCTCGGGATGCAACAGTGTCATACCAAGATATTCAGTTTGATTATGGTACAGCAGGAATTGCTACCGTTCCATGGCCTTCTGAAAGTATTCCTACCTATGTTGATACCGGTGGCTATTTGAATAGATTTACCGAGTATGAATATAGTATCATTCAGCCTGTTGCTCACCAAAGCCTGATTCCATACACTGAGTCTGGCAAAAAAAGTGTATTAGATACAGCATTCAAGGATTTTTCTGCTGACCTAAGTCTGTTTTATCAGGAACCTTATGGCGTTTCAGAAACAACAGATTTGATGTTCTTGCTGAATGGGTGGGAATTCAAAAATTATGTTCTGACTAATGATTTGTGTGGATATCGCTATCCAAATGGAAATAACTTGGCAGCATTTTGGTTAAGAGATTCTGTTGAAACTCAATTTACCCGCTTCTATGCATACTATGGAACTCACATGCTTACTATCAGCAATGCCAATGTTGGCTCTAATCAAGCAGATATGAGTGCTGCAATTAGACCTGCTTGTTATATTGACATGCGGTATATCGCTGAAGTAACCGGAACAGGATCGTTTGATGATCCACACCGATTGACCATTGATCCGTCTGTTATCAATAGGGAAATTGAAGAGCATCATGTATCTATCGATGTTGATGATCCCACCCCGGAGCCGGAGCCCGAGCCCTCTCCGGTAGTTACACCGCCCTCGACTCCGATGCCTGCCCCACCGTCTTCTGTTCAACCCGAGACGGTCAGTTATAAACTGGTCAATTCCAATGCAACGGCGGTCAGCGTATCCAACACGGCATCGTCCAAAGCGCGGTATGACTATGCGGGATATGATGCCTCCGGTGCTGTAAAGGGGTGCGGCTGGGATACGTACGGAAGTATTTCGATCCCCGCCAACGGCTATTGTGTGGTCACTGCTTCCGGTGCCATTGAGTTTATGGCTACGGATGGAGTTGCTATCACCGAAAGCGCGGAGCCTGCCCTGATGGCGTTCACCCTGGAACCGGGCAAGAGCTACCGTTTGGAGAACAACGGGAAGCAATACTATGACGTGCGCAACAACTCGAACAACAACTCCAGAACCTATGATGAGGCGATGTATCCAGCCGACAGTTCAGCATCCGGCAATCGCGGCACATGGGGAGACATTCGTGTTTATGCAGGCGGGCACACCGTGGTGACCATAGGTGAAAATGCCATCGTCGCATACTATCCTTACGAGATGCGCAGTACGCTGTCGCTGACGGAAAGCGCGGAGCCTGCCCTGATGGCGTTCACCCTGGAACCGGGCAAGAGCTACCGTTTGGAGAACAACGGGAAGCAATACTATGACGTGCGCAACAACTCGAACAACAACTCCAGAACCTATGATGAGGCGATGTATCCAGCCGACAGTTCTGCATCCGGCAATCGCGGCACATGGGGAGACATTCGTGTTTATGCGGGCGGGCACACCGTGGTGACCATAGGTGAAAATGCCATCGTCGCATACTATCCTTACGAGATGCGCAGTACGCTGTCGCTGACGGATTTTAACGGAAGGGTCTCATGAGATCCAGAATACTGCCTCTGATTAGTATGCTTTCTAAGTTCCTTAGTCAAAATTAAAATGCAGTATTGCATGCTGTCAAAGAACACCAGTTCTCAAAAGCGAGAACTGGTGTTCTTTGACAACCTGAAAGGGGGCTGTAAAAAAGCCCCTATGCGTGGAGCGGACTTTGCTCCGACGTGGTGCGCCTGAAGGGACTCGAACCCACACGCTGAAAGCACGAGAACCTAAATCTCGCATGTCTACCAATTCCATCACAGGCGCATATTCCATTGAACAAGGATTATATCACACATTCCGCTCTTGAACAATAGGGAAAAATGCCGTATAATGAGCCGACATGTGATTTTTAACGAAACGAGGTGGCAGGATGCCGAACCAACGATACGTCAACCGAATGTACTGCCTGATGCAGATGGGCTACTGGGGAATGCTGGGCTCCTTCACAGCCTTCCAGTCGGCTATCCTGCTGGATCGCGGCTTTTCCAGCGGCGATGTGGGTGTTTTTCTGGCGCTGGGCTGCCTCTCCGGCATGGTCTCCATGCCCCTCATCGGCAACTGGGCGGACAAGCATCCGGAAGTCCCCGTCAAGTGGCTGTTTGTGGGACTGCTGGTCCCCACGCTGGTCATCAATTTCGCGTTCTTCTTCACCCGTCCCGGCTGGTGGGGCACGGCGGCGGTCTTCCTCCTGCTGGGCGTGCTGGAGACCAACTCCTTCCCCCTCATCGACTCCATGGCCATGCAGTTTATCAACGCCGGTGTGGACATTCAGTACAGCCTCGGCCGGGGGTTGGGGGCGTTTGCCTACGCCCTCATCTGTGTGATCGAGGGACAGCAGACGGCACGCTTCGGCATCCAGACCGCCATGCTCACCCACGGCGTACTCATCGTGGCCATGATGGGCATCGTGTCGCTGTTTCCGCAGTTCCCGCGGGAGGCGCTGGTTCCGGCGGAGGAACGGAAGGCCACCCATTCGGCGCTGCAGGTGCTGCGCGCCAACCCGCCCTTTACCCTGATGCTCTTCGGCGCTTTCTTCGGCATGATCGCCATTATGCCCATCCCCAACTTTATGGTGACTATGATCGGAGATCTGGGCGGCGACAGCGGCCATCTGGGCCTTGCCCAGTTCCTGATGGCGGCATCGGAGCTGCCGGGCGCATTTCTTGTGCAGAAGTTCTACCGCCGGTACGGCAGCGAGAAGGTGGTGCTGGTGTCGCTGGCCTTCATGATCGTCCGGCCTGCCCTGATCCTGGCCTCCGGCAGCCTCGCCATGCTGCTGCTGGTGCAGCCCATCCAGATGCTGGGCTACGGCCTCTTCACCCCTGTCAGCACCTACTTCACCAACGAAAATGTGGCGCCGGAGGACCGGATGCAGGGCCAGTCCCTGAAAATGGTCATCACCACCGGCTTCGGCAGCATGGCCGGTAATCTGATTTCCGGCTGGGCGCTGGACATCGGCGGCATCCCCATGATGCTCACCATCTGCATCGTCAGCGGCTGCATCGGCCTGTGTCTGGGCATTCTGGCAGTACAGGTGCGTCGGCGTCAGGCAGCGTGATTCTCCCTGTATATGAAACGACCCATCCGGTACGCCGGACGGGTCGTTTTACGTTATGCGTTATGCCAGAGCCTCAATGAGCTTGCCCAGTACCGGCTCGAACCGTGCGCCGTACCAGTGGTTGGGGTCGCCTCCGGTCTCCCGGATACATGCCACGGTGTAATCCGCCGCGATCTGCGCTGCCTCCAGGGCGGTCCTGCCCCGCACCAGTGCGCCCACAAAGGCGGAGCTGTAAATATCGCCGGTGCCGTGGCAGCTGTTGGGGAGCTTGTCGTGCTCGTAATAGGCGTACTGGCCGTTCTCCAGCACCACCACGCCGGTCTTGCCCTCGGCGTAGGAAACGCCGGTGAAGATCACGTTCCGGCAGCCCAGTGCCGTCAGCTTTTCCAGCAGAATGTCGATATAGGCGCGGCCATAGCTGGGTCGGTACTCCGTGTTGGTCAGGAAGCAGGCCTCGGTGAGGTTGGGGATGATGTAGTCCGCCTTGCCGCACAGACCCTTCATGGCATCTACAAAGGCAGCGTCAAAGCCGGGGTACAGCTTGCCGTTGTCCGCCATGGCGGGGTCAACGATGTTCACGCAGCCCTTGCCGCTGACAGAGTCGAACAGGTCTGCCACATAGTCGATCTGCCGGGTGCTGCCCAGATACCCGGTGTAGATGGCGTCGAAGGTAATGCCTTCCTTCACCCAGTGGTTGCGGATGGCGGGCATGTCCTCCGTGAGGTCCCGGAAGGTGTAGCCGGAGAAACCGGCGGTGTGGGTGGACAGCACGGCGGAGGGCAGGACGCAGGTCTCGATGCCGCAGGCGGAGATGATGGGCAGCGCCACCGTCAGGGAGCACTGGCCAAGGCAGGAAATATCCTGCACGGTGAGGATCTTTTTATAAGACATGGCATACAACTCCTTTACAGGGAAATTTTCATTGCCGTCATTGTATACCTGCGTCTGGCTATAAGGATATAGCCAGAAACGGAAGATTATTTATGACCAGACAGCATCAGAATGTCCATTCGTCTGGGGAGGTGCGGTACGCCCACGGACGGCTGGCGTAGGTGAGCTCGCTGTCATCGTCCATGCAGTAGGCGGAGTCGGAGAAGACCAGCTCCCTGCCATACTCGTCGGTGACGAACACGGCAAAGCAGAGGGTGTCCTCCCGGGTGATGCCGACGGAATAATTTTCCGGCAGGCAGTAAAAATCGTGACCTTCAAATCCGTGGAAGGTGGCGGGCTGGGGGCAGGACTCCAGCCATGTTAGCAGTGTCCGGTTCCGGAAAAGACCCACCTGTGCCGAGGCGATTTTTGCCACCGGAAGATCCTTCGTCGTACTGCTGCTGTCCTGCATCATGCGGAGGTGGACATAACGGTCATTGCCGCTGTAGGTGACGACGCCGTTTTTCACATCCATGAAGGTCATGTGGCCGTCTATGTGGAGGTAGTCCGGGAAGGTGACGGAAAGCAGTCCCTCGTAGGTGTCCAGCAGCTGGGTCTGGCGGGTGCCGTCGGGGTAGATGAACACCACCGACAGCGTGATGCTGTCCGTCAGCTCCACCGTGGCCTCGCCGACAAAGGCGCGGCCCGGGGCAAGGTCTGCCGGGAAATCCGCAGGGCCGTCGCCGCTGTCTGCCAGAAAGACGGCGCTCATGCCCTCCTGATACGTTTTGGGCACTGCCCGCAGGGCAAAGGTGACGGTATTGCGCCCCAGATCGCTGGCTGTCAGCCTGGCGCTGTAGTCGGCGGTGAGGGCGTTCTGCGCCTTGAGGATGCTCTCCACCCGGTTGGAGATGCCGTTGATCTGGTTGTTTACCGTGCTGTTGATGTTGCTGACGGAATTCTGCAGGGCGTTATACTGGGTGTTGAGCCGGTCAAGGCGGCTGACGGTGTTGTACATGCCCACGGCGAAGCATATCCCCGCCGCGGCGATACATACTTTCAACAGAGTGCGGCGCTTCCTGGGCAGAGGCCGGGGCTGCGCCGCCAGATACCGTGCCACGATCTCCTCCACCATTTTTAATTGCGTTTCGGTCAGTTCGCCGGTGGGTTCGGCGGTTTCCGGGGCCTCGTGGGGGACGGCGGCCTCCTCCACTCCCAGCAGCCAGCCTACGGAGACACCGAACAGGCGGCTCAGGGCGATGAGCTTCTCGATCTCCGGCAGGGCGGCATCGGATTCCCACTTGTAAATGGCCTGACGGGAAACGCCCAGCTGTTCGCCCAGCGCCTCCTGAGAGAGTCCGCGCTCTTTTCTCTTCTGCGCGATCCGGTTGCCGATGGTCATTGGCAGACCCTCCTTTTGTGTTTTGATGATGCCAGTATAGCAGTTTTCGGCGCATTTTCCACCAACGGCGGCTTTTCTTTTTGTCAACTACTGGTTAGCAGGCGAAAGTTGGTTGACATAACGCTGAAAATTGTGTTGTCTTTGTCATTGACGGGGACTTTCCGGCGGTGATAAGATAAGACCATATTGGACAAGATTTGCAGGGAGCATTTCCGTACCCATGTGATGGACCCGAAGGTTGATCACGAATACCGAAGACAGGAGCGGATGACATGAGAAAGCGCGTATTATTGCCTATGATTTTGCTGCTGGCGCTGCTGCTGTGCGCCTGCGGCGGGAAGTCCTATTTTTCCGTTGACGACGTGGATATGCTGCTGGATGCCGGTGTCTTTGGCGACAGCGATATGGAGGAGCTGGACGATGACGTTCTGCTGATGCTCTACGGCATCGACGAGGCCACCGTGCTGAAATGCGACGGCTATCTGGCGGCCAACACCTCCGTCAGCGCCGACGAGCTGGTGCTGTTCGTCATGCAGGATGAGGATGCCGCCGAAGCGGCGGTGGAGGCCTGCCGGAAGCGGCTCAATGCCCAGCTGGACATGTGCCGTACCCACTGCCCCGACGCCGTGCCCCGTCTGGAACATGCGTACCTCCGGCGTCTGGACAACACCGTGCTGCTGGCGGTGGGGGACTCGGCCTTTATCGAGGAGCTGATGAAAGACTGAGCATGAGAAAGCCTGCCCCGCCGTTGGACGGAGCAGGCTTTTCTGCGTCACTTTTTGGGGTAGGGAGCCGGAATGTCGGTGCGCCCCAGCAGATAGTCCACGCTGACGCCGTAGAAGTCCGCCAGCTTCAGCAGCACATCAATAGGATAGTTCAGCACGCCGATCTCGTACTGTGAGTATGTGTTCTGCTTGATATGGAGGTATTCCGCGATCTGCTTCTGCGTATATCCATTGTCGATTCGCAGACTGCGGATGTTTTCAAAACGAAGGACATCATAACGCATATTCATCACCCGGTATCACAATAGAATATCCTGAAATCAGATATTGCATTTTATCTTGTTTTCAGATATTCTGCGGATGGGGAGGTGATGATATGCCGGATTATCAGAAGCTGTATACGCTGCTGTTCCATGCCGTGACGGACGCGCTGGAGGATATGGAGCGCATGGATTTCGGCAGGGCCAGGGAGCGGCTGATCGCCGCGCAGCAGGAGGCGGAGGAGAAATATATGGACGGGGAATGAAAACGAGGAAGCGCCGCGGCGCTTCCTCGCTGTGCGTTATTCGCTCTTGTCCTCTTTGCCTTCATCCTCCGGCTTGGCGTCCTCCGCGGGCTCGGCGGGACTCTCGATCTTCTCGGAGACCATGTGCACCTTCCTGGCGGGTGCCTCGATGGCGGGATCGTCGTGGCGGTTGGGACGGGTGGAGAAGTAGGCGTCGTTGGCGGTGGCGGGGTCGCGGCCCTCGATGATGGCCACCATTTCGCCGCCGGTGATGGTTTCCTTCTCCAGCAGGTAGGCCACCACCTTGTCCATATCCGCCCGGTTTTCCCGGATGATATCCACGGCGGCGGTGTAGCAGCCGTCCAGAATCTCCTTCACGGCTCTGTCCATCTGGGCGGCGGTGTCCTGTGCGCAGTCCATGCCGTAGCCGCCGTCCAGATACATATTCCGTCTGGAGGCCAGCGCCATCATGCCGAACTGATCGCTCATGCCGAACATGGCCACCATGTTCCGGGCGATGTTGGTGGCGTCCTGAATGTCCTGAGAAGCGCCGTTGGTCATGGTGTTCAGCACCACCTCCTCGGCGGCACGGCCGCCCATGGACACGGCGATCTTGGCCAGCAGCTCGTCCCGGGTGCGCAGCTCCGTCTTGTCCTCCTCGGGCATCAGCAGGGTGTAGCCCAGACTGCCCTGAGTGTGGGGGACGATGGTGATCTTCTGCACCGGCTCGGTGTTCTTCTGCTTATAGGCCACCATGGCGTGACCCACCTCGTGATAGGCCACCAGCTTCTTCTCAAACTCGGTGAGGACGCTGCCCTTCTTCTCCGTACCGGCGATGACCAGCTCGAAGGCGGCCAGCAGATCCTCCTGGGTCACCAGCTTGCGGCCCTTGCGGACGGCACGGAGGGCGGCCTCGTTGACAAGGTTGGCAAGGTCTGCGCCCACACAGCCGGCGGTGGCCAGAGCCACCTTCTTCAGGTCCACATCCTCCGCCAGCTTGATGTTGCGGGTATGCACCTCCAGCGTGGCAAGTCGGCCCGCCAGATTGGGACGGTCGATGATGATGCGGCGGTCGAACCGGCCGGGGCGCAGCAGCGCCTGATCCAGCACCTCGGGACGGTTGGTGGCGGCCAGCAGGATGACGCCCTTGGTGGGGTCGAAGCCGTCCATCTCCGCCAGCAGCTGGTTGAGGGTCTGCTCACGCTCGTCGTTGCCGCCCATGCGGTTGTCACGGGATTTGCCGATGGTGTCGATCTCGTCGATGAAGACGATGCAGGGGGCCACCTTGCTGGCCTCCTTGAACAGGTCACGGACACGGGAAGCACCCACGCCCACGAACATCTCCACAAAGTCGGAGCCGCTGATGGAGAAGAAGGGAACGCCCGCTTCGCCTGCCACGGCCTTGGCCAGCAGCGTCTTGCCGGTGCCCGGAGGGCCCACCAGCAGCGCGCCCTTGGGCAGCTTCGCGCCGATATCGGTATACTTGCCGGGGTTATGGAGGAAGTCGATGATCTCCGTCAGGGATTCCTTGGCCTCGTCCTGTCCCGCCACGTCACGGAAGGTGACGCCGGTGGATTTCTCCATATACACCTTGGCGTTGGCCTTGCCCACGCCGCCGATGCCGCCCATGCCGCCGCCCCGCTTGCTCATGATGCGCATCATCAGATTGAACATCAGGAAGATCAGCAGGAAGGGGACGATATAGGAGATCAGGAAGGCCAGAATGGGAGAGATCTGGGCCTGATAGGGCTGGGTGTGGTAAACGTCATACTCGTCCAGCAGGTCGTACAGGGCGGAGCCCTCCAGCTGGACAGTGTACAGCTCCACATCGTCGTAGGTCTTGCCCTCCTCGTCGGTGAAGACGTAGCTCTCCGTGGGGGTGATGGACAGGGTGCCGGTATCGGCGTCAATGATGACCTTCTCCACAAGGCCCTCGCGCACCATGTCCTTGAACTCGCTGTAGGCGATCTCGTGCTGGGTGGCGGATTCCAGCTCTCCCTCCCGCTGGGCACCGAAGTAGCTGAACACCAGCGTCAGCACCAGCGCCCATGCCACCAGCGAGAGCATCCCCCGCCAGGAATTGCCCTTGCCGGGCTTTTGATTGTTGTTTTTCTTGTCGTTCTGGTTCATTATGAACTCCTTTCAAAGGCAAAGCGGCGCAAAAAGACCGCTGATCCTGCATTTCCATGGAAGTATACCACAGAAACCATTTTCTAACAAGGCGAAGAGAAGACGTTTTCTTGAATTTTCCGTGAATTTTACTTTCCTATACGCTCCGACTGTGATATACTGACCCTGTATGACATAAAAGGTGGTAATACCATGGACAATGAAAAGAAAAATCTGCTGACCGCCGAGGCGGACGGCATTATCGAGGGACGCAACGCCGTCGTGGAAGCGCTCCGGGCCGGTGTGCAGATCGACAAGATCTATCTCATGAAGGGTGAGACGGACAAGACGCTGGGGCACATCGCCTCCACCGCCCGTGCCGCCGGTATCGTGGTGGTGGACGCAGACCGCCGCAAGCTGGACAACATGAGCCGCACCCACGCCCATCAGGGCGTCATCGCGCTGGCCTCTGTCCGGGAGTACTCCACGGTGGAGGACATCCTGCAGAGCGCGGCGGACAAGGGGGAGAATCCCCTGCTGGTGATCTGTGACGAGATCTCCGACCCCCACAATTTAGGCGCCATCATCCGCACCGCCGAGTGCGCCGGCGCCCACGGCATCATCATCCCCAAGCGCCGCAGCGCCGGTCTCACCGCCATCGTGGCCAAGACCTCCGCAGGCGCGGTGTCCCACATGCCCGTGGCGCGGGTGCCCAACATCGCCGCACTGCTGAAGGATCTCAAGAAGCAGGGCGTTTGGGTCTTCGGCACTGCCGCCGGCGGCAACACCACCCTCTATGACGCCGATCTCAAGGGCCCCGCCGCCATCGTCATCGGCAGCGAGGGCGACGGCATGACCCGCCTTGTTACGGAGAACTGCGATTTTCTGGTGAGCATCCCCATGAAGGGACGCATCAATTCCCTCAACGCTTCCGCCGCGGCAGCCATCCTGCTGTACGAGGCGGTACGGCAGAGAGGCTGAGGATACAACGATGACGCCGGGCGCACACCGGCTGCCTGTACGGGAGATCAGAGCATGGATCACAAAGACAGGAAAAGTGCATATGACGACGAGCTGAGAGACGCCAAGTGGCTGGTGGAAGGCGTGGTGGACGAGGGCTATCAGCTGGAGGATATCCTGACGGAGTTCAGCGGCGGACCTGCCGGTGAGCCCGGGGAGAAGCCTGCGGCGGAGGAACCGGAGTCTCCGGCGGAGGAACCCAGACCGGTGCAGGGAAAGCGGCTGCAGTGGAAGCGGAAGCCGGAGGACGAGCCTCCCGGGGAGGAGCCTGCGCCTCCGGCGGCAGAGCCGGAAAAGAAACCGGAGGCCTCGGTGGAGGAGCTGGTGAGCCGCGCCATTGATGAGGTGCGGGAGGAGGAAGCACGGCGGCCGGAGAAACGCCGCCGGGGCCTGTTCTCCCGGAGGCGCATGGAGGATACCGAACCGCTGCCGCAGCCGCCGGAGCCGGAGGAGGAAGTCCCGGAGGAGGAGCCCATCGGCCCGGAGGAGTCCCTGCGTGACACGGCCATTGCCGCCCGCCGCCGGTGGCGGCGTCAGCAGATGCAGCTGCCCTTTGCCGCGGTGCTGACGGCGCTGACCATCGCACTGCTGGTGGTGGAGCGTCAGGGCATCGTGCTGCCCTACTGGAGCGGCGATGTGCTGGTGCAGGCGCTGGTGCTGGGCTGTACGCTGGCCGTGGTTTCGGCTTTGTGCTGGGATGTGTTTTACCGGACGGTGCGGCTTGTACTGCGGGGACGGTTTTCCTGCGATCTGCTGGCCTCGGCTGCGGCGCTGGTGACGCTGGCGGACTGCTTCACGTGGCCCGTTTACACCCAGCGTCCGGATGTGCTGCCCTATGCCGCGCCGGTGTGCGCCGCGCTGACCGCCGCCCTCTGGGGCGAGGTGCGCCGCAGCCGCGCCGTGTTTGAGACCTGCCGCACCGCCTCCGTCAGCGAAGAGCCGCTGTACGGCGTGACGGATACGCCCTCCGGCGCCTGCAAGGAGCGGGGCCGGGTGGAGGGCTTCTGGACCGATCTGATGAAGGACGAGGGGCCGGTGCTGTGGCAGACGGCGCTGGTGCCGGTGATCTTCATGGGTACGCTGGTGTTTGCCGGACTTGCCTCCCTTGGCAAGGGACTGGACGAGAGCTTTCTCGTCAGCTGGTCCGCCGTTTTAGCCGCCTCCTGCTCGCTGTCGCTGCCGCTGGTGTGGACGCTGCCATGGTCGGGTCTGGCACGGCAGCTGCAGAAAACCAACTGTGCCGTGGCAGGCTGGGCAGGCGCCCGTGCCATCAGCAAAAAGAAGGCGCTGGTGCTGGGAGACGAGGATCTCTTCCCGCCGGGAACCATGAAATTCAACGGCATCAAGCTCTACGGAGAGGAGATGCGCCGCGCCGCGGCCTACGCCGCGTCGGTGATGAAGGAATCCGGCAGCGGCCTGCGCCGCCTGTTTGACGACCTGCTCCGGGGTGAGGGCGGCCGGTATATGAAGATGGAGAATTTCAGCTTCTACGAGGAGGGCGGCTGGTCCGCCGATTACCGGGGTGAGACCGTGCTGCTGGGTACCGCCTCCTTTATGCGGAAGATGGATGTACGTCTGCCCGGCAACCTCAATGTGAAGACCGGCATCTTTCTGGCGGTGGATCGCCAGCTGCTGGCGGTGTTCGCCGTGAAGTATGACGCCTCGGACAACGCGGAGCTGGCCCTGAAGATCCTCAGACGCAATGCCGTGATTCCTGTGCTGGCGGCCCGTGACCCCAACATCACGCCCATGCTGCTGCGGCGGAAGTTCAGCCGCGGCGTGAAGGTCACCTATCCCATGCTGGCGGAACGGCTGGGACTCAGTGAGCTGGAGGAGCACCGGGGCAGACCCCGCGCCATGCTGCTGCGGGAGGGTCTGCTGCCCTACGCAGAGGCGGTGGTGGGCAGCCTGCGCTGCTGCAAGAGCGCCAAAGACAGCGCCCTGTTTGCCCTGCTGGGCAGCACCGCCGGTACACTGCTCACCGGTTATCTGGTGAATTTAGGGGCCTTCGCCCTGATGGAGCCCCTGACGGTGCTGGTGTTTCTGGCGCTGTGGCTGGCGCCGACACTGCTGTTCACCGCGTGGGCAGGGAAGTTCTGAATACAATATAAAAGAGCGTGCGTCTGACAGCGTTGGACGTGCGCTCTTTTTGAACAGTAAGCCAAAAAACACCCCCTTTTTTTCGACTACCTGCCGAAAATGGAAAACATGACAATATTCTTATTGTATTGGAGGCGTATTTGTTGTATAATCTCCATATTGAGCGTCCGGACACTTCGGGAAATCGATTTCCATGGATGAAACGGGGTTTCCGGTTAGTAACATAAGGAGTGTAAGCAATTATGAGCTATTCTGTTCAGAACATCCGCAACGTCTGTCTGCTGGGTCACAGCGGCAGCGGCAAGACTGCCCTTACCGAGAGCCTGCTGTATATGACCGGCGTTATCGACCGCATGGGCCGTGCCGCTGACGGCAACACCCTGTGTGACTTCGATCCCGAAGAAGTCAAGCGTCAGATCTCCATTTCCACCGCCGTGGCTCCCGTGGAGTACAAGGGCTGCCGTATCAACGTGCTGGATACTCCCGGTGCATTTGACTTCGCCGGTGAGGTGATGGAGGCTCTGCGCGCTGCTGACGCGGCCGTCATCGTCTGCTCCGCCAAGGACGGCGTGTCCGTGGGTCTGGAAAAGGCGTGGAAGTACTGCGAAGAGCGCAATATGCCCCGCTTTATCTATATCTCCAAGACCGACGAGGACAACAGCGACTACAACGCCACCTACGAGGCTCTGCGTGAGCGCTTCGGCAACAAGATCGCTCCCATCGTGGTGCCCATCTGGAACGGCGACAAGAAGGTCACCGGCCTCATCGACGTGCTGAACAAGCGCGCCTACGAGATGAAGAACCTCAAGCGCGTGGAGATCGAGGTTCCCGCCGACAAGGCCGACGTTATCGAGGAGTTTAACGAGGCTCTCAAGGAGTCCGTGGCCGAGACCAGCGAGGAGTTCATGGAGAAGTTCTTCGGCGGTGAGGATTTCACCTACGCCGAGATGATCCAGGGCCTGCGCCAGGGCGTCCGTGACCTGAGCCTGGTTCCCGTGATGTGCGGCAGCGCCGTCAACTGCATGGGCAGCCTGATGCTGATGGACAACATCGTGGAGCTGCTGCCCAACCCCGCAGAGGGCAACTACCACAAGGCCACCAAGGCCGACGGCACCACCGAGGAGTTCGTGGTTTCTCCCGGCGGCGTGCCCACCGCTTTCGTTTTCAAGACCGTCTCCGACCAGTACGGCAAGTATTCCTACGTGAAGGTCCTCTCCGGCACCATCACCTCCGATATGCCCATGGTCAACAGCCGTACCGGCAGCTCTGAAAAGCTGGGCCGCCTGTACCTGATCCGCGGCAAGAAGACCGAGGAAGTCAAGGAGCTCGGCTGCGGCGAGATCGGCGCCATCGCCAAGATGGACAAGGTCAAGACCAACGATACTCTGTGCGACACCCGCAAGGTGGTGGCTCTGAAGGCCATCCCCTTCGCAGAGCCCTGCTACTCCGTGGCCATCGCTCCCAAGACCCGCGGTCAGGAAGACAAGGTCGCTCAGGGCCTCAACCGCCTCAACGAAGAGGACCCCAGCTTCTCCGTGGTCAGCAACGCCGAGACCCATCAGATGGTCCTCTCCGCCGCCGGCGACATCCAGGTGGATGTGCTGGTCAGCAAGCTGAAGAGCCGTTTCAACGTGGAGACCGAGCTGAAGCCCGTCCGCGTTGCCTATCGTGAGAAGATCCGCAAGACCGTGCAGAAGCAGGGCCGTCATAAGAAGCAGACCGGCGGCAGCGGCCAGTTCGGTGACGTGTGGATCCGCTTCGAGCCCCAGACCGAGAGCGAAGAGGTCATCTTCGCAGAGGAAGTCTTCGGCGGCTCCGTGCCCCGCAACTTCTTCCCCGCCGTTGAGAAGGGTATCCGCGAGGCCTGCGTCCATGGTCCTCTGGCCGGTTATCCCGTGGTGAATCTGAAGGCCGTCCTGTACGATGGCTCCTACCATCCCGTGGACTCCTCCGAAATCGCCTTCAAGACCGCCGCTCAGCTGGCCTTCAAGGCTGCTCTGCCCGAGGCCAACCCCTGCCTGATGGAGCCCGTCGGTGAGCTGAAGGTCACCGTGCCCGACAGCTACATGGGCGACGTTATCGGCGACCTGAACAAGCGCCGCGGCCGCGTCATGGGCATGGATCCCACCGGCGACGGCGAGCAGATCATCACCGCTGAGGTTCCCATGGGCGAGATGAGCACCTATGCCATCGATCTGCGCTCCATGACTCAGAGCCGTGGTTCCTTCGTGTTCCACTTCGTCCGCTATGAGGATTGTCCCCCTGCCGCACAGGAGAAGGCCATCGCCGAGGCGAAGGCTCTGGCTGAGGAATAATTTCCACAAAGCATCATCCAGGGAGGCTGGCAGAAATGCCGGCCTCCTTTTTTGCAAACACCATCGGTTCATCAGATTCAGCAAGGAGGCGTACCATGAAAAGTAAAATTTGTCTGCTGCTGGCGGCGCTGCTGCTTGTAACGCTGGCTGCCTGCGGAGAAACCCAGCCACCGGCCGCGTCGAATCCCCCCGCCGCTTCCAGTACCCCCGCCCAGCCGGAAAAACCGGCAGAGCCTGAGACTCCCGCCCAGCCGGAAAAACCGGCGGAACCCGAAACACCCGCCCAGCCGGAAAAACCGGCTCTGACGGCGGCGGAACAGGCGGTGCTGCAGCAGCGCCGGGACACCGCCGAGGCCACTATGCGCGCCATGGCCACGGTGCTGTGGCAGGCACAGGAGGACGTCGAATACAGCCTCAGCAGCGGCGTACCCTATGCAGAGGCGGCGGCAAACAAGCGGCTGGCCGTCCGGGCAGGGCGGATCTACCGCGGCATGATCTACAGCTACGGCCACTCGTCGCTGGCCCCCTTTATGGACTACGCCGGTGAGCCGGAGGGACTCGTCTATCCGGTGTCCGGTCTGGACTGGCTGGCGGTGGGCGGCAAATCGTCCCTGCCCCGCATCGGCAACGACTGCTCCGGCGCGCTGGTCTGCGCGTGGAACAGTACCGGCGCCACTGTTCCGGCCAAGGCCACCAATCTGATGTGCGCCGACAACGGCTTCCTGCCGGTGGGCGACTATGTCTCCGACCCCACCAAAAACGCCGACACCCATCTGGTGACCACCCAGCAGAACGGAGAGCAGGTGATGTTCCGCGCCTACGCCCAGCTGCAGAAGGCTGACGGCGTGGTGCGCAGAAAGGGTTCCTCCGGTCATGCCCGGATGGTGGTGAAGGCCCATACCGAATACAATGCCGACGGCACTATCAACGGCGACCGCAGCTACATCATCGCGCTGGAGCAGACCAGCACCCTCCAGCGGGGCGAGAAGACGGTCTTCGATACCCGCCTGCAGAAGACGGTGTACGCCATCTACGGCGTGGACGTGAAGTATACCTACAAAAAGCTGTATACCGACGGCTATCTGCCCATCACCTGCCGGGAGCTCATCGACCCCGCCCCCATCCCGGCGGTTCAGGTGACGGACAGCCTTACCGCCCACAGCGCCGATACCATCCTCACCGGCACCATCAGCGCCAACCGCAGCATCGTCAGCGTCAGCGTCACCGTTACCGACGGCGCGGGCAATGTGATCGCCCAGGCGTCTGCGCCGTCCATCCGTGGAAAGCTCACGGCCTTTGACATGCAGCTCCTGTGCAGCGGACAGGGCGTCCGGGGCAGCGTGGAGCCCGCGGCGCTGAAGCCCGGCAGCTACCACTGCACCACCGTCTGCAGCCTGCTCACCGGCGAGACGATCACCGTCCGGGATTTCGATTTCATCGTGTAATGTCACAATTCTAAAAATAATAGTAATTATTATTGATTATTTTTGGTTTTGTTGCTTTTGCCACTTTACATATCAGAATATGCTGATATACTAAAGCCATAACAAAGAACCAAACAAAAAAACAAAATTCTAAATTGAAATTATATGGAGGAAATTGATTATGAAGAAGTGGGTCTGCTCTGTTTGCGGTTATGTTCACGAGGGTGACGCTGCCCCCGAAAAGTGCCCCGTCTGCAAGGTTCTCGCCGAGAAGTTCAACGAGGTCAAGGGTGAGATGAAGCTGGCTGCCGAGCATGAGTACGGCATCTATGCCAAGACTGTCAAGAACAATCCCGATATCTCCGACGCTGACAAGAAGTACATCTTCGAGCAGCTGATGGCCAACTTCAACGGCGAGTGCTCCGAGGTGGGTATGTACCTGTGCATGGCTCGCATCGCACATCGCGAGGGCTATCCCGAGATCGGCCTGTACTGGGAGAAGGCCGCATGGGAAGAGGCCGAGCACGCCGCCAAGTTCGCCGAGCTGCTGGGCGAGGATCTGGAGCCCATGATGAAGGCCACCACCAAGGATAACCTCAAGTGGCGCGTTGACTGCGAGTACGGCGCTACCGCCGGTAAGTTCGATCTGGCCAAGGTCGCCAAGATGAACAATCTGGACGCCATCCACGACACCGTCCACGAGATGGCCCGCGACGAGGCCCGTCACGGCAAGGCTCTGGAGGGCCTGCTGAACCGTTACTTCAAGTAAGAAGAACTGACGCACCGCCGGTCCCCAAACCGGGGCCGGCGGTGTTCCCTTACCACACTGTGAAAGGAGCATCGGCATGAACGATAAAATCGCCGCCCTGCTGAATCAGCAGATCAACAAGGAGTTTTACAGTGCATATCTGTATCTGGATATGTCCAACTATTATGATGAACTGGATCTGGACGGCTACGCCAATTACTACAACGTTCAGGCTCAGGAGGAACGTGACCATGCCCTGCTGTTCATGAAGTATATGCAGAGCATTGGACTGAAGGTCACTCTGGAAGCCATTGATAAGCCGGATAAGGTGTATTCCTCCGTGCTGGACCCGCTGGTGGCTGCTGCCGAGCATGAACGCTATGTGTCTGCGCTCATCAACGCGATCTATCACGAGTGCCATGAAGCCAGGGATTACCGGACGCTGAAGTTCCTGGACTGGTTTGTGGATGAGCAGCGGGAGGAAGAGGATTCCGCCGATTCCATGGTGAACCGCTATAAGCTCTTTGGAAATGACCCCAGAGGCCTGTACCTGCTGGATCAGGAATATGCCGGCCGTGTCTATGCCGCACCCAGTCTGGTGCTGTGATCAAAAACGAATTTGAAGGAGAAAAACGATGGAAAAGTACATCTGCCCCTGCGGCTATGAATACGATCCCGAACAGGGCGACATCGAGAACGGTGTTGAGCCCGGCACGGCATGGGAGAACGTTCCCGAAGATTGGGTCTGCCCCGTCTGCGGCCTGGGCAAGGACGCCTTTGAAAAGGCATAAAAACGGATATGAGAAAGCGGAAGCCGGTTTCCCGGCTTCCGCTTTTTGTGTTCTCTCTTCGGCCGTCAGGCCAAACGGAGGGATGGAATTACTTCAGGGTGCTGTACCAGCCGATGCCCTGATCCTGCCAGCCGACACTGATGAGCATGGCGCGCTCACCTGCGTCGCTGGTGAAGTGCCACGCGCCGCGGACGGCGTTGGGGTTCCAGAGGCGATACTGCGCCACTTCCGTGTCGGGTGCGGAGTTGAAGGCCACGCCCTCCACGTGCCAGTCACCGGCAGTCTTCTGAGCAATTTCGGCCTCATCCATGGTGTACAGGTGGTCGCCGCTGACGGGGTTGTACAGACGGTACACCGGTGCACCGATGGCGGGGTAGTTGAAGCCCACGCCCTCATAGTTCCAGCCTTCCGTCACCAGAGTATCCCGCTCCAGCTCGCTGCCGGTGTAGAAGTGCTCACCGGCGTTGGGGTCGTACATACGGAACATGGGGACGGTGGTGAACTTGGTGTGGATCTCCACGCTGCCCGGAGCGTACTCGTGGGTGCCGTCACCGTTGACATCCACGCCGGGGAACTGTGCTTCCACGGTGACAAAGCCTGCATCGGGAGAGTAGAGCACGGTGCCTTCCACATACGCCTCGCCCTCATCTTCGGTAATGACGAAGACGGGAGAGACATTCATATTGGAGGATACCATATCCCTCATTTCCAGACCGGGGCCTGCATAGAAGGTGCAGATGGCCTCGGGGCTGCCGTGGATAGAGGTCAGGGTCTGCGCCGCGGGAGTAACGGTGACTTCCACGGTGGTCTGCACGCTGTCAATACCGCTGACTGCAGGGGTGAAGATCGCCGTGTAGCTGGCAGTGCCTGCATACAGCAGGGTGTTGGGCTCAGCCCATGCCCATGTGCCGGAGATGGGCGTGTCGCCTGCATTGGTGACCTTGCCGCCGGTCAAAACGGAAGCAGACAGCTTCCCATTGGGAGCGTAGGTCACATTGGCAGCCGTGGGCTTCTGATCAACGTTGGCTGCGCCGCTGGAGTACAGACATTCGGAGCAGGTATTGCCGTTCCACTCATGTGCTTCCTGAGGAACCACGACGGCATGGCAGCAGGTATACGCCTTGCTGTGGTGTGTGGCGGTCTTGGTCCACTCAGCGGTGCCGGTGTGGTTGGAGGGGTTCAGCGCACCGTAGGGATTGCCGCAGGCGGTACAGACGGCCTTTGCGGTACAGGTGGCAGTGCCGCCGGTGTGGGTGCAGCCGTAACCGCAGTCGGAGCAGACACCGCCGTTCCACTTGTGCTCTTCCTGAGGAACCACGACGGCATGGCAGCAGGTGTATTCCTTGCTGTGGTGTGTGGCGGTCTTGGTCCACTCGGCGGTGCCGGTGTGGTTGGAGGGGTTCAGCGCACCGTAGGGATTGCCGCAGGCGGTACAGACGGCCTTTGCGGTACAGGTGGCAGTGCCGCCGGTGTGAGTGCAGCCGTAACCGCAGTCGGAGCAGACACCGCCGTTCCAGTCATGCTCTTCCTGAGGAACCACGACGGCATGGCAGCAGGTGTATGCCTTGCTGTGGTGGGTGGCGGTCTTGGTCCACTCAGCGGTGCCGGTGTGGTTGGAGCCGTTCAGCGCACCGTAGGGGCTGCCGCAGGTGGTACAGACGGCCTTTGCGGTACAGGTGGCAGTGCCGCCGGTGTGAGTGCAGTTGTAGCCGCACTCAGAGCAGACGCCATTGTTCCACTCATGGATTTCGTTGGGGATGACCACGGCATGGCAGCAGGTATATTCCTTGCTGTGGTGGGTGGCGGTCTTGGTCCACTGGGCGATGCCGCTATGATTGGCGGCGTTCAGCGCACCGTAGGGGTTACCGCAGGCGGTACAGACGGCCTTTGCGGTACAGGTGGCGGTGCCGCCGGTGTGGGTGCAGCCGTAACCGCACTCGCCGCAGACGCTGCCCGTCCAGTCATGCTCTTCCTGAGGAACCACGACGGCATGGCAGCAGGTGTACTCCTTGCTGTGGTGGGTGGCGGTCTTGATCCAGTCGGCCGTGCCGGTGTGGTTGGAGCCGTTCATCGCACCGTAGGGGCTGCCGCAGGTGGTACAGACGGCCTTTGCGGTACAGGTGGCAGTGCCGCCGGTGTGAGTGCAGTTGTAGCCGCACTCAGAGCAGACGCCATTGTTCCACTCATGGACTTCGTTGGGGATCACCACTGCGTCGCAGCAGGTGTAGGCCTTGCTATGGGTGTCGGCATCCGCGGTCCACTGGGCGGTGCCGGTGTGGTTGGAAGAATTCAGTTCGCCGTAGCTCTGACCGCATTCGGTACAGACGGCCTGTGCGGTACAGGTGGCGGTACCGCCGGTATGTGCGCAGTTCCAGGTGATCACAAACTCGTTGCTGGTGGCGACGATCTCATCGCCCACATAGGCCGCGATGCGGAAGCGATGGGTTGCGTGATCGACGCTTTCAAAATCGTAGTCATCCAGCGCATTTTGGGGCGTCTGCACATCCCACTGATCCCATGCCTCGCCGTCCCAGTACTGGATCTCGTTGCTGGTGGGCAGGAAGTTGGTCTCCCATGCGGTGTTGTGTGCCTCGCCTGCCATCACCTCGCCGCCCACGGGCTGGGTGGTGAAGGTGTAGAGCTCGATCTCGGGAGCGGCGGCGGGATTGCGGAAGGTGTACTGAATGGTGACCTTGTTGTCCTCCACGGTGACGGGGGTGAGATAGCTGATCTGGCTGCCGTTGACCAGAATGGTGAGGGCGTTGGCATCGGCAAACTGCACCATGTCGACGCCGCCTGCCTGTACGGCGGCCACCACGATCTCCACCTGATAGGGGATGCCGGACTCGAACACATCGTCCACGGTGCCTTCTTCAACGTCGGTCCACGTCACGCGCTCCACGGTATAGAGGGTGGGATCACCGGAGGTGATGTCGGTGTCGGGCACTTGGCCGCCCACGGGTGCATCCAGATCGGAGAGGGTGATGGTGGAAACCGTCTGCTCTGCGCAGGTGAAGGTGTAGTAAATACGAGCCTCGCTCATATTTGTCCAGCCCTCGTTGATCTCGGCGGTATTGCCGTTGATGGTGGCAGTGGGCAGAGCGTCATGCTCGCTCATATTGCGGAAGCGGAAGCCGTTGGCGGTATCTGCCACAAGGTTCAGCTGGCAGATATACGTTTCGCCGGGAACAAAGGTATCGGTGGGGAACACATAGTCCCAGTCGCCGGTCCACCACTGCATACCGTTTCTGACGCCGTAGGTTTCGTTGTTTTTGGCGGTATTCATATGATAGCCGGTGCCGCGGACAGACCAGTTGTAGTCAGGCTTCTGTCCCGCAACGGGTGCGGTGACATTTTCCGCGGTGATCTTTTCCACTACGCTGTCCACGCACTCGCCGAAGTTGTATTCCACGGTGATATAGCGGGAAGGATCCTGCTCATAGGCCTTGATAACATTGGCGGAATAGCCGTTGACGGTGGCGGTCACATTGGGCTGAATGGTGCCCGTGTCGATCAGCGGGAACTCATAGCCCTCGTTGGTACGGATGTCCACGTAAAGCTTGTAATAGTAGCCCGACATAAAGGAGTGGGTTCCATTGATCTCCCACCAGTCGTCGTTGTCGGAGGACATATACCACTGGCGGTAGTCGGTGTAATTGCTGCTGCCGCCCACGGCGTAGTAGGCATCGCTGCCGCAGCCGATGCCGTAGGAGGGAGTGCTGCCCTCCATGGGGGCGGTGACGGTCAGCTCCACCTGTGGAACGACATTGGGACACGCGCCGAAGTCCACGGACATCACGATGCCCTTTTTGGCATTACCGCCGTGGGCATTGACGGTGGCGGTTTTATAGCTGATTTCGGCGCTGGTCAAGGGATCAGCGAACCTCACGCCATTATCAGCAACGAGGGTAACTTCCACGCGGTAGGTTCTGCCCGCCTCAAAGTGCGGGGCATATGCCAGATTCAGCGCTTCTCCGTTTTCATACCACACGATAGACTCCACCGTGCAGCCCTCGGGCACCCAATACACCTCTTCGGGATAAACGGTGGCGCTTTCGCCTGCAACGGGAGTCTCGACGTAAATTTCCACTTCAGAAATCTCCGTGTAGACCTCAACATAGCCGTTGATGGTGTCACAGGTAGCGGGGTCGGTCTTGACACCGTTGACGGTCATCGCACAACCGTCCATCACATAGTCATCCAGCGTATCGGCGGCATAGCGCCCCAGCTTAATACCGTCCGAGGTCATGCCGTAGATGCGCAGACCGCAGTCGTTCCAAACCGTGATGCCGTGGTCTACGGAACCATCACCCGTATCGCGCTCAACATAGAACTTGCCGTCCCAGATGCTGACGGAAAGGGAACGGTATTCTCCCTCTTCGCCAACAGCCATTGCGCAGATGCCGTCATCACCGCCGTAAACCTCGCCGATGATGGTAGCACCGTTCTGAATGCTGACGCTGCCGCGGCGTGCGTTGATACCGTAGCAGTAACCTGTGTGGTAACCGTTGCTACCGCGAACGGTAGCGCCGTCCACCGTCAAGTGGCCTCCGTCTACCGTAATGGCACTGTTTACAAAATACAATGTGCCGCCCTCGTAGGTCAGACTTCCGTTACCATGGATATAGAGAGAAGAATCAGCAGCATCTGTCAATGTCAGCAGCTGAATATAATATTTCAGGTCGTAGTTTCCGGTCAGCGGACATCTGAAAACCGCATTGCCCAAGAGGTTCAAGTCTTTGTGGCCGCGCACCACGATAGCTGTTCTCGTGATACCGTCGGGTTCTTTTTCTTCATCATGAGGAATCATGGGCAGCATGTCCTCCACATTGCCGAGAGCAACGTAGCGGATGTCGGGGCTTTCCATGGCGTACTTGAACTCGTCGTAGGAGTAGCAGACCATGGGATAGTAAGAACCGCTGCCCTCGCCGGGCTTGGGCTGGACGGTGTAGGTGATATACACCTTCAGATGCGTCCCACCGCTGTGTGCCTCGGTTTCAATGTCTACAAAAGAGGCATGGGCCTGTTGATAGTCGTTCAGCACCAGTGTGGGGCTGTCTGCGAAGCGGCAGGTTGTTTCGTACTCGTCCTTGATGACAAGCTCGAATTCAAGGCGGTATTTTTTGCCCACTTCAAGGTCGATGGAAGCAATGCTGTCGATTTCTTTCTCCGTCTCCACATCATACCACTCGTAGTAATTCGAAAACCGAATTTCATAGGGTGCATTCTGTTGCGTATATGAGGTGGTGAAGGGCAGACCGGAGGTACTGTTGTCTCCGCCGCGGATCAGGTAGAAGTCCTCGTTGCCTGCTTTGGTATCCAGGGTAACGGTGTTGATCGCGTCCAAATCGCTGACGTTGTAGGTATAGGTCACGGTCGCCACCGTGCGGTCATCGGAAAGGCTGACAACGCCGTATTCCTCTTCCCCCTGCATACCCTTCTGCGCCAGCAGGTTTTCGGAGAACTTGTAGCCGGGGAGGGCGGTCAGTTCGATCATATGCACATAGGTGTTGCCCGCTTCGAATCGGTTTTTGCCAGTGGAGGTATCCCATGTGCAGGCATTACCCCAGCTGCCGGTGTTCCATTCCTCGCGGGTGATGGCACAGTTGTTGTAGATCAGCTTAGCGGCGTCGGGCTGAGCGTCCCCGTCTCTGGGTGTGCCGTAATAGACCATGGACACCTTGTTGATGTCGGGATAAGTACGGTCTCCGGGGATGCGGAAGGTGAATCGGACAAACATAACAGTGTGGTCATCATTGAAGCCCGTGACCTCATAGTCCCACATGGAGCGCTCCGGCCCCATCAGATGCACGGTGGCATTTTCCGCAAAGGTATAGCCGCTATTCGCTTCGAAATAGAAGTAGTCGGTGGTATAGCTGCGGCCTGCCTCAAATTCGTAGCCGCGGTCATAATGGTGGCCGATATTTGCCGAGATCAGCACGCCGTTTTCATCCCGCCATTCCGAGCCGTTCCACGTGCGGCTGTAGGGCTCGCCGTCGGGAATGTCAGGCATAAAGTGGCTCACTTCCATGCCGGCACGGGGAATGTTTTCCGACGCGATCTTGCCAACGACCTCCGCGATCTCGTTATCGTCCTTGTCACGGAAGATGGCATACAGGAACTTATCGCCGGTGGCAGTGAAGGAATACTCGGCCTCTCTGGAGATGGTGGCACCCTGCGTGCCCTGCCGCCATTCCACAAAGACATAGCCCGGTGTGGGCGCTGCTTTCACCGTCACGGCAGTACCCTCGATCGCCGACATCGTTTCGCCCGAACTCGTCCAGTCCACGACCCCCACATTGGTTTCCAGATACACCTGACCGCCGCTGTCCATAACACCGTTTGTACCGTCATAAGCATAGGCACCGATGGTGTAGAGCGTGGTGGATGCGGGGCCGGTATAGCGGGGACTCTCGTTGTAAACGCTGTCTCTTGCATTGCTCGCGGTGGCCTTCACAGCAAAGAACCAGTCCTCGCCGATGGTTGCCACGGAGCTGAAATCAAAATATGTATCCGTCGTCGTCCAGTGGTTATAGCCGGAACCGCTGGGCTGGTAGAGATAAACAGTATAGCTTTCCGCGCCGTCAACGGCACTCCACCCCGCCATATTGCCGTTCCAATAGAGATTGGAGGGCGCTTCCAGCTTGCCATAGGGACTGGAATACATGAAATATTCGGTACCGCCATGGGAAGAAACATTGCTGCCTTTGGGACTAAGCGAAACCATGATGGTGCCGGAGTCTTTTTTATAGGCGTTTAACTTCTCCTGAAGGGAATAGCTGCATTGCGTCAGGCCGTTTTCCGCCATGAAAAGGCCGTCCTTCGTCCAGATGCTCAGATCGTAAGAGGTAGCACCGGGAACCGAATTCCACAACAGCGTACCGTTTTCGTTCACAGTAAGGATCTGCTGGCTTTCGGCGCGCAGACCGCTGCCGACAATATGACCTCTGCGGTAGCTCTCATTGTACTCGCTGGGGCGGTAATCCCCTGTGGAGGTGGCTCTGACGGTAAAATACCAGCCGTCGCTCACACGGGTGGCCACCTCCGGATAGTTGGTGCAGGCGAAATAGGATGTATCGCCAAGGTCGTAATGGTTGAAGGCACCGCCACTGGGCTGATACAGGTAAATCGTATAGCCGTCGGCATTGGCAACGTCGTCCCAATCCGGATTGCCATTGACGTCCCAGCGCAGGTTGGTGGGCGCTTCCAGCTTGGGATAGGGGCTGGCATACAGGAAGTTGGCGCTACCCCCCTGTCCGGAGCCACCCCAGACATTAATGGTCACTTCCACGGTACCGGAGTCCTTTTTGTATCCGTCCAGCATCGCTTCCAGTTCGTAGCTTGTGACCGTAAGGCCGGTCTCCGACTTGACGAGACCGCCTTTCATCCGAACGTTCAGATCATAAGAGGTCGCGCCGGGGACATCGGTCCACGTCAGCACGCCGTTGTTGTCCACGGTAAGGGTCAGGTCGCCTGCGGCTACGCTGTCGGCTCTTACTCCATACGGACTTTCTGCCGCCATAGCCGTCACGCTCAAGCCCAGCACTAAGATAAGGGCAAAGAACAAGCCAATAAGTTTTTGTGTTCGTTTCATATTCTGATCTTCCTCCTTATTCAGGTGTTTTACAAAAGGGATTTCCCGCATTCCGGACAGTACCGTGACCCGGGCGAGAGCACCGTGTCACAGTCCGGGCAGCAGGTGTGCTGCTGCTTGTAGCGGTCGTACAGCGTTTCGCCGGACAGTTTTGCCTTACAGTCCGGACAGGAGCCGGCTTTCCCGCGAACCATCCGGCCGCAGTTGGCGCACACCTTCGTTTTCTTCATCACATTGGGGCCAAAGCCGAATTCCTCCAATGTGCGGTATCGCATCAGCTGGGTCATGCGCCTGCCCTCCCTTCATAAAAGAGCGGCTTGCCGCAGGCGGGACAGGTCTTGCCGTGGGTATGGAGCTTCACGCCGCAATGCTTGCAGTATCTTGGCAGCGCTTCGTACGGGGCACAGTCCACACACTCCAGAACCTCCGCATTGAACATGGCGTCCGAGACCCACCTGCCGCACCTGTGGCAGACGTTGAAATGCTGCTTTCCTTCACGGTCCCACGCAAGCGCCAGCGCCTGCTCCGGCGTGTCTGCCCGGTACGGCCCGGTGGTACACACATGCGCGCCGGACAGGTGGCAGTAAAACCGGTATCGGATGCCTCCGGCATCGGCGATGCACTTGTAGGGAGCGGTTTTTACGTCAGTCATACACCTTTCTGTCCCCCTTTCGCGCCCCCCCTCTTGCGGAGGAACGCACACTTGATTCGATCCAGACTTTGTGATATTCTGAAGATATGGAATGGCAAGGGCCATACCCTCCTTCGGTATACCTGCATACCATTGTATATGCACCTTTCCTTCCTGTCCCCACACCTTTGGTGTGGGATGGGAGAAAAGTTTCCGAAAAAGTGTGGGAAAAAGTGTGGGTTGACCACCCACGGCCCCCCAAAATCGTCGGTCGAGGGAAAACCTATGAAAAAAGTGCTGACAACCATGCCTCTTCTGCTGCTGCCGCTCTGTCTGTCCGGCTGCAGCAGGGTGGGAGACAAGGACGCGAGTCTGTCCATCATATACGCGGCTACGGTGGCACTGGCGCTTACGGTGCTGGTGTGCTATTGCCGGCAGATCCGGGATAAGAACTGCTGGTTCGTGCTGCTGTTTTCCTCCGTTCCGGTGGTCAACGCGGGATATTTCTGGATGTCGGTGTCGGCATCGCTGGAACAGGCGCTGATGGCCAACCGCGTGGCGTATCTGGGCTCCGTGCTGCTGCCGCTGTCCATGCTGATGATCATTCTGAACGTCACCAACACCCGGTACGGCAAGTGGCTGCCCCGCATCCTGTTCGCCATCGCGGCGGTGGTGTTTTTCGTTGTCGCAAGCCCCGGTATTCTGGACATCTATTACCGGGAGGTCTCCTTTGAGATCCGGAACGGCGTGTCTACGCTGGTGAAGGTCTACGGGCCGCTGCACCCCATGTACCTGTTCTATCTGCTGGGATATTTCGGCGCCATGGTGGCGGTCATCATCCGCGCGTCGGCGAAACGGCAGATGGACTCCACGGCCCATGCGGTGGTGCTTGCCATTGCGGTGTTTGTCAATATCGGCGTGTGGTTCATCGAGCAGCTGAGCCGCATTGACTTTGAGATGCTCTCCGTGTCCTATATCATCAGCGAGCTGTTCCTGCTGGGCGCGCACCTGATGGAGCGGGAGACCAGACGGCTGCAGAAGCTTGTCATGGACGCGCAGGCCATGCCGGAGATCCCGGCTGCCGCCGCCGCGCCCGCCGCAGCCGCCCCTGATCGCCATGAGCTGTTCATTTCCGGCCTGCAGGAGCTGACCCAGACGGAAAAAATCATTTACGAGGCCTACATCGCCCACGTCACCACCAAGGAGATCATGGCCACGCTGAACATCAAGGAAAACACGCTGAAATTCCACAACAAGAACCTTTACAGCAAGCTGGGCGTCTCCTCCCGCAAGGAGCTGGTGGAGATCTACAGGCAGCTCAAGGCCATCGGAGAGTGCGGAGAGAGCCAGACCCATGCGGTGAGGTGACATTCGCACCGGAGGGGCGTCATTGCATACAAAAAGAGGAAGCCGAATGTTCGGCTTCCTCTTTTCTCTTGCTGTGTATGCCAATCACTTGTCGGCCTTCTCGGCGATGGTCTTGGGGGTGATCTTCACCCGCAGATGCCAGCCCTCGCCGCACTTGCCCTTCTCGTCGTTGACCTCGATGTCAAACCACATCTTCCGGCGCTCGATCTCCCGGAGGCGGGCGGTGGCGGTGACCTTCATGCCCACAGGGGTAGGCGCCAGATGGCGGCAGTGGATCTCTGCGCCTACGGTGGTCTCGCCCTCCTCCAGATAGGCCTTTGCCAGCTCCAGAGCGCAGGCTTCCATCAGAGCCACCATGTTGGGGGTGGAGAGGATCTTGCTTCCGGCGGAGCCGATGCGCTTGGCGGTCATCTCGTCGGTGACTTCCCAGGTGAGGCTGTGTTCGGTAGGCTTGGTCATGTGAATGTTCTCCTTTCAGCGGCACAGTGCCTGTTGCATTGACTACATTGTAGCACAACCGTCGAAAAGTGCAACCGCTTTCTCTTGCGCGGCAGGCAGCGGCGTGCTACAATCAAGGAGAAAATCACCCCATGGGGAAAAGGAGAATACAGCAATGGCAGAAATCAATATCAAAGATATGATCGAGGAACTGGTGAAGAAGATCACCGCTGACGAGACTCTGAAAAAGCAGTTTGAAAAGGCGCCTGTGGCTGTGGTGGAAAAGCTTCTGGGCGTGGATCTGCCTGACGACAAGATCGAGAAGCTGGTGGATGGCATCAAGGCCAAGCTGGCCATCGACGATGTGGGCGATGTGCTGGGCGCACTGGGCGGCCTGTTCGGCAGAAAGTGAGGCGCGATCATGAACACTGCAAGACGCGATCTGCATCTGAACAACGCGGAGAAAAACGCGCAGCTGACGCTGGATGCGCTGGACTTCCTCTGGAAAAACCCCGAGACCGGCTATAAGGAGTGGAAGGCCAACGCCTATCTCACCGAGCGCTTTGAGGCGCTGGGCTACACCGTGACGCCTGCCGGGAATATCCCGGGCTTCATGGCTGATCTGGATACCGGACGTCCCGGCCCCTGTGTGGCCGTGTTCGGTGAGCTGGACGCTCTGGTGGTGGAGAGCCATCCCGAATGTGACAAGGAGACCGGCGCCGTCCATTCCTGCGGCCACTGCTGTCAGGCGGCGGGCCTGCTGGGACTGGCGGCTGCCCTGAAGGAGCCCGGCGCACTGGACGGACTGTCCGGCACGATCCGGCTCATCGCCGTGCCTGCCGAGGAGCTCATCGAGGTGGACTTCCGTGAGCAGCTGCGCCGGGACGGCATCATCAAGTATTACGGCGGCAAGACGGAGTTTATGTACCGCGGCCTGCTGGACGGCGTGGATCTGGCCATGATGTGCCATTCCTCCACCGCCGCGCCCCACAAGGGCACCATCCGGGGCGGCTCCAACGGCTTCATCACCAAGCAGGTGACCTTCGTGGGCCGCAGCGCCCACGCCGGCGGCTCTCCCCATAAGGGCATCAACGCCCTCTACGCCGCCAATCAGGGCCTTAACTCCATCAACGCCCTCCGTGAGACCTTCCAGGATTCCGCCCACATCCGGGTGCATCCCATCGTCACCGGCGGCGGCACGGTGGTCAACGCCATTCCGGAGAAGGTCACCATGGAGAGCTACATCCGCGGCGCTACCATGGAAGCCGTCCGGGATGCCAACAACAAGGTCAACCGTGCGCTGGCTGCCTCTGCCGCGGCGCTGGGTGCCAATGTGGTGCTGTGTGACCGCCCCGGCTACTTCCCCCGCATCCACTCCCGTCCCTTCATGGCGCTGGCAAAGGAGGCCATGGAGCAGGTGATGGAGTCCGTCTCTTACGATCCCGACGGGTGGGGCACCGGCAGCAGCGACATGGGCGACGTGTCTTCCGTCATGGCCACCATCCATCCCTACATCGGCGGCTGCGCCGGTACGGAGCACGGTGACAACTACTGCGTTGCCGATCCCAACGCCGCCTGCGTGGATATGGTGAAGGCCGAGCTGCTGATCCTGGAGCTGCTGCTGTCCGACGGCGCGGCACGGGCGAAGGAGATCGCGGCGGAGTTCGTTCCCACCTACGCCAGCATCGCCGAGTATCTGGCCTACGCCGACAGCTTCGTGCTGGATCGGGAGGCCGTCAAATACGACGAGGCGGGCAACGTGCTGCTGAATCTGGGCAGCGAGGAGCGCGGCTTCTGATACGAATTTCCGAAAACATGGTGCGCCCGGGAATTTCGCCTTGAAATTCCCGGGCGTATGTGTTATACTTCATAAGTACGCCGGTGTGATGGAATGGTAGACGTGACGGACTCAAAATCCGTTCCTGGCGACAGGGTGTGGGTTCGAGTCCCACCACCGGCACCACGTCGGAGCAAAGTCTGCTTTGCTCCGACGTCATTTATTCTTTCAGAATAAATGACGTCATCCGCCCGCTCCCTTGCTCCTCCTTTCCAAATCGAACCCGCTGCGCTGGGCTTCGATTTGGTTTTGGGTGCAAAACTTGGAGCAGACAGCTTATTGATCGCACAGAGGCAGAACCCTCGTTACCCTCTGGGTGACGGGGGGTGCTTTCCGACAGGAGGACAAGCCTATGCACGAAAGATGGTATCCTCTTACCGATTCCGGTTACTACACCGGGGATCTCACCGTAATGCTCTCCACGGAGTGGGAGTGCTGCGCAGCGGATGTGTCTCCATACCGGGGCTGCACCGTGGAAGTGCACGCTGTCTCCGATGGGACCGGCTTCTGCGCCCTGACGGATGGAAGCGGCGCTGTACTGCAGCGCTGGAGCGCCGTCCCGGAGACGCTGGCCCTTCCGGACAACGCCGGGCGGCTGTACATCAGCAACCGCCATACGGAGAATCCCGATTTTTACATCGCTGTGCCCCGGGGTGTGCGGAAAGCACCCAACGGCCTGCTGTTTTACGAGGACTTTACCGCACCTGACGCACCGGACGGCACGCCGCTGCCGCTGGGCATCGACAACGCTTTGGTGATCCCCCGTTCCACGGCGCTGGATGACTGGACCTTCACCGCGGAGATCACCTCCGCGGATCACACCGAGGAGGTCTTCTTCGGCTCCCGGATCACCCAGTCCCGCCCGTGCCGTCATGCCACGCTGTGCTCTGTTAATTTTGCCGATGCCACTTTGCGTTTGTATCGCGGCAGTGACGGATCAGCTGCCCCCACCGATGCGGTGCAGAGTGCGGATATTTCGTCCATTATCCCCACCGACAGAGGCCGCTGCCATTACACCCTCCGGGTGGAGCGGGTGGATTCTGCCATCCGTGCCTCCGTCATCAGCGGCGTTACCGGCCAAAGTGTCTCCGTCTTTCAGGAGCTGTATCCGGAGGAGACCGCCGCTACCGTGGCCGGGGCCTGCGCGGCGGGCAAGATGTTCGACTCGCCCCAGCTCTTCGCCGCTGCGGGACAGCCTCTGCTGCGCCGGTGCTATGGCGCCGCCAAAACCACACCAAAGGTGATGTTCTTTGGCGACAGCCTGACCCAGGGCGCGCACAATCTGCCCAAGGACGGCTGGGCCCAGATGTCTGCGGCGTATTTTGGCGACAGCATGTGCTGCGGCCGAGGCTCCGGCGACATCTGGAGCTGCCTCAATCAGGTGCGTTCTCTGGTGCCGGCGTGCCGTCCCAAGGCCATGGTGGTCACCATCGGCGCCAACAACAGCGTGGACGTTACCGCCAGCCTATACCAGAAGTTCATTCACATGGCGGAATACTGGGGCGTCATCCTCGTCCTCAACTGCGTCCCCGCCTGTGACAAGCGTCCCCAGAATGAGGCCATGAACCGGATCCTCCGGCGGCTGCCTGCCCTGAAGTGCCGGTTCGATCTGGTCACCACCCGCGATTTTGTCCCCGGCGGCCCTCAGATCGCCGAATATTACGTGGCGGACATGACTCATCTCAACGGCGCAGGCAACCGCGCGCTGTATGAGCGGTTTATCCACGATTTCGCATGGCTGAAGACATTATAAAATAGAATGACCAGCAGAAGGAGGCGTTGCAAAATGCAACGCCTCCTTGAAATTCCGCAAGAAGTTTATGACTTCTTGCGGAATTTTCGCCTGCGGGCGGGAGATTTGAACCGTGACAGCCCAGGCTGCCTTCTCTTGCCGCTGCGCGGCAATTCACCTTGTGGGGGCTCCAAGACCGCCCCCTTCACACATCCCCTGCCAGGAGTGCCTACTCCTCTTGCGGGTATTTCTATTTTGCAACAGACCCTTTTTCGCATTTACGGCAGTGGTAGGCGGCGTTCCGTCTGCACCCGGCCCAGGCACAGCAGCGACCGGGTCTCACCTGCGGGGATCAGAATGTCCTCCTGCGGCCTCCGGCGGTCAACGGCAAAGAGATAGGTGATGCCGAAGACGTCCCGGTGGTACTGGCGGCAGAGAGTGACGCCCCGGTACTGGAACAGTCCCACATCCCCGGGGGTCAGGGCGCAGTCGTCGCACAGCAGCAGCTCCCCCTGCCGGAAGTGGGGCAGCAGGGAATCGTCCGGCACCCGGAAGCCGAAGCTGACATTTTCCGACTGACCGTCCCACCGGATGGCCACAAAGGGCGGCGGCGGGCCGGGGAGAACCCGGTAGTCCGTGACGGGCAGGGTCGGCACGTTTTCTGCCGCCAGCCCATCGGCGGCATGTTCCAGCTGCCGGATAGTCAGCTCGTCCCGGTAAAAATGCTCCTGCTCCAGATGCGCCAGCTCATGGCGCAGCCGCTCCGCCTGCTTCTCCGGCGGGAAGAGGGTATTGATATAAATGGTAAATGTACCGTCGCCATGGGAGGCCGCCACGGATTCACTGGCCATATTGGGGAACTGCACATAGCGCACCCAGTAATCCACGCCCTCGATATACTTCATGTGTTGCTCTGCATCTCCTCGATCATTTTCACAATGGCTTCGATCTGGCTCTTTGTGGCGTTCTTCGTCACAGAGAACAGCAGCCGCGTCTCCGGTCGGCTGCGCAGCTCGTCCAGATATTCCCGCAGGTCGTCATCGACATTGTCGATGGCGGCATTTTTGTTTGGCTCATCTCCCGTCAGCAGATAGTCGGTGGTGACGCCGAAATACTCGGCGATCCTGTTCAGCGTCTCGCCGTTGGGGGTGGCGCCGGTGCGCTTCCACTTGCTGCCGATGGTGCGGCTGAGCCCCATCTCCACCGCGGCACGGGTCACACTGACGCCCTTTTTCTCACAAAGCTGGCAAAACAGGTCATAAAACACAAAATCAGCCTCTTTCTTTTGTGCAAGAGGACGAAGCTTACTTTTTTCAGCTTTTGACGTTGACAAGCCTACCAAAGTATACTATACTGGGGGTACAGTGTACGACTAAAGTAAGCTGTTGTGGAGGAAATCCGCCTCTTGCTTTGATATATCCAAGAAAAGCATACCACAATGGCTTACCTTAGTCAACTGCAAAATGACAGGAGGATACGACTTTGGAGGACAATTACAGCCTGTGGAGGCTGATGGAGCGGGAGGAGGAGCGGTGCATGGCGCGGCTGCCGGTGTGCAGCTACTGCGGACGAAATGTGCAGGAGGACTACTATTACCGCATCAACGATGAGATCATCTGCCCGGACTGCATGGAGCACTGCTTCCGGGTGGAGCGGGAGTATCCGGAGGGAGGGGGCGCTCTGTGAAGGAGAGGCCGGGCTTTATGCTGTATTTTGAGGTGGCGGACGCCCTGAGCTCCATGGCGGACGCGGAGGCGGGACAGCTGCTCAAGGCGCTAATCGCCTATGCCCGATGGGGAGAGGTGCGGGAAATGACGGGGATGGCGGCCTTTGCCTTTGAGATGATGCGGGGACGCATGGACAGGGATGCCGAGGCATATCGGGAGAAGTGCCGGAAGAATGCGTACAACGCATATACCGGGGCAGCCAGACACCGTGGAGAAACACCAATGGCATATGAGAACTGGATGGAAGCGTTGGCATGCGAACGCATGCCAACTACAACTACAAACACAACCTCAAACACAACAGCAATCTCAGACACAGACCGAAAGCCGCCGGATGTGGGACTTTCCACGGGGTTTTCCACAAAGGACTGCCGGGACGATGACACGGCGTGGGTGCTGGAGTATCTGGAAGAGCGGAAACGAAGCGGGAAGGGAGGAGCAGAATGCAGGAAACATACAGGAAGCTGAGGGAAGAGCTGGAAGGCTGCCGGCAGATCATGGCACTGGATCAGGCGGTGCTGGCGGCCGTTTTGACTGAAATCGGAGAGGTGACGGTGCGCCGGGAGGACATCCGCCGTCATCTGCAGGAAAATCGGCAGGTGCGGGCGGCCTATGATCCGGAGGCGGGTACATACACCCTCCGGCCGGAAGGAGCGGATGGCCTTGTGTGAGGAAAAGAGCCCTGTGCAGCGGGACGAAAAGGGCCGCTTCGTCAAGGGCGTCAGCGGCAATCCCAGCGGCCGGCCGCCGCTGCCGCCGGATTTCCGCCGGTTCGGCAGGGAGGCCGCTGCCCGCCTCCGCGCCATTGCCGACGATCCGGACACTCCGGTGAAGCTGAAGGCGGAGATCGAGTGGTTTTTCATTGAGGGCGTGTACGGCAAGGCCGCTTCCCGGACGGAAAAGGAGGGGAAGGGAAGCGCCCCGTCCACGGAGCAGACCATCAAATTTGAGGGGGTGTTGGAGGAATGGAGCGGATAAGAAGGGCTCCCGCCGCAAACCAGCGCAGCGTTTGCGGTGGGAAGAGGACGAGCAGCGGAGGGAAGGAGGTGTGGCGTGTACGCCGCACCGAGAGATCCGGAGCTTGTGAGGACGACGAGGGGGTGTTGGAGGAATGGAGCGGATAAGAAGGGCTCCCGCCGCAAACCAGCGCAGCGTTTGCGGTGGGAAGAGGACGAGCAGCGGAGGGAAGGAGGTGTGGCGTGTACGCCGCACCGAGAGATCCGGAGCTTGTGAGGACGACGAGGGGGTGCTGGAGGAATGGAGCGGATAAGTGAGCCGTTGATTTTCCGGCATCTCCGTGAGGAGGTGCCCAACCCCAAGCAGCAGCGGTTTTTTCGGGCACGGGCAAAGCACATCGGCTACGGCGGCGCCCGGGGCGGCGGCAAAAGCTGGGCCGCCCGACGCAAGGGTGTGATGCTGTGCATGCGCTACCCCGGCCTCAAGGGCATCCTCATCCGCCGCACCATGCCGGAGCTGCGCAACAACCACATCCTTCCCCTGATGAGCGAACTGAACGGCTACGCACAGTACAGCAGCGACCAGCGGGCCTTCCGGTTTCCCAACGGCAGCCGCTTTATGATGGGCTACTGCGACAACGAGGGCGACCTGCTGCAGTATCAGGGACAGGAGTTCGACTTCATCATCTTCGAGGAGGCCACCGGTCTGCCGGAGGAGTGGATGAAGTTCATCTGCACCGCCCTGCGCACCGTCCGGACGGACTTCACGCCCCGGGTGTACTACACCATGAACCCCGGCGGCCCCGGTCACGCCTACATCAAGCGCATCTTCATCGACCGGCAGTACCGGGATGGGGAGCGGCCGGAGGACTATGTGTTCATTCAGGCCACGGTACATGACAACCGGGTGCTGATGGACGCCAACCCCGACTACATCCGGATGCTGGAGGCGCTGCCGGAGCACAAGCGCCGTGCCCACCTCCACGGTGAGTGGGATGTGTACGAGGGGCAGGTGTTTGAGGAGCTGCGCAACGACCCCGACCACTATGAAGACCGGCTGTGGACGCATGTCATCGCCCCCTTTGACATTCCGGAGCGGTGGGAGGTCTGGCGCAGCTTCGACTTCGGCTACGCCAAGCCCTTCTCCTGCGGCTGGTGGGCGGTGGATCACGACGGGAGGCTCTACCGCATTCTGGAGCTGTACGGCTGCGTCCCGGACCAGCCGGACACCGGCATCCGGTGGTCGCCGGACGAGATCTTCCGGGAGATCCATCGGCTGGAAACAGAGCATCCGTGGCTGCGGGGCAGGCGAATCCAGGGAGTGGCGGACCCCGCCATCTGGGACGCCAGCCACGGCATATCCATCGCGGAGACGGCGGAGCGGCATCGGGTGTACTTCGAGCCGGGAGACCACCAGCGGCTGCCGGGGTGGATGCAGGTGCATTACCGGCTGCAGTTTGATGCCAACGGCATCCCCATGCTGTACGTCTTTTCCGGCTGCCGTGCCTTTCTGCGCACCATGCCGCTGCTCACCTACGATCCCCAGAAGCCGGAGGATGTGGACACCCGGCAGGAGGATCACGTGGCGGACGAGGTGCGTTACCTCTGTATGGCCAATCCCATGAAGCCGGTGCGGACGGTGCAGCGCACACCGCAGGTGTTCGATCCCCTCAGCAGCGATGCGCCCCACGACCGCTACGCATTCTACAAAAAATACTGAACGCGGCATTTGCCGCAAGAGGAGGAAACCGAGAATGAACGAAATCAACCCTCTGCAGACGCTGCCTGTGGGCGAGAAGCGGCTGGAGGAGGCCGCGGAGACCCTGCGGCGCTACAAGGCCGGGAAGGCGGCCTTTGAAAACCGGATTCTGGAGGAGGAGCGCTGGTACCGCCTGCGCCACTGGGAGCTGATCCGGGGCGCGGACGCCGGACGGGGCGACGAGGCCAGACCCGAGCCCACGTCGGCATGGCTGTTCAACTCCATTGCCAACAAGCACGCCGACATGATGGACAACTATCCCGAACCCAATGTGCTGCCCCGGGAGGAGCGGGACGAGGCCGACGCCGAGACCCTCTCCGGCATCCTGCCGGTGATCTTCCAGCGCTGCGGCTACGAGCAGACCTACGACCGGGCGGCATGGTACAAGCTCAAGCACGGCGTGGCCGCCAAGGGCGTCTTCTGGAACCCGGAGCTGGAGCAGGGCATGGGCGATGTGGATGTGCGGTTCATGGATATGCTGAACCTCTTCTGGGAACCGGGCATCACCGATCTGCAGGCCAGCCGCAATCTCTTTGTGGTGGAGCTGCGGGACAACGACCTGCTGGAGCGGGAATACCCTCAGCTGCAGGGCAGGCTGGGAAGCCGGGTCATCGATGTGAAGCAGTATATCTACGATGACGCCGTGGATGTCAGCGGCAAAAGCGTGGTGGTGGACTGGTACTACAAGCAGCGCACCGCCACCGGCCGCACCGTCCTCCACTACTGCAAGTTCGTGGGAGATCAGGTGTTGTTTGCCAGCGAAAATGAGCCGGAGCGGTACCCCATGGGCTTCTACGCCCACGGCCGCTATCCCGTGGAGCTGGATGTGCTGTTCCCGGAGGAGGGCACGCCGGTGGGCTTCGGCTACATCGCCATTATGAAGTCCCCCCAGCTCTACATCGACAAGCTCTCGCAGGTGATCCTGGAAAACGCCATGATGAGCGCCCGGGTGCGCTATCTGGTGAAGGAGGGCGCGGGCATCAGTGACGAGGAGTTTCTGGACTGGAGCCGTCCGCTGGTGAAGTACAACGGCGACCCCAACAACATCGTGCCGGTGCAGGTGCAGCCGGTGGGAGGCAATGCGCTGAACATCCTGCAGATGAAGATCAACGAGCTGAAGGAGACCTCCAGCAACCGGGATGTCAGTCAGGGCAGCAGCTCCGGCGGCGTTACGGCGGCGGCAGCCATCGCCGCGCTGCAGGAGGCAGGCAACAAGACCAGCCGGGACATGATCGGCGCCAGCTACCGCAGCTTTACGCAGGAGTGCTATCTGGCCATCGAGCTGATCCGTCAGTTCTACGATGAGCTGCGCTGCTTCCGCATCACCGGCGATACCGGCGGCTACCGCTACGTACGCTACAGCAACGGCGCCATCCGGGGACAGCTGCTGCCTCCCGCATGGCCCGGTCAGGAGCGGGAACCCGGCTATCTGCCCGCCACCCGCGTGCCGGTGTTCGATGTGGTGGTGAAGCCCCAGAAGCGCAGTTCCTACTCCAAAATGGCCCAGAACGAGCTGGCCAAGGAGCTGTACCGTCTGGGCTTCTTCCGGGCGGAGCTGGCAGACCAGAGCCTCGTGGCGCTGGAGCTGATGGACTTTGACGGACAGGAGAAGGTGAAGCGCAGCATCCAGCGGGGCAAGACCCTGTACGAACAGGTGGAACGCCTCACCGCCGCCCTGAGCCGCCTTACCGGCGGCGGAGCATTGGCATCGGAAACCGGAAAGCCCCGCGTCCCCGCTGTGCCGAAGAAATCCATGGGCAGCGCCGCCACCGATGCCGCAAAAGCCACCATGACCGCCTACGGCGAGAAGCTGGCAAAGCGCGCCAGGGTGGATATGGACGCCCACTGAGCCGGGGCGTATGCATCACCCATCAGGGAAAGGAAGGAAATACCATGATTCACATTTACTATGCATATGAAGGAAAATACCACATCCTGCGCATCACCGGCCATGCCGGTTACGCCCCCCGGGGGCAGGACATCGTCTGCGCGGGAGTCAGCGCCGTTACCCACGCCCTGCTGGCGTATATGCGGGAACTGAGGGCGGTGAAGAAGGCCTGCGGTCAGTCGGGGGAGCTGGAGCTCCTCTGCCATGGCTGCGATGAGACCCATGCTGCCTTTGACATGGCGCTGGCCGGATATGAAGCGATCGCGAAGGCTTATCCACAGCATGTGGAAGTCGATATACCACCCGAACGGAAGGGCGAAGAAGAACACGGGCCTGCCTTTGACCTGCAGCTGTTTGGCGACGGCGCAGCAGCTGCCGGAGCGGGGACGGGCCGGGCTGAGACCACAGCAGGAGCCGGAAGCAGCCGCCGGCTCACCACGGGCGCGACCCAGACACCGGGCGGCACAGAAACCGCCCAGCCTCCCGCCGCCGGGGAGGCAAAGAGCAGCGACGCAGCGGACAAGCGCAAGGCCTTCCGGGCCCTCATCGAGGGCGAGTACAAGGAGCAGTACACCGAGCTGTTCCAGAACGCCTTCAACCGGCGTTTCCGGGAGGCCAAGGGCATGGAGAGCCGTCTCAAGGCGCAAAAGCCCGTTCTGGAGCTGCTGGCTCAGCGCTACAACGTCCAGCCCGACGACATGGCCGGTCTGCGCTCCGCCATGGAGGCGGACGAGAGCTACTGGCGTGCCGCCGCGGAAAAGGCCGGTATGAGCGTGGAGCAGTACCGCCAGTTTGAAAAGCTGCGTCAGGACAGCCGCCAGCTGCAGCAGCTGCGTCAGCGCCAGAGGGCCGGACAGCAGCTCACCGGCTGGCTCCGGGAGGCCAGTGCGGTGAGAAACCAGTACCCCGCCTTCGACTTCCAGGCAGAGCTGGCAGACGGCAATTTCCGTCAGCTGCTGCGCTCCGGTGTGGGTGTGCAGCAGGCCTATGAGCTGCGCCACATGGAGGAGATCAAGGCTGCCGCCGCCCGACAGGCGGCACAGTCCGCAGGCGAGCAGATGGCCGCCCGCATCCAGAGCCGCAGCGTCCGTCCCAGAGAGAACGGCATTTCCACACAGAGCGCCGCCGTCACAGGCAGCGATGTGCGCTCTTTGACCCCCGCCCAGCGGAGGGAGATCGCACGCCGCGTACAGAGAGGGGACAAGATCCGATTCTGAGTCCTTACCAACATTTGAAAGGGGAAAATTACCATGATGAACAACACTATGCATACCATCCGTTTTGATCTGCAGCTGTTTGCAGAGCCCAACACCCAGACCACCGCAGGCCTCTCCGAGGAGATGCGTGTGTTCTACAGCGACTATCTGGTGGACAACGCCGTGCCCCGTCTGGTGCACGACCAGTTCGGCCAGAAGCATCCCATTCCCGAGGGCGGCGGCAAGACCATCGAGTTCCGCAAGTACAGCCACCTGCCCAAGCTGACCACCCCCCTCACCGAGGGTGTCACTCCCGACGGCCAGAGCCTCACCGTCAGCACCGTCACCGCCACTGTGGCGCAGTACGGCGGCTACGTGACCCTCAGCGATGTGCTGCTGCTCACCGCTGTGGACAACAATCTGATGCAGGCCACCAAGCTGCTGGGCGCTCAGGCCGGTGCCACCCTGGACACCATCACCCGTGAGGTGCTGGTGGGCGGCACCAACGTCATCTACTCCGGCGGCGTCTCCGGTCGCAGCGCCCTCACCGCCGCCCACACCCTCACCGTGGATGACATCATGAAGGCCGTCCGCGTCCTGAAGAACCAGAACGCCGAGAAGATCGACGGCAGCTACATCGCCATCATCCACCCCGATGTGGCCTACGATCTCATGCACGATGAGATGTGGGAGTCCGTCAAGACCTACGCCGACCCTGCCGACTGGTACGAGGGTGAGATCGGCCGCATCGCAGGCTGCCGCTTCGTGGAGACCACCGAGGCCAAGATCTGGGCAGGCGCAGGCGCCAACGGTCAGGCCGTCTACGCCACGCTGGTGCTGGGCGACAACGCCTACGGCATCACCGAGCTGGAGGGCGGCGGCCTGCAGCACATCGTCAAGCAGCTGGGCAGCGCCGGTACTTCCGACCCCATCAACCAGCGCGCTTCCATTGGCTGGAAGGCCACCCGCGCCGCCGAGCGTCTGGTGGAGCAGTTCATGGTGCGCATCGAGTCCGGCTGCAGCTTCAATCCCGCTGTGGGCAACTGAATCAAACAGGAGGGGCGGACAGCCGCCCCTCCATAAAACAAGGAGGATATTATGATGGCAGAGAAGAAACAGGAAATGACCATGGAGAACCTGCGCGAGCAGATGCAGGCCATGCTGGCGGAGGCAAAGGCCGAGGCCGCCGCGCTGGTGGAAAACGCCCGGGCCGAGGCCGCCCGCATCGCAGCGGAGGCCAAGGGCGGCGTGGCGGGCATGACCGCAGAGGAGGCCGCTGCTTACGAGGCATACATGAACGAGGAGGTGGAGGTGAAGCTCTTCCGCGACAACGACAAGTACAAAGACCCCGTCTTTGTGGGCTGCAACGGCGAGACCATCGCCATCCAGCGGGGCGAGAAGGTGAAGATCAAGCGCAAGTTTGCCGAGATTCTGGACAACAGCGACAAGCAGGACTATGAGACCGGCCTGCTGATCCGCCGCAAGAGCGCCGAGTTCGCCGGAGCGGAGGAATGAACGATTCCATTCGCCTGCGGGCGGGAAACCGAGCCGGGATGCCGCAGCTGGCAGACCGGGAGCCTGCCTATGTCCGGGACGAGGAGGCGCTGTATGTGGGCACGCCGTCGGGCAACGTGAAGATCGGCGGCAAAACGGCGGCTGTGGTCACCGCGCTGGCGGGAAGGGTAAGCACCATGGGAGAAATCCTCGCCGATCACACAGGGGAGATCGCCGCTCTGCAGGAGGGGCAGACGGCCCACGGCCAGACCCTGACGGAGCAGGGAAACACCCTTGCCGCTCACAGCCAGACCCTGACGGAGCAGGGGAACACCCTTGCCGCCCACGGCCAGACCCTGACAGAGCTGGAAGTGGCGCAGCAGACCCAGGGGGAGACCATTACGAAGCTGCAGCAGGAGAAGCTGACAGCTTCTCCCATGGCGGCCTTGTCGGCGCTGCCGGACAATGCCGACCTTGCCGCCGTCACGGCGGCTTACAACAGCCTCATTGCCGGGCTGAAGGCGGCGGGCATCATGAATTGAGGTGACAAATGGATAAAATCATTGAAATCAAAATCAACGGCAGCCATCTGACGCGGGACAGTCAGACTGCCGGTGTGCAGCACGAGGGCAACGCCGCCGTGCTGCGGATGGAGTTCGACCCCGGCTGGGACGGCTTTGCCAAGACCGTCACCTTCCGGAACGCCCTGGGGGAAAATCCGGTGAAGCGGATTCTCACAGCAGATCTGCTGGAGGACATCACCAAAAGCACCCGGGTATACCTGTGTCCCATTCCTCCGGAGGCCATGACCGAGGCGGGGAAGCTCAGTTACATCGTGGACGGCATGGCCGACGGCGTCCGCAGGCGGAGCGTGGAGGATCGGCTGAAGGTGCTGCCCGCCTTTGACGCGCCGGAGGCGGTCGAATCCGCAGACCCCACGCCCACACAGGCAGAGCAGCTGCAGGGGCAGGTGGACGCCATGGTGGAGAAGCTGCAGGAAGGCATTGCGGCCTCCGGACTGGCTGTGGTCAGCGCCGGTGCGGCTGCCGACAGTGAGCGGAACGCCGAAATCAGTGCCAGAGCAGCCGCAGCCAGTGCCAGAACAGCCGCAGCGTCGCAGCAGCTGGCGGAGGATGCCCGGAGCGCAGCGGTGGCGGCGGTGGGCAAGACCTCCTACATCGGGGGAAACGGCCACTGGTTTGAGTGGGACAGCACCGCGGGAACCTTTGTGGACAGCGGCGTGGCAGCCACCGGCCCCGCCGGTGCGGACGGTCGGGACGGCATCGACGGCGCAAAGGGTGACAAGGGCGACCCCGGTGAACCCGGAGAAAAGGGTGAGAGGGGTGAGAAAGGCGATCCCGGCGCAGACGGTGCAAAAGGCGACAAAGGCGAGAAGGGCGATACCGGTGAGAAGGGCGACGATGGAAAGTCACCGTATATCAGTTTCGACGGCAAATGGCACGAGTGGGACAGCGCCCAAGGCGCGTTTGTGGACACCGGAGTTACAGCGAAGGGTGAGAAGGGCGACAGCGGTCTGACGCCTCAAATTATCAACAACAACTGGTGGGTCGGCGGCGTGGACACGGGAGTTCGCGCAAAAGGTCAGGACGGCGAGACACCGTGGCTGCTGGAAGCGGGCGGAAACTGGCTCATCGGCGGCGTGGACACAGGCTTTCCTTCCCGTGGCGAGAAAGGCGACCCCGGCGAGAAAGGCGACAAGGGTGATGCCGGTGCCAAGGGCGACAAGGGCGAACCCGGCGCAGACGGCTACACCCCCGTCAAGGGGACGGACTATTGGACGGCGGCTGACCGTGCGGAAATGGCACAGGATGCCTATGACGAACTGGTGCGCCAGACAGAGTGGCAGGCCACAAAATCCGTTCTGTCCGGCGGCGATGAGGTGGTGCCGGAAACCCGCCTCTCCTTCACGACTTCTTTCACTGTGATTCAGAACTTCGCTGAGTCGCTGATGACCGGTCTTAACTACATCGTGGACTGGAGCGGCACGGAGTATACCTGCATGGGTCACTCCGGCGACGGCGGCGTGTATATCGGCAATGGTGATCTGGTGGGAGAGTCTCTGGGTAACGATGAGCCCTTCTGCATCCAGTGGTACTCCGGCACGGATTACATCAACATCCACAAGAAGACCAGCACAGCCGAGACAATCACCCTCAGTGTGATCAAAGACGCTGTTTTCAAGTACAACCTGCTGCCAACCGATTTCCTGCCCATGCAGGAGATCATCAACACCGTGAAGGAGGAAGTGGAGCCGGGAACCGGCGGCAGCGCCGACTGCGGCGGCGTCAAAACCGTCAACGGAAAAGCACCGGACGCAAGCGGCAATGTCGAGATTGAGGTGGGCACTGGCGGAGGCGGCGTGTCCAGCTGGAACGACCTGACGGACAAGCCGTTCTATGAAGAACCCGGTCTGGTGGAGCTGCTGCCGGAGACGGAGGCCACAGGGACGACCGACCCCACCTTCGGACAGGTATGGCAGATCACAGCAGCGCCTGCATTGCTCATCGGCGAAACCTACACGGTGGTCTATAACGGTGCGTTTTACCAATGTGTCGGCATGCCCGCGCCGGAGGGCTTTACCACGGATGAAGCTGACGTTGCTCTGGGCAACTTCGCCGTTGTGGGCGGTACGGATACCGGAGAACCCTTTGCCATGCTGGTTATGCCGAACCTCGGAAACATCATGGCCATCGATCTTGCGGAGTCGGCTTCCGTGACCATCGCCATCTATCAGGGCGGCACGGCTGTTCATCCCCTCCACCCCAAGTACCTGCCTGACGGTGTGCCGTACATCATCGAGCATGAAAGGACACCGCTGCTGGAGGAGCGTCAGCTGACAATTTCCGCAGGCATGTTCTCCATCAGCGAAGGTGCGCCGGTACTCACTGTGGGTAAGGTGTATACCATCGGCTGGAATGGCGCGGAGTATCTCTGCACGGCAGTCGATCTGAGCGCACTGGAGGCTGGTGTGGTCGGATTCGGCAACCTTGCCGCGTTTGATCCGTCTTTGCCTGCAGCGGGTGTTCCGTTCTGGGGCTTCGCAGCAGGTGGTCAGCTTCAAATCGTTCCGCTGGACGGCAGCGAGGAGCTGACGCTGGCCATCTGGCAGGGCGTTGAGGCGTTCCGCAAGCTGGACGGCCGTTGTCTGGACCTCAGCGCCGTTTTTGCCAATATGGTGCTGAACATCAAAGACGGCAGCGCAAACGGCTCTATTGTCACAGGCAAGCCACGGACAGAGGATGACGAATACACCATCGGCATATTCGCCTTCGCACAGGGCTGCAACACAATGGCCAGCGGGTCCTGCTCCCACGCGGAGGGTAGCGAAACCAGCGCCAGCGGGGACGACTCCCACGCAGAGGGACGTAGATCAAAAGCCACGGGCAAGTCGTCACATGCGGAGGGATTTGCCACTGAGGCCAGCGGCGAGGCTTCCCATTCTGAGGGGTATGACACAACAGCTAGTGGTTATGCGTCCCATGCGGAGGGCAACAGCACTGCCAGCGGGGACTATTCCCATTCTGAGGGATACCGGACCATTGCTGCAGGCGAATATCAGCACGTTCAGGGTCGCTACAGCATCGAGGACACCGAAGGGAAGTATGCCCACATCGTCGGCAATGGTACATTTGTAAATAATCTCATCCTCTCCAACGCCCATACCCTGGACTGGGATGGCAACGCATGGTTTGCAGGGGATGTGTATGTTGGCGGCACGGGGCAGGACGATCCCAACGCTAAGAAACTGTCTGGCAAAAGCGGCACCGGCGAGGCTTCCCACGTAGAGGGCTCCGGTACAGCCGCTGATGGCGACTACTCCCATGCGGAGGGCCTCAATTCCGTCGCCCGCGGTCAGGCGGCTCACGCGGAGGGGTATGCCTGTGCCGCCAACGCCGAAGCGTCCCACGCAGAGGGTCAGGGTACGCACGCAGAAGCCGTCTATTCGCATGCGGAGGGATATTACACAACCGCAAACGGCAGGTGCGCCCACACAGAGGGCGAGTATACATCTGCACGCAACTATTCTCATGCGGAGGGTTACGGAACCAGTGCAAGGAGCGATTACCAGCACGTGCAGGGCAAGTACAATGTTCTGGATTCCTCCGGCAAGTACGCCCACATCGTGGGCAACGGAGACAATATCACCCGTTCCAACGCCCACACCCTGGACTGGGACGGCAACGCGTGGTTTGCAGGAGGCATTGAGCTCACCAGTCCCAACGGCACACGATACAGATTTACCGTTTCCGATGACGGCACGCTGACGGCTGCCGCGGTGACGGAGTAAGGAGGAATAACAATGGAGAACAATCTGATTCTGAACATCAGGCGCACCGTCACCGGTGTCATCGCCTGCCTGACGGCTCTGTGGGGTTGGTTCGGCTGGCTGGTGGTGGCATGGATCGGCCTGATGTTCGCCGACTGGCTGCTGGGCAGCGCTGCGGCCGCTCACGCCGGAAAGTGGAGCAGCGCCAAGCTCCGGGAGGGCGCGTGGCACAAGGGCGGCATGGTGATCATCGTATGCGTGGCGCTGATGGCGGACTGGCTCATCGGCTCGCTGCTGGGGCATATCCCCGGCGTGACCCTGCCCTTTACCTACTCGGTGCTCATGGGCCCCATGGTCATCGTCTGGTATGTCATCGGTGAGTTGGGCAGCCTTGCCGAGCACGCCGTTTCCATGGGTGCGCCCCATCCCAAGTGGCTGACCCAAATTCTGGACATCAGCAGGGAGGCGGTGGACGCCGCCGGAGAGGCCATTGTCCACGAAAGGACGGGTGGGGAATGAATGTGATGATTTGCCCTTACAGCCGCGTCCGGGACGGCGCAAAGCAGCTCACCGCCAATTTCAAGGTGCGGGAGTTCGCCTGCCGGGACGGCTCCGATCCCATTTTCATCTCCCCGGCGCTGACGGAGGTGCTGCAGGCCATCCGCAGCCATTTCCAGCAGCCGGTGACGGTGTGCAGCGGTTACCGCACCCCCGGCTACAATAAGAAGGTGGACGGTGCGGCCTACAGTCAGCATCTCTACGGCACGGCGGCGGACATTCAGGTGAAGGGCGTCGCCCCGGCGGCGGTGGCGGCCTTTGCGGAGACGCTGCTGCCGGATTCCGGCGGCATCGGCATCTACCCCACCTTCACCCACATCGATGTGCGGGAAAAGCGCAGCCGCTGGAAGAATTGAGAAGGAAGGTGAGGACGATGACCATGAACAGCGTCATCGAGTACGTGGACGGGGTGAAGCCCAACGTCTACACCGATGAGGACAAATACCGCTGGCTCAACCAGCTGGAGGGGATGCTCAGCGCCGAGGTGTTCCACGACCCGGAGCCGCTCAGCTATGACATCCCTGCCGACGCCGACCGTGCGCTGCGGGTGGGACATCCCTACGATGAACTTTACAGCCTCTATGTGATGGCCATGATCGACTTCCACAACCGGGAGTACGGCAACTACAACAACACCATGCTGATGTTCCGCCAGCGGCTGGAGCAGCTGAAAGATCACTGCATCCGCATCCGCAGCGGCACACCGGCGCAGAGATTCCGAAAGGTGATGGGGTGATGAGATGCTTCCTGTTCTGAATCCGGGCAGCGAGACGGCAAAGCAGTATACCGTGGCCTTCCGGGGCATCCAATGGGGCAGCGAGGCGGCGGAGGGCGAGCTTTCCCACTGCGAAAACCTCTCTACGGCGCAGTTCCCCTGCCTTTCCCAGCGCCCGCCCCGTGAGGCGGCGGGCGCCTATCCCCAGCCCTCCGCGCTGGTCACCAAGGACGGACTGGTGGTGATCCACGGCACGGAGGTGGTTCACAACGGCGTCGTGGTGGGGCATGTGACGGCGGGGGACAAGCAGACCGCCGTCATCGGCGACTACGTGGTAATCTTCCCGGACAAGGCGTATTACAACGCGGCCACCGGCCAGTTCGGCAGCATGGAGGCGGAGATCGTGCTGCCGGAGGCCGTGTTTACCGACGCCTCCATCACGGCGGAGGGGACGGCGTTCCCCTTCCGGACGGGGGACGCCGTCACCGTCAGCGGCTGCGCCGCCGCCGAAAACAACAAGACCGTCATCCTCCGGGAGGTGGAGGACGGCACGCTGCGCTTCTACGAAAACACCTTTACCGCCGGTACGGAGCGGCAGGTGACGCTCCGCCGTCAGGTGCCGGAGCTGGACTTCATCTGCGAGAGCAATTACCGCCTCTGGGGCACCCACGGCAGTACCATCTATGGAAGCCGGTACGGCGACCCCTTCAATTTTCAGGTGTTTGACGGACTCTCCGGCGACAGCTACCACATCGACGTGGCCAGCGAGGGTGACTTCACCGGCTGCATCCCCTACTCCGGCCACATCTGCTTCTTCAAGGAGAACACCCTCCACAAGCTCTACGGCTCCAAGCCCAGCAACTTCCAGCTGATCACGGCGCAGGTGTGCGGCGTGCAGGCGGGCAGTCACCGGAGCATGTGCGTGATCAACGAAACGCTGTTCTACAAGGGCGTGGACGGGGTGTACGCCTATACCGGCGGCGTGCCGGAGCCGGTCAGCGGCAGCTTTGGACCGCGGCGGTTCTCCCACGCCTGCGCCGCCAGCGACAACAGCCGCTATTACATCTCCATGCAGGGGGAGGACGGCTGGCATCTGCTGACCTACGATGTGCTGCGGGGCATCTGGCTCCGGGAGGACGGCCTCCACTGTGTGGACATGACCCGCTACGAAGGACAGGTATACCTGTTGGCGGAGGACGGTACCCTCTGGCGCACCGCTGCGGGGCAGGATCGCTCCCAGCTTCACTGGAGCGTCACCTTCTGCCCCTTCTCCGAGACCATCCTCAACCGGAAGGGCTATTCCCGGTTCCTGCTGCGGCTGGAGCTGGAGGAGGGCGCATGGCTGCAGGCGGAGCTGCGCCGGAACGGAGAGCAGGCATGGGAGACCATCCAGACCGTTTCCGGCGGCCGGGCACGGACGGTGTCCATCCCGGTGCTGCCCGCCCGGTGCGACAGCGTGGAGCTGCGGCTCACCGGACAGGGCGGCTGTGTGCTGCGGACGCTGGTGCGGGAATTTACCGTGGGGAGTGATGTGTAATGCCGATCTTTACAACGCAGCTGGGCAGCGTGGAACGGAGCGAGCCGTCTGACGCACTGCGCCGCATGGCGGCCCATATCCGCTACCTGCAGGAGCAGCTGGAATACACCCTGATGAATCTGGACAGCAGCAACATCACGGAGATCGAAACGGACAAAACCGACATCCGATCCTCCGACGGCGGCGCCAGCTTCACCGGCAACAGCATCGCCCTCACCGGCAGCGGCGGCGAGTCCTTTACCGCCGGAACGGCAGACGGCGTGTTCCGATTCGCCCTGCGGGGGAAGGACGGCGCGCAGATGCTGTATCTGACCAGCGACGGACAGCTGGTCATCACAGGAAATGCCGCCGTCAGCGTAGACGGCGGCCAGTGGTAAGGAGGAAAGAAGATGACAGTGAAAAATCTTTATAAGAACAAGGATGAGGAGGAGCTGCTGAAGCTGGCGGAGCCGCCCGCCGCGGAAACGGAGGTGAAGCCCCTGCGCTTTGACGATTCGGCGTATCAGGCGGCGAAGCCCACCTATCAGAGCAGCTACGCAGACCGGATCGACGGCCTGCTGACCGATCTGGAAAACCGTCCCGCGTTTTCCTATGACCCGGAGAGCGATCCCCTGTACCGGCAGTACCGCAGCCAGTACCAGCGGGAGGGCAGCCGTGCCGTGGAGGATACACTGGCGGCGGCAGCGGCCATGGCCGGTGGCATGAACAGCTACGCCGTCACCGCCGCCCAGCAGGCGGGGGATTACTACAACGCCAAGCTGATGGATGTGCTGCCGGAGCTGGCGGAGCTGGCTTATCAGATGTACCGGGCGGACTACGATGAGGACGTCAGCAATCTGAAGCTGCTGCAGTCGCAGGAGGCGGAGGATTACGACCGCTATCAGGACGCACTGACGGACTGGTACGCGGAGCTGGAGGCGGCATATCAGCAGTACCGGGACAGCGTGGCGGACAGCAAGTGGCGGGAGAGCTTCGACTATGAACAGGCGCGGGACGAGGCGGCAGACCGTCAGTGGCGTGAGAACTTCGACTACGAGAAGGCGCAGGATGCGCTGGCGTATGAGAAGTGGCGGGAGCAGATGGACTATCAGGCCGCTCAGGACGCGCTGGATCGTCAGCAGTGGCAGCAGGAATTCGACTATGAGCAGGCCCGGGATACCGCGTCGGATAACCGGTGGCTGCAGGAGCTGCTGCTGAGCAAGAGCCAGAACAAGGGCGGCAGCCAGAGCACAGGCGGCAGCCAGACCCAGACGGAGCCTGCCGTCACCGCGCCTGCCGCGGACCGCTACGCCGGTACGGACTACTATCAGGATGCCATTGACGCTGCCCTGCGGGGCGACCGTGAAGCGGCGGAGGCGGCGCTGGCCAAACGTGCGGAGAAGATGTCCAGTCCCGACTACCGCGGCACCGGCGGCGGCACCTCCATGGCGGAGGCCAGCGAGTACATCGACAGTCTGCTGGAGATTTCGGAGGCTGCGGAGATCCCGGAGGCGGCGGCATCGGCCATGAAGAGCAAGTCGGAATGGAAGGAGAGCCGTGCCGCCGGTGTTGGCCCGGAGGCGGAATACGCCACCTATGAGGACTACGTCAGCGATTACCTGCGGTATCTGACGGAGGCGGGCGCATGACTTTTGGAGAATGGAAGGAAAAAGACCGTTCCACAGAGCTGTTCAGGGAGCCGAAGATCTCGTTTGCGGCGTGGCGTGAAAAAGAGTACGGCGGGGGGAGTGATCCTGCCCCCGCCGCCGACACCGGATATTCCTACAACGCTGACAGCTACGACAGCCAAATGAAACGTCTGGAAGAGCGGAAACGGCAGGCACAGGTGGACATGGATATGGACGGCGTCAATGCTGCCGACAGCGAAATGAAGCGTCTGCGGGCGCAGGAGGGCAAGCAGACCATCGCTGACCGCGTGGGGGACATAGTGGGCGCATCTGCCGCAGGCACGGTGGGCGGTGTGGCGAATACCGTCAGCACCCTGTGGGAGCTGTTAGGCGGCGACGCGGACTTTTCCTTTGCAGATACCGCGGCGGAAGACAGCCAGCGGTTTGCCCGGTCCGCCAAGGCAGGGCTGGGTGGACTGGGCGAGTTCGCCGTGGACACCGGGATTGCCGGGCTGAACCTGCTGGGGGATACGGCAATGAACACACTCCTGCCCGGCTCCGGCCTTGCCCTGACGGGCGTACGCGGCTTTGGCGGTGGAGCGCGGGAAGCCAGACAGAGCGGCGCAAGCCTTGGAGAGCAGACGGCCTACGGTCTCGGCAGCGCAGTTACCTCCGCGCTTGCGGAAAGGCTGGGGAACACAGGTTTGTTCAAAAACGCCTACGGCAGCGGCTGGCTGGATGACGCATCCCTCAGCACGCTGGGCAGGCTGGCGCTTTCCACCGTCAGCGAGGGCGCGGAGGAATTTGCCGAGGGGGTTGTAGACCCCTTGCTGAAGCGGTTTACTTACGCCCCCGATGCCGTTTATGATGACCAGTGGCTTTACGATACCCTGTACGATTCCGCTGTTGGCGCCGCCCTCGGCACCCTCGGCGGCGCAGCGGATGCGGGGATGGATAGGGAAAGCGACACGCAAAGCTTGGCCAAACAAGAAAACCCCGTCCCCAAACCGGAGACGGAGCAGAAGCCTGTGCGTGTTGGCAGGGTCACTACGATTCGGAGACCGTATACCGGAGAAACTCCCGTGCAGACGCAGAAAAGCAGTGTTGTGCCGGTGGTGCCCGACGCATCGATGGAAAAAGCAAGAAACAACATCCGGATGGCACAGCAGGAAGAACAGGCAAATGAAGGGAGAAATTTCAAATCACTTCTGAAAGAGTTCTCTTTGCGGACATTTAAGCGTTCCTCTGGTGTTCCCGTTTCTGGTATGACCTTTGAGGGAAATCCCTATCTGGTGGAAATCGGCAACAATGTGCCGGGTAAGGTCATCAGTGATAGAAATCTCAGCGAGGAAAAGCTGGCTGTATTGGATGTGTTACCGGAGATCGTCCGGAATGCGGAATATGTAGGCAGCGGCGAGTATGTGCAGCATTCCGGGAAAGTGCGCCCTGTTATCCGATATGATTATTTTGAAACACCTGTGGATGTTGATAGAGGGTCATATATCGCTAAATTCGATGTGGAGGTATTACCGGGTACAAATAATTACCGAACACACCAAATTGTAAATATGGACCTGATACAGCCAGAGGCCAGCTTGGTGGGTCCAGCACCCACGGCTTCCTCAGGCAGATCAAGTCCATAAATAAAATATACTACAGATATGGCTTGCTGTCAATCCTGCCCTCGCCGCCGACGCCGGAGCGACCGAAAACAGGGCTCCCGCGGCAGCCCAGCGCAGCGGGTGCCGTGGGAAAGAGGAGGAGCAACGGAGCGTGGCGAGACCTCGCCGCAGGCGGGGGTGAGCGGAGCATAGTTTGCTCCGACGAGGCGGTGGAGCGCGGGAAGCCCGGCAGAGCGGCGCAAGCCTTGGAGAGCAGACGGCCTACGGCCTCGGCAGCGCAGTCACCTCCGCGCTTGCGGAAAGGCTGGGCAACACAGGTTTGTTCAAAAACGCCTACGGCAGCGGCTGGCTGGATGACGCATCCCTCAGCACGCTGGGAAAACTGGCCCTTTCCGCCGTCAGCGAGGGCGCGGAGGAATTTGCGGAGGGGGTCGCAGACCCCTTGCTGAAGCGGTTTACTTACGACTCCGATGCCGTTTACGATGACCAGTGGCTTTACGACACCCTGTACGATTCCGCAGTGGGCGCCGCCCTCGGCACCCTCGGCGGCGCGGTGGACGTGGGGGTGGATACTGACTCCGGACAACAAAAAAACACCCGCGCAAAGCAGCGGATGTCCATGGAAGACTTTACCGACACGAACAGCCCGGTATGGAACAATTTGCAATATGCGGACAGTGCCGCAAGAGCAGCCGTTATGCAGCAGACTCACCGGGAAATGACGGAAGCCGGCAATATCGTTACGATTCCGGAAAGTGAGATCGAGAAGGTAAAGGGATTTTTCCCCGATTTGCGAGGTATGAAAAAGGCTGAGCGTACGCCGATTCTGAAAGAGCGGATCGGAATGTTGAAGGCTGATTTGAAAAACCTTCTGCAAGGCATTTCTGCCAAGCCGGTGGAATTCACGGTGAACGGCAATGTTCTGGAGGCAAGGCTCTACAGCACAGGAATCCGTGAGGTTATGGAGAAGCTCACGCAGGAGAAAGCGGGTATGCTGTACGGCACATCGGAGATATTCCAAAATGCCCGCTATATGTACAGCACGCCGGACAAAGCTGACGACCCCAATATCTACCGCTGGAATTATTTTTATACCCCTGTGAAGATGGGTGAATCCATCGTCGGTGTACGGATCGCCGTGCGGGATATGAAAAAAACAGAGAATAACCGCATGGAAAGCCAAATCTATAATTGGGGCATAAAAACAGACGCATCCTTGGACGGTGGAAGCCCGGGCTGACAGCCCCTGTCTTTCAGTGCCTCATCAGATGCGTCGTTTATAGACGCATCCTTGGACGGTGCGGGGGGCGGTCGAACCGTATTCCCAGCGGTGTCTCATCAGATGCGCCTTAAAATAAAATATATCACAAAATGCCCCAATTATCAATATACCAGGGCATAAAAAACAGGCGCATCCTTGGCCCGCGTTTTCCTATGATCCGGAGAGCGCCCCCCTGTACCGGCAGTACCGCAGCCAGTACCAGCGGGAGGGCAGCCGCGCCGTGGAGGATACACTGGCGGCGGTATCTCCATGGCGGAGGCCAGCGAGTACATCAACGGCTCTGCTGGACATGCTGCCAGAGGTAGTTCGGAATGCGGAATATGTAGGCAGCGGCGAGTATGTGCAGCACCATACAAAGCAGAAGTTGACGTTGAGGTTTGACTACTTTGAAACCGAGACGGAAATCGGCGGAAGACCGTATATTGTTTCCTTTGATGTAGAAGTGTTCCCGAATCAGAACAACTACAGGACCCACAGGATCAATAATATAGAGCTGTCCCCAACTTCAAATGCCGACCCGGGTCCGAGCGCCCGGCGCAAGTGAAGAGAGAACAACTCTTGATGGAAGTATACCATAGGCGTGATGTGCTGTCAAGCGGCAGCAGCGTGGCGTGAAAAAGAGTACGGCGGGGGGAGTGATCCCGCCCCCCCGCCGCCGACACCGGAGCGACCGAAAACAGGGCTCCCGCGGCAGCCCAGCGCAGCGGGTGCCGTGGGAAAGAGGAGGAGCAACGGAGCATAGTTTGCTCCGACGAGGCAGCGGAGCGCGGGAAGCCAGACAGAGCGGCGCAAACCTTGGAGAGCAGACGGCCTACGGCCTCGGCAGCGCAGTCACCTCCGCGCTTGCGGAAAAGCTGGGCAACACAGGTTTGTTCAAAAACGCCTACGGCAGCGGCTGGCTGGATGACGCTTCCCTCAGCACGCTGGGAAAACTGGCCCTTTCCGCCGTCAGCGAGGGCGCGGAGGAGTTTGCGGAGGGGGTCGCAGACCCCTTGCTGAAGCGGTTTACTTACGACTCCGATGCCGTTTATGATGACCAGTGGCTTTACGACACCCTGTACGATTCCGCTGTTGGCGCCGCCCTCGGCACCCTCGGCGGCGCAGCGGATGCGGGGATGGATAGGGAAAGCGACACGCAAAGCTTGGCCAAACAAGAAAACCCCGTCCCCAAACCGGAGACGGAGCAGAAGCCTGTGCGTGTTGGCAGGGTCACTACGATTCGGAGACCGTATACCGGAGAAACTCCCGTGCAGACGCAGAAAAGCAGTGTTGTGCCGGTGGTGCCCGACGCATCGATGGAAAAAGCAAGAAACAACATCCGGATGGCACAGCAGGAAGAACAGGCAAATGAAGGGAGAAATTTCAAATCACTTCTGAAAGAGTTCTCTTTGCGGACATTTAAGCGTTCCTCTGGTGTTCCCGTTTCTGGTATGACCTTTGAGGGAAATCCCTATCTGGTGGAAATCGGCAACAATGTGCCGGGTAAGGTCATCAGTGATAGAAATCTCAGCGAGGAAAAGCTGGCTGTATTGGATGTGTTACCGGAGATCGTCCGGAATGCGGAATATGTAGGCAGCGGCGAGTATGTGCAGCATTCCGGGAAAGTGCGCCCTGTTATCCGATATGATTATTTTGAAACACCTGTGGATGTTGATAGAGGGTCATATATCGCTAAATTCGATGTGGAGGTATTACCGGGTACAAATAATTACCGAACACACCAAATTGTAAATATGGACCTGATACAGCCAGAGGCCAGCTTGGTGGGTCCAGCGCCCACGGCTTCCTCAGGCAGATCAAGTCCATAAATAAAATATACTACAGATATGGCTTGCTGTCAATCCTGCCCTCGCCGCCGACACCGGAGCGACCGAAAACAGGGCTCCCGCGGCAGCCCAGCGCAGCGGGTGCCGTGGGAAAGAGGAGGAGCAACGGAGCGTGGCGAGACCTCGCCGCAGTCGGGGGTGAGCGGAGCGCAGTTTGCTCCGACGAGGCAGCGGAGCGCGGGAAGCCAGACAGAGCGGCGCAAGCCTTGGAGAGCAGACGGCCTACGGCCTCGGCAGCGCAGTTACCTCCGCGCTTGCGGAAAGGCTGGGCAACACAGGTTTGTTCAAAAACGCCTACGGCAGCGGCTGGCTGGATGACGCTTCCCTCAGCACGCTGGGAAAACTGGCCCTTTCCGCCGTCAGCGAGGGCGCGGAGGAGTTTGCGGAGGGGGTCGCAGACCCCTTGCTGAAGCGGTTTACTTACGCCCCCGATGCCGTTTACGATGACCAGTGGCTTTACGACACCTTGTACGATTCCGCGGTGGGCGCCGCCCTCGGCACCCTTGGCGGCGCGGTGGATGTGGGGGTGGATAGGGAAAGCGGACAGAAAAAAACCACCCCGGCAGGGATGGGTGAGTACAGAGAAACGCGCCCGCAGAATGTGGAGTATCCTACGGTTCCCATCATCAGCATGAACCGGGAGAAGTATGCGGACAGCAACGGGAAACTGCCGGATGCAGGAAATGCGCTGCGCACCGATGCGATTCGTCGTGCGCGGCAGCGGTTGCAATTGGATCAAAACTCTGCCGCATATATCCCGGCCAGCAATGTAACGCGAAACGGAGAGGAATATGTGCTGAAGGTGACCAAGTCATCACTGAATAAAATGCTTTCGCCAGCAGACCATTCAGCCGTTCCGGTGGAAAGCCTTTTAGTGCTGGACAATCTGGAACGTATTGCCAATAATGGTGTCTGGAAAAGTGGAGAAGGAGACCGGAAACGGAGACAGCAGATTCAAGGAATTGACCACCTGATGACTACCGTGTATATCGACAATGAGCCGTATGTGGTGGATATGCGTGTACGTCTGGTACGGGAAGCGCCGGGGAAAGAAACGGACAATGTGCTCTATTATTTCACGCCGGAAGAGATTGTAAGCGTGAAAAAAGCAGAAACATCGTCCCGTTCAGGTAAACGTCGTGCGCTTACCGCACATGGCGGGGACTCTGCATCTGCTTATAAATAAAATATAGCACAAAAAAGGTGGAGTGTCAATTCGGCGAGGTGCAACTACTGCTTGGAGCCGGAAATGGTGAAAATTACAAAAAAGTAGACACACGCACTCCTACACTTGAACGACGTGCGCACAAGATACTCCTCAGAGATACGGTGTCTACAAATATAGTATATCAAAAGGTGTGTGCGCTGTCAACATAACCCGGAGGCGGAATACGCCACCTATGAGGACTACTATGCTGACAACATCGCAGCCGGTGGAAAGGGAGCGGAATTTTTTGACAAGCTGGTGGAAAAATCTGTGTCCCTTGTTCCGCAGGTCCTGTACACTGCATATACAGGCGAAGGTGCTGCTGTTCCGGAGCTGGCAAAGGCGGCATTCCATGAGCTTCCGGGCACCGTAGCCAGTATCCGGACAGTGGCAGAGAACCTTGCTTCAGACCCGTGGTATTGGTTCTCTGCGGCTGGGACTGCCGGTGAGGGTTATCGGGATGCTATGGAGGATGATCCGCCTGAGGATGTAGCCGGTTGGAGAAGCCATATGGCGCGCTCTGCCGGGCAAGGACTCTACAAAGAAGCGGTGGGAACCAGTGACGAGGTTCCGGGGGTGCTTTCCACACTGGCGGAGATTGTTTATGAGATGTATCAGAAAAGACGGATAGATCAGCCGAGTGATTCCGTCTTGGATCGTGCCTTGAACGGACTTATGAAAATTCTATGGGATTAAAAAGTCACAGCGGGAGCAATCGCTCCCGCTGTGACAAAAAACGTATTACAAAGGAAGCTGCCGGGGCGGCTCATACAGGCCGCGCTTGCGGAGAACTCGTCGTGCATGGGCATGAAAAATTAGCCCCCATACGATGGCAGCGGTGGGGTTGGCGATATCACGACCGTTGGAGTAGTAAGAAAGAAAAAGCGTCTGTGCCAGCCAAGCGAAAAAAGTATAAAGGGTGCAGAAGGTGGCCAGCTTCCACCGGCAGACAGGCTTTTTCTTTTTGTTGGCCAGTAGTATGGGGCCGGCACCATAGCGGGTGACTGTCCACAGAAGGACGAACAGAAGGGAAACGTAATGATACATCCGGATACCCCCTTTTTCTTTGCGGTTTCATTATATACCGACGGTCGGAATAAGGCAAGAACATACGCCATTTGGTGGAGATCGGCAACAATGTGCCGGGTAAGGTCATCAGTGATAGAAATCTCAGCGAGGAAAAGCTGGCTCTGCTGGACATGCTGCCAGAGGTAGTTCGGAATGCGGAATATGTAGGCAGCGGCGAGTATGTGCAGCATTCCGGGAAAGTGCGCCCCGTTACTCGTTATGACTATTTTGAAACGCCTGTGCAAATCGTTCGTGTGGATGACCAGACTGGAAAAGAACGGAGTAGAGAGGACTGGATTGTAAGGTTCGATGTGGAGGTTTTGCCGTATACAAACAATTATCGAACGCATCAAATCATCAATATAGACCTGATCCAACCTGAGGGTAGCTTGGCGGGTCCTTAACCCGCGGCATCCTCAGACGGACCAGGTCTATAATTAAAGTATACTACAGCTGTGGCTTGCTGTCAATCCTGTCCCCGCCGCCGACACCGGAGCGACCGAAAACAGGGCTCCCGCGGCAGCCCAGCGCAGCGGGTGCCGTGGGAAAGAGGAGGAATTTGCCGAAGGGGTTGTAGACCCCTTGCTGAAGCGGTTTACTTACGACTCCGATGCCGTTTACGATGACCAGTGGCTTTACGACACCCTGTATGATTCCGCTGTTGGCGCCGCCCTCGGCACCCTCGGCGGCGCGGTGGACGTGGGGACGAGGCAAAAACCCACCTCGGTGCCAGATAGAAAGGCCGTTGAAAATGTCTGGAAACAGGATTATACTGAATACGAGGATACGAATAATTCTACAGAAAATACATATGGGTTGACAAAGCAGGAAGAGGGTTCTCTCGTTGCTTATAAAAGCAGTGAGAGTTATAAGATCAATGCCAAGCTTCGTGAAAGCCTTGATTTGAATGACTATCAAAGAAGCGTTATCATTGGCATGGATAGTGCGCTGAATAAGCTTCCTCGTTACACGGGAAGGGTATACCGTAATATTGCCTTTGATGACTTTGGTGGAGAAGAAGCCTACCATGCATTCTTAGATGAACATGCAGAAGGACAATATGTATTTTATGAGGCATATACATCTACGTCCTCGGATAAGGAAGGATATCCGGTTGCTGGCAAGTACAGAGTCCATATAGAGATCTCCGGCTCCGGTAGAAATGTGGCAGGATACGGCAACAATATGGAGCGGGAAATCCTGTATCCGCGAAATTCGCTGTTTTTAATTACAAAGGTGGAGATGGCGGAGGATGGTGCTCCCACTATTTACATGCAGGAGGTAGTCGATGACTGACGAGGAACTGAGGGTGCTTTTTCAAGGGATTATAGCAGAAAACCGTGATCATCCGCCCAAGTCTGCAAAAGTCCTATGCAATACGTGTAAGCACAGACAAAAGGGGGCGACGACCTGTCTGGCGTTCCCGCAGGGAATCCCGAAGGATATCCTGTTCCGGAGAGCGGAACACACCAAGCCATACCCTGGAGACAACGGAATCCGGTATGAAAAGATGGATTGACGCTTGTTAGAAATAGCGCAGGAAAATCATAAGAAGGCCGACGTCTGGCAAAATGTCAGGCGTCGGCCGTTGTACTGATGGAGATATTCCAAATCGCCGGAAACTGTGGCCAACTTACCAAAGGTTTTGTCTTCGCCAGACAGAGTGACTTTTTCCAACCAGACTGATGTGTACGGAAGACCAACTTTATTATTTGAAAAGCAGATCGGTAATCTGTATATCACTGCGCAGGCGGTTACAGAGGGAAGAAAAGCGCTGACTACTGACACTATGTACATAAAAAAGAAAGTGTCTCCTACTACAGCTGATGAGACGCGTATGTCTCTCCAGCCAAACGTCCGCAACGGGCAGCAGGCTAACACTTTCGAATAATAGTATATTCCAAATGCAGCCTGAAGTCAAGCTATGCCGGTACGGACTACTATCAGGATGCCATTGACGCCGCCCTGCGGGGCGACCGTGAAGCGGCGGAGGCGGCGCTGGCCAAACGTGCGGAGAAGATGTCCAGTCCCGACTACCGCGGCAGCGGCGGCACCTCCATGGCGGAGGCCAGCGAGTACATCAACGGCTTGCTGGAGATGCTGCCAGAGGTAGTCCGGAATGCGGAATATGTAGGCAGCGGCGAGTATGTGCAGCACCATACAAAGCAGAAGTTGACGTTGAGGTTTGACTACTTTGAAACCGAGACGGAAATCAGCGGAAGACCGTATATTGTTTCCTTTGATGTAGAAGTGTTCCCGAATCAGAACAACTACAGGACCCACAGGATCAATAATATAGAGCTGTCCCCAACTTCAAATGCCGACCCGGGTCCGAGCACCCGGCGCAAGTGAAGAGAGAACAACTCTTGATGGAAGTATACCATAGGCGTGATGTGCTGTCAAGCAACCGCGGCGTGGCGTGAAAAAGAGTACGGCGGGGGGGAGCGATCCTGCCCCCCGCCGCCGACACCGGAGCGACCGAAAACAGGGCTCCCGCGGCAGCCCAGCGCAGCGGGTGCCGTGGGAAAGAGGAGGAGCAACGGAGCGTGGCGAGACCTCGCCGCAGGCGGGGGTGAGCGGAGCGCAGTTTGCTCCGACGAGGCGGTGGAGCGCGGGAAGCCAGATCTACAACTGGGGCATAAAAACAGACGCATCCTTGGACGGTGCGGGGCGCGGTTAAAACCGTATTCCCAGCGGTGTCTCATCAGATGCGCCTTAAAATAAAATATATCACAAAATGCCCCAATTATCAATATACCAGGGTATAAAAACAGGCGCATCCTTGGACTGCGTTTTCCTATGACCCGGAGAGCGACCCGCTGTACCGGCAGTACCGCAGCCAGTACCAGCGGGAGGGCGTCTTGGTATCGGACCGAACAAACCAGCATATCTGGTTGCCTCTAATGTGACCAAGGATGGAGAAACTTACTATGCAAAGGTCACCCGTGAGAGTCTTGGCAAGATGTTGTATACGGAAAAGAACCAGCGGCTCCCGCTGGAGCGGCTGGTTCTGGTAGACAATCTGGAGAAGGCTTTTGACAACAGTGTATGGGTGGAGAGTCGGGGAGACCGGAAGAACCGCACACAGATCGACGGCTTTGACACGCTGCGGACGAGCTTTTATGTGGATGGCCAGCCGTATTACGCGGATATCGTTGTGAAGGTCGTCTGACCGAAGCAGAATGCAGACAGTGAGAACGTGATCTGTTTTTTGGAACCGGAAACGGTGAAAATTACAAAAAGTAGACACACGCACTCCTACACTTGAACGACGTGCGCACAAGATACTCCTCAGAGATACGGTGTCTACAAATATAGTATATCAAAAGGTGTGTGCGCTGTCAACATAACCCGGAGGCGGAATACGATTCCGAGTGGCTGTCCGAGGCTCTGTACAGCGCGGCCATCGGTTCCGCCCTGGGCGGCATCGGCGGCGTGGGCGACGTGGCCCTGGATCGGGCCGTGTCCCGTGAGCAGAACACCGTCAACCCCCAGGAAACTGCCAAAGTTGGCGAGGTTTTCCAGACACAGGAGCAGGAAGCCGAAAAGCGGCCTCAGATTCCTGCGCCTGCGCCTTTGCAGGACACCTCCGAGGGTGTTTACACGTCCGAAGAGAAACGGGCCGCAGAAGCGCTGACAGGGAAGAAAAATACCGCTTCCACCAACAAGGGCGAAGCGGCAGAGGTTATCAAGGTTTTGTCTGATAGCATTCCCGCACTGAAGGCGGAGCCGATCGTGGCCAAAACAAGTTCGCAGGCGTTTCGTGAAGTACCGGGCGATACGATGGCGGAAAAGGCTCGCAAACTGTTTGAGGGAATCAAAGGCATTGTGGCTCGTCCCGGTTTCGGTGATGTGGAAATTAACGGGCGCTCTGTGAAAGATGACCTGAGCCATGGCGTAGGCCCTGCAAAAGCGGCGACGATTGTTGCTGTCCCGCAGGTGATCCAGCGAGGAAAGCAGGTGGACTATCAAGAGAACTGGAAGGGACGCGGTTATGATGGGTATGCCTTTGCTGCACCTGTTGAAATGGATGGAGAGACCGTTTACGTGGCAGCGGTGGTCAAGAAGACCAGCAAGAACCGTTTCTACCTCCATGAAGTTGTGGACAGCAACGGTAACATCATAAAAATAGACGACATCGAAAGCGCCAATCCAACCAGCCTTGCCGCCAATGGCGACGCTGGGACGCAATCTCCGTCGTCTACATCTGGTTTTACCATAGCACACCCAGCGGATTCTGTCAATACGGCTGTGCGGCGACAGGATAACACTGCGGATGAGATCGCCCGCAGGACGGCGCAGCTGCGCAGCGACATCCAGGCAGGGGCGCAGAAGACTCTGGGCAAAGAAGGCTACCGTGCCTTTGAGGCGGATTTCCGCAATACCCCGGAAAGCGATCCCATCGAGACCTACCAGCAGCTGACCCGTGCATATAACGAAGGTGTGGCAAATCGGAGATCTACGGACAGTACCTTGCCGGCGGCACGGTATAACGCCATGTTTGAGGCTGGCCGGAAAGATGCCGAGGCATCCCTGCAGGCGCAGACGAAGAAAGCCGGAGCGGCAGTTGTCCACAATGGCGGCATCGACTATGCCGACGCCGTTACTCAGCAGTATATGGCGGCCAGCGTTGATAAGAAGACCGCCAAGGTCATTGACCGGACGGCAAAGGCTCTGGGTGTCCGTGTGCGGTTTGCCGACAGCGTGGCCGACGGCGCCGCCAATGCGCAGATCGAGAACGGCGTTGTAACCATCGAGAAGGGGAATCCCAATCCCGTGCGCTTCCTGTTCGGTCATGAGATTACCCACCGGATGCAGGAGCTGGCTCCTGCGGAGTACGGAAGACTCCGGGAGGCTGTGACAGCAGGCGGATGGGCAGATGCCGGTATCAAGGACATTCAGCGTCGTTATGCCGAGCATGGTATGAGCATTGACAGCGAGGCGGCTCTGGATGAGGCCGTGGCTGACTATGTGGGCAAGCTGCTGGAGGACAACGGCGAGTTGGAGCGGTTCATTGCCAGAAGTCAGGGGGACAGGACGCTGCTGCAGAAGCTGCGTGATGCCTTCCGTGATCTGGCTGCTAAGCTTCGCAACAGCGAACATTATCAGCAGGCCAAGAGGGTCGAACAGCGGCTCACTGAGGCTATGAAAGCATCCATGCGGCAGGTTGGTTCTGCCGGACAGGCGCAAAAAAACACCACCCAGGAAGGCGGTGTGAGGTATTCTATCAAGGAGATCGACAATAGGCTCATGCCTGAGATTAACACGAAGAATGACACGCGAAAATTTGACGCTGCAGAAGCGTACCTGACCACGCTGATCAACTCTGAAAAGCCTTTCTCCACCATCCTGTATGACGCCCAGCCTGTGTATGTGGGCAAAGACCTTCCTTCCGAGTACAGAAGTTCCGAGTATACAAAGACCATGAGAAGCGCTCTGCGCAATGTTAAAATGCAGGCGGCAACAAATCTGGATGAAATGCTGCTGCTTGCTTCTAATGGCAGTTGGCAGGAAAACAAGAAAACCAAGCATGAGACCGACGCTAAGAACGGTTGGTATCGCTATGATACCGAGTTTGCTGTACCTGTCATGGATCATCAGAAACTCAGCCATCATACCATTTATAGCGCAACTCTGCTAATTCGTAATGACGCTGACGGAAAATCCTATCTGTATGACCTGATCGACCTAAAGGAAAAGAAGAAGGTGAACAGCTCAGCCCCCAGTCAGTCGGGGGTATTCGAGCTGGACCCTTCTTCCGAGGTCAATGTAGCACAGCAGGATGAGATTGTCAAGGGAGAACCTGTCGGTTCTGCAAAGCTGAGCCTGAAGGACAGCGCCACTCTGGCGCAGGAGATCGCCCGGATCCAGAAAGAAGGTATTGCCGGCAAACGCAGCGATGCGGATATTCAGGCAGACATCCGGGCAGTGGTGGATGAAGCATATCGGGGTTTCATCGGCGAGTACATCAACGGCTTGCTGGAGATGCTGCCAGAGGTAGTCCGGAATGCGGAATATGTGGGCAGCGGCGAGTATGTGCAGCATTCCGGGAAAGTGCGCCCTGTTATCCGATATGATTATTTTGAAACACCTGTGGATGTTGATAGAGGGTCATATATCGCTAAATTCGATGTGGAGGTCCTTCCTGGTGCAAACAATTACCGAACACATCAAATCGTCAATATAGACCTGATCTCACCTGAGGCCAGCTTGGCGGGTCCTTAACCCGCGGCTTCCTCAGACGGACCAAGTCTATAATTAAAATATACTACAGATATGGCTTGCTGTCAATCCTGCCCCCGCCGCCGACACCGGAGCGACCGAAAACAGGGCTCCCGCGGCAGCCCAGCGCAGCGGGTGCCGTGGGAAAGAGGAGGAGCAACGGAGCGTGGCGGGACCTCGCCGCAGGCGGGGGTGAGCGGAGCGCAGTTTGCTCCGACGAGGCGGTGGAGCGCGGGAAGCCAGATCTACAACTGGGGCATAAAAACAGACGCATCCTTGGACGGTGCGGGGCGCGGTTAAAACCGTATTCCCAGCGGTGTCTCATCAGATACGCCTTAATTAAAGTATATCACAAAACACCCCAATTATCAATATACCAGGGTATAAAAACAGGCGCATCCTTGGACGGCGTTTTCCTATGACCCGGAGAGCGACCCCCTGTACCGGCAGTACCGCAGTCAGTACCAGCGGGAGGGCAGCCGCGCCGTGGAGGATACGCTGGTACGGACTACTATCAGGACGCCATTGACGCCGCCCTGCGGGGCGACCAATGCCGCGGTCTTATCTGACAGTTTGAAACGGGATGGCAACGCCATCCCGTTTTCTCAGTTCGTCACGCCGTTGCCCACGTCGTTGAGGTAAGTGCTCTCATCCCGGATGCAGATCACATAGTCCGGCTTGTACTCCGTGATATACTCCGTCAGGGTCTTGCCCGTGTAGTACCGGAAGTCCAGAGAGCGGGTCTCGTTGAAATTCGGCCACAGCAGCGCCTCCACCGGATTGGTGAAGGAGTCACCGTAGATGAGGATGCTGGGCAGCTCCGGACGGTTGGTTTGAATCACCGTCTCGGCCATATCGCCGCCCATATAAACGCCGTAGTTGACGGCGTCCGTATCGTTGGCCGGCAGCTGCCAGATATAGCCCACGCCGTCGGTAGTGTTGTCCGTCCGGGTGAAGGGAATGTCCTGCTTAGGCGTCATCACTGTCATCCTGTCCCGGGACTCCCAGAGGCCGTACAGCTTCCGGTTGGAGGAGCCAAGGAAGGGATTGGGCAGCGTCCGGCTCTCGTAATCCTCTGCCTGGAGGTAATGCAGCGTTCCGCCGCTCTGCTCCGCCAGCTGCGCCAGCAGGGTCTCCACGGCAAAGAATGCACCATCGGTGTTGTAGTGATGGTCGCTGTCGAAGTAGTAGTCCTCCGGCATCCCGATGGACTGATATTCGGCGTACATATTGATGAAGGGCACGCCCTGATTGGACATGGCGGTGGAGAAGGCCTCCCGGATTCCGGTGGTGTGCCAGAGGCGGCTGTCCATAAATTCAGGATATTTGTCCGCAAAATAGGTGGTGAACTGCGGAACGCCCAGATAGCAGAAGTATCCGCCGTAGTCCTTCACCGTCTGATTCAGCTGGGCGTACTGGGCGGCTTTGGCCTCCGCCTGCGCCGTCAGATAGCCCAGATCCCAGTAGCTGAAACCGTACTTGTCCAACAGGTTGTCCTCTGTGACGATGATGTTGTTCACCGCCACCCGATCCATGGCCAGCTCCATGGCGGTGTTTACTTTCAGCAGGGCGTCACGGGCGAAGATGTGATCCTGAATAAAGGTTTCGATCTGGGAGAAGAACTGGCCGTTGAGTACCGTTTCCCTGGTGGGGACGGGCATCCCCGCCAGTCCCCGCTGCTCGTAGAAGGAAACGCCCTCCTCCGTGGAAAAGACCGTCAGCAGGGGAATGGCCGTCATCAGCAGGATCACCAGACCCAGAAAACCAATTTGCATTTTTTGCTTCATGGTGACCCTCCTTTCAGAACTGGAAGTAGATGAACGGATTGAAGCCGGAGCCTACCAGCCGCAGGCAGGACCAGAAGGCCAGCACCAGCGCCAGCACCGGACAGACCGCCTGCAGCAAAGAGCCGCGCCTGTCCAGCCGGCGGCGGAGGAAGGGGAAGAGGGGACAGGACAGCAGACACCCGGCCAGCAGCTCCCAGCGGTACTGCAGCAGAAGGTAGGTGGCGTGGTTGTTCCACAGGCCGTCTGCCGCGCCGCCCAGCATGGCTTTCAGGAAGACGGCGATGATGGAAAGATCGGTGGCCCGGAACAGCAGCCAGCCGATGGCCACGAAGAACAGGGTGTAGATATGCCGCAGCACGCCGGGACAGCGTCCCAGTGCCCGGCCCCAGAGGAATTTTTCCAGCAGCAGAAGAAGTCCGTAATACACGCCCCAGAGGACGAAGTTCCATGCCGCGCCGTGCCACAGACCCGTCAGCATCCATACCGCCAGAATGTTGCGGATATGCTTCCAGCGGGACACCCGGTTGCCGCCCAGCGGCAGATACAGGTAGTCCCGGAACCATGTGCCCAGAGACATGTGCCATCTGCGCCAGAACTCGGTGATGGATCTGGAGATGTAAGGGTAGTCGAAGTTTTCCAGAAAGTGAAAGCCGAAGACCCGGCCGAGGCCGATGGCCATGTCCGAATAGCCGGAGAAGTCGAAGTAGATCTGCAGGGAGTAGCCGATGACGCCCAGCCATGCCAGACCCGAGGACATCAGCGTGCTGCTCTGTCCGAAGGCGGAGTCTGCCAGCGCGCCCATCTGGTTGGCGATGAGCACCTTCTTGGCCAGTCCGAAGCAGAACCGCATCACGCCCTCATAGGCTTCCTCCGTGGATTCCCGCCGGGTATCCAGCTCCTCACAGATGGTGGAGTAGCGGACGATGGGGCCTGCCACCAGCTGGGGGAACAGGGCGATATACAGCGCCACCTGCGAGATCTTTCGGGTGGGCGCGGCATTGCCCATGTAGACGTCCAGCACGTAGCTGAGCCCCTGAAAGGTGTAGAAGGAGATGCCGATGGGCAGCACGATCTCCACCGGCACGATGGCGGGGAGGAAGCCGGAGAGGATCTCCGTGGCGAAGCCCAGATATTTGAAGATGAACAAAAGCCCCAGATTGCCGGTGACGGCCAGCACCAGATGCAGCGTCCGCCGGGGGTTGTCCACGCTTACCCGCTGGCCGAAAAACCAGTTTATGGCAATGGACAGCAGAAGAAGCGGTACAAGACTCCAGCCGCCCCAGCTGTAAAAGACCACGCTGAAGGCCAGCAGAATCCAGTTTCGCATATCCCGCCGCCGTGCCAGACCGAAATAGCAGACGATCAGAGCCGGGAGAAAGGCAAATAAAAAAGTCAGACTGCTGAATACCATGTCCAAATACTCCGTCCAAAAATGTTGATATATTATTATACACGCAGCGGCGGGGTTCGTCAAATTCGGAATGGGTGTGATGGTGAATTTCTCACGCCTCATTGTCAGGCGTGTGCTTTACAACGGGAGCAAAAGCGTTTATTATGAAAGACGTGAATGGAAAATGCCTTCGTATGGAGGAAAAGGATTTCCGCTGCTGCGTGGAGCATATTATCCAACGTTGGTCTGCAGACCCGCGGCTGAGCGCATAGGATGGAGAAACGGGAGGCGAAGCCATGGCATTGACGAGAGACAAGCGCATCACGGCGGTGAAGAAGGAGCTGCTGGCGGTGCTGAAGCTGGAAAACAAGATGGAAAAGGCGGCGCTGAAGGCGCGGCCCGCTGGCTGGAAAACCACGCTGGAGAACAAGCTGCCCCGGAAGGTATACAACGGACTGGAGAGCGCTTTCTGCAAGGGCTTTTCCGTGGTGTTCGGCAAGGGACGCAGCATCATTGAAAAGAGCTACCGCAAGGAGAACATTCAGGAGGATCAGAGCATCCGGGAATACGCCCTGCAGGTGAAGGGCGGGCGGAAGGAGCTGCGGCAGATGGTGAAGTCCGCCAAGCGCTCCCATGCCCGGAACATGGCCATCACCACCGTGGAGGGCGTTGGTCTGGGCGCTCTGGGCATCGGCATGCCGGACATCGTGCTGTTCATCAGCGCCATCCTCCGGGGTGTGTACGAAACGTCCCTCAACTACGGCTACGATTACATTGAGCGGGAGGAGCAGCTGCTGATCCTGAAGCTGCTGGCGGCCTCCCTCTCCACCGGTGAGGAATGGCAGCACCGCTCTCAGGAGATCGACCGCATCATGTCCGGCGGTGCGCAGGACACCTCCGACGAAGCGTATCAGGCGCAGCTCCACGACACCGCTTCCGTGTTCGCCGTGGATATGCTGCTGCTGAAATTCGTGCAGGGTCTGCCCATCGTGGGCGTCCTTGGCGGTGCGGCCAACCCTGTCTATTACCGGAAGGTGCTGCGCTATGTGCAGCTGAAATACCGCAAGCGCTGGCTGTGGAAGATCTCCAACGAGCTGGAGCGCAGTGGAAAGAAGAGGATGGAATCATGAAAAAGCTATCCCCCCTGCGTCTGGGGTTCACCTTTGCCGGAAGCTTTCTGGGAGCAGGCTACGTGTCCGGACAGGAGATCTGGCAGTTTTTTGGCCGGTTCGGCATCGGTGCGCTGCCGGGGCTGGCGCTGGCCATGGTGCTGATGGGTGCCGTCGGCGTGATGACCTGGGAGCTGGCCCGCGGTCTTGATATGACGGAGATGGATCGTCTGGTGGTGGAAAAGAACGTGCCTGTTCTGCGCATCGCCCTTTCCGTGGTGCAGGCGGTGATGCTGTTCGGCTTTACCGTCATTATGTGCGCCGGAGGCGTTGCCCTGTGCGTGCAGCAGTGGAAGCTCCCCGCCGTGCCCTGTGCCGTGGTGATGGCCGCGGCGGTGGCGTTGGTGTCTCTGGCGGGCATCCCCGGTCTTGTGAATCTCTTTTCCGGCCTTGTACCGGCGCTGTGCGCCGTGACGGTGGCGGCTGCCGTGGCTGCCCCACTGATGAGCGGCGGCATTCCTGCCGCTGCCCCGGCGGAACCGGCCTTCGGCGGCTGGCCGGTGTCGGCGGTGGTGTTCTTCGCCTACAATACTTTCGGCGTCATCGGCATCATCGCCCCCGTAGGCCCTATGGCGGCGGACCGGAAGAGCATCCGCCGGGGCGTGGTCATCGGCTGCGTCATTCTGACGGCCATTGCCCTCAGCGTTCTGGTGGCCATGGCCACCGTGCCTGCCTCCGTGACGGCGGAGATGCCTATGCTGGCCGTCATCACCCACTGCTTCCCGTGGCTGGCCGTACCCTATGCGGTGCTGCTGCTGGTGGTGATGTTCGGCGCGGCGCTGGGATGCCTTGTGGCGCTGATGACCTTCCTGGAGGAAAAATTCACCGCCGTCCGTACCCACCGTATCCCCTTTACGGCGGGACTGATGGCGGCGGCGCTGCTGGGCAGCCTTGTGGGCTTCAGTGATCTTATCGGCCTTGTGTACCCCGTTTTCGGTTGGTGCGGCATTGGCTTTCTGGCGCTGCTGACCCTCCACTGGCTGCACAGGAGAAGGGAATTGTCCAGTTGAATGACAATCATAAAACCCGGCTGAACGGTTTCCGTTCAGCCGGGTTTTTCATATGGGGGGAATCAATTTCTGCCGGCGTTGCCGGTGGTGTCCTTCAGCAGAACATCGTGGGCGCCGCCCTCCACGATGGAGACGGAGGAAACCAGCGTCAGCTTGGCTTTCTCACGCAGCTCGGGGATGCTGAGCGCGCCGCAGTTGCACATGGTGGAGCGGATCTTGGCCAGCGTGGTGGCCATGCCGTCAGCCAGAGCGCCGGCGTAGGGCACGTAGGAGTCCACGCCTTCCTCGAAGCTCAGCTTGGCTGCGCCGCCCATGTCGTAGCGCTGCCAGTTGCGGGCACGGGCGCTGCCCTCGCCCCAGTACTCCTTCATATAGCTGCCGCCGATGAGCACCTTGGCAGAGGGGCTCTCGTCGAAGCGGGAGAAGTAACGGCCCAGCATGCAGAAATCCGCACCCATGGCCAGAGCCAGAGTCATATGGTAGTCCTGCACGATGCCGCCGTCGGCGCAGATGGGCACATACACGCCGGTCTCCTCAAAGTAGCGGTCACGCTCGGCGGCCACGTCGATGACGGCGGTGGCCTGACCGCGGCCGATGCCCTTGGTCTCGCGGGTGATGCAGATGGAGCCGCCGCCGATGCCCACCTTGATGAAGTCGGCGCCTGCGTCAGCCAGGAAGCGGAAGCCTTCGCCGTCCACCACATTGCCTGCGCCCACCTTCACGGTGTCGCCGTAGTTCTCACGGATCCAGGAGATGGCGTTCTTCTGCCATGCGGAATAGCCCTCGGAGGAGTCCAGCACCAGCACGTCTGCACCGGCCTCCACCAGAGCGGGCACACGCTCACGGAAGTCGCGGGTGTTGATGCCTGCGCCCACCACGTAGCGCTTCTGGCTGTCCAGCAGCTCCAGAGGATTGCCCTTGTGGGTGTCGTAGTCCTTGCGGAACACGAAGGCCACCAGTCTGCCTTCCTTGCTGACGATGGGCAGGGCGTTGAGCTTGTGATCCCAGATGATGTTGTTGGCTTCCTTCAGGCTGGTGCCCTCGGGAGCGGTGATGAGCTTTTCGGCAGGGGTCATGAAGGTGGAGACCTCCGTGGAGGGATCCATCCGGCTGACACGGTAGTCACGGCTGGTGACAAGACCCACCAGACGGCCTGCGGCGGTGCCGTCCTCGGTGACGGCCATGGTGCCGTGACCGGTGCGCTCCTTCAGCGCCAGCACATCGGCAAGGGTGTTGTCGGGACGCAGGTTGGAGTCGCTGATGACGAAGCCTGCCTTATAGTTCTTCACCTTGCGCACCATAGCGGCCTGCTGCTCGATGGGCTGGGAGACGAAGATGAAGGCGATGCCGCCCTCACGGGCCAGTGCGATGCCCATTTTCTCGCCGGAGACCGCCTGCATGACGGCGGAGACCATGGGGATGTTCATGGTCAGGGGGCACTCCTCGCCCTTGCGGTACTTGACTACCGGGGTTTTCAAAGTCACGTTGGAGGGAATGCACTCCTCGCTGGAATAACCGGGCACCAGCAGGTATTCACTGAAGGTATGGGAAGGTTCCGGGAAATAATATGCCACGTGAGCCACCTCTTTCATCGAAATTCAGACACCCTCGGGGGCGGAAGACCTCCGCCCCGGTGGGTTCCAATCAATATTTGCATTAGGATACCACAAAATCGCCGATTTGCAACCTTTTTGCAGAGAAAAATCTGCGAAAGGCGATGATTTACAGGGAGAAATAATCCTTTGCAGCGGCAAACAGCTCCAGATCGTAGTCGCCGGGGACGTTGCGGTACAGGTTTTCGCCGATGCGCTCGGCGTGACCCATCTTGCCGAAGACCCGGCCGTCGGGGGAGGTGATGCCCTCCACCGCCCATGCGGAGCCGTTGGGGTTGAAGTCCACATCCATGGTGGGCTTGCCGCTGAGGTCCACATACTGGGTGGCGATCTGTCCGTTCTCCGCCAGCTGACGCAGCAGCTTCTCGCTGCACAGGAAACGACCCTCGCCGTGGGAGATGGGCACCAGACGGATGTCGCCCACGGTGCGGCGGCTCAGCCACGGAGAGCGGTTGGAGGCCACGCGGGTGCGGACGATCTTGGACTGGTGGCGTCCGATGACGTTGAAGCTCAGGGTGGGGCAGGTATCGTCGGTGTCGATGATCTCGCCGTAGGGCACAAGACCCAGCTTGATCAGCGCCTGGAAGCCGTTGCAGATGCCCAGCATCAGGCCGTCGCGGTTTTTCAGCAGATCGTGGGTGGCGTCCTTCACGGCGGCGTTGCGGAAGAAGGCGGTGATGAACTTGCCGGAACCGTCGGGCTCGTCGCCGCCGGAGAAGCCGCCGGGGATGAAGATGATGTTGCTGTCCTTCACGGACTTCACAAACCGGTCTGCGGAATCCGCCACGCCTGCGGCGCTGCGGTTGTTGATGACGAAGATCTCCGGCTCCAGACCGGCCTTCTGTGCTGCCCGGGCGCTGTCAAACTCGCAGTTGGTGCCGGGGAACACGGGGATCAGGACCTTGGGCTTCGCCACGGCGATGGCGGGTGCGCTGCGGGTGAAGGCGGGAGCCTCCAGAGCGGGCACGGTGCTCTGATCCTCTGCGGTGCGGTTGGGATACACATCCTCCAGCACGCCCTCGTTGATGGCCAGCAGCTCACGGATGGGAGCGCTGTCGCCGCAGATGGTGACGGTGCCGTCGTCGGTGGTGACGCCGATCTTATCGCCGTCGGCCACATCCTCTGTCAGCTCGGCGATGATGGCGCCGGGGAAGGCCATGTAGAAGTAGCCGGGGGTGGAGATGCAGGAGGCAAAGCCGATGCCGTTGCCGAAGGACATCTTGATGATGCCTTCCGCGGCGGTGGTCTCCAGCGCCCATGCGGCCTTCACCTTGCCCTCGCGGTGCAGCTTGGTGAAGGCTTCCCACGCGGCCTTCCGGGCGAAGGCGGTGCGTGCGTTGAAGAGGTACACGGGGTGACCCGCTTCCTTGAATTCGGGAGTCAGCACATCGCCGGCCTTGGCGGGAGCGATGGCGAAGGAGATGAGGGTGGGAGGCACGTCCAGATCCAGGAAGGTGCCGGACATGGAGTCCTTGCCGCCGATGGAGGCGCATTCCAGCTCCATCTGTGCGTCCAGCGCGCCCAGCAGGGCGGCGAAGGGCTTGCCCCAGCGCTTGGGATCGGTGCGCAGCTTCTCGAAGTATTCCTGGAAGGTGAGGTATGCCTTCTTATAGTCGCAGCCTGCCGCCACCAGCTTGGCGACGGAGGTGATCACGCCGTTATATGCGCCCACGTAGGGGTCGATGGTCATTTCGTCGGGATCGAAGCCCCATGCCATGACGGAGCAGGTGTCCGTTTCCTGACCGGGCAGGACAGGCAGCAGGGCGGCCATGGCCTGCGCGGGGGTGCGCTGATTTTTGCCGCCGAAGGGCATCAGCACGCTGCCGCAGCCGATGGTGGAGTCGAACCGCTCGGAAAGACCGCGGCGGGAAGCGCACTTGAGGCTTCCGGCAGTCTCCCGGAGGGAGGGAGTGATGAAGTCCAGCAGGTCGCCGCGATCCTTCTCCTCCACGATGACGGAGGCGTGCTTCACGGCGCCGTTGGTATTCAGGAATTCACGGCTGAGATCCACGATGGTCTGGCCGTTCCAGTGCATCACCATCCGGGGGGACTCGGTGACGGTGGCCACGGGATAGGCCTCCAGATTCTCACGCTCAGCGGCGGCGATGAAGGTGTCGGCGTTTTCGGGAGCCACCACAACGGCCATGCGCTCCTGAGATTCGGAGATGGCCAGCTCCGTGCCGTCCAGACCCTCGTACTTCTTGCGCACGGCGTCCAGTTCGATCTCCAGACCGTCGGCCAGCTCGCCGATGGCCACGGACACGCCGCCTGCGCCGAAGTCGTTGCAGCGCTTCACAAGGCGGGTCACATTGCCGTCCCGGAACAGGCGCTGGATCTTCCGCTCCTCGGGAGCGTTGCCCTTCTGCACCTCGGAGGCCATGGTGGTGAGAGATTTCTGGTTGTGGCTCTTGGAGGAGCCGGTGGCGCCGCCGATGCCGTCACGGCCGGTGCGGCCGCCCAGCAGGATCACCACGTCGCCGGGAGCGGGACGCTCACGGACAACGTTTTCCGCAGGAGCAGCGCCCACCACCGCGCCGCATTCCAGATGCTTGGCGACATAGCCGGGGTGATAGATCTCGCTGACCTGACCGGTGGCAAGGCCGATCTGGTTGCCGTAGGAGGAGTAACCGGCGGCCGCCGTCTGAGCCAGCTTGCGCTGAGGCAGCTTGCCGGGGATGGTTTCGGAAACGGGCGTGCGGGGATCGCCGCCGCCGGAGACGCGCATGGCCTGATGGACATACACGCGGCCGGACAGAGGATCGCGGATGCAGCCGCCGATGCAGGTGGCTGCGCCGCCGAAGGGCTCGATCTCCGTGGGGTGGTTATGGGTCTCGTTCTTGAACATCAGCAGCCAATCCTGCTGCTGACCGTTGACGGTGGCGTCCACATGGATGGAGCAGGCGTTGATCTCCTCGCTCTGATCCAGCTCCGGAGTGAGACCGCGCTTTTTCAGCGCCTTGGCGCCGATGGTGCCCAGATCCATCAGGGTCTTGGGCCGCTGGGCGGCCTTCTCCGCACCGTAGACCTCCTCCCGCAGCTTCAGATAGTTGTCATAGGCCAGCTGCAGCGGGGGATCGTTGATCTCCACGGAGTCGATGTGGGTGGAGAAGGTGGTGTGGCGGCAGTGGTCGGACCAGTAGGTGTCCACCACCCGGATCTCGGTAATGGTGGGATCACGCTTTTCGTCGTCCCGGAAGTAGGTCTGCAGGAACTTCAGATCGTCCAGATCCATGGCAAGACCCAGCTTGTCCAGCAGTTCGGCAAGACCTGCCTCATCCAGAGCGGTGAAGCCGGTAACGGTCTCCACGGTGGTGGGGACGGCGTATTCCGCCTGCAGGGTTTCCGCTTCCTCCAGTGCGGCCTCCCGGGACTCCACGGGGTTGATGAGGAACTGCTTGATGCGCTCCACATCGGCGGCAGTCAGCGCGCCGGAGAGCAGGTATACCTTGGCGGTGCGGACGGTGGGGCGATCCCCGCGGGTCAGCAGCTGGATGCACTGGGCGGCGGAGTCTGCCCGCTGGTCAAACTGACCGGGGAGATATTCCACGGCGAACACCACGCCGCTGTCTGCGGGCAGGGCGTTGTACACATCGTCCAGCTGCGGCTCGGAGAACACCGCCTGCACGGCGCGGCGGAAGGTCTCCTCGTCCAGACCCTCCACGTCGTAGCGGTTCAGCTGCCGCAGACCTGTCAGGGCTTCGATGCCCAGCAGCGTCCGCAGCTCCCGTGCCAGACCCTCGGCCTCCTGCCGCAGACCCGGCTTCTTTTCTACATAGATGCGTTTGACCATCTTCTTATCAACCTTTCCCGGCGGCCAGCGCACGCTGACCGATGTCGTGTCTCATGTAAACGCCGTCGAAGTGGATGCGTTGGGCGGCGGCGTAAGCGTCGGAAAGTGCGGTTTCCAGCGTGGCGGCTCTGGCGGTGACGCCCAGCACCCGCCCGCCGGCGGTGACCAGCTTCCCGTCCTTCAAAGCGCTGCCGGCGTGATACACCGTCACGTTGGCAGGGAGCTCCGTGGGAATGGTCATTTCCTTGCCCTTTTCATAGGCGGAGGGATAGCCGCCGGAGGCCAGGATCACGCAGGCCGCCGCGCCGTCATGCCATTCCACAGTCAGATCGGCAAGGGTCTCGTTTTCCACCGCCTGCATCACTGTCAGCAGGTCGGTTTTCAGCAGGGGCAGCACCACCTGGGTCTCCGGGTCGCCGAACCGGCAGTTGTACTCGATGACTTTGGGGCCCTTGGGGGTGATCATCAGGCCGAAGTAGAGGCAGCCCTTGAAGGGACAGCCCTCCGCCCGCATGGCGGCCAGCGTAGGCAGGAAAATGGTGTCCATGCACTGCTGCGCCACCTCTGCCGTGTAATAGGGGTTGGGTGCCACGGTGCCCATACCGCCGGTGTTGAGGCCGGTATCCCCGTCGCCTGCCCGCTTGTGATCCATGGAGGAAACCATGGGGGCGATGGCGGTGCCGTCGGTAAAGGCCAGCACGCTGACCTCCGGGCCGGTGAGGAATTCTTCAATGACGATCTCGTTGCCGGACTCGCCGAAGACCTTGTCCTCCATGATGGAGCGGACGGCATCCTCGGCCTCGGCGTAGGTGGTGGGAATCAGCACGCCCTTGCCCAGCGCCAGACCGTCGGCCTTGATGACGATGGGGAAGGAGGCGGTGCGGAGATATTCCAGCGCCTTGGCGGCGTCGCTGAACACCTGATAGTCGGCGGTGGGGATGCCGTATTTTTTCATCAGGTTTTTGGAGAAGACTTTGCTGGCCTCAATGCGGGCGGCTTTGGCATCCGGGCCGAAGCAGGGAATGCCGACGGCGTGAAGCCGATCCACGCAGCCAAGTGCCAGCGGATCGTCCGGCGCCACCACGGCAAAGTCGATGGCGTGGGACTTGGCGAAGGAAACGATACCGTCGATATCCTTGGCGCCGATCTCCGGCACGCACACGGCGTCGGCGGCGATGCCGCCGTTGCCGGGAAGGGCGTAAACAGTTTCCACAGCGGGGTTTTCCCGCAGCTTTTTGATGATGGCGTGTTCGCGGCCGCCGCCGCCAACCACGAGAAGATTCATAAAGGCCTCCTTATATTTCCTGCACTGCAGGAGGAGTTGCCTCCCCTGTGCAAGGGGAGGTGCCCCGAAGGGGCGGAGGGGTTGCCCTCCGACGCAAACCAACGAAGTGTTTGCGGAGGAAAACGAGGAGCAAGGGAGCGGGTGCAGTTTTCGCCGAAGGCGGAAACGGAGCTTAGCGTACTTTGCGACGAGTTAATGGTGGAACAGTCTCATCCCGGTGAATGCCATCACCATGCCGTACTGATCGGCGGTGTCGATGACCTGCTGGTCACGGATGGAGCCGCCGGGCTGTGCGATGTACTGCACGCCGCTCTTGCGGGCGCGTTCCACGTTGTCGCCGAAGGGGAAGAACGCGTCGGAGCCCACGGTAACGCCGGTCTGGGTGGCGATCCATGCCTTCTTTTCCTCTGCGGTGAGGACTTCCGGCTTGGTCTTGAAGACCCGCTGCCACTCGCCGTCGCGGAGGATATCCTCATATTCGTCGGAGATGTAGATGTCGATGGCGTTGTCCCGGTCGGGGCGGCGGATGTCGTCCACGAACTGCAGACCCAGCACCTTGGGATGCTGACGCAGCCACCAGATGTCGGCCTTGTTGCCGGCGAGACGGGTGCAGTGGATGCGGCTCTGCTGGCCTGCGCCCACGCCGATGGTCTGGCCGTTTTTCACGTAGCACACGGAGTTGGACTGGGTGTACTTCAGCGTGATGAGCGCCAGCATCATATCGTTCTTGGCCTGCTGGGAGAGGTCCTTGTTCTTGGTGACGATGTTCTCCAGCATAGCCTCGTTGATGTCCAGATTGTTGTAGCCCTGCTCGAAGATGATGCCGTAAATGCTGCGGCGCTCGGCGGGCTGGGGCTCGTAGTTGGGGTCGATCTCCACCACGTTGTAAGCGCCCTTGCGCTTGGCGGAGAGGATCTCCAGCGCCTCGTCGGTGTAGCCGGGAGCGATGACGCCGTCGGAGACCTCCGGTGCCAGGCAGCGGGCGGTGTCGGCGTCGCAGATGTCGCTGAGGGCAGCCCAGTCGCCGAAGGAGCACAGGCGGTCAGCGCCGCGGGCGCGGACGTAGGCACAGGCGATGGGGGACAGGTCGCCTTCGGGAGGGAAGTAGATCTTCTTCTCCACCTCGGTGAGGGGCAGACCAAGAGCGGCGCCGGCGGGAGAGACGTGCTTGAAGGAGGCGGCGGCGGGGAGGCCGGTGGCCTTCTTCAGGGCCTTCACCAGCTGCCAGCTGTTGAGGGCGTCCATGAAGTTGATGTAGCCGGGCTTGCCGGAAAGCACCCGGATGGGCAGGTCACCGCCGTCTTCCATGAACAGGCGGGAGGGCTTCTGGTTGGGGTTGCAGCCGTATTTCAGTTCCAGTTCCTTCATTTTACTTCTCCTCCAGATGCTTATTGATGACCCGCTGCTCCACGGCGCGGGTGGCAAGATCGGTGTAACGGACGAACAGGGAGATCTTGTTGGCCTCGTTGAGGTTTTCCCAAAGGGTTTTGGTAAAGGCGTCGATATCGTTGTCCATGGCGACCCGCTCCGGCTCACCCTGGAAGGTGGGGATCACGGGATTGCCGTCGGTGACGTAGGTGTGCAGGAAGTGACCCAATCCTGCGGTGGCGGGATACTCCCAGAAGAAGCGGGCGCAGGCGCTGCCCTCGGGATCGGCGGCCTTCAGAATGGACATCTTGTAGCTGCCGTCAGCGGAGAGCAGGCCGGAGATGCGGGGCGTCCAGTTGGGCTTGTCGTCCTCGAACTGGCGGGTGCGCAGAGCGGCTTCCCAGCTTTCGCCCCGGGCAAGGAAATTCCAGATGGTGTCGGTCTGGTCGCCGTTGGTGACAATGAGCCCCTGACCGATCTCCCGGACGGGATGGTAGATGATGAGATGGGGATCGCTCATGAGGCTGGGATCGTGCGCCTCGGTGCGGATGCCGTCAGCCTCTTCGATGAAGACGCGGTTGCGGCTGTTGGTGCTGCGGCCCATGATGAAGTAGGCGGCCACGGCTCTGGTGCCGTCGGGCGTGACGCCCAGCACGATGCCCCGACCGGGGTAGGGATTGGTGGAGAGCTTCTCCGCCATGTTGCTGATCTCGTATACGTTCATCACACGTTCTCCTTATCTTGCATGATCTGGGCGGACAGCAGCTCTGCCGCCTGCGGGAGCAGGATCCATTCCGCCTGCTCCATGACCCGGCGCTGCAGTGACTCCGCCGTGTCGTCGGGAAGGATGTCCACGGCACGCTGCAGCAGGATACGCCCTCCGTCGGGGATCTCATTCACCAGATGCACCGTGGCGCCGGTGACCTTGACGCCCTTTTCCAGCGCGGCCTCATGTACCTTCAGACCGTACATGCCCTTGCCGCAGAAGGAGGGGATCAGGGAGGGATGCACATTGACGATGCGCTCCGGCCACTGCTTCACGAAGTCCTCGGAGAGGATGGAGAGGAAGCCGGCCAGAATGATGAGATCGATGCGGTGTTCCGCCAGCACGGCGGAGAGCTGCTGCTCGAATTCCGCCTGCGGCACGCCCTTTTTCACCACGGTGACGCCGGGCACGCCGTGATTGGCCGCCCGCTGCAGGGCGTAGGCGCCCGCCACGTTGGAGACCACCAGAACGATCTCGCCGTGGGGAATGTCACCGGACTCCTGCGCGTTCAGGAGGGCCTCCAGATTGGTGCCGCCGCCGGAGACCAGCACGGCGATGCGTGTGCGGCTCAGCATAGCTCGATCTTCTGCTCGCCGGTCACCACTTCGCCCAGCTCGTAGGCGTCCACGCCGTTAGCGCGGAAGGAAGCCAGAGCCTTGTCAGCGTCTTCGGCCTTCACGATGACGGCCATGCCAACGCCCATGTTGTAGGTGTTGAACATGTCGCGCTCGGGGATGTTGCCGGTGGACTGGAGCATCTGGAAGATGGGGGGCACCTTGATGGCGCTCTTGTTGATCTTTGCGCACAGGCCGTCGGGGATGGCCCGGGGAATGTTCTCATAGAAGCCGCCGCCGGTGATGTGGCTGATGCCGTGGATATCGGCAGCCTCCATGGCGGCCAGCACCGGCTTGACGTAGATGGTGGTGGGCTCCAGCAGCGCCTCGCCCAGGGTGCAGCCCAGTGCGTCGGAGTGGAGGTGCAGGTTGGCCCGCTCCACGTTGAACACCTTCCGCACCAGAGAGTAGCCGTTGGAGTGGATGCCGGAGGAGGGCAGAGCCAGGATCACGTCGCCTGCCTGCATTTTGGCGGGGTCGATGACCTTCTCACGATCCACGATGCCCACGGAGAAGCCTGCCAGATCGTAATCGTCGGCGGGCATCATGCCGGGATGCTCGGCGGTCTCGCCGCCGATGAGGGCGCAGCCGGACCGGACGCAGCCCTCCGCCACGCCGGAGACGATGGTGGCCACCTTCTCCGGGTCGTTCTTGCCGATGGCGATGTAGTCCAGGAAGAACAGGGGCTTTGCGCCGCAGCAGATGATATCGTTGACGCACATGGCCACACAGTCGATGCCGATGGTGTCATGCTTGTCCATCAGCATGGCGATGCGGAGCTTGGTGCCCACGCCGTCGGTGCCGGAGACCAGCACCGGATTCTTCATGCCCGTCAGGTCGGGTGCGAACAGGCCGCCGAAACCGCCCAGATCGGACACCACGCCGGGGATCATGGTGCGGGCCACATGCTTTTTCATGAGTTTTACGCCCTCGTAACCGGCCTCAATGTTGACGCCGGCGGCGCGGTAGCTGTCAGAAAAACTGCGCATAATGGTGTTTCTCCCTTTCAATCACAATGTTGTGTCGTTATTCTTTTCCGTTCCAGCAGTAGGTGCAGACCTTCTCGCGGTCCAGACCGATGGCTTCCAGCACGCCATCCAGAGACTGGTAGCCCAGAGAGTCGAAGCCGAATTTTTTGCAGATGGCACTGAGCAGGCACTGGCCGCGCTCGGTGGTGATGTCGGCGTACTCCTCCACGTGCTTTTGTCCCTCATCGCCCTCCAGCTCCTGAATCGTCCGGCGTGCCAGCAGATCCATGTCGGAATTGCCCCGGGAGAAGTTCAGGTATTTGCAGGCGTACATAATGGGGGGACAGGCGGAGCGCATATGCACTTCCTCCGCGCCGGACTCATAGAGGAAATCCACCGTCTCCTGCAGCTGGGTGCCCCGGACGATGGAATCGTCCACAAACAGCAGCTTCTTGCCGTGGATCAGCTCCGGTACGGGGATCTGCTTCATCTTGGCCACCTGATTGCGCACCTTCTGGTCGCTGGGGGTGAAGGAGCGGGGCCATGTGGGTGTGTACTTCACAAAGGGGCGGGCGAAGGGCTTGCCGCTGCGGTTGGCGTAGCCGATGGCGTGGGGGATGCCGGAATCCGGCACACCGGCCACATAGTCCACCTTGGGAAGGCTGCCCCGCAGTACCTCGTCACGGGCCATGATCTCGCCGTTGCGGTAGCGCATGACCTCCACGTTGATCCCCTCGTAGTTGCTGTTGGGATAGCCGTAGTAGGTCCACAGGAAGCCGCAGATCTTCATCTGGTCGCCGGCGGGGGAGAGGGTCTCGCAGCCCTCGGCGGTGATGCGGACGATCTCCTGGGGGCCAAGCTCATAATAATCCTCGTAGCCCAGCTTGTGGTAGGCGAAGGACTCGAAGGATACGCAGTAGCCCTCGTCGTTTTTGCCGATGAGGACGGGGAGGCGGCCCATGGCGTCGCGGGCGGCGATGATGCCGTCCCGGGTCAGCAGCAGAATGGTCATGGAGCCGTCGATGATATCCTGTGCGTGGCGGATGCCCTCCACCAGAGAATCTTTCTGGTTGATGAGGGCCGCCGTCAGCTCCGAGGCGTTGACCTTGCCGGAGCTCATGGCCATGAACTGGTGTCCGTGGTCGGAGAAATAGGTCTCCACCAGCTGCTCCGCGTTGTTGATGATGCCCACGGTGGTGATGGTGTACAGTCCCAGGTGGGAACGCACCAGCAGCGGCTGGGGATCGGTGTCGGAGATGCAGCCGATGCCGCTGCAGCCGTGAAAATCGTGGAGGCTGTTCTCAAATTTGGTTCGGAACGGGGTGTTTTCAATGTTGTGGATCTCCCGCTGGAACTGGTCGAGCTTGGCGTCATAAAGAGCCATACCGCCCCGCTTGGTGCCCAGATGGGAGTGGTAGTCCACTCCGAAGAACAGGTCAAGGGTCACGTCCCGCTTGGAGATCGCGCCGAAAAAACCGCCCATGCTGTGTTTACTCCTTACTATGAATTAGGAATTAGGAATTACGCAAAGAAGAGCTCGTTGAGCTTCATGGGGTCGATATACTGGCCGTCCTTGTAGACGCGCATGTTGCCGGAGGCCACCTCGTCGATGAGCATGACGCTGCCGTCAGGCGCATAGCCGAACTCGAACTTGATGTCGTAGAGCTCCATGCCCTTTTCTGCCAGATCGTCAGCCACGATCTTGGTGATCTGCTGGGTCTGTGCCTTCAGGGACTCGTACTGCTCATCGGTCATAACGCCGATGGCCACCAGAGCGTCCTTGGTGATCAGGGGATCGCCCTTGGCGTCGTCCTTGAGGGTGGTCTCCACGTAGCTGGGCAGATCGGCGCCGGTCTCAATGAGATCGCCGTAGCGGCGGATGAAGCTGCCCACGGCCTTCCGGCGGCAGATGACCTCCAGACCCTTGCCGAAGACACGGGCGGGCAGCACCTCCATGGTGGTGTTGGCAAGATCGGCGCTGACGTAGTGGGTCTTGATGCCGGCGGCGTTGATCTTCTCGAAGAAGTAGATGGACATGCGCAGGTTCACATCGCCCACGCCCTCGATGGTGAGACCCACGGAGTTCTCACCGGGATCAAACACACCGTCCTTGCCGGTGCAGTCGTCCTTGAACTTCAGCAGGCAGTTGCCGTTTTCCAGCTTGTATACATTCTTGGTTTTACCGGTGTAGAGCAGTTCCATGTTATATTCCTCCAAGTTAATTAGAATTAGAAATTTGGAATTAGATGATATTATAGGGCTCCCGCCCAAGCCCGGCGAAGCGGGTTTGGTGGGAAGTGGCCGAGCAGCGGAATGAATGAGGCGCGGTGCTTGCGCCGCAACGAAGGATATGGAGCTTGTGAGGTCACAGTTCGGCCTGGAGCTTTGCTTCCTTGACGGCGATCTGCGCGGCCATGTCGGCACGCTGGGCGTCCAGCTTTGCGGCCAGTGCCTCGTCGGTGATGGCCAGCATCTGTGCTGCCAGCACGGCGGCGTTCTTTGCGCCGCCCAAGGCCACGGTGGCCACGGGGATGCCGCTGGGCATCTGGACGGTGGCCAGCAGTGCGTCCAGTCCGTCCATGGCGCCGCCCTTCATGGGGATGCCGATGACGGGCAGGGTGGAGTTTCCGGCAAAGGCGCCTGCCAGATGTGCCGCCATACCGGCGGCGCAGATCAGCACGCCGAAGCCCTTTTCCCGTGCGCTGCGTGCAAATTCCGCCGCTGCGGCGGGGGTGCGGTGCGCACTGAGGATGTGCGCCTCGTAGGGGATACCGAATTCCGCCAGCTGTGTGCAGGCGGCCTTGACCACGGGCCAGTCGGAATCGCTGCCCATGATGACTGCCACTTTCTTCATAAAAACCTCCGTGTTGGATTTGGTTTGTGCCTACAAATTTTTTGCGCTTACAGTTTCTTGCGCAGGACGGTATGGGAGATGACGCCGTCCACGAAATACTCCGTGGAGCAGAAGACGGGTCTGCCGTCCATGTCGTAATCCACCTCGTCCATCCGCAGCAGGGGCGTGCCCTCCGGTACCTGGAGGATTTCTCCCAGCATGGCGCCGGCGGCCACAGGCCGCACCTCCGTCAGGTCCAGATAGGCACTGACGCCGCAGACCTTCTGCAGGAAATGAAAAATGGGTCCCTTGCAGTCCTGAATGGTGTAGTCCCGCTGTACCAGTGCCCGCTCCATCACGTCCTCACAGTAGATGGCGGGTCTGCCGTCTGCGGTGCAAAGCCGCGCGATGCGAAGGACGGGCGTGCCCGGCTGCAGCTGCAGCTGCGCGGCGATCCTTTCGTCGGCCACGCTGTCGGACACCTGCACAAAGGCGATGCCCGGCTCATGTCCGCTCTGGCGGATCATATCCAGAAACTCCACCTCAATGTCCATACGGGTGGTGACGTTCAGCACGTGGCGGTTGATGATGGTGCCCACGCCGTGACGCCGGGTGATGAAGCCCTCCCGCTCCAGGGAGGCGAGAATGTCCCGCAGCTGGGTGCGGCTGATGCCCATCTTCCCGGCGAGGACGCTCTCCCGGGGCAGGCGGTCACAGGCGGCGTAAGGCCCGTCCGTCATGTCCGCGATCAGCTGGGTGCGGATGGTCTGGTTCTGCACAGGATGCTCGCTCATGTACTCACCACTTTCCAATATTTCCAACAGTAGAAAAAACGATAAAAACCTTCAGTTTTTCTAATAGGTAATACCTTGCCACACTACCCTTCAGTATATGAAAAAAATCGTCGATGCGCAACTGGCAAATTCAACAGAATCCGTCTTTCTTTTTCTAATGGTACACCGCATATTTTTCCCTGCCGGGAAAAAGGGACTTGACGCTGGGCATATGATGGAAGCAAGAACGAAAAAGGAACCGTTTGCCATGGAGAACAAGTACCGGGCCGAGGCGAAAGAGAAATGGGGCAAGAGTGCCCGGTGTGAGGCTTACGAACGGCGTGAGGCCGCCATGACGGAGGAGAAGTACGCCGCCCGGGACGAGGGCATGCGGGACATTTTCCGCGCCTTTGCCGCGCTGGGAGCCGACGCCGATCCTGCCGGAGCGGAGGCGCAGGCGCTGGCACGGCGCAGCGGATGAGCGACGCCATCGCGGTATACTGTCGATAAGACGAAACCAGCCGTTCCCTGCGGTGATGACAGGGAACGGCTGGTGTTATTTTCAGGTACGGCGGCAGTATGCGGCGGCAGCCACGGCGGCACAGGCACCGTCGGCACAGGCGGTGGTCAGCTGACGCACCTCCTTGCTGCGGCAGTCCCCGGCGGCAAAGATACCGGGAAGGCTGGTGACGCAGTCCTCGCCGCAGGGCAGGAAGCCGTCCTCCCCGGCAAGGCCCAGGGAGCGGGAGACGGTCTGCTCCGGCAGCTGACCCACGGCCTCAAAGAGGCCGTCCACGGAAAGAGAGGCGATCTCGCCGGTGCGGGTGTCGGCGATTTTTAGTCCCGTGAGGGCGTTGTTCTCGCTGATCAGCTCCGTCACCTGTGCAAAGGTCATCAGCTTTACATTGGCGATGTTTTCAAGCTCCTCCACCAGCATGGGATCGCCCCGGAACTCGCCCCGGCGGTGGATCACCGTCACGGAGCGGCACAGCTCAGCCAGGAAGCGCGCATCCTGCAGGGCGGTGTTGCCGCCGCCGCAGACCGCCACATCCTTCCCCTGATAGAAGGCACCATCGCACACGGCGCAGAAGGAGACGCCCTTCAGCCCCTCCTCACCATCCAGACCGAGGGTGCGGCGCTTCATGCCGGTGGCAAGGATCAGCGCGGTACAGGTGTAGCTATCGTAATCGGTGGTGACGGTCTTCGCGGCGCCGTCGGTGACGGAGAGAACCTCCTCCAGCTCGATGCGGGCGCCTAAGCTCTCTGCCTGGGTGTACAGGCGGTCGGCCAGCTCCGCACCGGAAATGGCGGCGAAGCCGGGATAGTTCTCCACCTTGGGAGCGGAGGCGATCTGACCGCCGAAGCCCTCCTTTTCCAGCAGCAGCACGGTGCGGCCTGCCCGGCGGGCGTAAATGGCGGCGGTAAGACCCGCGGGGCCGCCGCCCACGATGATGATATCAAAATGTTCAGCCATGGGAACACATCCTTTGTCGCAGAATGGCGATTTTACACTGGTTTGAGTATAGCAAAAAGTACCCCCGGACACAAGTGTTCGGGGGTACTTTCTCATGTTTCTTTTACTGGTTTGCAGCGAACTTCTTAATGGGGCCCGCGCCGACCAGCTTCTGCACCTGGTCGCCCTTGCGGACGATGAGGGTGGGAGCCTGCTGGATGCCGTAGGTGTTCACCAGATCCAGATGCTCAGCCACGTCCATCACGGTGTAGCTGACGCCGTTCTTCTCCAGCTCGTTTTTGGCGATGCGGCAGTTGGGGCAGGTGGTGGTGGTGAACAGCAGCACCTCTTCCACGGCGTCCCGGACAGCCTCGGCGGTCCCGGCGGCAGCGCCGGTGACGTAGCAGGAATCCGGCTCGCGATCCTTCAGTGTGCGGCCGTCCAGCACGGAGGTGGCCACGTCGTACTCCTTGCGGTGCTCAAACTCCTGTGCCTTGCCGTCGTTCCAGTTCTGGACGGGACGGTAGTAGCCGGTGATGCGGCTCCAGATCTCGGTGACAGCGCCGCAGTGGGGGCAGGTCTTCTGCTCGCCCACCAGATACCCGTGCTCGTGGCAGATGGAGTAGGTGGGGGACATGGTGTAGTAGGGCAGCTTGAAGTTCTCTGCGATCTTGCGCACCAGATTGGCTGCGGCTTTCCAGTCCGGCAGCTTCTCGCCCAGGAAGGCGTGGAACACGGTGCCGGAGGTGTACAGGGTCTGCAGATCGTCCTGAATGGCCAGCGCCTCGAAGATGTCGGAGGTGTAGCCTACAGGCAGGTGAGAGGAGTTGGTGTAGTAGGGAGTCTCGTCCTCGCTCCTGGCGGCGGTGATGATGTCGGGCCAGCGCTTCTTGTCGTGCTTGGCCAGACGATAGGTGGTGGACTCGGCGGGAGTGGCTTCCAGATTGTACAGGTCGCCGTACATCTCCTGATAGTCGCTGAGACGCTCGCGCATGTGGTTGAGGACGTCCTGTGCGAACTTCTGGGTCTCGGCGTGGGTCAGATCCTTGCGCAGCCACTTGGCGTTGAGACCCACCTCGTTCATGCCGATGAGGCCGATGGTGGAGAAGTGGTTGGCGAAGGTGCCCAGATAATGCTTGGTGTAGGGATACAGGCCTGCGTCCATGAGACGGGTGATGACGGTGCGCTTGGTCTTCAGGCTGCGGGCGGCAATGTCCATCAGCTTGTCAAGACGCTGATAGAAGTCCTCGGGAGACTCGGCGAGGTAGGCGATGCGGGGCAGGTTGATGGTGACCACGCCCACGGAGCCGGTGGACTCGCCGGAGCCGAAGAAGCCGCCGGACTTCTTGCGCAGCTCGCGCAGGTCAAGGCGCAGGCGGCAGCACATGGAGCGCACATCGGAGGGCTCCATATCGGAGTTGATGTAGTTGGAGAAGTAGGGCGTGCCGTACTTGGCGGTCATCTCAAACAGGAGCTTGTTGTTCTCGGTCTCGCTCCAGTCGAAGTCGCGGGTGATGGAGTAGGTGGGGATGGGATACTGGAAGCCGTGACCCACAGCGTCGCCCTCGGTCATGATCTCGATGAACGCCTTGTTCACCATGTCCATTTCCTTCTTGCAGTCGCCGTAGGTGAAGTCCATCTCCTTGCCGCCCACGATGGCAGGCAGGTCGGCCAGATCCTTGGGCACCGTCCAGTCCAGCGTGATGTTGGAGAAGGGCGCCTGAGTGCCCCAGCGGCTGGGGGTGTTGACGCCGTAGACGAAGGACTGGATGCACTGCTTGACTTCCTTCTGGGAGAGGTTGTCCACCTTCACGAAGGGAGCAAGATAGGTGTCGAAGGAGCTGAAGGCCTGTGCGCCGGCCCATTCGTTCTGCATGATGCCCAGGAAGTTCACCATCTGGTTGCAGAGGGTGGACAGGTGGCTGGCAGGTGCGGAGTTGATCTTGCCGGGGATGCCCAGACCCTGCTGGATCAGCTGCTTCAGGCTCCAGCCGGCGCAGTAGCCGGTGAGCATGCTAAGGTCATGGAGATGCATGTCGCCGCTCTTGTGAGCCTGTGCGATCTCATCGTCATAGATCTCGCTGAGCCAGTAGTTGGCGGTGATGGCGCCGGAGTTGGAGAGGATCAGGCCGCCCACGGAATAGGTGACGGTGGAATTCTCCTTCACGCGCCAGTCGTTGATCTGGAGGTAGTTGTCCACCAGATCCTTATAGTCCAGCATGGTGGTGTTGAGGTTGCGGATCTTCTCCCGCTGACGGCGGTAGAGGATGTAGGCCTTGGCCACGTCGTCGTAGCCGGCCTTGCCCAGCACGGACTCCACGCTGTCCTGAATGTCTTCCACGGTGACCTTCTCGTCGCGGATCTTGGACTGATAATCGGCGGTGACCTTCAGAGCCAGAAAGTCGATGGTGTCCTCATTGTACTGGGTCTTGGTGGCCTCGAAGGCCTTCTTGATAGCGACGCTGATCTTGGACAGATTAAAGTCTGCGATCTGACCGTCGCGCTTGACTACCTGATACATATTGCTCCCCCTAATATCTTTCTCTCGTTGTCATTTCGTATCGTTGCAAGCGGCATGCTGCCGCAATCAGTCACCTTCTATTGTAGCCGCACGTATGGGATAAGTCAATGGTGGGAAACCACAATATCTTGTGTTCTTTTTGGTGTAAATTGCGAAGAGGAATCCATATTTAGTACTTTAGTGTGTTAGCTTCCACGAACCTCCACGGTGCCGAAATACGGCTGTGCCAGCGCCGCAAGCCCTTGCATTTCCTCCGGTGTAAAGGGGTTCATGCCCCCACCGATGAGGTGTCCGGAGTCCACAAAGGTCTGCAGATAGTACCGCTTCGAGCCCTCCAGCCACCGGGCGATGGCTTCAATATCTGCCGCCGTGTGGAATGGGTGCATCACCGTGGTGCGGAACTCATAGTCCACGCCGCTTCCGCGCAGCAGCTCCACGCTCTGCTGGATGGGGCGGGTATCGAATTTCTCCAGTCCCACGGTCATGGGGTACTTGGGCAGGCAGTTTTTGATGTCCATGGCCACATAGTCCACGATGCCCGCCTCTAAAATGGCTGCCAGCCGTTCCGGGAAGGTGCCGTTGGTGTCCAGCTTCACGGCGAAGCCCAGCTCCCGCACCGCCCGGAGGAACGCCTCCGCGTCCGGCTGCAGCAGCGGCTCGCCGCCGGTAAGCACCACGCCGTCCAGCAGACCCCGGCGGCCCTTCAGAAAGGAGAGTACCTCCTCCACGGTGTGGGACTCGGTGCAGCGATCCAGCTCCGTCACCAGCAGCGCGTTGTGACAGAAGGGACAGCGCAGATTGCAGCCGCCGGTAAACACAGTGGCGGCCAGCTTTCCGGGATAGTCCACCATGGCCAGTTTTTGCAGTCCGCAGATTCTCATTGTGTACCTCCTGTGGGGGTTATCCCCAATATATTGAGTATAATACTGGATATTCCACACAAGGACAAGTGATATATGCAACAAAACGAAAATCTTTCTTGTTCGTTGACAGGGTGTGGTATACTATAGAAAAAACTCTGCAAAAAAAGGGGGCGCGGCCATGGAGCTGACGGTTCTCAACTGGATACAGACGCTGCGGGCGGATTGGCTGGACGGCGTGATGGTGTTCCTCAGCGCCATCTGCGACCACGGTGAGGTGTGGATTGTGCTGGCGGCGGTGCTGCTGTCGTTCCGGAAGAACCGGCGGGCTGGGCTGACGGTGGCGCTGGCGCTGGTGCTGGATGTCATCGTGTGCAACGGGATTTTGAAGCCTCTGGTGGGCAGAGTGCGTCCCTGCGTGGTGCATCCGGCGGTGGAGCTGCTGGTGCACTGCCCCACGGATGCCTCCTTCCCTTCGGGGCATACGGCGTCCTCCTTCGCGGCGGTGGGAGCACTGCGGGCATCCGGCAGCCGCCTGTGGCTGCCGGGACTTGCGCTGGCGGTGCTGATTGCCTTCTCCCGACTGTACCTGTATGTCCACTGGCTCACGGATGTGCTCTTCGGCGCACTGCTGGGCTGGCTGCTGGGCTATGCCGCCCGGTGGCTGCTGCGGAAAGCGGAAGAATTAAAAAGATGAAACGCCGCAGAGGCCGCTTCCTGAAGGGAAGCGGCCTCTGCGATATGTTTCGGAGCTTCAGTCGGAATTGACGCGGATGGGCCAGCGGAACACCGTCTCGCCGGTATCCAGCGCGTGGTAGCAGAAGAAGCCGTCCTCCAAGGTGGAGACAAGGCCTGCCCGGACAAAGGTGGTGTCGATATACAGCGCATTCAGACTGCAGTCCGGATATACCAGCTGTCCGGTTTCATCCAGCAGATCGTACTGGCGCTCGCTCAGATTGTAGGCGTAGTAGTAAAGACGTCCTGTGATCGGGTCCGGCTTGCGCACCAGATCGTAGTAGCACGGCACGGCGGGCGGCTCCGCCGGTCCGCTGCTGTCCGGCAGATCGGGCGTCCAGCCTGCAGGCGCTTCGGTGAGAACGGCGCCGGAGGCAATGTCCAGCCAGCAGAGGGTGATCCGTTCGCCGGTATAATCGTCCATTCTGTAGACGTTGAGCGTGTCGCTCCGGGTGTCCAGCCAGATGCCGCTGTCCCACACAAAGGAATAGTTTTCACCTAGAACGGGACGCAGCTGCCCGGGAGAGAACGCCGCGGCGGTGGAGCCGTCGGTGTTCAGAATCAGGAGGGAGCGATCCTGAAGAGCCAGCAGCAGCCGTCCGTCCTTCAGAAGCATATAGTCGTCACACGGACCCACCTGCCGCACCCAGCTGCCGTCGGCTGCGGCGACGGTGCAGCGGAAGCCGCCCTCCGGCTCGCGGCCCCAGTCGGTGTCCCGGTATCCGGTGACCTCGCCCTCCAGCAGCACAAGGAAGTGGTCGCCGTAGAAGCCGATGGAGGCATAGACCGGCTCCGTCACCACCCGTCCGTCGGCAGTGACAAGACCGTAGAGAGGCAGGCGGTCGATGAGATAGCGTACCGTGCTGACGGTGCCGACATATTTCAGCAGCGCACCGTAGTCCGGCTGTGCCTGCAGCCGTCCGTCGGCGGAGCGGGGCTCATACCGGTTGTACAGGGGTCGGGCGGGCTCGTCCGCCGTCAGCTTTGACCAGTCCGCCTGCACCGGCGCAGCCTCCGTTCCGTCCGGCGGGGTGTTCGGCACATCCAGCACGGACACGTAGCCTTGTTGTGCCACCAGCCGCTGCCCCGCCTCGCTGAGAAGCCAGCGGTACAGCACTCTGGCGGGGGCGTCCTCCGGCAGCCCGGCGGCAATGAGGGTGTAGTAGTTGTTCAGGAAGGGATAGTCCCCGCTGCGGATGGTCTCGTCACAGGGGGTCACGCCGTCGATGGCGAGGATCTTCAGCCCGTCGGCCATTCGCATGTCCTCGGCGTAGTAGTAGACGGTGTAGCCGATGGCGGCAGCGGTGCCGTCGTAGGCGGCCACCGCCTCGATGAGATCGCCCATCTCGCCCTGTACGTATTCCGCAGGCGCGTCCATCATGGGCAGGTCGCCCATCACCAGCTTCAGCATGGCGGTCTGGCTTCCGGCCTCCGGGTTGCGCTGGAAGGGCACGATCTCCAGATCGTCGCCGCCCACCTGCGACCAGTTGGTGATCTCGCCGGTGTAGATCTTCCGCACCTGCTCCGTGGTAAGAGTATCCACAGGGTTGTTTTCGTTGACAAGGAACACCAGACCGTCCACGGCGAAGGGCTCCATCTCCCAGTCGAAGCCTTTGGACTCTTTCAACTCCCAGATGGTGGCGGCAGGCTCCGCGGCGATGAGCAGGTCGGCATAGCCGTACATCAGCTGGCGGTAGGACTGGGTGGTCTTGGAGAAGGAGATGAGGTCACTGACCTCCTCCTGCGTTTCTCCCAACAGCACGGAGGCCATGGCTTTGCCCAGCGGCACCGTGGAGGTGGAGCCGTTGAGCCTCGGGAAATTCTCGCGGGTAAAGCGGAACTGCTTCACGGGTTCGGCGGGCGGCTCCGCCGGCGTTTCGGTGGGTGTTCCCGGTACGGCGGGGGTTTCTGTCACCGGCGGGGCGGGCGTTGGTGTTTCTGTGGGCGTTTCGGATGCGGCAGGGGGGTTCGTCACCGGCGGGACGGGGACATTCGTGGACTGACGGACGCAGCCGGTCAGCAGACACAGGGACAGCAGCAGCGGCAATATACGGTTGAATTTCATGGCGGCACGCTCCCTTCTGAGGTTTGCTCACAGCTTCTTTATAGCAGACCGGCAGGGAAAAAGTCCCTGCATTTTCGTTACAAAGGGAAACAAAAGTGTTACAGGAACGCACGGCAATGAACGAAGCGGACGGGAAAACCCGTCCGCTTCGTTCATTTACAATATCTTCTCCCGCAAATTCGGCTGGTAGTACACATCGCCGGGGAGGGAGGCCACAAAGGCAAAGCCCTGCGCCTCGTAGTAGTCGTTGAGCCGGGGGTTCCGGGCGGAGCAGTCCAGCCGCAGCCGCTGACGGTTCAGCAGCCTTGCCCGAGCTGCACAGCGGCGCAGAATCTCCGCGCCCGCGCCGGGGAAATCGCCATGGGCCGCCAGATTGTGGAGGTAGAGGGCGGGGACGCCGTCGCTCCAGCGGCGGTCGCTGTCCCAGAGGGAGACCATGGCGGCCACGCGGCCCTCCTGCCGCAGCAGCCACAGCCGACCCTCCCGGGTGACGGTTTCAAAATAGCTGTCGGGATAGGCCTCCCGATAGGTGTCCCACTGGGGATTGCCGCATTTCCGCATCCATTGGATGCGCGATTCGATGAGGGCGTATACTGCCGGCAGCTCGTCCAATGCGGCGGGAGAGAAGGTGTACATAGGCATGACCTCCGATGTTTCATTGCCGGCAGTATAGCACGCCGGGGCGGCTTTGTCCACGCCGCAGCTGCCTGTCCGCAAAACCCTTCTGACAAATGTTGTTTTCTGGACGAAAATGCGGTATACTACTTTATTACGGAAAATGACGCTCCTTCGCGGGGCGATAACGGAGGATTCTCCATGAAACTGATGGTCATTGACGGCAACAGCATCCTGAATCGTGCCTATTACGGCATCCGTCCCCTCTCTACCCGGGAGGGGCTGTATACCCATGCCATTTACGGCTTTCTCACCACCCTGCGCCGCCTGACGGAGGAGGAGCAGCCGGAGGCGGTGTGCGTCACCTTCGACGTCCACGCCCCCACCTTCCGACATACCGCCGACGCCGCCTACAAGGCCACCCGGAAGCCCATGCCGGAGGAGCTGCGGATGCAGGTGCCGGTGCTGAAGGAGGTGCTGGATGCCCTGAATATCCCCCGCTATGAGCTGGCGGGCTGGGAGGCGGACGACCTCATCGGCACCATCTCCCGCAAGTGCGAGGCGTCCGGCTGGGAGTGCGTGGCCGTCACCGGCGACAAGGATTCCCTGCAGCTGATCACCGACAAGACCAAGGTGAAGCTGGTGTCCACCCGGATGGGTCAGACCACCACAAAGGACATGACCCCGGATACCTTCCGGGAGCAGTACGGCTTCGATCCCATCCACATGATCGACCTCAAGGCGCTGATGGGCGATTCCTCCGACAACATTCCCGGCGTGGCGGGCATCGGCGAGAAGACCGCTATGGACCTCATTCAGAAGTACGAAAGCGTGGAAAACCTCTATGCCCGCCTGCCGGATATTGAGGCCAAGCCTGCCGCCATCCGGAAGCTGACGGAGGGTGCGGAGGCGGCAAAGCACTCCTACTGGCTGGCCACCATCGTCACCGACGCCCCGGTGGAATTCGCGCCGGAGGACTGCCTGTGCAAGGCACCCGCGGCGGATGCCTATCCGCTGTTTCTGAAGCTGGAATTTTCCAGACTCATTGAAAAGTTCGGCCTGACGGCGGCAGCTGCTGACGCGGCTGAGCAGAAAACGGAGGAATACACCGTCACCGTGGAGCAGGTGATGGAGACCGCGCAGGCGGAGCGTCTGCTGGAGCTCTGGAGGAAGGCGGCGTATGTCACCGTGCTGGCGCTGCCGGACCTCACCGGCGTCATGGTGGACTGCGAGACGGGGGAAAACGCCTCCGTTTCCGCGGAGCTGTTCTTTGAAAAATATACCGGTGACTGGAATGCGCTGCTGTCTGCGCTGTTCGCCGGGGATATCCGCAAGGTATCCCATAACGTGAAGGACCTGATGCGCACCCTGCTGGAAAGCGGTCTGCCTGCGGACGGCTTCGTGTTTGACACGGCGCTGGCCGCCTATCTGCTGGACGCCACGGCGGGCAGCTATGACATCGGGCGGCTGTTTGTGGCCTATTACAACGCGGAGCTGCCCAAGCCCATCCATCTGGAGCCGGACGCCTTCTCCATGCTGGGAGATACCGCGGCTGCGTCCGCCGCCTTCCACAGCTATACCTCCGCTGTGGACGCCCTGTATGAGACCCTTGCCCCCAGGCTCCGTGAGCAGGGAATGTGGGAGCTGTTTGAGACGGCGGAGCTGCCCCTGTGCCGCGTGCTGGCGGAGATGGAGCGCAGCGGCTGCCGGGTGGACGCCCGGTCACTGGCGGCCTTCGGCGAGAAGCTTTCTCAGCGTGCTGCAGAGCTGGAGCAGTCCATCTACGACATGGCGGGGGAGAAATTCAACATCAACTCTCCCAAACAGCTGGGCGAGATCCTGTTCGGCAAGCTGGGGCTGCCCCATGGAAAGAAGACGAAAACCGGCTGGTCCACCAATGCCGACGTACTGGAAAAGCTGCGCTACGAGTCCCCGGCGGTGGGTGCGGTGCTGGAGTACCGCCAGCTGACCAAGCTGAAATCCACCTATGCCGACGGCCTGCTGAAGGCCATGGATCCCGACGGACGGGTGCGCACCAGCTTCCAGATGACGGTGACGGATACGGGACGGCTCAGCTCCAGAGAGCCGAATCTGCAGAACATCCCCGTCCGCACCGACCTTGGCAGTGAGATCCGCCGGATGTTCCTGCCTGCGGAGGGCTGGGTGCTGGTGGATGCGGACTATTCCCAGATCGAGCTGCGTTTGCTGGCACACATCGCCGGTGACGACGCCATGCGGGAGGCGTTCCTCTCCGGCAGCGACTTCCATTCCGCCACGGCAGCCAGAGTGTTCGGTGTAAAGCCGGAGGACGTGACAGCCGAGATGCGGCGGCGTGCCAAGGCGGTGAACTTCGGTATTGTTTACGGCATTTCCGCCTTTTCCCTCAGTCAGGACATCGGCGTGACGGTGGCGGAGGCCAAGGACTATATGGAGGCGTATTTTGCCACCTTCCCCGGTGTGCGGCAGTATATGACCGACGTGGTGGAGCGGGCAAAGGAGACCGGCTATGTGGAAACGCTGCTCCACCGGCGGCGCGCTCTGCCGGAGCTGAAGTCCTCCAACTTCAACCTCCGCGCCTTCGGTGAGCGTGTGGCGCTGAACATGCCCATTCAGGGCACGGCGGCAGACGTGATGAAGCTGGCTATGATCGCCGTGCATCGCCGTCTGAAGGCGGAGGGAATGCAGGCACGGCTGGTGCTGCAGGTCCATGACGAGCTGATCGTGGAGTGCCCTGAGGAAGAGAAAGAAAAAGTGGCCGCTCTGCTGGCGGAGGAGATGGAGGGCGTGGCCGCCCTGTCCGTTCCGCTGGTGGCGGAAGCCCACTGTGGCGGCAGCTGGCTGGAGGCGAAGGGATGAAATACTTTCTTTTATTGATTCTGGGGGTACTGGGCTGTTCCATGTCCCCGGTGTTTGTCCGGTTTTCCACGGCGCCCTCCATGGTGCTGGTGATCTACCGCATGGGCATCACGGCGGTGCTGCTGGCACCTGCCGCGTGGCGCTGCCGGAGGGAGTTTCTGGCGCTGCCAAAGCGCAGCGCGCTGCTGTGCGCCGCCAGCGGCGTGATGCTGGGTCTGCACTTTTCCACCTATTTTGAAGGCGTGAAGAATACCTCCATCGCCGCCTCCTCGGTGCTGTGCAATATGTCGGCGCTGTTCGTGGCGCTGCTGAGCGTGCTGCTTCTGCGGAAGAAGCTGTCCGTGGGTGCGTGGTTTTCCATTCTGCTGGCCTTTGCCGGTGCGGTGGTGGTGGCGCTGGCCGATGGCGGAGGCAGTCAGGAAACGGCTCTGTGGGGCAACCTGATGGCGCTGCTGTCTGCGGTGTTCATCGCAGGCTATACCCTTGTGGGCTCCGTGTGCCGCAAGAGCGTCAGCACCACGGTGTATACGTATCTTGTTTATTGCATGGCCTTTGTGACGGTGCTGGCGCTGACGGTGGTCAGCGGTACGCCGGTGCTGGGCTACGGCTGGGAGAATCTCGCCGCGGCGCTGGGTATGGCGGTGTTTTGTACCCTTCTGGGTCACAGCATGTTCTCGCTGGTACTGAAATATCTGCCTGCGCCGCTGGTATCCACGGTGCAGCTGCTGGACTGCGTGTGTGCCTTCGGCTGGGGCGTGGTGCTTTTTTCCGAGTATCCCGGCTGGCTGGCCATCGCAGGCGGCGTGATGGTGGTGGCGGGCGTTGCCCTGTACAGCCGTCTTGCCAAGGAAGAGTGACCGAAAGGAGTTTTTTCGCATGGACAAACAAATGCATGTGCGGATCGTGCCTATGACTGCCGACCATCTGGACGAGGTGGCGGAGCTGGAGCGCATCTGCTTTTCCGCCCCGTGGTCACGGAACATGCTGGCAGAGGAGCTGGACAATGCCCTCTCCGCCATGCTGGTGGCGCTGGATGACAGCGGCCGGGTGGTGGGCTACGCCGGTGTGCAGGTGATTCTGGACGAGGGCTATATCACCAATGTGGCGGTGCGTCCCGAGTGCCGCCGTCAGGGGATCGCCGGCAAGCTGCTGGATGTGTTCCTGAACTTTGCGCAGGGCAACAAGCTTGCCTTCCTGACGCTGGAGGTGCGCGCCTCCAACGAAGCAGCCATCATTCTGTACGGACGCCATGGCTTCCGCGGCGTGGGCCGTCGGCGCAACTACTACGAGCATCCCCGTGAGGATGCCATCATCATGACGAGGGAGTTTGCCTATGGAACTGCGGACAGCGACACCTGAGCAGCTGCGGATGGTCTTCCGCAGGGACATGCTGACGGCGTTTCCGGAGGCAGAGCTGAAGCCGCTGGCAGCCATGGAACGGCTGTGGGCAGAAGGCTGGTACAGGCCATACTGCCTCTTTGATGGGGACGAGATCGTGGGCGAGGCCTTTTTGTGGCTGGGACATCCCGGCTGGGCCATTGTGGATTACCTGTGCGTCAGCGCCGGCCGACGCAATGACGGACTGGGCGGGGAGATCCTGCGGCTGCTGCAGCAGGCGGAACCGGGCACCGTTCTCTTCGGCGAGGCGGAAGCGCCGGAGCACGCCCCTGACCCTGTCATGGCACAGCGGCGGCTGGGTTTTTATGCCCGCTGCGGCCTGCGTACCGCCGGGTACGATACCGCCATGTTCGGCGTCCATTACAAGACACTGTACCTCTTTGACGGGGAAGTGGACGAGGCGCAGCTGATGCGTGAGCATACCTTTATTTATCAGAATACCTTCGACCCGGAGAAATTTGCCAAGTATGTCCGCATCCCCTATAACGGGGAGCCCCTGGCCAAGGTGGCCTGGGATCAATGAGAGAAAGAAGGGGATGTATGAAGATCCTTGCCTTTGAATCCTCCTGTGACGAAACCGCCGTGGCGGTGGTGGAGGACGGACGGCGTGTGCTGTCGGACGTCATCGCCTCTCAGGTGGCCACCCATGCGGAGTTCGGCGGCGTGGTGCCGGAGATCGCCTCCCGCAAGCATGTGGAGTGCATCGCCGCCCTGGCGGAGGAGGCGCTGCGTCAGGCAGGCTGCACCCGGCAGGACATCGACGCCGTGGCGGTCACCTATGCGCCGGGTCTCATCGGCGCGGTGCTGGTGGGTCTCAACTTTGCCAAGTCCGTGGCCTACGGCCTGGGCGTGCCGCTGATCCCGGTGCATCACATCCGGGGACACATCGCCGCCAACTACATCGCCTTCCCGGAGCTGGAGCCGCCCTTTCTGGCGCTGGCCATCTCCGGCGGCAACACTATGATCGTGGATGTGCGCAGCTATACGGAGATGCACATTCTGGGCGCCACCCGGGACGACGCGGCGGGCGAGTGCTTTGACAAGGCGGCCCGTGTGCTGGGTCTGCCCTATCCCGGCGGACGTCCCATGGATGAGCTGGCGCAGAAGTCGGCGGGCGGCGTTTACAAGCTGCCCCATGCCCATGTGGATGGCGCGGAGCTGGACATGAGCTTCTCCGGTCTGAAAACGGCGGTGGTGAATCTGGCGCACCACGCCCGTCAGGTGGGTGAGCCGCTGGACGAGGCGGCGCTGGCCCGTGACTTCACCGAGGCGGTGAGCGGCGCACTGGTGCCCCGTGTGGTGCGCGCCCTGGAGCTGACCGGCCATACCAGGGTGGCCGCCGCCGGCGGCGTGGCAGCCAACTCCTTCATCCGCGCCGATCTGGAGCGTGCCTGCGCTGAGCGGGGCTGCACGCTGTATTTGCCGCCGCTGAAGCTCTGCGGCGACAACGGCGCCATGATCGGCGCACAGGGCTATTACGAGTATCTGGCAGGCAATACAGCGGGCATGGAACTCAACGCCTACGCCACCCGTGACATCGACGAATGACGCGGAAATAATACAGGAAGAATACAGCGGGGATGGAAGCGGGACTTCCATCCCCGCTGCTGTTTCCGGATGCAATGAATATGCAAGGGGGAAATGCCCGGGTGTAAAGGAGCTGCGCTTACTTTTTTGAAAGGTCGGGCGGCTGCGTATTCAAAAAAAACATTATTTTTGGGGATTAGAAAAAACGAATTGCGATTTTCGGGAAAAAAGAGGAATTATGTAAAGTAAATAACCGAAAATCATTTTCCTCAAATTGCGATTGCGGGTTTTCCAAAAAACTTCCAAAAGCGAACTAACATATTGCGCTGCAATGGATTTGCGGATGTGGAAAAGTGTGTGGAAAATGTGCATAACTCTTTGTAGCGAATAATATTCAGAAAATTATGTCAAAAGCAGAAGAATCTGCAAAATCGGTCTTGACTTATGAAAAGACCGGAAAAGGTGGAAGGGGTTTGGAACGTAATTGGAAGGAAATGACAGCAAAAGGAATTTTCTGGATGTTACGTTTGGCGCGGTAAAGTGAGAGCGTGCAGGAAATCCTGCAATTATACGGAACGTAATATTCACGGCGGGCGCATACGGATGAAAACGGAAGGGAAGGGGAAATCCGGGCTGCGCTGCCGGGAGGCTTGCGGTAAGGTAAAAGAGAGGAACGAGAGGGGGAAAATGACCGCCCACCGACGGCAAATCAGGCCCTAAACAACCCCTCAGTCAGCCTTGCGGCTGACAGCTCCCCTTATACAGAGGAGCCTTTACGTGTACTGCGCATACGGGAACGCAAGGACAAATTGGGAATAGATGATTTTACCAATACGTTCCGTTCATTGGGACGGCAAATTTTCTTGCTTGACTGCGTGAGGAAAGTGTGGTACAGTATATTGGCTGTCAACAGAAAATGCTGGTGTAGCTCAGCTGGTAGAGCAACGGATTCGTAATTTCTATACACAGCGCATACAAGTTCATAAGCTGGTATAGCTCAGTCGGTAGAGCAGCTGATTCGTAATCAGCAGGTCGCAGGTTCGAGTCCCGTTACCAGCTCCAAAAACGCCCAAAAACTACGGTTTTCGGGCGTTTTTAGTTCTCAATTGTTCTAATTGCTTGACCCGCATTTTTGAAATTCGACCCACAAAGCGCTGATTACGAATCCGTTCTTCGGAAAAGAAATCGTCTGGGCAAACGCTCAAGACTCACCTTTGACCCACACGGGAACACAAAGCGGAAAGCACCGGAGATTTTCCGGTGCTTTCGTTTTTTGTGGGCGTGGGAGTTTTCGCTCTTTCCAATGCGCCTAAATGGTCGGATTTGCACCAGTTGACAGACCACGCGGAATTCAATATACTCATAAGCGGAAGGAGGTATGAGATATGGACTTTCAAAGCTATTTTCCGATCTGGAATAAGCTGACTGCATCTCAGCAGGAACGCATCCTTGGCAGTCTGATGGAACGCAAAATCAGCAAAGGAACCGTGATCCACAATGGCAGCATGGATTGTACCGGACTGCTGTTGGTGAAATCCGGCCAGCTTCGAGCCTATATCCTCTCTGATGAGGGGCGGGAGATCACCCTCTACCGTCTGTTCGACCGGGATATGTGTCTGTTTTCCGCCTCCTGCATCATGCGCTCCATCCAGTTCGAAGTGACCATTGAAACGGAAAAAGATACCGAGCTTTGGATCATTCCTGCGGAGATCTATCAGAGCATTATGGAAGAATCAGCACCTGTTTCCAACTATACCAATGAGTTGATGGCAACCCGCTTTTCCGATGTCATGTGGCTCATGGAGCAGGTCATGTGGAAGAGTCTCGACAAGCGTGTTGCTGCGTTTCTTTTAGAAGAAATGTCCATTGAAGGGACTGATCAGCTGAAGATCACCCATGAAACCATCGCCAATCATCTCGGCTCCCATCGGGAAGTGATCACCCGAATGCTTCGCTATTTCCAGAACGAGGGGATGGTCAAGCTGTCTCGCGGCATGATCGAGATCACGGATGCGGAAAAACTGGAAGAACTAAATGATATGTGATCGGCTGTCCGCCTGTGCAAAACGCACGGCGGACAGCTTTTGTTATTTCAGGTATTTTACTTAATCTCGGTCAACAGGTAACCGGCAGTCTCGACAGCAGCCTTGAATGCTTCGTCAGCCACGTCTTGGTTTAGCTTGGCTTTCGCTATTTTTTCTTCAAGGCTTACAGCTGTTTCCTCAACGCCGGGGATGGCCACCAGTGCCTGCACCGATGGCGATGCCCACAGCGCACAGAATATCCGTAACCACCGGTGTGCCCTGGGTGATGGTGCCGGTTTTGTCCAGAACCACAGTGTTGATGCTATGAGCGTTTTCCAGCGCCTCTGCGGATTTGATGAGAATACCATTGGAAGCGCCCTTTCTTTCTGCTCGGCTCATCACACATTTTGATTATCATCAAATGCCTATATCGCTATGCTCTTGCCATGCCGTCCACACTCAGCACAACGCCGGTAATGTACGCCGCCTCATCGGAAGCCAGGAACGCAAATGCATTGGCAATGTCCTCCGGTTGGCCCAGACGACGCAGCGGAATCCTGGCGATCATGGGCTCGATGACCTCCTTGGGCACCGCTTTCATCATATCGGTCTCAGTAATGCCGGGAGCAACCGCATTGACTCGGATGCCCTTGGGTCCCAATTCACGGGCCAGGGATACGGTCAGGCCATTTACCGCAAATTTGGATGCGGGATAGGCGAAGCCGCTTGGCTGGCCGGAAATGCTGACCATGGAGGACGTGGAGAGGATCACGCCTGTTCCTCGTGCCACCATGCACTCTGCGGCGGCGCGGGTGGCATTGAATACGCCTTTTACATTCAGATCCATGACCTTATCAAAGGTTTCCTCTGTGTATTCCATGAAGGGGGTGCTTTCAGAGACACCAGCGTTATTGACCAGAATATCCACGCAGCCATATTTCTCGGTAGCTGACCGAAATGCTTCCCGCACAGATTCCAGGCTGGCCAGATCAGGGCTGATGCCGGCGATGGTCGCTTCGGGATACTTTTCTTTCAGCCTTTCAACTGCTTTATCGGCAGACACTTGTGAACTTGCCGCCAGAATAACCTTAGCTCCTTCTGCCAGGAACTTATCCGCCGTGGCATAACCGATGCCGCGGCTGCCTCCGGTGATGATTGCCACTTTATCTTTCAGCTTCATGGGAAATGCCCCTTTCTGTTTTGATTTTATGGTCATATTTTATCCAAAGAAGGCTCACTGTTCCGTGATGACATCACCGTTTGAATACAAAAAGTCACGCTCTCCCGGAGAAAAGCGTGACTTCTAACATTGTACTTATTTATCCATGCCGCAGGAATACGCTTTTTCAATCAACGCCCGGTCATTGACCACCGTATCATAGAAGCGGAAGCCTCCGGCAAAGTTGTAGGCTTCGTGACCGTTAGCCTCCAGAATCCGGCAGGCAATGTAGCTGCGCAGGCCGCTCTGGCAGGTCACATACACCGGCTTGCCCGGCTCGATCTCATCCAGCCGATCCCGCAGGTCATCCACAGGAATGTTTCGGAATCCTTCCATATGGCCCACCGCGTATTCCTCCGGTGTTCTGGCATCCAGCAGAATCGCGCTGCCGTCCCGGGAAAGGCTGTCAAAATCCTCCAGATACCACTGCTTCATGATGCCGTTTGCAATGTTGTCGATCATGAATCCCGCCATGTTTACAGGATCTTTAGCAGAGGAGTACGGAGGTGCATAGGCCAGGTCCAGATTTTTCAGCTGGGTAGCTTTCAGACCTGCGTGAATGGCAGTAGCCAGCACATCGATCCGCTTGTCCACTCCCTCATAGCCTACGATCTGGGCACCTAACAGGCGGTAGGTCTTCTTTTCAAAGACCACCTTCATGGTCATCAGCTTTCCGCCGGGATAATAACCTGCGTGGCTCATGGGGGACAGGATCACCTTATCCACATCGAGACCGGCCTTTTTCGCGTTGATTTCGTTGATGCCGGTGGTGGCCGCAGTTATATCAAATATCTTGATGACGCTGCTTCCCTGAGAACCCAAATAGCGGCTGTCACCACCGCAGATATTGTCCGCGATGATGCGCCCCTGCTTGTTGGCGGGGCCTGCCAGAGAGATCAGGGCATCCTCGCCGGTGACATAGTGCTTTACCTGCACCGCATCGCCTGCGGCATAGATATCGGGCACAGAGGTCTCCATCCGGTCGTTGACCACGATGCTGCCTTTGATGCCCAGCTCCAGGCCTGCTTCTTTTGCCAATGCGGTGTCCGGAGTGACGCCGATGGCCAGCACTACCATATCTGCGTGGAGAGGGGCGTTGTCCTTCAACAGTACATCCACACCGCCGCCGTTCTCCTCAAATCCCTCCACAGTATAGCCGAGGGCCAGCTTCACACCGTGTCTACGCACCTCCGCGTGGATAAAGGATGCCATATCCGCATCAAAGGGATTCATCAGCTGCTTCGGGCGCTGGACGATGGTGACTTCCATGCCAAGCTCCCGCAGATTTTCCGCCAGTTCCAGACCGATAAAGCCGCCGCCTGCCAAAACAGCAGACTTTGGATTATTTTTGTTGATGTACTCTTTGATCCGGAAGGTGTCCTCCACTGTGCGCAGGGTGAACAGCCTGTCCAATCCAACGCCGGGGAGCCGTGGCTGGGTAGGCTTCGCGCCGGGAGACAGGATCAGTTTGTCGTAGCTCTCCTCAAATTCCTCGCCGGTTTCCAGATTTTTTACGGAAACTGTTTTTCTGTCCGGGTGAATGGCTGTCACTTCGTGGCGAACCTTCACATTCACGCGGAAACGTGAGAAGAAACTTTCCGGTGTCTGAAGTGTCAGTTCTTCGGAATGGGTAATGACATCGCCGATGTAGTAAGGCAGACCGCAGTTTGCGTAGGAAACAAAGCCTGAGCGCTCGAACACTACGATCTCCGCCTGCTCATCCAGTCTGCGGATTCTTGCTGCGGCTGTGGCTCCGCCTGCCACACCTCCTACGATCACAACTTTCATTCAGACCTCCACGTTCCCCGCATAAGCGGCAATGCCGCCAATATTGTTTACATTGGTATATCCCATACGCTGCAGCAGACCGGCAGCCTGACGGCTTCGGGCACCGGAGTAGCAATAAACAAATAGTGCCGTATCTTTATTTTCCGCAACAGAAGCGACCTTGTCAATGGCTTGTAATGGAACGTTTTTGCTGCCGGGGATATGGCCGCCTCTGTATTCTTCCGAGGTACGGACATCCAACAGAACAGCGCCGGGAGTGGCTGTATATTCCTGTACACCCTGATTGATATCGGCCTGTTTGAAGAAATCAAAGAATCCCATTGTCACTCCTCCTTGTTTTTTTCTTTATGGCTTTACTATAGATGGATGTTGGTTATGTTTCCGTGATGACATCACCTAAACTGTACTCTCACTCGCCACCAGATACCGTTTCGCCCGGCCAGTCGAGGATGCCGCCGAACTCTACGATATTCGTATAGCCCGGTGCCGCCGGTTTTTCGGCGGCCTGCTTACTGCGAAAAACATGAAAAAAGGAGCGGGTTGCATTTTAAGTGTATATAGTTTATCATGTTTTCATCCGTTTGAAAAGTTGGTTTTGCGCAACGGTTTCCTGCCTCACGTCCCGACCCACAACAGGAAAAAGTGGGGCGGGAAGGAAAGGGTACGAGAGCAGGTTTGTGCGAAAATTCCCCGGAGGAAAGCCGACAAGAGGGCTGGAAAGCAGTGATTTGAGAGTTTGGGCACTCTTCGTAATCCGTAGATCGCCGGTTCGAATCCGGCCATCAGCTCCAGCCCGCCGTGAACCTGGTTCGCGGCGGTTTTTTTACAGAGTTCCCAGCAAGGAGGTTTCCTATGGCTTTTGAAAAATCCTGCGGCGCGGTGGTGTTCACCCGTGTCGGCGGCGAGCTCCGCTATGTGCTGGCCCAGTCCCTGCGGGGGCATTACGGCTTTCCCAAGGGCCATGTGGAGCCGGGTGAGACAGAGACGGAGACGGCGCTCCGTGAAATCTATGAGGAAGTACATCTGCGGCCTGTCCTGCTGGACGGCTTTCGGGAGCTCAGCGAATATACGCTGCCCGGAACGGAGATCCAGAAGCAGGTGGTGATCTTTCTGGGCGAATACCACGACCAGCAGATCCGTCCCCAGAAGGAAGAATTGAAGACCGCTTTTCTGGCGTCATATTCGCAGGCGCTGACCCTGCTGCCCTACGAAAATGACCGGCGGATATTAGCCGCGGCCCATGCGTTCCTGACAGCGCACGGCAATTAAAAAACGGAAGCCCTCTCGACGCGGAATGCGTCGGGAGGGCTCTTTTGTCTTCCGGTGGTTGTATTTCTCGAAAAAGTTCCGGTTTTCTGCGTTTATACCGGTAAAAATCTTGCAATACAGGTTAGAATATGGTAAATTAATTTAGTTTGATACTAATGCATAGAAGGAGAAAGCATTATGGCTGGCCTTATGGAAGAAATCAACCGGCGGCGGACATTCGCCATCATTTCCCACCCGGACGCCGGTAAAACCACACTGACGGAAAAGTTCCTGCTGTACGGCGGCGCCATCGCCCAGGCGGGCGAGGTCAAGGGCAAGCGTGCCCGCGCCGCCACCTCCGACTGGATGGAGATCGAGAAGCAGCGCGGCATTTCCGTCACCTCCTCGGTGATGCAGTTCCAGCACGACGGCTTCTGCATCAACATTCTGGATACCCCCGGACATCAGGATTTCTCCGAGGATACCTACCGCACCCTCATGGCGGCGGACAGCGCCGTCATGGTCATCGATGGCGCCAAGGGCGTGGAGCCCCAGACCCGGAAGCTGTTCCGCGTCTGCGCCATGCGCAACATACCGATCTTCACTTTCATCAACAAGATGGACCGTGAGACACGTGATCCGCTGGAGCTGTGCGAAGAGGTGGAGCGTGAGCTGGGCATCGACACCTACGCCATGAACTGGCCCATCGGCTGCGGCAAGGAGTTTCAGGGCGTCTACGATCGTGAGCGGGAGAGTATCCTCTTCTTCGACGCTGAGGGCAAGGGCCGCAAGGCCGTCATGACTGAGGTGGCGCTGGAAGACCCCGCGCTGGACGATATGATCGGCGAAGCCAAGGCCGCTACCCTCCGGGAGGAGGTGGAACTGCTGGGCGCAGGCCGAGACTTCGACATGAAGGCGGTCCGCAGCGGCAAGCTGTCCCCGGTATTCTTCGGTTCGGCACTGACCACCTTCGGCGTGGAGCCCTTCCTGAAGGAGTTCCTGCGGATGACCACCGCCCCCCTGCCCCGCACGGCGGATGTGGGCGAGATCGACGTCTTCTCCGATGACTTTTCCGCCTTCGTGTTCAAGATCCAGGCCAACATGAACAAGGCGCACCGTGACCGTCTGGCCTTCATGCGTATCTGTTCCGGCAAGTTTGACCGTGACAGGGAATATTTCCACATGCAGTCCGGCAAGAAGATGCGCCTCAGCCAGCCTCAGCAGATGATGGCTGCCGAGCGTGAGATCGTGGACGAGGCCTACGCCGGCGACATCATCGGCGTGTTCGATCCCGGTATCTTCTCCATCGGCGACACCATCACCGTCCCGGCGAAGAAGTTCAGATATTCCGGTATCCCCACCTTCGAGCCGGAGCATTTCATGCGTGTCAGTCCCAAGGACACCATGAAGCGCAAGCAGTTCATGAAGGGTACCGAGCAGATCGCTCAGGAGGGTGCTATCCAGATCTTCAAGATCCCCGACGCCGGTCTGGAGGAGGTCATCGTGGGCGTGGTGGGCACGCTGCAGTTTGATGTGTTTGAGCATCGTATGCGCAACGAGTACGGCGTGGAGATGCGCATGAGCGGTATGCCCTATGACCATCTGCGCCGCATCAGCGCCTGCCCCGGCGACCCCCGGGAGCTTATGATGTGTACCGGCAGCAAGCTGCTGGAGGACTTCAAGGGCAATTACCTCATCGCGCTGGACGGCGAGTGGTCCGTGGGCTTCCTGACCAAGCACAACCCCGGTCTGGAGTTCGCCGACTCCCTGTCTGTGTAAGGTGCGCTGCATGAGAAGAACACTGATGTGCCTTGTGCTGGCGCTGGCACTGGTGCTGCCTCTTGCCGCCTGCGGCGGTGACGGCGGCAGCGATGACGGACGGCTGACGATCATCGCCGCCAACTTTCCCGGCTACGACCTGACACGCGCCGTCACCGGCGATCTGGCAGAGGTGAAGCTGCTGCTGCCTCCGGGAACGGAAAGCCATTCCTATGAGCCGACGCCCCGCGACATTCTGATGGTGCAGAACTGCGACCTGTTCGTATATCTGGGGGGCGAGTCCGACGCGTGGGTGGACACCATCCTGAACTCGCTGGACAAGCCGGTGAGAAAGCTGCGGATGATAGACTGCGTGCCCACTCTGGAGGAGACGCCTCTGGAGGGCATGGAGCACGACCATGACCACGGCCATGGACAGGTGATGGAGGTGGACGAGCATGTGTGGACGTCCCCTGTCAACGCCGGGAAGATCGCGGAGCAGCTCTGCGCAGAGCTGGGCGCCATGGATGCTGCCAACGCCGCAGCCTACACCGCAAATGCCGATGCGTTCGCTGCGGAGCTGAAGGAGCTGGACGGGGAGATCCGTGCGTATGTGAAGTCCGTCGCCGATCCGGTGATGGTCTTCGGTGACCGGTTCCCCCTGCGTTACTTTGCCCATGAATACGGCATCACCTGCTACGCCGCATTCCCCGGCTGCTCCACCCAGACGGAGCCCTCTGCCGCCACCATCGCCTATCTCACCGATCTGGTGAAGGAAAAGAGGCTTTCCACCGTCTATTATATTGAGTTTTCCAATCATCTGGTGGCGGACAGCATTGCCGAAGCCACCGGTGCGAAAACGGCGCTGTTCCACAGCTGCCACAACGTTTCCAAGCAGGAGCTGGATGACGGTGTGACCTATCTCACCCTCATGCGCGGCAATCTGGAGACGCTGAAGGAGACCATGAAATGAACCAGGAGGTGTGCCATCGGCACACCTCTTTTGGCGTTCATTCGGCCTCCTCCAGAAACTGCATCACCGACACCTCGTAGGCGGTGCGCTCACAGGCACCCTCTTCGGTGACCTTGGTGTAGAGCCGACTCTGGATGCGTCCTTCCAGCTCCACCGGCGCGCTTACCGGCAGCGCGGCGGCGTCCATGGCCAGCCTCCCCCACACGATCACCGGCAGATAGTCCGTCCTGCCGTAGCGCCGGGGCACCGCCAGCATCAGATCGCAGATACTGCGGCCCAGCGGCGTCCGGCGCAGGATGGGTGGTTTACATAATCTTCCGGAGAGGCGGATGCGGTTGCAGGGCTCACCTTGACAGGGCAGCAGCGTCTGCACATGGATGCTGAGCACCAGACGCCGCCCTTGCTGGCTGCGGTTGTTGAAGGAGCGCAGCTGCCCCTGCAGGCGCAGAGCCTGCCCCGGGATCACCTGCGCGGTCATATGCTCCGGGATCAGCACCGGCAGCGTGTCCTGCTGGCCGGAGAGCCGGGGGATCTCCATGAAGAAGCGGTAAAAGCGGGTATTGTGGTTTTCGTGGGAGAAGGCGGGAGTGTCCAGTACCAGACCTTCCAGCTCCACCTCGTTGCGGCTGATGTCGCTCATAGCTGCGCACCTCGTTTGTCGGCAGATGGCCGGTTTGTTTGTGACAGTCTATGAACGGCCCGTCCCGTTGAGAACTCTTTTCAAACGAATAATTTCGGAGTATACTATACAGAAGAAAATGAGTACCGGAAAAGGAGGAGCCTATGGCAAACATTCTGGACTATCTGGACTGGCGGGGCGACCTGACGCTGCGGCAGGACCCCTTCAACGAGGTGGACAATCTTCTGCTGTCGGAGCTGTCCTTTGTGGATTTCCGTGGCATCGTGCCGGAATTCACCGGCGTCAGCGTGCCGCTGCGGGAGGCGGCGGATGCGTATTTCGCCCGCTATCCGCAGGGTGAGAAGATCGATATGGGCGTGCTGGTGCCGGAGGCCATTCCGGAGATGCTGCGGAAGATGGCGGATACTCCGCGCTTTGCGGACATGCGCCTTGGCTGCTGCGTGGATCATCTGGATGTGGAGCGGGGCGAACAGTTTGCGGCGCTGGCGGTGGAGCTGGGGGACGGCTCGGTGTATCTTGCCTTCCGGGGTACAGACGATACGCTGGCAGGCTGGAAGGAGGACTTTCTGCTGGCCTGCATGCCGGAGGTGCCCGCCCAGAAGAAGGCACTGGAATATGTGCGGCTGGCGGCGGGGATGTATCCCCGGCGGAAGCTGCGGCTGGGCGGACACTCCAAGGGCGGCAATCTGGCGGTGTACGGCGGCGTGTTCTGCCCACCGTCTGTTCAGCGGCGCATCGTGCAGGTGTACTGCAACGACGGCCCCGGATTCCACGAGTCGCTGCTGGCGCTGCCGGAGTACCGGCGGCTGGAGGAGCGCATCGTATCCATCGTGCCCCGGTGCTCCATTGTGGGTATGCTGCTGGAGCATGGGGATGACTATACCGTAGTACCCAGTGACCAGCTGGGCTTTTTCCAGCACGACGGGTTTTCATGGCAGGTGCTGGGAAACCGCTTTGTAAAGGTGCCGGAGGTCTGCAGCGAACTGCCGATCATTGAGCGTGAGCTGCAGCAGTGGCTGCAGGAGCGGCCTGTGGAGCAGCGGCGTCAGTTTGTGGAGGCGCTGTTTGATGTGCTGGGCGCTTCCGGCGCTGTGACCCTGTCTGACCTTCGGGACGGCAACCTGAAGGACACCGTCACCATGCTGCGTGCTGTTCAGGCGCTGGATAAGGAAACCCGGGAGGGGGTTGCCTCCTTTGTGAGCCTGATGTTCCGCGGCAACCTGCGTCTGATGGCGGACGAGATCCGGGAGGAGACGGAGAAAAAGGCGGATCAGCTGAAGGAAAACCTCCGGCAGGCGCTGGAGGAGACCGGCAGAAAAACCGGGGAAAAGACGGAGCAGCTGAAGGAGAGCCTCCGTCAGGCGTGGGAGGAAACGGAGAAGAAAACGGAAGAAACCGTCCGCAGGATCGGTTTGAAAAAAGACAAAAAGGACAACTGACCTGCCTGCGGGCGGAGAAAAGGAGACGTTGCAAAATGCAACGCCTCCTTTCGTTTATCGGTGGATGTACATGCGGGAGGGGCGGTCTTCACCGTCGCCCTGTGCCATGCAGAAAAATTCCCAGCCGTACCGCTCGTAAAAACCGGTGTGGTCGGTGAACAGGTAGACGGGGGAGATACCTTTTGCGCGGAGTTCCTCCACCGCCATGTTCAGCAGCCGTCCTGCAATGCCCTGACGGCGGTACGCCTCCTCGGTGAACACGGCGCAGACGTTGGGGGTCAGATCCTTCCGGTCGTGGAAGTCGTTTTCAATGACACCCAGACCGCCGATGATCTGTTCTCCGTCCAGACAGAGATACCAACCGTATTCTGTCTCCCGGCTGCAATAGGCGCTCATGCAGGCAAGGTATGCCGTCTTGGGCACCCGCCATTTGCTGCTGAACCAGTCCGCGGCGGCATCCATGCGCTCCGGCTGCTCTCTCAAAGTGATGTATCGGTAAGGAGTCATGGCATTCATCCTCTCTGGTGACAGATACAGGCACAGCGGTTTTGCCCGCTGTGCCTGTTGGCGTTTTGCAAATCAGTCGATCTTGGGCAGCCGTGCGAAGGCTGCTTCCAGCTCCTCGTCGGCGGGGGCGTAGTCCACCATGTCACCGTTGTGGAACTTCTCATAGGCGTACATGTCGAAGTAGCCGGTGCCGGTGAGACCGAAGAGGATGACCTTCTCCTCGCCGGTTTCCTTGCACTTGAGGGCCTCCTGCATGGCGGCGTAGATGGCGTGGCTGGACTCCGGTGCGGGGAGCGTGCCCTCGCAGCGGGCGAACATCTCAGCGGCCTCGAAGACGCGGGTCTGTTCCACGGCCATGGCCTCCATGAGACCGTCGTGGTACAGCTGGCTGAGGACGGGACTCATGCCGTGGAAGCGCAGGCCGCCGGCGTGGGTGGCGGCGGGGATGAAGCTGCTGCCCAGTGTGTACATTTTGGCCAGAGGGCAGATGGCGCCGGTGTCGCAGTAGTCGTAGGCGAAGCGGCCCCGGGTGAAGCTGGGGCAGGTGACGGGCTCCACGGCGATGAAGCGGTAATCCGCCTCGCCCCGGAGCTTCTCGCCCATGAAGGGGGCGATGAGGCCGATGAGGTTGCTGCCGCCGCCGGCGCAGCCGATGATGATGTCCGGCTTGATGCCGTACTTATCCATGGCGGCCTTGGCCTCCAGACCGATGATGGACTGGTGCAGACCCACCTGATTGAGGACGCTGCCCAGCACATAGCGGTATGCAGGATCCTTGGATGCCACTTCCACCGCTTCGGAGATGGCGCAGCCCAGAGAGCCGCTGGTGCCGGGGTGCTCGGCAAGGATCTTGCGGCCTACGGCGGTCTCCATGGAGGGGGAGGGTGTGACGGATGCGCCGTAGGTGCGCATGACCTCCCGGCGGAAGGGCTTCTGCTCGTAGGAGCACTTTACCATGAACACCTTGCAGTCCAGACCCAGATAGGCGCAGGCCATGGACAGGGCGGTGCCCCACTGACCGGCACCGGTCTCGGTGGTGACGCCCTTGAGGCCCTGCTTCTTGGCGTAATAGGCCTGTGCAATGGCACTGTTGAGCTTGTGGCTGCCGGAGGTGTTGTTGCCCTCGAACTTGTAGTAGATCTTGGCGGGAGTGCCCAGCTTCTCCTCCAGACAGTAGGCGCGGGTCAGGGGAGCGGGGCGATACATCTTGTAGAAATCACGGATCTCCGTGGGGATCAGGATGTCGCGGTCGGTGTCGTTGAGCTCCTGTGCCACCAGCTCATCGCAGAACACCTGCCCCAGCTCCTCGGCGGTCATGGGCTTGCCGGTGGCTGCGTTCAGCAGGGGAGCGGGCTTATTCTTCATGTCCGCACGGACGTTGTACCAATACCGGGGAAGCTCATCCTCGGAGAGATAGATTTTGTAGGGGATCTCTTTTTCCAGTTTCATAATCGTTGGCTCCTTTCGGTGATATGGGTTCCCGGCGTGCGGAACATCAAAAAAAGACCTCCATCCACGAGAGAACCTGAAAAGTGTTCTCTTGGGACAAAAGTCGAAACTTCTGCGGTGCCACCCAATTTGACGGAAAACCGTCCACTCGGCGACGTGCCATCACACGTCTTCCCTTGGTAACGGGGGGAAAGTCCGTCGGAACCTACTTGCCCATCGGCGTTCAGCCCGCCCTCAGCAGTCCATTCGGCAAAGGAACTTCTGCTGCCATCCCACCATCGGCAGCTCTCTGAGAGAACCTCGTTTTGCTTACTCGTCTGCGTCACAGGTTTGTTGATTTGAACTTGCGAAGAGTATACTCCCGTTCGGCGGGAATTGTCAAGAGGGAGTTTTGACGGGCTTGGCAGTTGCGGCGCAGACCGTGATTTGTTAAAATAGATATTAACTTGTGAAGGAGGAACAGCGATGAAGGTTCTGATTTTGAACGGCAGTCCCCGTGTGAAGGGCTGCACTGCAAGAGCGCTGCAGGAGGTGGCCGATACGCTGCGGCGGGAGGGCATCGATACGGAAACCATTGAGGCAGGCAGTCAGGATATTCGCGGCTGCCTGGCCTGCGGCGCCTGCAAAACCCGCGGCAAATGCGTGATGGACGATCTTGTCAACGAGCTTGCGCCGAAGCTGGCGGAGGCGGACGGCCTGCTGGTGGGTACGCCGGTGTATTATGCCGGTGCCAACGGCACCATCAAGGCGCTGCTGGACAGACTGTTTCACAGCACCGGCTTCGACAAGACCATGAAGGTGGGCGCAGCGGTGGTGTCCTCACGACGGGCGGGCAGCACCTCTGCCTTTGACGAGATCAACAAGTATTTCACCATCAGCGGTATGCCCATCGTGTCCAGCAATTACTGGAACGAGGTGCATGGCTATACCGCGGCGGATGTGGAGAAGGATCTGGAAGGTCTGCAGACCATGCGGACGCTGGGCAGAAACATGGCGTTTCTCATCAAGGCCATTCAGCTGGGCCGGGAACAGTATGGCTTGCCGGAAGCGGAAGCGCGGATATCCACCAGCTTCCCTGACGGCCTGTGATCACCGCATATCATCAAACCGGGGCGTGCCATGTTCGGCACGCCCCGGTTAACGCATTACAGAATATCCTTGATTTCCTCCAGCCGGTTCACGACCTTCCATGCCCGGATATCCTCCGGCACGGGGCGTCCCTCGTAGTTGAACCAGCAGCAGGCGATGCCGAAGGCCTCGCAGCCTGTCAGGTCCGCCGTCAGGGAATCGCCGATCATTACCACGTTTTCTTTCGGGGGATTGCCCAGCTTCTCAAAGCACCAGCGGAAAAAGCCGGGATCGGGCTTGGTGATGCCCGCCTCCTCGGAGACGAACACATGGGTCAGGTAGGGCAGCATTCCTGCCGCCCGAAGCCGCCGCAGCTGATGCTCATAGGCGGAGTTGCTGGCGGCGCAGAGGGTGTATTTCCCTGCCAGATACCGCAGCATGTCCATAGCACCCTCCACCGGCTCGTGGCTCTCTCCCAGCAGCTGCTGGAAGCGCTCCTCAAAGGCCTTGCCGTCGCACCGGATACCGGCGGCCTCGAAGATGCGGTCAAAGCGGATATCAAACAGCGCCTTGCGGCTGGCGATCTCGCCGGCCTCCAGCTGACGCCACAGTCCGTCGTTGACGGTGTGGAAGGTACGGGGGAAATCCTCCGTCCATGTGAGGCCGAAGTCGGCAAAGCCCTGCCGCAGGGAAGCCAGAGAGCATTTGTGGAAGTCCAGCAGAGTGTTGTCCACATCCAGAAAAACGGTGGTAAACATAGCAATTCTCCTTTTTTGCAGGCACAGCCTGCCGGAAGTCTCGCGGTTCCGGCAGGCTGCTCATTTATCTCTGATACTCGAACTCGATGTCGTAGATGGAAACGGTGTCGCCGTCCTCGATGCCCATTTCCTCCAGCAGCTGGAACAGGCCGGAATCCCGCAGGGACTTGTCAAAGAACATGCGGCTCTCGTAGTCCTTGAGGTTGATGCTGTTCATCAGGCGCTGCAGCCAGGGGCTATCCACCAGCCAGGTGTGGCCGTCGTCCACCCGCTGAATAGTGGGAGGCACGGAGGAATCAATCTGGGGCGGGCGGCGCACATACTCCGGCTCGAACACCTTCACGGGGGGCAGGGTGTTCAGCTTGTCGGCGATCTTCCAAACCAGCTCCCGGGTGCCCTGATGGGCGGCGGCGGAGATCTCAAACAGGGGATAGCCCAGAGCCTCCACGTGGGCGCGGAGCTTCTCCAGATTCTCCGGGTCGGCCATGATGTCGGTCTTGTTGGCCACCACGATCTGGGGACGGGAGGCCAGCTCAGGGGAGTACTGCTGCAGCTCGGCGTTGATGGTGTCGAAGTCCGTCACGGGGTCGCGGCCCTCGCTGCCGGACACGTCCACCACATGCACCAGCAGGCGGCAGCGGTCAATGTGGCGCAGGAAGTCGTGACCCAGGCCCGCACCCTCGGAAGCGCCCTCGATGATGCCGGGGATGTCAGCCATGACGAAGCTGACGCCCTCCTCCACCCACACCACGCCCAGATTGGGGAACAGGGTGGTGAAGTGATAGTTGGCGATCTTGGGCTGTGCCTTGGACACCACGCTCAGCAGGGTGGACTTGCCCACATTGGGGAAACCCACCAGACCCACGTCTGCCAGCAGCTTCAGCTCCAGAAAGACGTCCAGACTCTCGCCGGGGAAGCCGCCCTTGGCGAAACGTGGCACCTGACGGGTGGGGGTGGCGAAATGCTGGTTGCCCCAGCCGCCGCGGCCGCCCTTGCAGAGGACGTAAGGCTCCAGGTCACTCATGTCCTTGATGATCTCGCCGGACTCGGCGTCACGGACGAGGGTGCCCAGAGGCACGCGGATCACCAGATCCTCGGCGTCCTTGCCGGTTTTGCGTGCGCCCTGACCGTCGCAGCCGTTGGGAGCGGTGTACTTGCGCTTGTAGCGGAAATCCATCAGGGTGGACATGTGGGTGTCCACCTGCAGGATGATGTTGCCGCCGCGTCCGCCGTCGCCGCCGTCGGGGCCGCCGGCCGCCACGTATTTTTCACGATGGAAGGAGACCACGCCGTTGCCGCCGTTGCCGGCCCGGACGTGGATCCGTGCTTTGTCGATAAAACCAGAAGACATAGTAAATTACCTCCGTTGCGCGATGGCGCAGTCGTGGAATCGGCAAGCTCAGCTTGCCCGCATCAGACAGGTTTATGCCAATGCACCGGAAGCGATGCAGCCGCATAAGCCGACCTGTAAATCTGAAAAAGAGGCCCGGACCATACTGGTCGGGCCTCTGATTCCAAAAACGATTATTCTGCCACGACGGAGACCTGCTTGCGGTCTTTGCCCATGTGGCTGAAGCGAACGACACCGTCCACGGTAGCGAACAGAGTATCGTCAGTGCCCTTGCCGACGTTCACACCGGGATGGATGTGAGTGCCGCGCTGACGCACCAGGATGTTGCCAGCCTTAACGAACTGACCATCGGCGCGCTTGGGGCCCAGGCGCTTGGCGTTGGAATCACGGCCGTTCTTGGTGGAGCCGCCGCCCTTCTTGTGGGCGAAGAACTGTAAACCAATGCGAATCATGATGGGACCATCCTTTCTGTAAGATGATGGGGAAGGGATCAGCCTTCCAGAATTTCGATATTGTCAGGAAATTCGTCGTGAAGCTCGGTGAAGTAGACCATCAGACCCGTCAGGAGCACCTGACAGACATTCTCGTCGGCCTCGGACAGTCCGCCCGGGAGCCGCAGGGAGATGGTTGCGGTCTTTTCATTGATCTTCACAGACGCCGCCAGACCCAGCACATCGTTGACGGTGGACTCCACCAGGCGGATGGCGCTGGTGATGGCCGCACAGACGATGTCTTCGCCTTCTTCGGCGTAGCCGCTGTGGCCTGCGGAATCAAAGCCGACGATTCGGCCCTCTTCCGTCAGGAACGTGACGGTGGTCATGCTCAGACAGAGATCTTGCCGATCGTGACCTTGGTGTAAGGCTGACGATGGCCCTGACGCTTGCGGTAGCCGTTCTTGGGGGTGTACTTGAAGATGCGGATCTTCTTGCCTTTGCCGTTCTTCTCAACGGTAGCCTCGACAGAAGCGCCTTCCACCACGGGGGTGCCGAAGGTAGCCTTGTCGCCGTCCAGGATGGCCAGCACCTTGTCGAAAGTGACCTTGTCACCAGCGTTGACGTCCAGCTTCTCGATGAACAGGACATCGCCCTCTGCGACCTTGTACTGCTTGCCGCCGGTCTCAATAATTGCGTTCATTTCTTTCACTCCTTCACTTACGGGCTCGCTGTCGGGGGCGGTGTTTGGACACACTTTTACAAACCCATTCAAAGCGGCTCACTTAGTATAATGGCTTGTCAGTCATTTGTCAAGGCTGTTTTGACGTTTTTTCGCCACTTTTTTCAAGAAATTATGGTGATTTATGCGTACTGCAGCTGTTCTGCCGTCCAATCGGCGATAACGCCTGCGTAATAGGCACAGATCCGGCGGCCTTCCTTCACGCTGAGGTTGGCGAAGTTGCCGCATTCCGCGGCGCTGCTGCCGGGCATGGCACCGTCGTAGGCGGCTGCGGCGGCAAACACACGCTGCAGCAGGGCGATGGCCTCGCCGTCGGTGAGCTGACGGCTGTCAAAGAGGAAGTAGAAGCCGGTCTGGCAGCCCATGGGGCCGAAGTAGATGACGGCGTCCTTCTCCGGAGAGTTGCGCAGCAATGTGGCGATGAGATGCTCGGCGGAGTGCATTTCGCTGTTGCTCAGCAGGTCGCCGGTGTTGGGCCGCTTGAAGCGCAGGTCAAAGGTGGTGACCTCTCCGTCCCGGCGGGACAGGTACAGCCCCGGCAGCAGCTTGTTGTGGTCAACGGTAAAGCTTGCGATCCGTTCCATGTTATACCTCCAGTTCCTGCAGCGCCTTGGCCAGCGGCAGGACGATCTTTCCCATGTTCTCCAGCGCCTCGCCGAAATCGAAGTATTCGTCCGCCTGCTTTGGGGAGAACAGACGGTCGGACACGGACTTCACGGCAGCGAAGCGTACGTTGTTCCGCAGGCATACCTGCGCGATGGCACAGCCCTCCATTTCCACCAGCGTGGGGGTGAAGCGCTCCATGATGGCTTTTGCCCGCTCACCGCCGGTGGCGAACCAGTCGCCGGTGGCCACGCGGCCGATGCCGGCCTCATAGCCCAGCTGGCGGAGGATGGCCTGTATCCGCTCCGGCTCCCATGTGGGGAAGTCGATGCGGTTCACGGTGGATACCAGACCCACCGGGTCGCCTACCACGGAGGTGTCCACGTCGTGCTGGACGAAGTCCCGTGCCACCACCAGTGCGCCGATGGGCAGCTGGACACAGCTGCCGGCCACACCGGCGTTGAGGATCAGGTCGGGCTTGTATTTCATGCACAGGATCTGTGCGGCCATGGCGGCGTTAACCTTGCTGACGCCGCCGGCGCAGGCCACGATGCCCGGCGCGGCTTCAAAGAAGGGAACACCGGAGATGGTGTCGATGGGCTGCAGCTCCCGGGCGCCGGGCAGGGCGTGGAACTCTGCGGGCATGGCAAATTGCAGAGCGATTTTCATAAATATGTCCTCCGTAATGGGGTGTTCTGTTTCATACATAGAAATATAGCAGAAAAGCGCGGAAGGGGCAAGAGGGAGGAAACTGTTGCCAATGCCACTGACAGAGGGGGATTCTCCTGCTATTCTGATAAAAAAGGGGGGCTTCCATGACCTTGATGACTTGGATGGGACTGGGACTGTTTCTGGCGCTGGTGATTGCGGGTGCATGGTTCTGGGGAAAACTCAGTGACCCCAGAAACGGCGGCACGGTAGGCTGCTGCCACTGCGGACAGTGTCTGGTTTCCGGTGAATGCGTGTTCCGGAAGAAAATGCTGGAAAAGAACGCCGCGGAAAAATGGAAATGATGGACGCAAAACACCGCCGAAGGACTGCAATGCTCCTTCGGCGGTGTTGGCTATACTTTCATTAAAAACAGTTTTAATATTTCCTCAGCCAGTGCCAATTCCCGTGGAGTACAGCGGTGGAGAAGCTCTATTACAGCAGAAGAATCACCCGGTTCATATCCATCTCCAAATAAAATGTATTCCATAGGCAGATGCATGGAGCGGGAAAGCTTGGCCAATGTGTCCACTGACATTTGTGAGGTGCCTACCTCGAGTTGTCCATAATATCCGGAACCGATGTCTGCCAATTCAGACATTTTATCCCGCGTTAGGCCAAGTTCCTGCCGACGCTGCCGTAATCGCTGGCCGATTTCCACAAGTTGCTGCTTCTCCATTACGTTACACCACCTGTTTTTTGTTATTTGCTATTGTAAAGTGTGGAGAAGCGTGTTAAAATATGCTGAAAGATAACGTAATTTGTTATCTATAAAGGAGGGGGGAATATGATTTCTGCTGTTCTTGCAATTATACTGGTTAATTTTGGACAAAAGCTATTTATGAAAATTCTGGGTGCCGACATGATGTTCTTTAGCTGGAAGGCTAAAATTACATGGTATATATTTGTTTGGCTCTTTTTGTCGTCCGTACTGGGAATTTAAGAGGGATTCACACCGGATGCTAAGGGCCTGTTGCAAAATAAAAAATTCGAAAATTTTTATCTGCAAAAAGTTGTGGAGAATTGCCTGAATTGGCAATTCTCCACAACTTTTTTAATGCGTAATTTCTGAACAAGGGCTTAAAAAACGCATTTTGCAACAGGTCCTTAGTCTGTATTACGCTTGCTTCCGGGTTTCTCCCGTCAGATTGCGGCACCACTTGCCCTGACGATACCGGACGAAGCCAATGCACATGCGCACCAGCTGCTCGATCTGGATGAGGGCAAACAGTCCGCCGATGGTTTGAATTCCAAACACAGTCACACCGGCGAAGGCCAGGGGCACCCCCACCAGCCACAGCAGGCCGCAGTCCAGGAAGAGGAGGAACAGGGAATCGCCGCCTGCCCGGAGGGTGGACATGAAGATCACGTTGAACAGCCGGAAGGCGATCCGGATGGCGAACAACCGTACCATGGTCACGGAGGCGGCGGTCACAGCCGGATTCGTCAGTCCGAACAGCGATACCAGGGGAGCGGCAAACAGGGCGATGAGGGAGGCCATCAGTACCGCCAGCACACACGCCATGGGGAACAGGTACCGCACAGTGCGCCGGGCGCAGTCCAGATCCTTTTTGCCCAGCTGCTCACCCACCAGCAATCCCACAGCGTTGTTCATGCCCAGAACGGCAATGTGGAAGAAGGTGCCCACCGTGTCGCCGATTTTGTAGACCTCCAGCGCCGAGCCGCCCAGCAGGCTGTACGCTTTTACATACATGGTGCTGCCGAAGCTGAACAGCGCTTCGTTGGCGATGAGGGGAAGCATGCGCCGGATAATGGGCGGCAGGAAAGCCGTTCCCCAATCGGTCAGTTCCCGGAAAGACCCCAGAAAGGGCTGCTTCGTCACAGCGGCATAGGCGATATGTGCCGCCGCGCCGCAGCCATTGGCGATGACGGTGGCCAGCGCCGCACCGGCCACGCCCATCCGGGGCAGACCCAGATGACCGAAGATCAGCAGGAAATTCAGCACAACATTGATCAGGTTGATGCCGATGCCGATGTACATGGGTATCTTGGTTTTGTGGATGGCGCGGTACATAAAGGTGTAGGCCATGATGATGCTGCTGAAGAGATAGCTCCAGCAGACGATGCCCAGATACGCTCCGGCCGGTCCCATGATGGCGGTGTCGCCGCTGCTGTAAAAGTGCAGAATATGCTGACCGAACAGCTGCGCAGCCAAAAAGAACACAAGAAAGTTGATCAGATTCATCAGAAGCTGGAAGCCAAAGCACCTTTTCAGACTCTTCCAGTCGCGGGCACCGTAAAACTGGGCGGAATAGATGTTGATGCCGGCATTGATGCCGAATGCCGTTCCGCCCAGCAGATTGCTCAGCTGGGAAGCCACGGCCACCGCGCCCACACCGCCCACATGGCTCACCATGATGGTGTCCACAAAGCCCGCGCCCTGATTCAGAAGCTGCTGGGCGGCCAGCGGCAGTGCGATGCCTGCGACTTTTTGATAGAATTCCCTGGGGGCAAGATAACGTTCTTTGAAGGTTGCTGCCATAATTGATCACCCGCTGGCATTATACGCTTGTCCGGTGGAAAAGACAAGACAAAGCGGAGAAATGGCAAAAAACCGGCAGAGGGAAGACCTCTGCCGGTTTCAGGCTGTGCGGATTTGTTACTCTGTCTTACTTCACCAGAGCGGCAGTATCCATAGCGATCATCAGCGTTCCGGGTGGGCTTGCGCCCACGGAACGCCGCCATTGAAAACACGGCGCTGCCGCGCCGCCCCGGCCTGTGGCCGGGGGAAGAGCCGATGATCGCAAAACCACCCGGAGGGAATCCCCTCCGGGTGGTTCAGTCTGTGCAATGTTGTCAGCTTGTCTTACTTGACGAGAGCAGCAGTATCCATAGCGATCATCAGCGTTCCGGGTGGGCTTGCGCCCACGGAACGCCGCCATTGAAAACACGGCGCTGCCGCGCCGCCCCGGCCTGTGGCCGGGGGAAGAGCCGATGATCGCAAAACCACCCGGAGGGAATCCCCTCCGGGTGGTTCAGTCTGTGCAATGTTGTCAGCTTGTCTTACTTCACCAGAGCAGCAGTATCCATAGCGATCATCAGCTCTTCGTTGGTGGGGATCAGCAGAACCTTCACCTTGGAATCGGCTGCGGAGATGACGGTTTCCTTACCGCGGACGTTGTTGGCCTCGGCGTCCATCTTCACGCCCATGAACTCCAGATCGGAGGCGATGGCCAGACGCTGAGAAGCGGAGTTCTCGCCCACGCCTGCGGTGAAGATGATGGCGTCCACGCCGCCCATAGCGGCAGCATAGGAGCCGATGAGCTTCTTCACGCCGTAGTTGAACATGTCAACTGCCAGACCGGCACGCTCGTTGCCGCCCTTGAAGGCGTTCTCCAGATCGCGGAAGTCGCTGCTGACGCCGGACACGCCCTGCACGCCGGACTTCTTGTTCAGGATGGAGACCATCTCCTTGATGTCCATGCCGTACTTGTTCATGACGAACTCCAGGATACCGGCGTCCAGATCGCCTGCGCGGGTGCCCATGGGCAGACCGGCCAGGGGAGTGAAGCCCATGGAGGTGTCCACAGACTTGCCGCCGTCGATGGCGGTGACGGAGGAGCCGTTGCCCAGGTGGCAGGAGATCAGCTTCAGATCCTCGATGTTCTTGCCCAGCATGGCGGCAGCGCGGCCGGCCACATACTTGTGGGAGGTGCCGTGGAAGCCGTAGCGGCGAACCTTGTCGTTCTCATAGTACTCGTAGGGCAGAGCGTACATATAGGCCTTGGCGGGCATGGTCTGATGGAAAGCGGTATCGAACACGGCGACCTGAGGCACGTCCTTGCCCATGACGGCGGTGCAGGCGTTGATGCCGGTGATGTTGGCGGGGTTGTGGAGGGGAGCCAGGGGGATGCAGTCCTCCAGCGCGGCCATGACCTCGTCGGTGATGAGGACGGACTTGTTGAAGGCCTCGCCGCCGTGGACGACACGGTGACCCACAGCGTCGATCTCAGCCATGGAAGCCACAACGCCGTTCTCGGGATCGATGAGAGCGTTCATCACGGTCTGGATAGCCTCGGAATGGGTGGGCATGGCCACGTCGATGGCGTCCAGAACCTTCTTGCCCTCCACCTGGGGCTTATAGGTGAACTTGCCGTCGATGCCGATGCGCTCGCACAGGCCCTTGGCCAGCAGGACGCCGGTGGCGGGATCCAGCAGCTGATACTTCAGGGAAGAACTGCCTGCGTTGATAACCAGAATGTTCATGTTTTAACTCCTCTTTCCTGGGAAAGCTCTTGCGGCTCACCCGTGATTGATATAAAATGACAAAAACGAAGTTTGCGCAGTGTTTCACGGCGTGGCATACTGCGCCTTTTCCATTATACCAAAAACTTTGCCAATGACAACCGGAATTTTTACCAAAATGTCACTTTTTTGTCACGAAATTGGGAGGAATTACATGGCCGTTGCAGGTATTATAACAGAGTACAATCCCCTGCACCGCGGACACCTGCTGCAGATGGAGCGCACAAGGGCGATTCTGGGCGGGGAAACCGCCATCGTCTGCGCCATGAGCGGCAGCTTTGTGCAGCGGGGCGACTTCGCTCTGGTGCGCAAGCATGCCCGGGCGGAGGCTGCGGTGCGCAGCGGCGCTGATCTGGTGCTGGAGCTGCCCCTGCCGTGGGCGGTGAGCTCTGCGGAGGGCTTCGCCCGGGGCGGCGTGGAGGTTCTCTCAGCCACCGGCGTGGTGACCCACCTGTCCTTCGGCAGCGAGTGCGGTGACGCGGCGGCACTGCGGGAGACGGCCGCCCTGCTGGATTCGGAGGCGTACCGGGCGTCGCTGCGGCGTCGGCTGGATGCGGGCATGTCCTATGCCGCATGCCGTCAGACCGCGGCGGCGGAGCTGCTGGGGACGGAGAAGGCCGCGCTGCTGGCGGGGCCCAACAACAATCTTGGTGTGGAATACTGCCGTGCGCTGGCGCGGCAGGAAAGTGCGATACAGCCTGTTGCCGTGCTGCGGCAGGGCGCGGCTCATGACGGCGCTGCGGTGGACGGCATCGCCTCGGCTTCTGCGGTGCGTGCCCTTGTGCGGCAGGGACAGCGGGAGCAGGCGCTGGCGCTGATGGCTCCTGCCATGGCGGATATCTATCTGCGGGAAGAGGCCGCACTGCGTGCCCCGGTGCTGGCGGAGACCTGTGAGCGTGCCGTGCTGGCCCGGCTGCGCTCCATGACCGAGGCGGAGTTTTCCGCTCTGGACGAGGGCGGCGAGGGCCTTGCCAACCGGTTCTGTGCTGCGGCGCAGTCGGCGGCCACACTGACGGAGCTTTTGGATGCGGTGAAGACCAAGCGGTATGCCTATGCCCGTCTGCGGCGGATGGCATTGTGGGCGTATCTGGGCATCACGCCCGGCGAGCGTCCGGAGCGTGTGCCGTACCTGCGGGTGCTGGCCGCCAACCAGCGGGGACGCGCCCTGTTGGCACAGATGCGGAAAACGGCGTCTTTGCCCATCGTCACCAAGCCTGCGGAGGTGCGCAGAATGTCGGCGGAGGTGCAGCGTGTGTTTGCATTGGAGGCCCGTGCCACTGATTTGTACACCCTGGCCTATCCGAAGCTGGCGGCTGCCGGCTCCGAGTGGACGGAAAGTCCTGTGATTTTGTAACCGCCTTCCGGGCGGAAAGTCTTTGATGAAAGGAGAGCTGCGGATGAAACGCACCTTTGTGTGGCTGCTGACCATTGTGCTGCTGTTGAGCGCCTGTGTGCCCAGTGATGTTCCGAAAACCCACCCGGATCTGCCGGCGGCGACCCCTCCGGCAGCGGAGCCTCCCGCATCTCCCGTGCCTCCCATGAAAAAGGAGGAACCCAGTCAGGAATCCATGAGCGCGCCGCCGGTACACGCGCAGCCTCCTGAGGAGCTGATGCCTCCGGCAGAGCCTTTGCCGGAGCAGATCACCTATTCCGTGGAGCGTGATGTCCGTGAGGAGAAGATCGTGACGGGGGAGGGCGTGAAGCTGGCTTCGGTGCGCTATCAGCTGCCGCTGCTGCGGGCTGTGGGAGAAGACGGCGTGCCCATCACCGAGGGAACTACGCCTGAGCGCAGCCGCGCACTGGAGGTCTCGGCGGCCTTCAACGAGAAGTTTGACCCGTGGCGTCAGGAGGACGACACCCTGCGCCGGACGGTGATCGAGGATTACGGCTACCGGCCGGACATGTTCACCATGGGTATGTACTATGTGGACGAACTGGACTTCTCCGTCTGGCGGACGGAAAAACTCATCAGCATCCGGGCGGACAGCTACAGCTACTACGGCGGCGCGCATCCCAACACCATGCTGCTGGGCTGGAACTTCGATCTGGAGTCCGGAGCGTATGTCAACCCCCTGTCCATCGGACATGATGAGCAGGAGTTCCGCGCCCTGGTGGCGGCAGAGCTGGTGATCCAGGCAGACGAGCGGGCGGCCGCGCTGCAGCAGGAGCCTACCGCCATGTACTGGGAGGATTACCGCAATGTTCTGGGCAATTGGAGCGAATATCCTGTCTTTTTTGATACGGCGGGAATGACGGTGCGGTTCTCTCCCTATGAGCTGGGCAGCTATGCCGCAGGAGCCCATGAGTTCACCTTCAGCTACGCGTTTTTAGAGCCGTATTTAAGTGACTACGGCCGTGACCTGCTGGGACTGAAACCGGCGGCATGACCGAAAAACCATCGCCAGATGCCCCGGATCCATTCGATCCGGGGCATTTTCCGTGGGACGGCGATGAGGAAAATTGTTGTAAAACAGAAACGATTTATGGTAAGCTTTAAATGAAGCAAAGCCTTGCTTTTGCTGACAGAAACAGAGGTAGGTGTGTAATATGGTACAGAAAAAGCTGTGTTGGATTCTGATGCTCCGGTATGCCGAAAACCTGCCTGCCTCGCTGACCTCGGTGGGAGAATGTACATTCGAGGGCTGCGGCCGTCTGACCACTGTTCACTATGCCGGAACGGAGGCAGACTGGCAGAAGATCCAGGTGGATTCCCGCTATAACGCCAACGGCGTCCTGCTGGAGGCTACCATCAAGTACGAAAGCCAGCTTCCCTGACGGTTATGGACATTGATCCATACGGCATGATCCATCCCCCCGGCCCTGCAGGGCCGGGGGGATTTTGCGTCGAGGAGCAGAAATCTTTCCGTGCACCTTGCGCGGCAGTCCGGCTGCTGTTACAATAGAACCACGAAAGCTGTCGACATCTGTCGGAAAGGAGCGCCTATGAATGAGACTGTAACCCCCGTGGCCGAGAAAACCGAGGCTCCGGTTTCTCCGCCCGTCCTTGTGCCTCCCGCACCGGCACCCCGGCCAATCCCTGCGCCGACGCCGCCGGTGAGATCGCCCTCCGGACGCTCCGGCGTGGCTGTGGCGTCGCTGCTGGTATCCATTGCGTCGCTGCTGGTGTCTGCCGGTATTCTGGCGCTGCTGCTGGCAGACCGCTTTGATGTGGATATCCTGCCGCAGCCGGACGATCCTGCTGTGTCATCCGAGCCTGCCGCGCCGGAGGAGCCGGAACCGCCCGCCCAGCCGGAGGAGCCGGACGTTGTGGTGTTCCGTGAGCAGCAGATCCCCGTTGAGCAGGTGGCGCTGAACGAATACGATCCCGCCGGCTTCCTCACCCGTGACAGCGGCCACATTACATATGCCGCAGGCGGCGTGGAGGCCATCCCCGGTCTCGATGTGTCGGAGTTTCAGGGTGAGGTCAACTGGCAGCAGGTGAAGGACTCCGGCATGGAGTTTGTCATGCTCCGGGTGGGCTTCCGCGGCTACGGACAAGCCGGCAAGCTGGTGGCGGACAAAAATTTCGAAAAGAACATCACCGGCGCGCTGGACGCGGGACTGAAGGTGGGCGTCTATTTCTTCTCTCAGGCCATCAACATGGAGGAGGCGAAGGAAGAGGCGCGGTTTGTGCTGGACGCCATCGACGGCTATCGGCTGGACTACCCGGTGGTCTTTGACTGGGAGCGCATCACCAACGGCGACAATGCCCGTACCGACGGTCTGTCCGGCAAGGCGGTGACGCTGTGCGCCAAGGCCTTCTGCGATACCGTTGCCGCCGCAGGCTACCAGCCCGCCGTCTATTTCAACCAGACTCTGGGCTATCTGAGTCTGGAGCTGGAGACGCTGCAGCAGTATCCCTTCTGGCTGGCGGCCTATACCTCCAAACCCGGCTTCTACTACCATTTCGACATGTGGCAGTACACCGCCAAGGGGCGTGTTCCCGGTGTTCAGGGGGATGTGGATCTGAATCTGAGCTTCCGGGACTTTGCCGCCGAAAGCTGACATAGCCGATCATTCTATTTTGTGAAATTTGTGAAATGGGGGAGACCGTGAAAAAACCTGTTTTGCAATCGGCGCGTGATCTGACAACGGGCGCGCTGGCACCGCAGATCATCCGCTTCAGCCTGCCGCTGATTTTTTCCAACCTGCTGCAGGTGCTGTTCAATATGGCGGACGTGGCCGTGGTGGGCCGGTTTGCCGGTTCTCTGGCGCTGGGCGCCGTAGGCTCCACCACTACGCTGGTGACCCTGTTCACCGGCCTGCTCATCGGCATGGCCGATGGCGTCAATGTGCTGACGGCCACCTTCTTCGGAGCAAAGGACAAGCGTGCGCTGGATGAGACCATCCACTCGGCGGCCGTTATTCATCTGATCATCGGCACGCTGGTGCTGCTGGCCGGCAGCGGTCTGGCCAGACCCATCCTGACGCTGATGAATACCAAGCCGGAGCTCATGGAAAGCGCGGTGCTGTATCTGCGGATCTACTTTCTGGGCATGCCGGCGGCAGCGCTGTTCAATTTGGGCAACGCCGTGTTCAGCGCCGTGGGCAATACACGCCTGCCGCTGATGTATCTGAGTCTTGCAGGCGTGGTCAACGTGCTGCTGAATCTGTTTTTTGTCATCGTATGCCGTATTGATGTGGCAGGCGTGGCGCTGGCCAGCACCATCAGTCAGTATCTCTCTGCGGGGCTGGTGATCCGGGCGCTGCTGCGCAGCGGAGAAGACTACGGCCTGCATCTTAACCGGCTGCGGCTGACCCGGAGCAGATGCCGTGCTATCCTGAGCCTCGGAGTACCGGCAGGACTGCAGAATGCGATCTTCACCGTGGCCAATCTGTTTGTTCAGGTAGGCGTCAATACCTTTGACGCGGTGATGGTGGCAGGCAATTCCGCCGCATCCAACGCCGACTCGATGGTGTATACCACCATGGCGGCGTTTTACACCGCCTGCGGCAGCTTCATTGGCCAGAATTACGGCGCCGGAAGGAAAGACCGGGTGCGCCATACCTTTTTCCTGTGCATGGGCTTTGCGGTTGGCGCTGCTGTTATCATGGGTGCGGGACTGCTGACCATGGGCCGCCCGTTCCTGTCGCTGTTTTCCGCGGATGCTGCCGTGGTGGAGGCCGGTATGCTGCGCCTGCAGGTCATGTGCCTGTCCTATTGCCTGTCTCCGTTCATGGACTGTCCCATCGCCGCTTCCCGCGGACTGGGGAAAAGCCTTGGTTCCACCATCATTGTCATCACCGGCTCCTGTGTATTCCGCGTCCTGTGGATCTACACGGTGTTTGCGTGGGTGGGAACCGCGCCGTCTCTGTACCTCCTGTATCCGTGTTCCTGGTGTATCACCGCTGTGGCGGAGCTGCTGTATTTCCGCCGGGTGTACCGGGAGGCTTCCGCCCACATGGCGTGAAGGGAAACAGACGAAACAATCAAAGGAGCGATGTGTTTTGAGAGAGAAGAACATCCGGGGACGGATGGTATTTTCCGGTATATGCTGTATTTTGCTGTGTGTTGGCCTGATGACCGCTTGCGGAGATACCCCGGCGGGAGAAGCGGCCGTAGGGTCTGTGCCCGCATCCTCTGCTGTACCGGAGGAGCCTGCGCCCACGCCGCAACCTGAGCCCGCACCGGAGCCTGTGCCCGAGCCGAAGCCGAAGCCGGAGCCGAAACCGGAGGTCCCGGCAGACGCACAGGGGCATGGAAAACTGTCCAGCGGTCAGTATTGGATTCTGGACAAGGACGGTGTTCTCACCATTACCGGCAAGGGACGCCTGAATCCCACCAACGACCCATGGATTCATTACAATGTGAAGGCCGTCGTCATTGGCGAAGGCATTACCTCTGTTGCGGAGGGGCATTCAAACGGTATAACAGCTATGTAAACTGCGTTTCCCTGACACTTCCCTCTACCGTCACCAAGCTGGAGGACTATGCGTTTGGCGATCTGACTGCCATGACGGAGCTGAACCTTTCCGAGGGGCTCAAAACGATCGGAGACTTTGCCTTCTCCGGCTGCACGAGTCTGACTCCTTATCCCACGCAGATCGCCCTCCACACCGGAGCATGATCCATGGAATACGAAAGAGGTCGGGATGAACCAAGGTTCATCCCGGCCTCTTTTGACGATGCAGTGTCCGGTTTATTCCTGCCAGGTCAGGGCAAAGGCGGCAAACAGCGCCGCACTGAGGGGCAGGGTGGACTCATCAATGTCGAATTTCGGGTGGTGATGGGGATAGCAGGGACCGTGGGCAGGCCGTGAGCAGACGTAGAAATGCATGGCCGGGACAAGATCGGCGTAGCGGGCGAAATCCTCGCCGCCGGGTGCCACCGGGTCATAGAGGCGAATGCGCTCCGCCGGAACCAACTGTGCGGCGGTGGCGGCGAACTTGTCGTGCATGGTGCGGTCGATCTCTGTGGCCATCAGGTCGATGGTGGTTTCGAAATCCACGCTGCCCCGCAGCATGGCGGCGGTGGACTGACAGATTTCCCGTACCCGCTGCGCGTACCGGCGGTGCTGCTCCCGGCGGAAGCCCCGGACAGTGCCTTCAATGGTGCAGGTGTCGGAGATGATGTTGTTGCGCTGGCCGCCGTGAATGGTGCTGACGGAGAGGATGGCGTTGTCGTTGGGGTCACGCTCCCGGTTCATGATCTCCTGCAGATTCATCACGGCGGAGCAGGCCATAAACACCGCGTCCACGCCCAGCTGCGGCGTGCAGACATGGGCGCTTTTCCCCCGGAAGACGGCGCGGAAGGAGAAAATGTTGGCGGAGTCCGGCTGGTGGGTGAACACCACATCGCCGGTTTGGTACTGCTCGCCCATGATGTTGCCGGTGTGGAAGCCGATGATGGCGTCCACACGGGGATTCTCCATGACGCCGTCGGCCAGCATGGCTCTGGCACCGCCGTCACCCTCCTCAAAGGGCTGGAAGAGTACCTTCACGCTGCCGGTAAGCTGTTCCCGCATGTCCCACAGCAGCTTGGCGGCGCCCAGACCCGCCGCCGTGTGGGCGTCGTGTCCGCAGGCGTGCATGCTGCCGTTGGTGGCGGCAAAGGGCAGACCGGTTTCCTCCCGGATGGGCAGGGCGTCGCAGTCCACCCGGATGGCAAGGCACTTGCCGGGCTTTGCGCCGTAAATGGTGGCGGTGACGCCGTGTCCTCCCACACCGGAACGGATGTCGGGTATGCCGAAGGAGGCAAGGGTGTCGCAGATGTATTGCTCCGTCAGGGGCGTGTCCATCCGCAGCTCCGGATTTTGATGAATGTGCCGCCGCCATGCGGTGAGGGAATCGGCCAGATCGTTGGCGCGGGTGAGAATTTCCTGATAAAGAGACATGGTATCGGCCTCCTGCAGTCAGTTTGGGGGTGTGCCCAGCAGCGCGGGCGCGGAGGGATGCAGCCGGATCAGCGGCGAGAGGGCGGTGAGATGCTCCAGCAGCCGCTGCTGGAAGACGCTGCGGACGGCGGCTGCCGGGCCGCTGCGCAGAGTGCGTCCGGTGAGATAGTAGCATGTCCGGTCAGGGGGGCAGTGGGTGAGGGTGTGCAGCGCCACCGGATGCCCGGCCCGCAGCAGCGCGTCCGCTACCGAGGCGGGACAGAGCGCCCAGCTGCGGGGATCGTCCATAAAGAGGGCCAGCAGAGCCGCGTTGTCCACCTGCACATAGGGCTTTGTCGACGGATTCCACCAGGAGTCGTGCCACAACTGCAGATCCTGACTCCATGCCAGAAACCGCTCGTGGCGCGGATCCAGCTCCGCAGGTGTGATGGGGCGGCTGGGCCAGTCACCGTTTTTGGAGCAGAGCAGCACCATCTTTTCGGAAAACAGCGGTTTGCACACCACGTTGACTGACCGCGACAGGTGGAATACGAAGCCTGCGTCCGCCTCCATGCTGTCGATGAGGGAGAAGATCTCCGGTGATTGCTGGGTACGGATGCGCAGTGCCAGACCGTCCTCCTCCGCTAACTGCCGCAGCAGCGGCTGCAGAAGATACAGATTCAGACTGTCGGGACTGGCGATGGTAAAGGGAACGGAAAAGGACTGGGCGGCAAAACCGGAGGTCTCTGCATTCAGAGCCGCCCAGCGCTCTGCCAGCGGGATGAATTTCACACCCTCCGGCGTCAGCTCGATGCTGCGCACGCCCTTGCGGCGGTGGATCAGGGTGATACCAAGGTCTTCCTCCAGCTGCCGCAGCCGTGCGCTGACGGTGGGCTGTGAGATGTACAGCTCCTGCGCGGCAAGGAAAATGCTCTGGTTTCGCACAACGCTGAGAAATGTCTCCACATTGACGATATTCACCGCCGTTCCACCTCCTTTTTCCAGTGATAAAGATATTATAACACCTGATAATACGCATGCCAACAGGATGAGTTATTTGTTTTTCTGATATTTAACATCGAAAACCTTGGCTTGCTGCCGGCGGGAGCGGGGAGTACAATGGGAGAAAAATCATACGGAGGTGACACGTATGTCATTGACATTTAACAGCCGGGTGTGTAATCTGGAAGCATCAGCATCCATTGCATTGATGGAGAAGGCACGGCAGCTGAAAGCACAGGGAGTGGACGTGATCTCTCTGGCCACCGGTGAGCCGGATTTTGATACACCGGAATGCGCCGCCGAGGCGGGCATTGCGGGCATTCGGGATGGAAAAACGCATTATGTAAACGGACGCGGCATTCCTGCTCTGCGGGAGCGGCTTTCCCGCAAGCTTCAAGAGGAGAATGGACTTGCGTACACACCGGAGGAAATTCTGGTGACGCCCGGTGCGAAATATGCAATTTTCGCAACGTTATTTACACTTTTGTCGCCCGGTGATGAGGTCATCATCCTGAATCCCTGCTGGGTCAGCTACGGCGCAATGACAGAGCTGGCAGGCGGTGTTCCGATTTATGTAAACCTATCCGAGGAGGATGGCTACGCCATCACACAGGAGAAGCTGGAACCCTACATCACGGAGAAGACGAAGCTGCTGCTGCTCAACACCCCCAACAATCCCACCGGCCGCGCCCTGACACAGCAGGAGGCGGAGATGCTGCGGACGCTGGCGCTGGAGCATGATTTTTACATCCTGTCCGACGAGATCTACGAGAAGGTTCTCTTTGACGGACGGCGGCACATCAGCATTGGCGCGCTGCCGGACATGTATGACCGTGTCATCACTGTCAACGGCCTGTCCAAGTGCGCCGCCATGACCGGCTGGCGTGTGGGTTATCTGGCGGCGGCACGCCCCATCGTGGACATGATCTACATGTTCTATCAGCATACCCTCACCTGCATCGGTGAGTTCGCCCAGCTGGCGGCACTGGAGGCGCTGGAGCATCCGGAGGAATTTGACCGGATGACGGAGAGCTACCGCATCCGGCGTGACCTGTGGCAGCAGCGGATGAGCCGCATTCCGGCGGTGCGCTGCCTGCGCGCGGAGGGCACCTTCTACGGTTGGATGCGCATTGATAAGGACGGCATGAGTTCCGGTGATATCGCTGCGTATCTGCTGGAGCGGGCACAGGTGGTGCTGGTGCCGGGCAATGCCTACGGCGAAAAGGAACAGCCCTATGTACGTGTATCGCTGGCCACCGCCGCGGAGGATCTCGTCCGTGCGGCAGATCGGCTGGAAGCGGTACTGCGGTGAAAGGAGTACAGACCGTGAACTATCAGAGATTTCTGGAAGCGCCCACCGGCAACATCTGCGATGCCAACGGCGGACGAGGCGTTATGGATGCGGGCATCCACCCGCTGGACAGACACATGCAGCTGGCGGGCCGTGCCCTGACGGTGGCCTGTGCCGCCGGTGACAACCTTACCATCCACAAGGCGGTGATGCTGGCGCAGCCGGGTGATGTGCTGGTGATCAACTGCGGCGGCTATCTCAATGCCGGTGTCTTCGGCGAGATGCTGGCGCTGTCCTGCATGGCCAAGGGTATTGCCGGCGTGGTCATCGACGGCAGCTGCCGGGATGTCAACGACCTCGTTGAACTGGGTTTTCCCACCTTCGTCCGGGGCGTCAATCCCCGTGGCACCATCAAGGATACCTGCGGCGCGGTGGGCGGCGAGGTGCTGTGCGGCGGCGTCACCGTCCGGGCAGGCGACATCGTGGTGGGTGACTGCGACGGTGTGGTGGTGATCCCCCGGGAGGAAGCGGATGTGATTCTGGACAAGGCACTGGCCAAGAAGCAGCGTGAGGACGAGATGCGTCCGCTGCTGCGTGCCGGCGGCACCACGGCGGAGCTGCTGGGACTGATGGATAAACTGGGACTTTCATAATCAGGAGGAATATAGAATGGAACTGGAACGGAAGGAATTTCTGGACAAACTGGCTGAGATCGTGAATATCGACAGCGGCAGCCGCAGTCCTGCGGGCATCACCGCCGTGGCGGATGTCATTGCAGGCTGGTTTACAGATCTTGGCTGGCAGGTGACACGCCATAACGTGGGCGACGAGACCGGCCCTCTGCTGCAGATTACCAACAAGGGCACGGACAAGTACGATGTTGCGCTGCTGGGACACATGGATACCGTCTTCAACGACGGCACCGTGGCGGAGCGTCCCTTCCGTGTGGAGGGCGACACGGCCTACGGCCCCGGTGTGGCGGATATGAAGAACGGCCTTGTGGCCATGTATTTTGCCGCCCGTGAACTGTCCAAAGATCCGGAGAACAGTCCTGCGGTGTGCATGCTCTTCAACCCGGACGAGGAGATCGGCGCCCGCTATTCCAAGCACAAGATGATCGAGATCGTGGCCAATAGCCCCTTGCTCTACGTGCTGGAGGGCTCCGGTACCCACGGCAGCACCCACTGCCACGCCCGGAAGAGCATCACCGGCTTCAACGCCATTTTCCACGGCCAGTCCGCCCACGCCGGCAACATGCTGGACCGTTCCGGCGCTTCCGCCATTCTGGAGGCTGCCCGCTGGACGGAGACCATCTGCGGCTGGGTGGATCGTGAGAAGCAGATCACAGCCAACGTGGGCATCATTCAGGGCGGCCTCGCCGCCAACGTGGTGCCGGACTATGCCCGAATCCGTGCCGAGTTCCGCACGGTGACCATGGAGGATCAGCAGCGTCTTATGGAAAAGGTGGAGCACATGGCCGCCAATCCCATGACCCCCGGTGTCACCGTGGAGCTGGAGGATGTGGGCGGCAGACCGCCCCTGAATCCCAGCGATGCCACTCTGGCAGAGATTGAGCGCGCCACCAGAGTGGCCGCCTCTGTGGGTCAGGAGTTCAGGGTAAAGGCCCGCGGCGGTGTGTCCGATGCCAACACCATCTGCGCCGCACTGCCCCACATTGCCTGTCTGGACGGCATGGGCCCCGCCGGCAGCAACGCCCATTCTCCCGAGGAGTATCTGGAGATCAACAGCTGTCTGCCCTGTGTGGAGCTGCTGGTGGCTCTGCTGCTGGATCTGAAAAAGTAAGCGGAAAACGACATGAAAATCCCCTGCCGTGATGGCAGGGGATTTTCCTTTACAAATCACACAGCTGGCGGCGCAGCTGGGTGGAAAAGTCTGTGAGCCTGGTCTCAATATCCGGCAGGGACAGCGCCTCACCGGCGGTATTGGCTGTCTCCATAAGGCAGGCGCCGGCGGGGAGATAGAAGCCCTTGTTCATGCACATGGCGCTGACCACCTGAGAAGCCACGATGTCGCCGCCGGAGTAGCCGGACACCACGATGGCATACACCGCCTTGTCGGTGAAGGGGGTGGTGCGGTACAGGGCGGTGAGGCGGTTGATGGCCGCCGTCAGATTGGCAGAGAGGGCGTCGTTGTAGTTTGGGCACAGCAGCACCACCGCGTCGGCGTCCCGGACGGCGGGGTATACCTCCCGCACCATAACGCCGCCGTAGAAGCACTCGCCCTTTTCACCGAAGTGGAGGCACATGGTGTAGGGACACCCGGCGCAGTCCTCCATGGTGCCGTTGCGCAGACCGATCTCCGTAATGTCGCAGCAGTCCTCCAGCTGGGGGCGGACATGCATCCACAGCGCCATGGTGTTGGAGGTGCGGTGGCTGGAGGCGTGGAGCACCGTCACTCTGGGGCGGCGGTGCTTCGGCGGTGCAAAGTCCCCGATGCGGCGCACCAGATCGGCGGCAGCCCGACGGTAGGCATCCTCCAGTCCGCAGCCGGCGTTTTTGGCCTGTACGGTGAAGTTCCGCAGGTCGCTTGTACCCTCCACCAGAGGTCTGCCAATGAGTGTACAGTCGGATTGGTTTACAGCCAGTGCCAGCTCCCGGGCGGTGGATTTGGTGTAGAGATCGCCGCCGTCCACCAGAATACCGGCGGCGCTGCCGGTGAGCAGGTTCTTCTCCCGGCGCAGCTGACCCAGCAGACGGTACAGCCCTTCGTTCTGTCCCGCGTCGTCCAGCGACACGGCGAAGAGAATGCGGCGGTTATGGAGGGGAGCGGAAATTTCCTTCAGCAGCTCGGCCTCTGTGCCGGCCAGGGCAGACTCCAGGATTCCGGAAAAACGGGGGGAGAGCCGGTGGCCGGGGCAGATCACAGTCAGTGGAGTATGGGACATAGAGATCACTCCTTGTCAGCGGGATTATCGGGTGGAGAGCGTCGTGGGATTGTTCAGATGATGGCGGCGAGATTGCGCTCCGTCTCCTGCAGGCGGCGGAACAGAGCGTCCGGCAGCGCCAGCGCCTCTGTCTCCAGACCCTGCCGGGTGTAGCGGTTGCGGCAGCCGAACCACACGCTGCCAAGGCACACGCTGCCGCAGTGCCACTGCCCCCGCAGCAGCAGCAGGATCTGCATGGCGCCGGAGGAGAGGGCGGGGGCAATGTAGGGCTTGAAGCCGATTTCCCGGATGCGGAGGTTGGCCTCCACCACTTCCTGCGTCAGCGCTCTGGAGAGCTCATCGTCATAGTGTTCGATGGAGTTGGCGATGACCAGATCGGCGCCGTGGGGGCCGAAGCTGCGTCCCTCCGTCAGGAAGGCGGCATAGGCGGGATTGGTCTTGGCCAGAGCGGCGGCGCGGGCGTTCATGACGCCCAGCCCCAGACCCTGCACCTGCTCGGCAAGGAGTCCCCTGCCGTCGAAGCTTCCGTTCTCGTCGGTGTTGGAGGCCAGCCATGCGGCCTTGCACAGTGGGTCAACGGGGTCGCTCATCACCAGAAACAGACCGGAGAAATTCGCTCTCCGTGCCATCCGGGCGTAGTGTGCCACGATCTCGCGGTTGGCGTCAAACTGCGCCATGCGCACATCCTTTACGGCGCTGCCCACGGCGGGGATGGAGCGGGTGGCGGCAAAGAGAAACACATCGCAGTCAAAGAGATGCTCCATATCCACAGGTACCACGTCCGGCAGAGCATCATACTCCCACGGCAGGCTTACCTGACTCATCTCGGCGGTGTACCGCGCCACGGTGGCGGGGTTCAGGTCGCAGATGCCGATGGTGTGGAGGCAGTCGCCTCCCAGCAGCTTCAGACCCGTCAGCACCGTGCCGCCCACGTCGCCCACTGCCAGCAGGTGCAGACGGCGGCGTGCGGCTTTTTTGTCGGTGAAGGTCAGCGCCTCCTGCCAGCGGGGATCGCCGCCGTTGACGGCGGTGACCCGTCCCTCCGCCACGGCGGCTGCCAGCTTTGCCGGAACGTCGGCGGCAGGCAGACGGGCGGGGTCGAGATAGGCAGCGCTTTCCGGGGCAGTCACCTGCGCCGGATGGGAGGGACGAAAGGCAATGCGGCCTGCGCTCTCCCGGATATGATGCCAGATCAGCTCGCCTGCCCAGTTTTCCGCGGCGGCGGGCAGAGGCAGACCGGCAGTCTGAGAGACCAGATGGCGGTGGCCCATAGAATAATGGTAGAAATCCATAGGGAACAGCTCCTTATTCCAGAGAGTCCCGCATGCGCTGCAGCAGCCGAAGGTCTTCCTCCAGACAGGCGGAGGCCGCCAGATTGGGGTCGTAGCGCAGGCAGGCGCCCTTGTCGGGGGACAGGGGCAGGATCACCGCCTCGCTGAGGCGGGAGAGGGTCAGATTCCGGGCATAGCGGCTGCGGTAGGAGGTCTCCAGCGCCAGCAGGATATCCCGGGAGTTCTCAATGCAGGTGCGGGAGAACCGTGAAACGGCGCTCTGTCCGCACTCGCGGAAGAACTTGGGGTAGGCGTAGGGCATGATGAGGTTGATGGCCGGGGTCAGGCCGGGGACGGAGGGGACGGCATCGGCCACCGTGTCGCCGCCGATGAAGGGGTACATGGTGGATTCCACGAACCAGCAGCGCAGGTTGGGGATGAAGTACACGCAGTCGGCCTTGATGCCCCGCTCCTCCATCAGATCCTTGCCGCGTCCGCTCATGAGGCCCACCAGCACCCGATCCACGGGAACATTGTACTTGCGCAGCAGCGGTTCCAGAACCTGCACGCGGGCGCCGGAGTGGAGCAGGTCGTCCACCAGGATCACCTCACGGCGGAAGGACAGGATGGTGCGGATCTGGGATTCCAGCGGTGCGTAACCGGGGAACTCCAGGATGGTGGAGCTCAGCAGGTCAGGGGTGAAGACCTTGTCGGTGTGGATGGTCTTGGTGACGGTGTTGGGAATGGCGTTGCCCCGGAGGATCTTGCCGAAGGGGGCGCACATTTTCTTGCCCAGCACACGGGGATAGGTGGGTTCGGCAGGCACGCCGTTGATCTCCACGATGCGCCGCACCAGCCGGTGATAGATCAACTCTGCGTTGAGGGACAGCACCGTAGTGCCGGGGTACAGCGCCGCCACAGACTGCTGGAACCGGGTGTGTGCCCTGCGCACCGCCTCCAGCACCAGCGGGTCGGAGGAGAAGGGCGCTTTCAGGGTAGTGGCCAGATTCTGGATCAGCGCCACGGGAGAACGCATGTCCGTCAGCATCAGGGGATGGCCGGGAACGGAATCCGGGGTATGCAGGAAGCCGGAGCGCAGCATCAGGGCGGTGGTCTTCTCGCTCTGTGCCTCTCCGGGAGCAAACACGGCGTAGCTGCAGTCGTCCCCCAGGGCACGGAACAGTGCTTCCGTCAGCAGCATCTGACTGATGTCGATGTTGCTGGCGGCGGTGGTGTTGGCGGTAGCGGATACGGTGTGCAGGCCGGTGATAAGACAGATGCGGCCTGCGGAATGGTCGCGGATATAGTCGGCGGCGTCGGCGTCGCCCAGCGCGTCGTAAAGACCGGTGGAGGTGACGGTGCGCATGGTCAGCACACCCTGTGTGAATACCGGGCCGTCAATGTCCTTGAGCACCACCATGGTGTCCCGGGGGTCCAACCGGAAGGCTCTGCCGGTGGCGGCGGCGATGGCGGCGGCCGCCTCCTGTCGTGCCGCCGTATCGTCAGGCGTCAGGCAGGAGAAGTCCAGATCGCCGGTGCGCAGCAGCCGCTTGTACTGTGGCTCGCGGAGATAGAGGCTGTTGCGGTAGATATAGTCCTGCACCGTGGGGTCGATGAGGTTGGAGATATCACGCCCCAGGTCGATGTTCTCGCGGATGCGGGTGGAGCTGATATCCTCCAGATGGGTAGCCAGCTGCAGCTGCAGCACGTTGCCCTGAATGCAGCTCAGATCCACACTGGCGTCCGCGGCGTTGATGCTGGCGCGGCGGAACACGATGTGGTTGAGAGAGTGTACCGAGCCGGGAGACGGCTCTGCCTTGTAGGAGGAGGCATTGGCTACCACGTCGCTGCCCACGCACAGGTACAGCTCCCGCTCGGCGAAGATATCCCGCAGAACGTTCAGATCGTCTGGGTTGGCCAGATTCACCGGAATATCATGGGGGAAGACGTACACATCGTACTCATCGGCCACGGACATGCTCACCAGCTGGCGGCGGATGAGACTGGGCTGTGCCTTTTTGGACCAGGAGAACTCATCGATGGCCAGGTATACCTCGAAACCAAGGTCGCGGATGGCCTGTACGATGCCCTTATGGGACAGGGAGAAGGGGTCAAAGGTGCCGGGGAAAAATGCGGCCTTCTCCGGAATGGTAAAGTGGAAGGGACCGTCCTCAATGTCGTGGAGGACGATGAACCGGTACAGATGGCTCAGGGCGGAGGCGGTATAGAAGAAGGTGAGATCCTGCTCCCGGCTGCTGCGCAGCAGACACATGATCTTCTTGGCACAGAGGGTAAACAGGGCGGTCTTGTCCTGATAGCTGAGGATGGGAGAGGCGAACAGACCTTCGCCCACGATCCGCAGTGCGCTCTGCTGCACGGGACCCCGGGGCGCAGCCAGACCCTTCATCAGCAGGCCCGCCAGACGGCGGCGCCGCTGCTCCAGCACATTGGTGTCTTCTCCGAAGCGGGCGGCGTATTCCGCGTAGGATTCCAGCATGGAGCCCACGGCGTCCAGAGCGCCGCTGACCACGTTGGAGCTGGAGGAGGAGAGAAGACTCTCCATCTGGTCGATGACCTCGTCCAGCTCACGGGGCGTCAGCCACAGGGCGAAGCGCCCCAGATATTCGGGGATATATTTGGACAGATCCGACTGGCCGGTTTCCAACGCCTTGGAAAGCTCCACGGCGATCTCGTTGCGGCGGTCGGGGGTCATGGAGGGTGCCAGCTTCAGCAGAGACTTACCGGCCATGCGGCGCACCACCACGTGCTCGCTGACCTTGATGAGGTTGGAGAAGTGAGTGGCAATGTGCAGCACGTTCTGATCGCCGCCGGTTCCCACCTGGTGGAGCAGATACTCCACGCCCAGTGCCTTCAGAATCCACGGCGTGGCGGTTTTCAGGTTGTCCAGAAAAACGGTGCTGACGGCGGCGGGATCTGCCAGCCGCTTTGCAAGAGCCGTGGCGTCCAGCGCCAGCTCCCGGAACAGGCGCATCTGCAGGAACAGCAGAGGCGTGCTGTTCTCCACATCCGCGGCGTGTACGGCGCCCGCCATACGGCTGCGCAGCTCCAGACCCACGCCGGAGGATTTCAGCAGATGGGAGAACAGGTAAAGGGCGGCGGCCTTCTGCGGCAGATCACCGATGGCCAGCCAGTGGGCGGCGAAATTGATCAGCAGTCGGCAGGTTTCCGGCGTGCAGTGCTGTATGGGGAGATTCACCACCGTGTCCATCAGGGCGAAAGCGGCGTCGTCTGCCGCGTCTGGATGCTCGTAATGGCGCAGCAGCTCCTCCAGGAATCTGGGAGCATCGGCCTTGTCGCATTCCCGCAGCACGTTGTCCACCACCAGCTTGGCGGTGTAGCGGATCTTACTGATCTGCACGGTGGTCAGCCGCCGGTCGGGGCGGATGAGCTTTTGCAGATAGTCCGCCCACAGGCGGAAGGGGAGATCCAACTCCGGATCGAGGTCGGCGTCGGCTGGCAGCTCCTTCTTGTAGCCGGAATGGAAGCGGGCCAGGATCCGGCCGATGAGGGTGGCAGCCTGACGGCGGATATCGCCGTCGGGATTCAGCAGCTGCTCATAGAGGAACTCCAGCGTCTGCATCTTCTGGGAGGAGGAGAGGTAGGTGAAGTATTCCTCAAACACGGAGATGTACGCCCGGAGCCGCCCCCACTCCTTTTCGCTGTGTGCGGCCTCCAGCACACTGGCAAACAGCTGGTCGTGGCTCAAACGGTGCATCAGGCGGATGTTGTGCTCTACGGCGCTGCGGCGCAGGGCTTCCACCAGCTGCAGGGGATTCATCAGGGCAGGGTCGGTGTGGGGAGCCGGAGTGCATTCGCCGTCCAGCGCCACGTCCGTGCCCAGGAACTGCAGATATTTTTCAAAGTCCAGCAGCTTGGCATAGACGAAGCGGTAGCGCCGGGTCTTGGCGGCGTCCACATTGTCCAGCTTGCTGAGGATCACGTCAAAGGCGTCGGTGAGGGAGTAGATTTTGGCGATTTCTCCGCCGTTTTCGTCCCGCTCCTGCTTCACCCGGAAGTCGGCGTATACCAGAATCAGAGACTCGGCGGAAAGGTTTTCGATCTCCAGATCCCACACGGAGTGGTTGGCGGCAATGTGGCCGATGGCGTCCAGTCCCCGCTGGGTAAACCACTGGCTGGTATAGTGATAGTGCAGATACGGCACCCGCTCGCCGGGGCGGCAGCCGAACTTGCCGATGTCGTGGCCTGCGGCGGCGCCGCTGATGAGGGCCAGATCCACCAGACCGCCCCGGGCGGCGAAGGAACGTGCCACTGTCATGGAGACGTAGTGGACGCCGGCGATGTGATCCAGTGTGCGGAAGGGAGTTACCTCCCGCCCCAGACGCAGCATCTCGTAGATGTACTCCTGACGGAAGCGGGCCATGAACTGGCGGTACTCCGCCTCCACCATGGAGCCGGTCAGCTCCTCCTCACTGCAGAAGTCGAAATCCATCAGAGGATCAAAGGGCAGCTGCCGTCGCTCGGCGTCCAGCAGCACCTGCAGCACCTGCAGGAAGCATATCACGGCGTCCCGCTGTGCTTCGGTGTGGTCTGCATCTGTCCGCGCGAACATTCTGCCGCACACGGTCTGATAGGCGAAAAGCAGCCAGCCCGTGTCGGGCTCCGGCGCCATGGCGTCCAGCATGGGGCGGCAGACCTCCAGCACCGCGGCGCAGGAGAGCCGCTCCTTCAGGGGCAGCAGGGTGCGCAGGGCGGTGTTCCAGTCCACCTGCCGCAGCAGGCGGCGCACCTCCGTCTGGCGGATGCCCAGCACCCGCAGGAAGCTTTTTTCAGAAAACGCCTGTGTCAGCTGTGCGGCTGTTTCCCGGGCGATGTCTCGTTTCATAGTGCCCTCCCTCTCCGCCTTGGGGCGGGGATTCATTCTTAACATATTATTATACCCCGAACAGAGAACGGAAGGAAGAGGGGATTTGTAAAAACAGGGAATTTTTCCCGCTGTCGCTGCAAACCGGGAAAAAACGGTGGGGAAAAAGCGCTTTTCCTCTTGCAATTCCTGACAAACTGTGCTACCATTTACTTCTGTAAAATGAGGGCGTGTGCACAGAAGCTGCACCGTGAAACGATTTGGAGGTTTCCTGATATGTTTGTTTTTGTTGCAATCCTGCAGCTGCTGTGCGGCGTGGCTCTGGTGCTGGCCGTTCTGTTCCAGTCCGGCAAGAACTCCGGCCTGTCCAGCGTTATCGGCGGCGGTGACTCCTTCCTGGCCAAGAACAAGGCCAAGTCTCTGGACGCCAAGCTGGCTCGTGCCACCAAGTGGGTGGGTGCCGCCTTCATCGTGCTGACTCTGGCACTGGACATCCTGCAGTAAGCATCTGATATAACGGTTCAAACCCAGCGGTGATCTGCGTCACCGCTGGGTTTCGTTTATTCTCCGCTGCCCTCCAGCGCATTTTTCACTGAGCGGTAGCGTACCCCCGCCTCCGGCGTCACGCCTGCCTTTTCCAGCAGTTCCCGGACGGTGAGGAAGGTGTAGCCCTCCTTCTGCAGCGCGTCCACGATCCGCAGCGCCGCGTCCACCGACGGCTCCAGAGAATCGTGGAGGAGAATGATATCCCCCGGCTGCACACGGTCCAGCACGAAGTCCGTTACCTTGTCGGCATCCCGCAGCCGCCAGTCCTCCGGGTCCACCGACCACTGGATCAGCGGCTGGGAAAAGAGGCTGCGCTGATCGTCCAGGATGAGACCGTAGGGAACCCGCACCCAGTAGTCGTCCTCGCCCAGCAGGGTCCGCAGCGCCATGTCCGTTTTCGCCAGCTGTTCCGCGACCACCGCGTTCTCCGCCTCCGCCAGCCGCACATGGCTCCAGGTATGGTTGCCCACCTGATGTCCCTCCGACGCCATCCGCTGTACCAGCGCGGCGTTGGCTTCGATCTGTTCGCCGATGAGGAAGAAGGTGGCCTTTGCGCCCCGCTCCGCCAGCCCGTCCAGCAGACGGTTTGTGCTTTCGGCCCGTGGGCCGTCGTCAAAGGTCAGCGCCACATATTTGTTTTCCGGAATATATACGGTGCTGTCCACCGCCAGATACGACTCCCGGACCATCATCGCCGACAGTCCCCATGCAATGGCGCAGCATAACGCTGCGCCTCCCAGAATGCTCCGCCACTTTTTCACACTGCGCCTCCCTGTGTTTTTTGTAGTCTTTGCGGCGGCGAATGAACTATGCGCAAAAATGCCTGTGCCAAAAATCGGCACAGGCATTTTTTCAAAGCAGGCTGAAAATGGTGGGAAAGATGATCAGCAGCAGCGCTGCCAGCCAGATCAGCAGGAACACAAAGCTGATGGGATTGGCCTTTTTCTTGTTGGACACTGTGCTGCGCCGGGAGCTGCCGGCCTCTGCCGTATCCCTGTCCAGTCCCAGCCGTTTTCGGCTGCGCTCCTCAGCATGGTACTCCGCGTGGACAAAGGAGTTTTCGTGTCCCGCTTCGTTGATGCCGTCGGTGCGGACGATGTCGCCGCTGGCAGAGACGATGTAGCTGCCCTTTCGGGGCTGGTTGAAGCTGCCGCAGCGGGGACAGAAGCCGTCCTCCGTGTAGTCGTATTTCTTTCTGCATTCGTAACAGGAAATGATCGGCACGGCGTTCCCTCCTTTGATTCTTTTCTCCATTGTATCATAGTTTCTGTCCCTCCGCAATGAAAAAACGACCGCCTTCGTATGAAAAGCGGTCGTCCTTTACAATTACTGCAGGGCAGCTTTGAGGGCCTCAACGCGGTCGGTGGCCTCCCACTTGACGCCCAGATCCTCGCGGCCCATGTGGCCGTAGGCGGCCAGCTGGCGGTAGATGGGGGTACGCAGCTCCAGATCCCTGATGATGGCGCTGGGACGCAGGTCGAAGACCTTGGCCACGGCGGCTTCCAGCTTGTCATCGCTGACGATGCCGGTGCCGAAGGTGTCCACCAGAATGCTGACGGGGCGAGCCACGCCGATGGCGTAGGCCAGCTGCACCTGGCAGCGGGAGGCAAGGCCCGCAGCTACGATGTTCTTGGCCACCCAGCGTGCGGCGTAGGCTGCGGAGCGGTCCACCTTGGTGGGGTCCTTGCCGGAGAAAGCGCCGCCGCCGTGGGGTGCGCTGCCGCCGTAGGTATCCACGATGATCTTGCGGCCGGTGAGGCCGGAGTCGCCCTGGGGACCGCCGATGACGAAGCGGCCGGTGGGGTTGACGAAGTAGCGGGTGTTCTCGTCCAGCAGCTGGGCGGGGATGACGGCGCGGATGACATGCTGGATCATGTCGGCGCGGATGGTCTCCAGAGAGGTCTCGGCGTCGTGCTGGGTGGAGATGACCACGGTGTCCACACGGACAGGGCGGTTGTTCTCGTCGTACTCCACGGTGACCTGGCTCTTGCCGTCGGGACGCAGATACTTCAGCATGCCGCTCTTGCGCACCTCGGTGAGGCGCTTGGCCAGCTTCTGTGCCAGAGACAGGGGCAGGGGCATCAGCTCCGGCGTCTCGTCGCAGGCGTAGCCGAACATCATGCCCTGATCGCCTGCGCCGTGGTTCAGCTCGCTCTCGGTGCCCTCTCGGTTCTCCAGAGACTGGTTGACGCCCATGGCGATGTCGCCGGACTGCTCGTTGATGGAGGTGATGACGCCGCAGGTCTCACAGTCGAAGCCGTACTTGGCGCGGTCATAGCCGATCTCACGCACCACCTCGCGGGCGATCTTGGGGATGTCCACATAGCAGCTGGTGGTGATCTCGCCCATCACATGGATGAGGCCGGTGCACACGGTGGTTTCACAGGCCACGCGGCCCATGGGGTCCTGTGCCAGAATGGCGTCCAGCACCGCGTCGGAGATCTGGTCGCAGATTTTGTCGGGATGACCCTCGGTCACGGATTCCGAGGTGAAGAGATAGTGTCTTGCCATAGTTTTGATTCCTTTCTTCCCGTTTGGGAGTTCCTTTTTCCCCTTGGGAGCATGAAAAAAGCGCGCTTCGACGACGAAGCACGCAAAAAATACATTTCTTTGCTCCTCATCTGTCGCTTTCCGTCGGATTTGGCACCTTACAATGCAGGTTGCCGTGGTTTCATTGGGCCGTTCCCTCCGCCACTCTTGATAAGGGGTGTTCAGTTGTGCATTTATATTATAATGATGCATTGGCTATTGTCAATAGAAATTTCGCGGATTTTTGTGCGTTTTTCTTAAAAAACCATGCCGTCTTGCAAATATCGGCGCTGTGCGCTATACTTTTTCCAATCTTTCAGGGAAGGGGAGACCGGCGTGAAAATCGGTATCATCGGACCGACCTTCAGCATCAAACGTCTGCATTCCATGCTGCATCTGGAGGATGCCTTTGTGGAGTGCGTGGAGTATTCCTGCCGCCTGAGCCGTGTGCCGGAGCTTCTGGAGCGGGTGCAGCCGGAGCTGGACGGCATCATTTTCACCGGAAACCGGTATCTGGATTTTGCCGGCAAGCACAGTGCTGCCATTGTCCCGTGGATGCAGATCCGCCGCACGGACGCGGCGGTATACCGGGCGCTGCTGCAGGCCAGACTGGCGGGTCATGATATCCACCGCATCACCTACGATCTTTCCAACAGTGCGGAGGCAATGCAGCTGATCCTCTGCAGAGAGCTGGGGCTGGAGCCGGATCGGATCGCCCTCTTCCGCTACAACGATACCCCGTCTCATGAGGAATACCTGCGCAACCCGGAGCTGGCGGGACATTATGCCGACGGCGCCTGCGCATATCACAACGAAAACTTCGGCACCGGCCGCGCCTCCATCTGCCTGACGGATTCTCCCGGTGTGGAGGATGCGATGAAACAGAACGGGTATCCCGCTTTTCTCGTCAGCTTTACGGAGGAGGATGTGCTGGCAGCTCTCAACGATATGCGCACCCGCATCCAGATGTACGGACAGCGTCGGGCGGCAGAACACCGGGAGGCGGTGCTGGCTCTGACGGTGCGGATGAAGGAGGAGTACGGGCAGGGCGACCGGGAGTATCGGCAGATCCGCAGCATCAGCAAAATCGAAAGCGCCCTGTTCCGGTTCGTTCAGGAGATCAGCGGCGCGCTGGAACGGCGCTCCGGTGGTCAGTATATGTTCTTTGCATCCAGAGAGAGTCTGGAGATGAAAACGGGCGGTCTGCTGGAGATGGACTTTGCGAAAACCGCCCTGTCTGAACCGGATGTGGAGCAGGTGGCGCTGGGCATTGGTTACGGTCTGACCCATATGGAGGCCCGGTCCAATGCACTGCAAGCCAACCAGAGCGCCCGGCAGCAGACCTACAGCTGCTGGTACGTGAAGGACGGCGGGGAGGTGGCCCGTGGGCCATTTATCCTCCGTCCGCCCCAGACGGCAACGGAGTACAGCCGCCAGCTGCTGGAGCGCGTTTCCCGGGATACCGGCGTGGGGCTCACGGTGCTGGATGCGCTGGCGAAGGCCCAGCGGCAGTACGGTTTTCAGGAGATCACTCCCGGTGAACTGGCGAAGATGGCGAATATGTCCCTCAACAACATCCATCGCATCCTCGTCCGGCTGGAGGCTGGTGGCTATGCGGCAGTGGTGGGTCGGCAGTCCCATGCGGATACCGGACGTCCCCGCCGTCTGTTTCGCCTGAACCTCGGTTTTGTGCCGCCGGATGACGCAAAATGAGAAAATAGACCACGAAAAACAGCAGTTTGCACAAAAGTGCGCTGCTGTTTTTTGCATATCGGATAGTTTTGTGCGAGTTTTCTGAATTTTAATGCAGAAGACCTTCTGATATGATACATACAGACAGGACAGAAGTCCCTGTGGGGGCGGAAAAGCCGCGGGAGGCGGTTTTCTCTCACAAGGACGGAAGTCCTGCGCCTGCCGCGAGAACGGCGGGAACTCTCAGAGAGTACATATATGGAAGGAGAATACACTTATGAGAAGAGCACTTGCACTGATCCTTGCCCTGGTCATGACCATGGCACTGGTGGCCTGCGGCGGCGATAAGCCCACCACCAGCACACCCGGCACCGACAAACCCGCCACCAGCACCCCCGGTACTCAGGATATCGGAGATATTAACAAGGACCAGCAGGTCACGGTGGAACCCACCAAGACCTACAAGAAGGAGATCGCGGTGGCCGTGGCCAACCAGATCGCCAAGCTCGATCCTCAGACCGAGACCGGCACAAACCATCAGTTTGTCTACAAAATGATGTACAACCAGCTGCTGGACTTTGACTTTGCGAAGAACGAGTTGGTTCCTGAACTGGCGGAATCCTGGGAGATTGAGAACGCCGGCAGCTACGTCTTCCATCTGCGTAAGGGCGTCAAGTTCTCCAACGGAGAGCCCCTGACCGCCGATGACGTGGTCTACAGCTTTGAGAGATACTTTGCTGCAAAGAAGCTGAACGACAAGGTCGAGGCCGTCGACGAGGATTCCGTCCGCATCACTCTGGCCAGTCCCAATGCCGACTATCTTTATACCATTTATGTGAATGACTTCTCCGTCTTCAACCGTGAGGCCTGCGAGAAGGACGCTGAGAACGGTCACTGGATCGGCACCGGCGGCTGGGCAGTCTCCGACTTCTTTGCCAACGAGTATGTCGCCCTGACCCGCGTTGACGACTCCTGGGTCTGGGCGGAAAAGGGCCTGAACCCCACCGAGAAGGTCACCATCCGCACCATGAAGGAGGCCTCTGCCCGAACCATCGCTCTGCAGACCGGCGAGATCGCCATTGACCCCTCCTGCTCCGCCACGACCCTGAAGGAGCTGGAAAAGGACACCAACGTCCGGGGCTATTCCTACAATGCACAGAATCTCTACTACATGGGCCTCAATCTGACGAACGGCAAGCTGAGCGAGGATATCAACCTCCGCAAGGCTGTGGCTTACGCCCTGAACTATGGCGACATCGTGAAGTTGCAGACCGACGGCCGCGGCCAGCAGGCTGTTTCCATGTGGGGTAAGAACCAGTACGGTTATACCGAGGATCTCGAGAATATTTACACCTATGATCCCGCCAAGGCTAAGGAGTACATGGCCAAGGCCGGTTACGCCAACGGCGGTCCCGAACTGACCCTGCTGACCGGCAACATCCCCGCATTTGCGGCACTGGTGCAGGCCAACCTGCAGGCAGTGGGCTTCAAGGTTAACATCAAGCAGCAGGACAGCACCGGTTTTAATGCGACCATCACCGAACGCTCCTTTGATATGTTCCTGTATTCTATCTCTCTGCGTCCCGACGCCACGCGTCTCCTTAGCTTCTATAAAACCACTGGCCGTCCGGGCTATGATAATCCCGAGATGCTTGACATCTATGCCAAGATCGCTGCGGAGACCGACGATGCCAAGCGCACCGAACTCTGCAAGCAGGCTCAGGAGATCAGCAATCGCGATCTGCCCTACATCCCCCTGTACTACATCGTTCAGAATCTGGCTTACAATAAGAATGTTTCCGGCATTCAGTTCTATCCCAACGGCTTCCATGACTACACCCACATCCGCTGGGAGGAGTAAGGAACTCCGTTCCATCCATCTGTGATCAGTCCGCGGCAGGGACGGCGTGCGCGTCGTCCCTGCCGTGCATAAAAAAGGAAAACAAAATCCTCTTTTTATCTGGAAAGGAGAGAAAATCCTGCTGTGATCCGTTACATATGTAAACGATTTATCTTGTTGATCCCTGTTATTGTGGGTATTTCCTTCATCATTTTCGCGGCGATGAACCTGGCGCAGGGCGACTATGTCGACTCCCTGGATCAGGATGAAATGACCGCGGAGCAGATAGCTGCCCTCCGTGCGGAGTACGGTCTGGACCAGCCTCTGTTGGTGCGGTATGTGAACTATATGTGGAACATGATCCGCGGCGATCTGGGAACCTCCTGGGCCACGGGGCAGGACATCATGGATACCTTCATGCAGCGGCTGCCCAACACCATCTATCTGGGCATCGTGGCGTCCCTGATCGGCACCATTGTCTCCATCCCGCTGGGCATCTTTGCCGCCCAGCACCGGGGTGGCATCATGGACAACATTGCCAACGTAGTGGCGGTGTTCGGCATCTCCGTGCCCAACTTCTGGTTTGGCCTGATGCTGATGCTGCTGTTCTCCCTGAAACTGGGCTGGCTTCCCTCAAGCGGCAACGCCACATGGCTGTGCGTGCTGATGCCGGCCATCACCATTGGTACGGACAAAATGGCGGATCTGACCCGTACCACTCGCTCCACCATGCTGGACACGCTTACTCAGGACTATCTGCGCACTGCCCGCGCAAAAGGTATGCCGGAGAAACTGGTGGTGAACAAGCATGCGCTGAAGCCCGCTATGATCCCCATCCTGACCGTCACCATGGGTCAGCTATCCGGAGCAATCGCCGGCGCGGCTCTGACGGAGTCTGTGTTCTCCTGGCCCGGCGTGGGCATTCTGGTGGTGGACGCGGTGAAAAACCGCGACGTGCCCATGGCCTGCGGTGTGCTCATCATCAAGTGTGTCCTTATCGGCGTCATCGAGATGGTGACGGATCTGCTGTATGTGGCGGTGGATCCCCGTCTGCGCACCCATTTCGCTGCAGAGGCAGGCAAGCGCCAGCCCCTGTGGAAGGAAATTGTTGGAGATATTCGTCAGGCTGTTCGCTCGGTTGTCACCATTCCGCAGCGTGTTCGCCGTGCTCTGGATGAGAACAAAGCCAACCGCGCGCTGGCTCTCCGGGAAAAGGAAGAACGGAAGGCCCGGGCTGAGGCGGCCAAAGCCGCACGAGCAGCCCGAGGCAAGGAAAAGCGGGTGCTGGTGTCCAAGCAGTACTCCAAGCGCAGTCAGTTGGGCGAGTTCTGGTATCGCTATCGCCAGAACAAGGGTGCTGTTGTAGCCCTTGTGATTTTGCTGCTGCTGGCACTGAACTGCATTTTTGCCGATGTGATCTTCGATTATGAAACACAGGTCACCGGCTATAACCTGTTTGAAATCTATCAGAAGCCCAACGCAAAGCACTGGTTCGGCACCGATGAACTGGGACGTGACTTGTTTGCCCGCGTCATGTACGGCGCTCGTTACTCTCTGTCCATAGGCCTTGCGACTGTGGCTCTGGCCATGGTGGTGGGTCTGCCCGTAGGTGCCATGTGTGGTTACTTCGGCGGAAAGATCGACCTGTACGTTTCCCGTATTCTGGATATCATCGGCTCTATTCCCGGCCTGCTGATGGGCATCCTTGTTGTGTCCGCGTTGGGACAGAGTACATCCAGTCTGATCATTGCCATGGCAGTTTCACGTGTGGTGGGTGTGTCTCGCGGTGCCCGCGCGGCAGTCCTGACGGCCAAGAATAATGAGTATGTGGAGGCCGCCAAGGCCATCGGTATGCCCACGGCCAGCATCATTGCCCGCCATGTGGTGCCCAACTGCCTGAGTCCCATCATTGTCCGCACCACCCTGCAGGTGGCGGGCGCCATCGTGTCCGCATCCTCCCTGAGTTATCTGGGGCTGGGCGTACCCATTCCCTCTCCCGAATGGGGCGCGCTGCTGGCAGCCGGCCGCAGTGTCATCCGTGAGTATCCCCATCTGACCACCTTCCCGGGTCTGGCCATCATGATCACCGTGCTTGCCTTCAATATGATGGGTGACGGTCTCCGTGATGCCCTGGATCCCAAGCTGAAGAAGTAAGGAGGAGCAGCATATGGAAAAGAAGAATGTTGTCCTCGACATCAAGAATCTGACTGTCCACTTTGTAGTGGATGGTGATACGGTGGAAGCCGTCAACGACGTCAGCCTCACCGTCCATGAGGGTGAGACTCTGGGCCTCGTGGGCGAGACAGGTGCAGGCAAGACCACCACGGCTCTGGCGGCGCTCCGGCTGGTGCCCAATCCTCCTGGAATTATCAAGAGCGGCGAGATCACCGTCTGTGGTCATGACATCATGAAGGCTAAGGACAAAGAACTGGAAAAGATCCGCGGCGAGGAGATCTCCATGATCTTCCAGGACCCCATGACCTCCCTGAACCCGGTCTTCACTGTGGGTGAGCAGATCGCCGAGTCCATCGCCCTCCATCAGGGCGTCTCCAAGTCCGAGGCCGCCGAAAAGGCCGGTGATATGCTGGAAGTGGTGGGTATTCCCCGTACCCGTGCTACCGAGTATCCCCATCAGTTCTCCGGCGGCATGAAGCAGCGCGTGGTCATCGCCATCGCACTGGCCTGTAACCCCAAGATGCTGATTGCTGACGAACCCACCACGGCTCTGGATGTCACCATTCAGGCGCAGGTGCTGGATCTGATGAAGGAACTGAAGCAGAAGTACGGTACCGGCACCATCATGATCACCCACGATCTGGGCATCGTGGCGGAGATCTGCGACAACGTGGCGGTTATGTACGCAGGAAGCATCGTGGAGCAGGGTACGCTGGATGAGGTGTTCAACAACACGAAACATCCCTACACCGAGGGCCTGTTCAACTCCCTGCCCAACATCGGCGACTATGACCAGAAGCTCAAGCCCATCCCCGGCCTGATGCCCGATCCCTCCCATCTGCCGGCAGGCTGTGCCTTTGCAGAGCGCTGCCAGTACGCCACGGAGGCGTGCAAGGAGAAGCGGCCTGAGAAGCGGCACTTCAGCGATACCCATATCGTGGCCTGCACGGCTTACGATGACCCGAACTTCCATATCGAAAGGAAGGTGGAAGACGATGAGTGATGTGATCCTTGAAGTCAAAAACCTGAAGAAATACTTCAATACCCCCCGCGGTATGCTGCACGCGGTGGATGACGTGAGCTTCACCATCGAGCGTGGCAAGACGCTGGGCGTTGTCGGCGAGTCCGGCTGCGGCAAGTCCACCACCGGCCGCTCCATCCTGCGTCTGGTGAATCCAACCGCAGGTGAGGTGCTCTTTGAAGGTCAGGATATTACCAAGCTGACGGAGCGCGAAATGCGTTCCAAGCGCAAGGAGATGCAGATCATCTTTCAGGATCCCTTCTCCTCTCTGGATCCCCGTAATACGGTGCTGCAGGCTATCTCTGAACCTCTGAAGTTCAACAAGATCATGACCGACCGCTATGATCTGGAGGAGCGGACTCTGCAGCTGATGCGCACTGTCGGTCTTGCCGAGCGTCTCATCAATGCATATCCCCACGAATTGGATGGCGGCCGCCGCCAGCGCATTGGCATCGCCCGCGCTCTGTCTGTGAACCCCAAATTCATCGTATGCGACGAACCGGTCTCTGCACTGGACGTTTCCATTCAGGCGCAGATCCTGAACCTGCTGGAGGAATTGCAGGACGAGCTGGGACTGACCTACATGTTCATCACCCACGATCTTGCCGTCGTCAACCACTTTGCCGATGACATCGCCGTGATGTATCTGGGCCAGTTGGTGGAGAAGGCTTCGTCAAGAGAACTGTTTAACAATACGCTGCATCCCTACTCCAAGGCACTGCTCAGCGCCATCCCCATGCCCAGCACTCGGAAGAAGAGAGAACGCATTATCCTGAAGGGTGAGATCAGTTCTCCCATCGAACCCAAGGACGAGTGTCGTTTTGCCAAGCGCTGCCCCTATGCTACGGAGGAATGCTGGGCCAAGTGCCCCAGCCTGCGGGAAGTGGCGCCCGGTCACTTTGTGGCCTGTCACAACTACGATAGGCTCTGAGGTGGGGTGGATTATGCATAGTAATCTGCCGGAAACCTTGCATTCTGTCGTATTCCGTACCTTTTCCATAGAGGAGGATTGCCATGGTTGAAACCATTTTTGCCTGCGTGGAAGCACAGGCAGAGGAACACAAGCAGCTGCTGCGTGACATCGTCTGCATGGACAGCTATACGCCGGACAAGGCAGATGTGGATGCCGTGGGACGCTGTCTCCGCGATTTCGCGGAAAAGCACGGCTTCCACGTGCAGTTGCATCCCTTTGAAAAGGCCGGTGACGGTCTGCTGATCACCTGCAACGAGGACGCACCCTTGCCGCCGGTGGTATTCACCGGACACATGGACACGGTGCATCCCAAGGGTACCTTCTCCACCATGTGGCGTGAGGAGGGCGGCATCTGGTATGGCCCCGGCATCACGGATATGAAGGGCGGTCTTGTCATCGGCCTGCTGGTGATGTGTGCTCTGCAGGATGCCGGCTACCGTGACCGTCCCATCAAGTTCATCATGATCGGTGACGAGGAACTCAGCGAGGGTCTCTCCGGCGAGGAGGGCAAGGACTTCATCCGGGACAATGCCCGGGGCAGTGCCGCCGCCATCACGCTGGAACCCGGTGACGGCACGAAAATCACCGTGGGACGCAAGGGCTCTATCCGCTACAAGGTGTATGTCACCGGCAAAGCCTCCCACGCCGACAGTGCCTACAGCAAGGGCATCAGCGCCATCAAGGAGGCTTCCCACAAGATCCTTGCCATCGAGGCACCCAGCGATCAGGAGCAGATCACCTATAACTGCGGCATGATCCGTGGCGGCACTTCCCCCAACACCGTGCCGGAGAAGGTGGAGTTCACCCTCTACAACCGCTACTGGAAGATGGAGCAGCGGCAGGAGATCAAGAATCACGTGGAGGGCATCATCGCCAAGTCCTTCATCCCCGGAACGCAGTCCAGCTTTGACGTGGTGGGCGAGCGCTGGCCTATGGAGGCTACGGAGCAGAACTATGCGCTGGCAGAGCACATTGCCGCTGTCAGCCGGAAGTACGGTCTGGGCGAGCGTGAGGCCGTCCTGACCTCCAGCGGCTCCGATGCCTCCTACACCACCATGGCCGGTGCGCCCAGCGTCTGCACCATGGGGCCGGTGGGCGGCCATATCCACTCCGTCCGTGAGTTCATGCGTGCGGAATCTCTGGTGAACAGCGCCAAGCTGGTGGCTGCCGTCATCGCCGAGCTGCCTGCGGATTTCGGCGTTGAGAAATAAGGAGGAGTACCGTGAAAGCATACAATAAAAATCCGCTGACCCGCTTTGCGGCTACCATCTGCAAGGCCATGGGCATCGAGGCTCCCGCCTGTGCGGAGCCGCCTCTGGACTGGGTCTGCGAGACGCTGGAGGATCTCTGCAAGGACGGCTTTGACCGCGTCCTGATCCACAATCCCGACGCGGTGGGCATGTGGCTGTATCAGGCCTATCCCGATGCCTTTGAGCCGGTGCTGAAGCATACCCAGCTCACCGTTCCCTTCAAAAGTCCCATGCCTTCCGTGACGCCGGTTTGCTTCGGCACCATGTATACCGGCGCGGAGCCTGCCGTCCACGGTATTCAGGAATATGCAAAGCCGGTGATTCAGATCGATACCTTCTTTGATGCCGTACTGCGGGCGGGGAAGAGAGTGGCACTGATCGCGCCGCCCACCTGCAGCCTGTCCAACATCTTTCAGGGCCGCGACATTCACTACTACCACTGTGCCACCGAGGGCGAGGTGGTAGAAAAAGCCCAGACTCTCATCGCAGAGGATGAGTACGATGTCATCTGCGTCTACACCTATATGTTTGATACCTTTAACCATCGGCATGGCCCGGAGGCCAGAGACACCCTGAACGCCCTTTATCGACAGGGACAGTTCTTCGACATGCTGGTGTCTGCGGTGAAGCGCAACTGGAAGAACCACAACACGCTGGTGACCTTCTCTCCCGATCACGGTGTCCACAAGGTGGAGCCCTACGGCTCCGAGCTGAACAGCAAGGGCAAGCCGGTCCGGGGTCACCACGGCAGCGACCGGACGCAGGATCTGAACATCCTGCACTACATGGGCGTCGTTCGCCGCACGGAACATTGATACGATTCTTTTCATTTGACGGGGCCGCTGCAGGGGGGTAGTATGGGGGTATGCAGATCCCTGCAGCGGCCGCCTCCCTTTATCATAAAAACACAGAACGAGGAGAATTGCTATGAAATACATCAATCAGCTGGACTATCCTTATTGGCTGTATGTCACCAGAACGGATATGGACGAGGCCAACCGCATCAAGGGTCAGACCACCACCGTTGCCACCTCCGGCTGCGGACTGTGTTCCGCTGTGATGGTGGCCGACCGCCTGCTGGTGAAGAGTGATTTTGAACTGAAGGACGCTCTGCAGCTTTCCTATGATGTGAAGGCCAACTACAAGGGCGGCACCAACTCCGAACGGTATTTCCCCGCCTATGCGGAGAAGATGGGCTTCCACTACAAAAAGACCAAGGATACGGAGGAACTGCGCCATTGTCTGCGTACCGGCGGCGCTGCCATCATTCTGGTCACCGGCGACCGTAAGGACGACGGCTACCACGGCGTGTTCAGCGACTATGCCAGACATTATATCGCCGCCATCGCCGAGGAGCGGGACGGCCGCATTCTGGTTCTGGACCCTGCTTATGAGGAAGGCGGCTATGAAAAGGGTGACCGCAAGGGCAAGGTGGAGGTCAAGGGCCGTGGCATGGGCATCTGCGAGATGAAGATTCTGGAAGAGGAGACCGTACCCATTGAAACCCCGTTCCATCTGTTCTGGCGCGGATAAACCGCTACAATTTAAAAATTATACATGACTTTTCCATACAGATAGGCTATAATCGGACATACGGTCATCCCGTATGTCCGAATGCTTTGTTTTCAGGAGGTTTCCTGCGTTGAAAAAGCTCTGCAGTGCCATCGATCGGTTTGCGTACAAGCATCCCAATTTCGGAATTCCCAATCTGATGAAGTACATCGTCATCGGCAACGCGCTGGTGTATCTTCTCTCGGTGTTTTCCAGTCCGGCCGCCGTCAGCTTTCTGGCCTTTGACTGGGCGGCTATCTGCCGGGGCGAGGTGTGGCGTCTGGTGACTTTCATCCTTATGCCCGGCTACTACTCCCTGTCGGACGGTATCTGGCTGGTGCTGTTTCTGTACTTCTACCACTTTATCGGCTCCATTCTGGAGCGTGAGTGGGGCACCGCCAAATTTACCCTGTACTATCTTTCCGGCGTGATCTTCACCGCCCTTGGCGGCGTGCTGGGCTCGCTGCTTTCCGGCTACAGCCTCACCATCGTGGGCGCACAGTATGTGAACCTGTCCATGTTCTTCGCCTTTGCCGTTCTGTACCCCAATACGCAGGTGCTGTTCATGTTCATCATCCCGGTGAAGATGAAGTGGCTGGCCATTCTGGACGGCGCGTTCTTCGCCATCGGCATCGTCCAGTCCCTGCTGTGGGGGCATGTGGCCGGTTGGGTGACGCCCCTCATCGCGCTGGCCAACTTCCTTGTGTTCTTCTGGAACGACCTCACCGGCGCGGTGAACCGTCAGCGCGGCTACGTTCGTCACAAGAACTCTCACCAGACCATCCAGTTCAAGAAGGCTGCCGAGGCGCAGCAGCGCAAGGCACGGGAGCAGGGCTTCCGCCACCAGTGCAGCGTCTGCGGCCGTACCGACGCCAGCCATCCCGACCTGCAGTTCCGGTACTGCTCCCGCTGCGCCGGGTATCACTGCTTCTGCGAGGAGCACATTTTCAACCACGTCCATTTCACCGAAGAATAAGACTTGCCCCGGCGCGATGCCGGGGCAAATTTCTGTGGAAACATGCGAACAAATGTTTGCAATTCGAACGAATGTATGATATGATGAGAAAAATGAAATGAAGAAGGGAAGATGTTCATGCAGCCTTTGTCCAAGATGCAGCAGAAGATCTATGATTATATTGTGGAAAGCCTCCGTGACCGCGGCTATCCCCCCTCTGTCCGGGAGATTTGTCAGGCGGTGGAGCTGCGCTCTCCGTCCACGGTGCATTTCCACCTGAAGAAGCTGGCAGAGGCAGGCTACATCGAGAAGGACGCCGGTAAGGGGCGTGCCATCACCCTGACCCAGAGCGTGCAGCGTATCGCAGAGCCTGCGCCTGTCCCCGCTGCGGAGGAAGCTCCGGCCGATCGGGTGCCCATCGTGGGCGATGTGGCTGCAGGCAGTCCCATTCTGGCGCAGGAGTGTATTGAGGACTATCTGGCTTTCGATACCGGCGGCCGCAGCGACGAATATTTTGCTCTCCGTGTCCGGGGCGACTCCATGATCAAGGCAGGTATCCTCAGCGGTGATCTGGTGGTGGTGCACCGCGCCCAGACTGCCCGGAACGGCGAGATCGTGGTGGCGCTGCTGGAGGACGAGGCCACGGTGAAGCGCTTCCAGCGTCAGGGCAGCCAGATCTGGCTGCTGCCGGAAAACGATGACTATTCTCCCATTGACGGCACCTATTGCCAGATCCTCGGCAAGGTGGCGGCAGTGGTGCGCCGCTACTGATGGGCCGCCGGATATGGGCGGCGGCGCTGGCGTGCCTTCTGTGGCTGACGGCCTGTGCGCCCCACTATGACGAAACCAACATCCACCGCCTCTACGACGCCGACTGGATCGCCGGGAAGACCCGGACGGAGATTCAGAAGAAATATGGCGAATTTGACCGGGAATACACACTGGACACCGGTGAGGATGTCGGCGCATATTATGTAAACTATGACAATGGCCCGCTGGATGCCAGCTATATCCACGACACCTACTTTGTATTCTTCGATGACGCGGGAATCGCCCTGCGATCGGAGTTTCGGGAAACCAGCGTAGGCGGATAAGCAGCCAAAATCCGCCGGACAGTCTGCACTGTCCGGCGGATTTTCTATGCACAGATGCATAATTATGTAAACTTGCCGGAGCGGGGATCAATAGCCGCGCTTGCGGTCCACCAGATGCTTCAGGGGACGGCCTGCGGCGTAGTTTTCCAGATCCTCGCAGAACATACCGGCGTTCTTCAGGGCGGTGTGGCGCAGAGTCAGGTTGCCGGCGATGTGGGGCGTGATGATGAGGTTTTTGGTGCCCCACAGGGGATCGTCCTGGGGGATGGGCTCCTGCACGAACACGTCGATGGCGGCGCCTGCCAGACGACCCTCGTTGAGGGCGTCCCGGACGGCATACTGATCCAGAGAGTTGCCCCGGCCCACGTTGACGATGACGGCATTGGCAGGCAGCATGGCGATGCGGCGGGCGTCCATGATGCCCTCGGTCTCGGCGGTGCCGGGGAGGGACATCACCAGAATTTCCGTCTCGGGAAGGATCTCCTCCAGACGGCTGATGGGCAGCATCTCGTCATAGATGGGGTCGCGGGCCACGCCGCTGCGGCTGACGCCGGTGATGTGGACGGCACCCATGGCCTTGGCACGCTTGGAGAAGGTGGTGCCCAGATCGCCTGCGCCCAGTACGGTGATGCGGCTGCCCAGAATGGAGCGGATGGGGAGGCGGTTGCGCCACTCCCGGCGGCTGACGATCTCTTCATATTCCGGCATCCGGCGCAGCAGCATCAGCAGCACCATGATGGAATGCTCGGCGATGGTATCGCCGTAGGCACCGGCAGAATTGGTCAGCAGGCAGTCCTCCGGCAGCACGCCTTCCTGACAGAAGGGAGCCACGCCTGCCCAGCAGCAGCACATCCACTTGAGGTTCCGGGCGCTCCTTGCCAGATCGGTGGAGCGGCCGTACATGACCTCAAACTTGTCCAGATCGGCGGCAGCGTCTGCCTCGTGGGTGTAGAAGTGGGGGACAAAGCCGCACTTTTCTGCAGTGGCGGTGATTTTTGCGCGGATTTCCTCCTGCACGATGGGAGCGGTTTCGTCCAGCCAGACACAAATGTCTCTGCTCATGGTTCGTAGTCCTCCTTATATGGATGTTTCATAGAAATGTAAGATACTTTCCGCACAGCGCATACCGTCGGCGGCGGCGGAGAGGATGCCGCCGGCATAGCCTGCGCCCTCGCCGCAGGGGAACAGACCCCGCATGGCGGACTGATAGGCGGCGTCACGGGGCAGACGCACCGGGGAGGAGCTGCGGGTCTCCACTGCTGTCAGCAGTGCGTCGGGATCGGCGTAGCCCAGAAGCTTCTTGCCCAGAATGGGCAGCGCGCCTTCCAGCGTGTCGCAGATGAAGTCCGGCAGACAGTGGCGCAGATTGGTGTAGGTGACGCCGGGGCGGTAGCTGGGCTTCACCCGTCCGCAGCGGACAGAGGCGCGGTGTGCCAGAAAATCGCCCACCCGCTGACAGGGAGCGCGATAGCCGGAGCCGCCCAGCGCAAAGGCGGCCTCCTCCAGTCGGCGCTGGAAGGCGATACCGGCCAGCGGGTGCTTGTCGCCGCCGAAATCCACAGGCGTGACGTTCACCAGCAGCGCGCCGTTGATGTTTTCTTTGTCCCGGGCGAACTCGCTCATGCCGTTGGTGACCAGACGGTTTTTTTCCGAGGCGGCAGCCACCACCTGACCGCCGGGACAGACGCAGAAGGAGTAGGCGGCGCGGCCCTCCGGCAGATGACAGGAGAGCTTGTAGCTGGATGCCGGCAGACCGGGATGGCCTGCGCAGGTACGGTACTGGGCAAAGTCCATATCCGACTGACGGTGCTCGATGCGCACGCCCACGGCAAAGGGCTTGGCCTCCATGGGCACGCCCTGACGGTACAGCATTTCGAAGGTGTCCCGGGCGGAGTGACCCAGAGCCAGCACCACATGGCGGCAGGGAAGGGAATAGCTGCCCTCCGGCCCATCCACGGTGATGGAAGTGATTTCTCCGTCTGCGGTACGGATGTCCGACAGGCGGCTTTCAAACCGGATGTCCGCACCCAGCTCCAGCAGTCTTGCCCGCAGGGACTTCAGGGCGATGTGAAGCCGGTCGGTGCCCACGTGTGGCTTGGCGTCGATGAGGATATCCTCCGGCGCGCCGCAGGACACCAGCTGCTCCAGAATAAAGCGGTGGCGGGGATCTTTGGTGCCGGTGTTCAGCTTGCCGTCGGAAAACGCACCGGCACCGCCCTCACCGAACTGTACGTTGGAGGTGGGATCCAGCACGCCGGTGGACCAGAACTTCTCCACATCCGCCTGCCGCTGCTCCACGCAGCGGCCCCGCTCCAGCAGAATGGGCCGGAGACCTGCCATGGCCAGCACCAGCGTACAGAAAAGACCGGCGGGGCCTGCGCCCACCACCACCGGCGGCAGCTGAGGCGCGGGACGGAGTGCGGGCGGCACATAGGGCGCAGGGGGTTCATACAGGGAGACCTTGCCGTTCCGGCAGCGGCGCAGCACGGCAGACTCGCCGCTGACCTCCACTGCCACGGTGTACACCAGCTGAACGCCCTCCCGGGCGTCCACGCTGCGGCGGAGGATCTGCAGTGTGCGGATGTCCGACTCCCGCACCCGGGCGGCTCTGGCCGCCTCGGCAGTGAGGCGGGAGAGGGGGTCTCCCGGCAGGAGCTTCAGATTTTCTATCTTCAGCAAAAAAATTCGCATCCTTTTCATATTGATTTAAGATTAGCATACTATACTTCTCTCAAAGGTGCAAGCAGAAGTCCTTCTTGAGGAAAGATGGATTTTCCGCTATGATAGGTTATACTATAATACATGGAACAGACAGGAGGTATCCGCATGTATAACGACGAGAACAACTATTATCATTACTCATATAAGAAGCCTGAGAGCGGCCAGAACGCTTCCGGCCAGCAGCCGGCCCCGGCAGATGAGCAACTGAACCGTTACCGGAATATGTACCAGAACACGGCTCAGTCCAGCCAGCCCCAGTATTCTGCACCTCAGCCGCAGGGCTACTATCAGAGCAGCCAGCCGCCTCAGCCGCCGGTGCAGCCTCCCAAGGCGAAAAAGAGCCGCACCGGAGTGAAGATCGTGGCGCTGGCGCTGGTGTGTGCCCTGCTGGGCGGTGCTGCCGGTGCGGGCATCATGGCATCGGTGAAGGGCGGACAGGACAAGAACACTGCCACCGTGCAGGTCAGCGACCGTCCTGTGGAGGAAGTGGTGCTTCAGCCGGTGGACGGCCAGAAGCTGCTGACCGATGCGGAAAACTATGCCGCCAACGTCAACCGCGCCGTGTCCATCAACTGTTCCGCCACCACCAACTATTTCGGCCAGACGGTGGAGAATGCATCCTCCGGCTCCGGCTTCATCCTCACGGCGGACGGCTATATCGTCACCAACCACCACGTCATCGAGGGTGCCACCACCGTGAAGGTGACGCTGTACAGCGGCGAGACCTATGACGCGACGATCATCGGCAGCGATGAGGATTACGACATCGGCGTCATCAAGGTGGACGTGACCAACCTGCTGCCGGTGGTCATCGGCGACTCCGAGAAGCTGAACGTGGGCGATCGTGTGCTGGCCATCGGCAACCCTCTGGGCGAGCTGACCTTCTCCCAGACCGGCGGCATGGTGTCCAGCGTGAACCGCGCCATCAATGTGGACGGTACGCCCTTCAACATGATCCAGACGGACACCTCCATCAACCCCGGCAACTCCGGCGGCCCGCTGTTCAACAGCTACGGCGAGGTGGTGGGCATCGTCACCGCCAAGTATTCCACCTATTCCAACTCTGTGGTGGAGGGTCTGGGCTTCGCTATCCCCATCAATGACGTCATGGCCATGATCGAGGACATCATGACCAACGGCTACGTCACCAACAAGCCCTATCTGGGCGTCAGTGCCGGTACGCTCACCGAGCAGATGGCCGCCCAGTACCGCTACGACATCTCCAACGGCGTGTTTATCTACTCCGTGGAGGAGGGCGGCGCAGCCGCCAAGGCTGGTCTGCAGATGGGCGACGTCATCCGCAAGGTGGACGACCATATCATCACCTCTCTGGAGGATCTGACGGCGGTGAAGAAGAACTATTCCGCCGGCGATACCGTCACCCTGACGGTGTACCGCGGCGGCAACGAGCTGACCATGGAGCTGACATGGGACGTTCAGCCGGTGGAGGAAGCGCCCGGTCAGGATCAGAGCGGTCAGGGCAATCAGGGCGGGAATTATCCCGGCAACAACCCGGGCAACTATCCCGGCAATTACCCCGGCAGCATCTTCGACTTCTTCGAGGATTTCTTCAACCAGTACGGCGGCTTCGGCGGCGGTTACTACGGTCGATAATGCAAAGCGGCAGCGTCCGAAAGGACGCTGCCGCTTTTTACGACCATTGTATGCCCTGGTATTCCTCCGAGATGATGGCGAGGATCTCCTCCGGCGATTCCCGGCAGTCGTTCTGCAGCCATTTTTTGATGACGGCGTTGAGCCCGTTGCCGAAAAAGGCGATGTGGTATTCGATGTGCCGGTTGTCGAACCGTGCCAGCGCAGCGGATACATCATAACCGACGAAGCGAAATTTTCCGTCTGTGTTCAGCTTAAAATAGGTCTTGTAAAACAGCGGATTCTCCTGGATGTGCCGGAATAGTCTGAGGAAGTCATGATTGCCGCGTCCCTGCTCAAGTTCCTCCCGGTACAGGCCCAGCACATCTTCCTCCAGCTGCCGCTGTACGGCGTCCGCCAGATCGTAAATGTCCGCATAGTTGGCGTAGAAGGTGGTGCGGTTGACCTCTGCCATCTGGCAAAGCTCCGTGACCCGGATCTCGCCAAGCTCCTGCTGCTGCAGCAGCCTGATAAACGCGCTCTGACTCTGGGTGTGGGCATGTGCATGGTCATGGTGTGGGAAGGCCTGATGATCTGGGGCATCGTCGTGGGTCTTATTGGCATCGTGCTGCTGCTGTGCCTGATCCCGGTGTGCGTAGGTCTGAAATAAGATGCGGCTGCTTCTGCCGGGGCCGGTGTGGGAGCTGATGCTGGCGGTGTCTTCTGCTGGTGCTGACCGCCGCACTGGGCGTCATCAGCATCCACACCATCTGGGGCGGCAATGTCATCCGGTATCCCGACTTTCTGATCTACGCTGCCGCAGCCTTCACCTTTTACAATCTCACCATGGCGGTGGTGAATGTGATCCGCTGCCGAAAGCTGGCGAATCCGCTCTGGTCTGTTGGAAAGCAGCTGTCGCTGGTGTCGGCACTGGTGTCGCTGTTCTTTCTGGAGAATTCCATGCTTGCGGTGTTCGGTGACGGCGGCGCGTGGCAGCGGCATCTGGTCATCGCCACTGCCGCGGTGGTATTCTTCATCGCTGCTGGTATGGCGGTGGGGATGATCCGCACAAGAATTGAATGAGAAAAACGAAACCGGCGCTCTGCAGAAATCTGCAGGGCGCCGGTCCCGTTTATAGAGAGGGGAGAAGAACTTAATAGCGGCCAATGGGGGGCTGGACGTATTCCGGCAGGGGGCAGGTGTACTTGCCGCCGTTCTTCCGGAGCAGCTCCGCCTTGGCCTTTTCCATGACGTCAGGACGCTCCATGGTGCGCAGGGTGGCCAGAGCCATGACCTCTGCGGCCCGCAGCATACCCTTCATGCCGATGTCGGAGCCGGAGAAGGCTGTGTTCTGCCAGGAGTGACCCACATTGCCGAGGCAGGCGGTGGCCATGTTCAGCATGATGGTGGGGGTGGCGTAGCCCACGTCGCCCACGTCGGTGGAGCCGGAATCGTACCGGGTCTCCTTGGGGTTGAAGGGATAGATCTTGCTGTGGAGAGGCTTCTTCAGAGCCTCCTCCATTTCGTCCGGCTCCATATACTCGCTGAGATGCTCGTAGATGCCGGTGAGGGTGGCGCGGTTGTAGGTGCGCAGGAACTCCGCCGCCAGAGCGTATTCTTCCTCCGTCCAGTCGGGAGCGCCGGCCTCGTTCATGCACTCCTCCACCACGGCGGCCAGTGCCTTGTTGGGCACATAGTCGGAGAAAGCAAAGGTGATCTCATACTTCATCTTGGTGCCGGTCATGAGCGCGGCGCCCTTGGCGATGTCCACCACCCGGGTGAACAGATCCTGCACCTGACTGACGCGGGGCGCGCGAACCTCGTACTTGATGACGGAGTGGGACTGCACCACGTTGGGTGCGGTGCCGCCGGCGTCGGAATAGGCGTAGTGGATGCGGGCAGCGTCGATCATGTGCTCACGGAGATAGTTGACGCCGATGTTCATCAGCTCGCAGGCGTCCAGAGAGCTGCGTCCCAGATGGGGGCTGCCGCCGGCATGGGCGGAAACGCCGTCGAAGGTGAAGTTGGCGCCCATGATGGCTACGCTGCCGCGGTCGCCAACCTCGTTGATGGTGGCGGGATGCCAGGTATAGGCGAAGTCCACATTGTCAAAATAACCGGCGCGGGCGATGAACTGCTTGGAGCCTGCGCCCTCCTCGGCGGGGCAGCCGAAGAAGATGACAGTGCCGTCCAGCTTCTCGCTTTCAAAGTAGTCCTTCAGTGCAACGGCGGCGGAGAAGCAGCCTGCGCCCAGCAAATTGTGGCCGCAGCCGTGGCCGTCGCCTCCGGCGATCAGGGGATCCTGCTTGGGGCAGCCGGCTTTCTGGCTCAGACCCGGCAGGGCGTCATACTCAGCCAGCAGACCCACCACGGGCTTGCCGGTGCCGCTTTTGAAGGTGGCGGTAAAGGCGGTGGGGATATCGGCAATGCCTTCCTCAATGGTGAAGCCTTCCTGCTTCAGCGCGTCCATGAGGGCGGCGGCAGACTTGGTTTCGCAGAAGGGAAGCTCCGCGTATTCCCAGATCTCTCTGGCCAGACGAACGGAGGTTTCTGCCTTTTCGGCAACAAGCTTTTGAATCTTTTCCAGTTGTGTCATGGGAAATCTCCTTTAACAGTATTACAGTACCATGCTCAGGAATTTGGCGGTGGCAGGATGGCGGGGTGAGATGAAGATCTGTTCCGGAGTGCCCTCCTCGGTGATAACACCATTGGCGATGAACAGCACCCGGTTGGAGACCTCCCGGGCGAAGCCCATCTCATGGGTGACGATGAGGATGGTCATGCCGCTGCGGGTCAGATCCTCAATGACGCTGAGGACTTCCTTCACCATTTCCGGGTCCAGAGCGGAGGTGGGCTCGTCAAAGAGCATCACCTCAGGGTGCATGGCCAGCGCACGGACGATGGCAAGGCGCTGCTTTTGTCCGCCGGAGAGCTTCCGGGGATATTCCCTGGCCTTTTCCTCCAGTCCCACGCGCCGCAGCAGCGTCATGGCTTCCTCTTCGGCTTCGGCTTTGGGGATCTTCTTTTCCAGTGTGGGAGCAAGGGTGATGTTCTCCAGCACCGTCATGTTGGGGAACACGTTGAAGTTCTGGAACACCATGCCGATCTTCTGACGGTATTCGCAGATGTTGAGCTTTTTGTCGGTAATGTCCTGTCCCTTGAAATAGACCTTGCCCTCGGTGGGTTCCTCCAGCAGATTCAGGCACCGCAGGAAGGTGGACTTGCCGCCGCCGGAGGGGCCGATGATGGACACCACCTCGCCCTGAGTGACGGAGGTGGAGATGCCCTTCAGGACTTCCAGCTTACCGAAATTTTTCTTCAGATTTTCTGTACGCAGGATCACGTCAGTCACTGACCATCAGCCTCCTTTCCAGTATGCGCAGCAGCTTGGACATGATGAAGTTCAGAATGAAATAGATGATGCCGGAGATGGTCAGCGCAGGGATGGCAAGGAAGGTAGCGGACTGCACGATCTTATAGCTGGTGAGCAGCTCGCTGATGAAAAAGGTGGAGGCCAGGGATGTGCCCTTGATGGTGGAGATAAACTCATTGCACAGGGCGGGCAGAATATTCTTCACTGCCTGAGGCAGGATCACATGGGTCATGGTATGTACGTTGGAAAGACCGATACTCTTGGCCGCCTCCCACTGGCCCTTGTCCACGGCGCCGATGCCGGCGCGGATGATCTCGGCAATGTAGGCGGCGGCGCTGATGATGAAGCCCACCACCACGCAGAAGGTGTCGCTGACTTCAAAGGGGAGGATCTTGGGCAGACCCAGCCATGCGAAGTAGAGCTGCAGCAGCGTGGGCGTGCCGCGGATGATCTCAATATACATGGTGGAGAACCACTGGAAAGGCTTGACCTTGCTCATGCGCATCAGGGCGATGACCATGCCCAGCAGAGTACCCAGCAGAATGGTCACGGCGGAGATCCACAGTGTGCCCCAGATGCCCTCCAGGTACACGGGATAGTACTTGATCAGTACTTTGATGATCTTGGCATCGAGAAATGCATCGATGATACTTGTCATTGGATGAGACTCCTGTCAACAGTAATTGTGTCGATAAATCACAGAGGATGGGGCGTCCTGCGACGCCCCATCACCATAACGCGTTGTTATTCTCAGACGCCCAGCTTTGCGGCGTACTCGGTGTACTCGTCGAACCAGGCCTGGATCTTGCCTTCCTTGTTCAGCTCTTCGATGATCTTGTTGACCTCGGCGATGAGGGTGTCGGTGCCCTCGGGAGGAGCGGCGATGACCTCACCGTTCATGTTGGGATCGATGTCGAAACGGAAGGAGGTGGTGGTCAGACCGCCGTTGGCCTCGGCGTAGATGTCGGCGGAGGCGATGGAGCAGATGCACACGTCAGCCTTGCCCTCGGCAACGGCCAGATAGCCGTCGGTCATGTTGATGACGCGCTTGAACTCCTTGCACTCCTTGACGTCAGAGTTGTACAGAGCTTCCTGCACGGAGCCGCTCTGGGTGATGACCACGGCGTCCTTCAGGGACTCGATGGAGTTGTACTTGTCCTTGTCTTCGGCACGGCACAGGAAGCCGTAGCCGGTGTCAGAGGCCAGATACACGTTGGACAGGTTCATGGACTCGGCACGGTCGGGAGAATAGGCGATGGCGGAGATGGCCAGATCGTACTTGCCGTCAGCGATGGCAGCCAGCAGGGGAGTGAAGTCCAGGGGGACGATCTTCAGCTCAACACCCAGCTTGTCGGCGATGACCTTGGCGATCTCAATGTCCATGCCAACGAACTGCTCGTCGCCGGTCTTGGAGGGATCGATGAACTCATAGGGAGCGAAATAGGGCTCGGTGGTGATCTCGATGTAGCCGCGCTCCTTGATCTCGGCCAGACGATCCTTCTTGCCTGCACCGCAGGAGACGCACAGCATCAGCATCAGAACGGCCAGCATCAGACAAAACAGCTTTTTCATACCAAAATACCTCTTTTCAATAGTTTGGGGAAGGGAACTCCTCTCTCATGTGGCCTATCATACCCCTCTCAGCGAAATTTGTCAATACTTTAATTCGGTAATTTGGTAATTAAATGAATCGCACAAGGGGGACAGCCTTTTTGTGTGGCAGATTGTGCAAATCGGCAAAGAGAATTTGAAAAAAGGACTTTTCACACTGTTTCGCTGATGGTAAAATGATGTCAAACTACATTTAATTATGTCTGAACTGCATAAAATACAGGAGGTGTGGGCATGGCGCACACGAAGGTATTTGAGAAGATTGACGAGCTGCGGGAGACATATCTGAATGTATGGGAGCAGGCGTGCAGCATCGAGAGCCCCACCGATTATAAAGAGGGCGTGGATGCGGTGGGCCGTTTCTTTGCGGAAATGGCGGAGAAGCGGGGATGGAAGGTGGAGTACTGCCGTCAGGAGGTTTCCGGCGACGTGGTGTGCATCACCATGAACGCCGATTCCCCGGAAAAGCCCCTGTGCATCTCCGGTCATATCGACACAGTGCATTCCGTGGGCAGCTTCGGCCCCAAGCCCACCCGGCGGGACAGCGAGAAGATCTACGGCCCCGGCGTCACCGACTGCAAGGGCGGCGTGGTGGCAGGCTTCTGTGCCATGGACGCGCTGCAGCAGAGCGGCTATGCCGGACGGCCCGTGCAGCTGCTGCTGCAGACGGACGAGGAGGTCAGCAGCCGTCAAAGTGACAAGGCTACCATCAACTATATCTGCGAGAAGGCCATGGAGGGCATCGCCTTTCTGAATCTGGAGACCCATACCCCCGGCTATACCTGCACCAGCCGCAAAGGCGTGGCCACCTATCGCTTCCATGTGACGGGCAAGGAGGGACATACCTCACGCTGCGTCACAGAGGGAGCCAGCGCCGTCGCCGACATGGCCCACAAGATCGTGGAGCTGGAGAAGCTGAAGGACGATGACGGCATCACCTGCGTCTGCAGCATCATCCACGGCGGCACGGCCTCCAATACCATTCCCGGTCAGTGCGACATGGTGGCCAATTTCCGTTTTGCCACCGGCGAGCAGTGGAACTGGCTGGAGAACTATCTCCGGGAGCTGACAGCCACGGCGCATGTGCCCGGCTGCACGTGTACTTACGAGCTGGAGAGCGTCCGTCCCGCCATGGAGGAGACGGAGCGGAACATGGCGCTGCTGGAGAAGGTCAACGCCATCTTTGAGAAGACCGGCCTGCCTGTCCTGAAGGGCAGAATGCTCCGGGGCGGTTCCGACGCGGCGGATGTCACCGCTTATGGCGGCACCTGCCTGGACTCTCTGGGCACCTGCGGCGGCGGCTCCCACACCATCAACGAATATGCGTATCTGGATTCCTTGACGGATGCGGCAAAACGCATCGCGGCAGTGGCATCTTATCTGTAATAGAACACAATAAGGAGAGCATAACTATGGAAAAGCTTGTGGGTCTTCTGGCTCCTGCCAGAATGTACGACGATCCCAACCCCCGCCGTGATGAGTATTATTTCGGCAACAACTACAGCAATCGCATCTACGATCTGGGCGCCACGCCGCTGGGCATCCTGCCCTCCGACGGATACGTTTCCGAGAAGGTGCTGGAGCGGTTCGATTCCTTCCTGCTGCTGGGCGGCCATAAGTTCTGGCCGTATCACTTTCAGGTGATGCAGCACGCGCTGGACACCGGCAAGCCCCTGCTGGGCATCTGTCTGGGTATGCAGACCATCTGCATGTATTTCAAGATCCGTGATCTGATGGCGGAAATGGGCGTCACCGGCGACATGTGCGAGTTCTACCACAGCACCCTGCGCAATCTGCCGGAGCACAGTCTGGGCCGTGTGGAAGGCCACCTGAAGGAGCACATCCGCGGCCATGAGGACGACACCAAGCACACCGTACTGCTGACGCCCGGCAGCCACATCCAGCGACTGGTGGGCGCCGACACCCTTCGGGCCGGTACCTTCCACAGCTTCTGCGTGCGGAATCCTTCTCCCAGCATCGCTGTTACCGGCCGTGCCGAGGACGGCACCATCGAGGTGGTGGAGTACGGCGAGAAGATCCTGGGCGTTCAGTTCCATCCGGAGATCGACCGCAAGCTCATGGGCATTTTCGACATTCTGGTGAAGTAAGCTTCCTCCGAAGAAGATAAAAAAGGACAGGAACGGTCGTTCCTGTCCTTTTTTCAGTCCTCTTTGGTGTCCAGCGGATCAGACAGGAATTCCTGTGCCAGCCGGACGCTTTTCAGCAGCTGCCTGTCCCGGCGGAGCAGGATCTCGCCGTAGCTTTGACCGGCGTAGTCGTAGAAGCCGCGGCCGGTCTTGACGCCCAGTTCGCCCCGCTCATAATGCTCCGCGATCATCCGGGGTGTACCCGGTGTGGGCGGCGCGTAGGTATAGCCGGTGTCCCGGAAGCTGTTGGCCATCATATCAAGGCCTGTAAAGTCCATACGCTGTACAAGACCCAGCAGCATTCCACGGGGCATCAGACTGGCCTTCACTGCCAGATCGATGTCCTCCGGAGAGCAGAAGCCGTTTTCCAGCAGGAACATCACCTCGCGGTTCATGCTCCGCTGCAGGCGGTTGATGATGAAGCCGGGTACGAATTGTTCCATGCGGATGGGGGTCTTGCCGCATTTCCGGTGGAGGGTCAGCACGGTTTCCATGACGGCTTCCTCCGTTTCCGGGCCGCGGATCACCTCCACCAGCGGCAGGATGTGCGCCGGAGCAAAGAAGTGCGCGATGACGGCGCGGGCCTGCCGTGCCGCGGGGATCAGCGCAAAGACATTCAGTGCGGAGGTGTTGCTGGCCAGAATGACGCCCTCCGGCAGCAGCTCGTCCAGCTGCCGGTAGAGTCCTTCCTTGATCTCCGCCACCTCTGCCACCGTCTCCGCCACATACCATGCGTTCCGTACCGCCTCCTCCACGGAGGTGGTGCAGCGGATGCGTCCGGCGGCCGCGGCGGCGTCCTCGGGGGAAAGACCGCCCTCCTCCGTCAGCAGAGCGAGACTGTTTTCGATGACCCCCTGTGCACGCTCCAGCGTTTTCTCCGTGCGGGAATACAGGCCCACCTCGTATCCGCCCAGAGCATAGGTGACGGCCATGCCCGCGCCCATGGTGCCTGCGCCCAGCACGGCGATCCGTGTTCTGTTTTCCATGAGATCCTCCTTCCCGGCCATCTGATGGCCGTGCTTGCTGCAAAAAACTGTTGGCTTGGATTATATAGGCTGTCCGCTGAAAAAGTCAAGCTGTCCGCACTATAAAGACAAAAGGAATGGAGATGCCTGATTCATCAGTTTTTCCTGATGATGTCATCAATAAAAATATGATGTTTTTCTTAGGGAAAATCCTGTATGATGTTACTAAACAGTCGGATAGCGAGGCAAAGTAACAAATCTCCCCACGAACCGACAAAAAAACAGAATCGACGCAGTAAAGACGTTGATTCAACAAAAACAAGGAGGAAGACACATGAAAAGACTGATGGCCCTGACTCTGGGTTCTGAGCCTCGTCGCCTGCGGCGGCGACAAGCCCACCAGCAGCACTCCCAGCACTCCCAGCAATCCCACCACCAGCACTCCCGCAGCCACCAACCCCACCGAGCCCGTGAAGCCCGCTGATCCCAAGGTGGAGTACAAGAAGGAGATCATCGTGACCGCCGGCACCGCTGCCTTCGAGTCCGTTGACCCCCAGGCAAAGTCCTCTTTCCAGAACACCCGTCACTATCAGATGACCCATGAGCGTCTGACCTATCTGAACCCCATCACCAGCGAGCTGCAGCCCATGCTGGCCACCGAGTGGAGCGCTTCCGCCGACGGCCTGACCTGGACCTTCAAGCTGCGTGAGGACGTCACCTTCCACAACGGCGAGAAGTTCACCGCTGACGACGTGGTCTTCACCTGGGAGCGCGGTAAGGAATCCGCCAACTCCAGCGTCAAGAGCAACTACAACATGGTCGCAAACTGTGTTGCCGAGGGCGACTACACCGTCAAGATGACCCTCGAGACTCCCAACGCCGACTTCCCCTTCACCCGTTCCTTCCCCTACATGGCCGTCCTGAACCGCGAGGCCGTTGCTGCTGATGCTGAGAAGGGCGTTATGGTGGGTACCGGCCTGTGGAAGTGGGGCGAGCACGTCCAGAACGACCACGACACCTTCGTCCGCAACGATGCTTACTGGGGCGAGACCACTCCCACCGAGAAGCTGACCATCCAGCACATCCCCGAGACCGCTTCCCGTACCGTTGCCGCTGAGACCGGCGAGGTCGACATGGCCTACTCCGTCTCCACCAAGAGCCTGGACGACATCCGCGAGAATCCCGACCTGGATCTGGTTGAGGTCGACACCATCTCCCTGCAGTACTACTCCTGGAACATGGAGCGTCAGGGCCCCTGGCAGGATGCCAACTTCCGTAAGGCTGTTGCCCATTCCATCGACTGGGACTCCGTGATCATCGGCTGGAAGAACGGCTTCGCCCAGAGAGCCACCTCCTTCTGGAGCCATGCCCAGTACGGCTATGCTCCTCAGAAGGGCTATGACTACAGCGTCGACACCGCCAAGGAGCTTCTGGCCAAGTCCACCTACAACGGCGAGGACATCGAGATCCTGGCATTCCCCGGCTGGAGCACCTGCGCTCTGATCATGAGCGACATGCTGGCCAAGGTCGGCATCAAGTCCCATGTCAACGATGTCAACTCCGCTACCTACACCACTCTGGCTGCGGACGGTGAGTACGACATGACCTGCTACCAGTTCTCCTTCACCGCTCCCGGCAGCGACTTCACCCGCTTCCTGGCCGGCGGTCAGGGCAGCCGCGCTCACGTTGGTGCTCCTAACGCCGCCAAGATCGACGAGCTGTGCGCCAAGGCTCTGCAGGAGACCGACGATGCCAAGCGTAAGGCTATGTACGCAGAGGTCCAGAAGCTGGTGGAGGATGACGCTGTTATGGTGCCCATCCTGTACGGCAAGTCCTTCAACGCTGTTTCCAAGGGTCTGGAAGGTATTGTGTGGGCTCCCAACACCGATAACGACTACCGTTACGCCAGACTGCCCATCAGCAAGTAAGCTGATCTGATACGAACCATTTCGCAAAGATTCGCATAGAGAACTAAAGGCAAGGAGGCGGGCAGATTGGGGAACCATCTGCCCGCTCCATTTTAAGGAGGTCATATGGGTCGTTACGTATTAAAACGGCTGCTGATGATGATCCCGGTCTTCATCGGCGTATCTCTTATTGTGTATTGCATCTGCGGCTCCAACACCCGTCCCATTCTCATGAAGGTGGGCGGCGAGGACATGACGCTGGAGGAGGAGGCTGAACTGAAGCATGAGCTGGGCTTTGACCAGCCCATCCTCATCCGCTACGTTAAGTACATGGGCGGCATGATCCGGGGCGACCTGGGCAAGTCCCATATCACCGGCGACGATGTTTTGGAGTCCTTTCTGCAGACCTTCCCGCTGACCATGAAGGTGGCGATGTCCTCGGTGCTCGTGGCCATTCTCATATCGCTGCCGCTGGGCATTGTGTCTGCCCTGAAACGGGGTACGCTGACCGACAATGCCAGCATGGTAGTGGCACTGTTGGGTCTGTCCATCCCCAACTTCTGGTTCGGCCTGATGATGATCCTGCTGTTTGCTCTGAACCTGCGCTGGCTGCCCTCTGTGGGTTATAAGCAGGGAATCAAAAGCCTGATCCTGCCGGCTATTACCATTGGTACCGGCATGACTGCCAGACTGACCCGTCAGACCCGCTCCTCCATGCTGGATGTGCTCCGGGCTGACTATCTGCGCACTGCCCGTGCCAAGGGTGTTTCCGAAAGCCGGGTCATCCTTCACCATGCTCTGCGCAATGCCCTGATCCCCATCATTGCTACTCTGGGCGGACAGATCGCCGCCACGCTGGCCGGCGCTTCCGTTACGGAGACCGTCTTCGCCCTGCCCGGCGTTGGCCGTCTGGTGGTCAACGCCATCAACGATATGGACGTCAATATGGTCACCGGCTGCGTCACCCTGAAAGCAATGGTCACCTCCGTCGTGATGCTGTTGGTGGACTTCCTGTTTGCACTGGTGGATCCCCGCATCAAGGCACAGTTTGCAAAGGGAGGGAAGAAGAATGGCTGATATCAAGAATAAGAAGATCAAGCGCCGCAGTCAGTGGGACGAGATCTGGCGCCGTCTGCGCAAAAATACGGGTGCTATGATCGGCATGGCCATCGTCTTCGTCATGGTAGCCGTCGCCTGTTCCGTTGACCTCATCTACGACTACGATACGGAGATCATTGCCCAGGACATCCCCAACCGCTACCTTGAGCCCTGCGCCGAGTACTGGTTTGGTACCGATGCTTTGGGCCGCGACGTGTTCAAGCGCGTGGTTTACGGCGCAAAGTACTCTCTGCTGATTGGCTTTATGGCTACTGTGGTCAGCACGGCCATTGCGCTGGTGCTGGGCTCCGCTGCCGGCTATTTCGGCGGCAAGGTGGATAACCTCATCATGCGCTTCTGCGACATCTGGGGCGCCGTTCCCGGCCTGATGCTGGGCATGATCATCGTGTCCCTACTGGGTCCCAGTATCTGGAACCTCATCATCGCCATGGGTCTGGGCGGCATTTCCGGCAAGTCCAGAACGGTTCGTGCGGCGGTGCTGACGGTGCGCAACTCCGAGTATGTGGAGTCTGCCCGTTCCATCGGCATGCCCGAGTGGAAGATCATTCTCAAGTACATCCTGCCCAACTGCATGTCTCCCATCATCGTGGCGGTGACGCTGGGCGTGGCTGCCGATATCATCAGTGCATCTTCTCTGAGCTTCCTGGGCCTGGGCGTTCAGGCTCCCGCTCCCGAGTGGGGCGCCATGCTCACCAGCGCCAGAGAAAATCTCCGCTACTATCCGTATCTGGCAATCTTCCCCGGTCTTGCCATCATGGTTACCGTGCTGGCGCTGAACATGTTCGGCGACGGCCTGCGTGACGCCATGGATCCCAAGCTGCGCAGATAAGGAGGACAGTATGGCAGAAAACATGAAAAACGAGAATCTGGCTCTGGATATCCAGAACCTGACCATTCATTATGAAGTGGACGGCGACATCGTTGAAGCTGTCAACGATGTGTCCCTGCAGCTGGAAAACGGCAAGACCCTGGGTCTTGTGGGTGAGACCGGCGCAGGCAAGACCTCCACGGCGCTGGCCATTCTGAAGATGATCCCGGATCCCCCCGGAATCATCAAGAGCGGCAGTATCACCGTCTGCGGCCACGATGTCATGAAGGCCTCCAAGAAGGAGCTCCACGCCATCCGCGGCAAGGACGTTTCCATGATCTTTCAGGATCCCATGACCTCCCTGAACCCGGTGCTCACCGTGGGCGAGCAGATCGCCGAAAGCGTCCAGCTCCATGAAAAGGGTATGTCCAAGAGTGCTGCTCTGGATCGCGCCATGGAAATGCTGGAGACCGTGGGTATCCCCCGTGAGCGTGCCTTCGATTATCCCCATCAGTTCTCCGGCGGCATGAAGCAGCGCGTGGTCATCGCCATTGCACTGGCCTGCAACCCCAAGCTGCTGCTGGCAGACGAGCCCACCACCGCGCTGGACGTGACCATTCAGGCACAGGTGCTGGATCTGATGCGCAAGCTGCGCGAGGAGTACAAGATGTCCATGGTGATGATCACCCATGACCTGGGCATCGTGGCAGAGGTCTGCGACGAGGTGGCGGTTATGTACGCCGGCCGCATCGTGGAGCGCGGCACTCTGCGGGAGGTGTTCAAGAACACCAAGCATCCCTATACCGAGGGTCTGTTCAACTCCCTGCCCAATCCCCGTGACCGCAAGGCGGAGCTGATCCCCATTCCCGGTCTGATGCCCGACCCCGCCAACCTGCCTCAGGGCTGCGCCTTCGCACCCCGCTGTCCCTATGCCACCGAGGCCTGTACCAAGGCACAGCCTCAGCCTCGTAAGTTCAGCGATACTCACACCGTCCTCTGTACCGCTTACGATGACGCGGGATTCCATATAAGGAGGAATCACAATGGCTGATATTATCCTGCAGGTGGAAAACCTGAAGAAATATTTCAAGACCCCCAAGGGTATGCTCCATGCCGTGGATGACGTCAGCTTTACCATCGAGCGGGGCAAGACGCTGGGCGTTGTGGGCGAGTCCGGCTGCGGCAAGTCCACCACCGGACGTGCTATCCTTCGTCTGCTGGAGCCCACCGGCGGAAAGGTGCTGTTCGATGGTGTGGACGTGGCTCAGCTGGACACCAAGGGTATGCGAAAGATGCGCCGGAACATGCAGATCGTGTTCCAGGATCCCTTCTCTTCCCTGAATCCCCGCATGACCGTCAGTCAGCTCATCGCCGAGCCCATCATCCAGAACAAGATCCTCACCAATAAGGAGGATATTGAAAAGCGCGTGGCCGAGCTGATGGAGACCGTCGGCCTTGCGGATCGTCTGGTGAACACCTTCCCCCACGAGCTGGACGGCGGCCGCCGCCAGCGTATCGGCATCGCTCGTGCTCTGGCCATGAACCCCAAGTTCATCGTCTGCGACGAGCCGGTTTCCGCTCTGGACGTGTCCATTCAGGCGCAGATCCTGAATCTGCTGAAGAAGCTGCAGCGTGAGCTGGGGCTGACCTATATCTTCATCACCCACGACCTCTCCGTGGTCAACCACTTCTCCGATGATATCGCCGTTATGTATCTGGGCCAGATCATTGAGAAGGCGCCCACCGAGGAGCTGTTTGCACATCCCCTGCATCCCTACACCCAGGCGCTGCTCTCTGCCATCCCCATCCCCGATGTGGACATCAAGGAAGAGCGCATCCTGCTGAAGGGCGAGATTTCCTCTCCCATTAATCCGCCCGATGCCTGCCGCTTCGCCAAGCGCTGCATCTATGCCTGTGAGGAGTGCCGGAAGAAGGCACCCGAACTGACGGAGGTTTCTCCCGGTCACTTCGTGGCCTGTCCCTATTACGACAAGCTGGTTCAGCAGGACTGAGAAAAAAGGAGATTGCTATGTCTGAAAAGAAATTCGGTCTGCGGCTCAAGTGGCTGGGCTGCGCCTGCTTTGAAATGGACTTCGGCGGCGTCACCGTGGTGAACGATCCCTGGATCACGGCAAATGCCAAGACGGAGCTCACCTGGGAGGATGTGGAAAAGTGTGATTACATCACCCTGACCCACGGCCACTACGACCATACGCTGGATATTCCCCCACTGGTGAAGAAGTTCAACTCCTATCTCCTCTGCGGCGAGAATACCGCCGTCCCCATGATGCGCGTTGCCGACATGAATCCCATGCGCGTCTATCCCATGTATCCCGATCTGGAGCTGGATCTGGAGGATGTGAAGATCAAGGCTCTGTACGGCCGTCATACACCCCTGCCCGGTACCTACAGTGAGCGTGATGTGATCTGGCAGAATCATCCCAAGAACAACGGAGATCCCGCCTTCATCGAGTTGGGCAAGTGGGGTGATTTCGAGTACCGTAACTTCCTGTTTACCGCTCCCAACGGCACCAAGGTGCTCATCTGGGGCAACAAGCTGGACAGACCCGATCAGAGAGCCATCCTTCGG
>SVLJ01000017.1 GCA_015067995.1 Oscillospiraceae bacterium
ACATGAACACCGGCATCCAGCGTTCCTCCTCCACCCCGCACTTTGCCGACACCACCACGACTCCCGCAGGTACCGTGATTCCCGGCAAGCTGCAGCAGAAAAAGAATCTGACCCGCATCATGGTGGCACATGGCGTCCCCTACGTTGCTCAGACCACCTTCATCGGCAACTTTAAGGACATTACCGAGAAGGCTCACAAGGCCATCTACACTCCCGGCCCCGCTTTCCTGAACGTGATGGCTCCCTGTCCCCGCGGCTGGCGCTATCCCAGCGAGAAGCTGATGGAAGTCACCAAGACCGCCGTGGAAACCTGCGTGTGGCCCCTGTACGAGGTCATCGAGGGCAAGTATCAGCTCAGCTATATGCCCAAGGAGAAGAAGCCCGTTGAGGAGTATCTGAAGATGCAGGGCCGTTTCGCCCACATGTTCAAGCCCGGCAACGAGTGGATGATCGAGCAGATCCAGAAGGAAGTGGACAAGAACTGGGAAGAGCTCCTGGCTCTGTGCAACATCTGATCCATCTCCATACCATTTTCGAGGCAGCTCCAGTACCGGAGCTGCCTCGCTGCATTTCCTCAGGACATCCAGCTGAGCAGGCGACTGGCCTCCACCGCCGCCTGCGCTTCCACAGCGTCAAAATCCACATAAGGACGATAGATTTCCTCCAAGCGCCGCCGTACATCTCTTGCCTCCTGCAGTGCTGTCACAGCTTCGTCTTTCAGAAGTGACGCAAGCTTCCCCTCAAAGCGTAATTTCCCCCGATTGCTGATCCCCGTCATGGCATCTACGCGGATTCTGCGGCAGGGTACACCGGGGTAGCGCATCCCTGATCGGGAAGTCACAAAACCCAGCTCCAGTCCCGGTACCAGCAGATGCTCGATCCGGTTCGGTTCCGCAGGCGAATGGCAGGCGATCACATCCCATCCCTTTGCCGCAGCAATCCCGCACAGCTTCTCCAGCTCCTCCGCCGCCAGGCCGAAGCTGTCATCCAGTTCATAGACACGGGAGCACAGCGCATCCACAGAATCAAAGCTCCAGATACAGCCTTCGGCGGTAGGGCCGCCCAGAAAGCGGCGGAACACCCTCCCTCGTTCTCCACCGCAGCGGCGCAGTTCCCGGGCTGCAATACCACCGAAACGTCGCGCCAGCTTCCCGGTATCCAGTGTTTTCGCCGCTTCCATACGAATTCCCCGTTCCATCTGGGCGGCAGCCATCAGTGCGTGGCCAGCTCTGACATCCGCAGCCTTCGCTTCAGACACACAGCGTACGATCTCCTCTGAGGACGCTTTGGCTGCCGCCACATCACAGAACCGGCTGAGATCTACATACCGCTGCACCGCCAGCGGATATACCGGTTCCAGCACATGGGGCACCGTACCGTCCACTACGCCGCAGCGCAGCTTCGGAAACAGTACGCCATCCATTGATGCGGGATCACCGCTGCAGCGGATATACTCCACATCCGTCCCCGCCGCTTCCATCGCCGCACCGATTCGTCGCACAAAGGTAGACTTCCCATTTCCCGGACACCCCTTAAGGATCATGAGATCATATGTATCGCCATCCGCCGTCAACTGCTGGAACAAGTTATAAAATCCACCGCCGCTGTTGGCACCCAGAAAAAAGTTGGTCACAGTCGCCATGTTGCCCTCCCAAAAAGCATTCTCACTTTCAGGCTATGCAGCATCAGCATGACCTGCCTTTCTTTTTTCAAAAAAACGCAGGCGTCATAGTTTACTTGTTCATAATTTTGGCTTACAATAACATTATTACCATTCTGAATTTTCAAGGAGGATCACCATGCCTTTTCATGTCAACTTCGGCGGTGGATTTCCGCCCAACGGACAGGGACCCGACTTTACACAGTATCACCAGCCCCGTCCTCAGCCCAAACCCCGCAAGCCCATCGGCACGCCGGCCACACGAACCATCATCAATATTACAGCAACACTGGTGTTCGCTCTTGTGTATTTCTACACCCAGCTGCCCGCCATCAACCTGCAGAGTGAATCCTTCTATGCCTTCGTGTTCCTGTGCTGTGCCGTATATTGTGGCTGCGCAGTGTTCACCTCCGGCTTTCAGGGCAACGGCACCAAAGGCTACATCGCTTTCGTCAAAAAGCAGTGTGCCATTCCCGCTCTGGCCATTATCCTGCTGGTGGCAGTCATCATCGTTGGAAGCATCGCTTCCTCCATTCTCCTGAGAGCCGACGCCTACAGCAAACTGCTGCCGGTGGAGTCTGGCGACTTTGTCACCGATATCCACGAGATCTCCTATGACCAGATCCCCATGCTGGACGATGATTCCGCGGCTCGGCTGGGCAGCCGCAAGCTGGGTGAGCTGGCCGACATGGTCTCACAGTTCGAGGTAATGAACACCTACACTCAGATCAACTATCAGGGGCGTCCCGTTCGGGTCAGTTCTCTGCGCTATGGCGATCTGGTCAAGTGGATCACCAACCGTGCAGAAGGACTCCCCGCCTATGTCATCATCGACATGACTACCCAAAATGCAGAAGTGGTGCGGCTGGAAGAGGGCATGAAATACACCACCGCAGAGCATTTCAGCCGCAATCTCTATCGACATCTGCGTTTCCGCTATCCCACCTATATGTTCGATGAACCGGTCTTTGAAATCGACGAGAACGGCACCCCCTATTGGGTCTGCAGCCGCATCGTCCGGCGCATCGGCCTGTTCGGCGGCACGGATATCTCCGGTGCGGTGCTGGTGAATGCCATCACTGGTGAGAGCCACTACCACGAGGCGCAGGATATTCCCTCCTGGGTTGACCGTGTCTATACGGCAGATATCATTATCCAGCAGTACGATTACTATGGCCAGTACCACAACGGCTTCCTCAACTCCATGTTCGGCCAGCGTGACGTCACTGTCACCACCGAAGGCTATAACTATCTGGTCATTGGAGATGACGTATATATGTACACCGGCGTCACCTCTGTCACAAGCGACGAATCCAACATCGGTTTTATCCTCACCAACCAACGCACTAAGGATACTGCTTTCTACTCCATTGCCGGCGCAGAAGAGTTCTCCGCTATGGCCTCTGCACAGAGCAAGGTACAGCAGATGAACTATATCGCCACCTTCCCCCTGCTGCTGAACATCGCCGACGAACCCACCTACTTCATGGCTCTGAAGGGCAATGACGGTCTGGTGAAAATGTACGCCATGGTCAACGTCCAGCAATATCAGATCGTAGCCACCGGCTCCACCGTGGCAGAATGCGAACAGAACTACCGCAGAGATCTGGTGCACAACGGACTCATCGACAATACAGAGAGCGAGATCAGCAGCGCCGATACCACAACCGTTTCCGGCGTTGTCAGCGAGATCCGCGCTGCCGTCATCAATGGCAACAGCCAGTATTTCCTGCAGCTGCAGGGCGACAGCCATTATTACGTCATCAGCGCCGCCGACGACGCGGACGCGGTCATCCTGAACACAGGCAACCGTGTAGAGATCCGCTGCAGCAAGGACTCTGCCGGTACCATCGTCACCGCCTACAGTCTGGACATCCTGCGCTGATATGTACCGTGCTTCCTTTTCCTCTCCTCTCGGCAAGCTGACGCTATACAGCGACGGAACCTCTATCACGGCCATTACCATGCCGGTCTGGCGGTATCAGCCAACGTCAAAGAGCCGCGAGTTGGATTCTCTCCCGGTTTTTCAGCAGGCAAAAACATGGCTGGAAAACTACTTTACAGGAGCTGCAAATCCTATTCTCCCGCCTATTCACACCGGTGGAACTCCCTTTCAGCTGCAGGTGTGGCACCTCCTGCAGGATGTCCCCCGTGGCAGTTTCCTTACCTACGGCGAGTTGGCCAGAAAGCTGGAGGAAATCACCGGTCACCGCGCCTCACCCAGAGCGGTGGGACACGCCGTTGGACAGAACCCTGTGGCCATCATGATCCCCTGTCACCGCGTTCTGGGTGCAGGCGGCAGTCTGACAGGTTTCGGCGGTGGGTTGGAAGCCAAGCGTTTCCTTCTGGATTGGGAAGGCATCCCCTATCACCGCTAATCTGCCTCCAAGTGAAAACACCCCGGAGCTTTCGCTCCGGGGTGTTTTGCTGTCGTCATCCTTTGGTTACGCACAAGGCGTCATCCTGCAGGACGATGCGGGCAGTGTCACCTGCAGCCAGCTTGCCTTCCAGCAGCTGCTCTGCCACAGCATCCTCCACCTTTTCCTGAATGGCGCGGCGCAGGGGTCTGGCACCGTATTTGGGATCATAGCCATCCTTGGCCAGCTGTACCACCGCTTCGTCGGCAGCCTCCAGCTTCACCTCCATAGCCTCCATACGTTTGGCAGTGGAGCGCAGCATGCGGCGGGCGATCTCGGTGATATCCTCCTGACTGAGACGGTGGAACACGATGGTTTCATCAATGCGGTTCAGGAACTCCGGACGGAAGGTACGGCGCAGTTCCGCCAGCACCGTCTCTCTGGTGCGTTCCATCACCTTGGCCTCATCAGCGGCGGTCTCTGCCGCGTCAAAGCCCAGTTTTCCGCCTCCACCGGCCAGAATGTGGGATGCACCCACATTGGAGGTCATGACAATGACGGTGTTCTTGAAGTCCACCGTGCGGCCCTGAGAATCGGTAATCCGGCCGTCTTCCAGAATTTGCAGCAGAATGTTCCAGACATCCTCATGCGCTTTTTCGATCTCGTCGAACAGCACCACGGAGTAAGGCTTGCGCCGTACCTTTTCCGTCAGCTGTCCGCCATCCTCATGCCCCACATAGCCGGGAGGAGAACCGATGAGTCGGGACACGGTGTGACGCTCCATATATTCAGACATATCGATACGCACCATGGCGTTCTCATCGCCGAACATGGACTCTGCCAGTGCCTTGCACAGCTCGGTTTTACCCACACCGGTGGGGCCAAGGAACAGGAAGCTGCCGATGGGGCGGCGGGGATCCTTCAAGCCCACACGGCCGCGGCGAATGGCACGGGCCACTGCGCGAACCGCCTCATCCTGTCCCACCACACGCTCATGGAGCACCTCCTCCATCCGCAGCAGGCGCTGGCCTTCATCCTCCGTCAGACGGGTGACCGGAATCCCTGTCCAGCCGGCCACCACAGAGGCGATATCCTCAGCGGTGACAGGACGGTGGCAACCGCCTCTGCGGCGCTTTTCTTTCTCGATCTCCATCTGTTCCAGATAGTCCTTCTCAATGTCGCGCAGCTGCGCAGCCTTCTCGAAGTCCTGCGCTTCCACGGCGGCAGCCTTATCCTTGGCCAGCGCTGCGATCTTCTCCTCCAGACTTTTCAGTTCCGGGGTGGTTTCTTCCTTCTCCATCCGCACCCGGGATGCCGCTTCATCCATCAGGTCGATGGCCTTGTCCGGCAAGAACCGTTCAGAGATGTACCGAACAGAGAGCTTCACGGCGGCTTCCAGCGCCTCATCAGTGAGGGTCAGCTTGTGATGCTCCTCATACTTCTTCCGCAAACCCTTCAAGATCTCCAGCGTATCCTCCAGCGCAGGCTCATTGACCTGTACCGGCTGGAAGCGGCGCTCCAGCGCAGCATCCTTTTCAATATACTTGCGATACTCACTGAGGGTAGTAGCGCCCACTACGCGGATCTCTCCGCGGCCCAGTGCGGGCTTGATGATATTGGCGGCATCCACAGCGCCCTCGGCACTGCCGGCTCCCACGATGGTATGCAGCTCATCGATAAACAGGATCACATCACCGGCCTGCCGCACTTCGTCCAGCGCTTTCTTGATGCGCTCCTCAAACTCACCGCGGTACTTGGTACCGGCCACCATTCCGCTGAGATCCAGAGACAGTATCCGCTTGTTCATCAACTCGTCCGGCACATCCCCCACAGCAATCTTCTGCGCAAGACCCTCCGCAATAGCGGTTTTGCCCACGCCAGGCTCACCGATGAGACAGGGATTGTTCTTGGTGCGGCGGGAGAGAATCTGAATAGTGCGCTGGATCTCCTTGTCGCGCCCGATGACAGGATCCAGCTTGCCGGCTCTGGCGCTGGCAGTCAGGTCGCGGGTAAATTCACGCAGAGTCTTGCCGCGTCCTTCTTCTCTGGCCGCGGCCCGGGGCTCTGCATTGGCGGCAGCTCTGGGACGCTGGCTCAGCTTCTGCATCAGTGCCGTATACAACTGCTTCGGCTCGCAGCCGGTGGTCTTCAGAATCCGTACCGCCACATTGCCGCCTTCCCGCAGGATGCCTGCCAACAGGTGCTCCGTCCCCACATAATTGCAGCCGCTGCGAATGGAATCCTCCATAGCAATCTCCACCACACGGCGTGCACGTGGCGTCAATCCCTGGGCGGGGTTACCGCCAGGCAGTCCCACTCCCACGCTCTTGCGGATGATCTCCGCAACGATCTCTTCTGTCAGGCCGGCCTCGGTCAGAACTGTATGCGCAATGCCGTCCTCCTCACGGATCAAACCCAGCAGAAGATGCTCTGTTCCCACATAGCCGTGTCCCAGCTCTCCTGCAGCCTCCTGAGAGAGACGCAGGACGGTTTCCGCACCGGCAGTAAACTTGTTATCATTCATTGTTTCAACCTTCTTTCTTCACAGCGGAGCAAACGCCTCTCAGGCGCTCTCTTTATGCTCCTGTTCCAGTGCGCGGATCTCATCACGCAGCCTTGCGGCCTCCTCAAAATCCTCCCGGCGCACAGCCTTCTTCATCTCCAGACGCAGGGCGTTGAGTTTGCGCATTCGCGCAAAACGTCCCTGCTCCTTCTCCCCCACCAGCAGATCCTTTTTTTCTGCCGCAGCAGGAGCCTGCGGCTCTTCTGCGGTGAGTGCAGGCATTTCCCGGAAAAAGTCGTCAAATATCTCCTCTCCCAGCGAGTGAACACCCATCCTGGGCAGCAGGAAGCCGTCCATCATGCTTCTTCCGAAGAAATCGCCGCCCAAAAAGCTCCGCATCAGTCTCTCATGGCTCTCTGCCAGACTGCGGGTATATCCCTGCTCAGCTGCGCATCTGCTGCACAAATGCTTTTCAGTGATCTTACCGTTGATATTGCTGCGGTAAACAAAGGTAACTTCATTGTTTCCACAATTCTCACATTTCATAATCAAAACCTCCTAAAGCGCGGTAAAAATCGATACCTTATACAAATTGAATCAGAACCTGTTTCATGATGTCTGCACGGACACTGTCCCGGAATTGTCTGGGCACCTGAATCAATGCTTTATCTCCAATGCCGGCCAACAGTGCACAGCCAACAGACTCATCCAGTGCACCGGCGGACACCAGATTGCCCAGAATGGCCCGGGCAGACGGCAAATCCACCGTCGAGCCCAGAGAGTTGATCACATGCATCAGCAGTGTCTCGCGATCCATTCGCACACGGGTAATGCGAATGTACCCATTGCCGCCCCGACGGCTCTCTACGATATAGCCGTGCTCAGGCGAAAACCGGGTGGACATGACATAGTTGATCTGGCTGGGCACACAGTTGAAACGCTGAGCCAAATCGCTGCGCTGTACCTCCAGCACACCGTTCTCGGCCTCCTCCAGACCTTCTAACAAAAAACTTGCAATCAAATCCGAAATTCCCATCGGTCAGACATCCTTTCCATACATCAGAGTCAAGTTTGACTTTGACTTTCTTTGACGTTTCTTTCTGAGTGTAGTATATCACCTCCGGCGGGAATGTCAAGAATCCATTTTTGACTTTCTTTGACCTTTTTGAAAACAATTTGTGAACAGAGGCTGCAAAACTGGAAATTCTGATAAATTCCCTGTGCCCTCTTGCTTTTTTGAAAAGCTATGATAAAATGAGGATACATTCTGTATGGAGGTACTACTTATGGCTTACAAGATCAATGCTGACGCTTGCATTAGCTGCGGTTCCTGCGCAGACGTTTGCCCCGCCGGCGCTATCAGCCAGGGCGATACCGCTTACGTCATCGACGCTGGCGCTTGCCTGGACTGCGGCACCTGCAGCGACACCTGCCCCAACGGCGCTATCTCCGCTGACTAATCAACGGACTGCTGTGCAAGACAAAAAGACTCCCGGTGAGCTTGGCTCACCGGGAGTCTTTTTGTCTGCAGATAAACGCATCCTGTGGGATTTAACAGTTGTCTTGGCAGTGCTTTTCGTTTATAATTTGATGGGAATCACACGATAGGAGGAAACCGTCATGGATCGCACGGAGTATCTCAACGGCACCGGATGGTGTTTCCACTATGACGATCTCTGCTTTCCACCGGGAACAGACTCTTTCCTGCTCTCCTCCCTGCCGCGGCTGAAGGCCGGCATGCAGGTGTTGGATCTGGGCTGCGGCAGCGGACTGCTGGGGCTTCTGCTTCTGCGCCGTTGTCCGCAGATCTTTGTTACCGGCATTGAACTGGACGCACACGCCGCACAGCTGGGAGCGCGCAATGCGACGGAAAACAGACTGTCTGAGCAGCTCATCTTCCTGCAGGGCGATCTGCGGGAATCCACCGCCATACCGGCAGGCAAATTTGATCTGGTGGTATGCAATCCACCGTACTTCCCCAGCGGTCACGGTGCCTCCGCGCCCAACGCTGCACGGCGCGGTGCCCGGGAGGAACTCAACTGTACGCTGGAGGATGTATGCTCTGCCGCCGCCAAGGCGCTGCACTGGAGTGGCAGCTTCTGTCTCGTCCACAAACCGGACCGGCTCACCGACCTGCTGTGCACCATGCGGGCCGCCCGTCTGGAGCCAAAGCGACTGCGCTTTGTCCAGAAAACAGCAGAAAGCCAGCCATCCCTGCTGCTGGTGGAGGGAAAGCTAGGCGGCAAACCGGGTCTGATCCTCGAAGCGCCCCTGATCCTGCATCAGTCCGACGGCACCCCTACAGCAGAAAACGATGCCATCTATTACCGAACCACCCCAACGACGGAGGAAACCATATGAGCGGAACATTATATCTGGTGGCTACGCCCATCGGCAATCTGGGCGATTTTTCGCCCCGCGCGCTGGAAACTCTGAATACTGTGGATTTCATTGCCGCCGAAGACACCCGCGTGTCATTGAAGCTGCTGAACCACTTCTCATTGAAAAAACCGCTGGTAAGCTATCACGAGCATAATCACATCAGCGCCGGACAGTCCATACTGAACCGACTTCTCTCTGGTGAAAGCTGCGCACTGGTGACCGATGCGGGCACTCCCGCCATCTCCGATCCCGGCGAGGATCTGGTGCGTCTGTGTGCAGAGAACGATGTGCCGGTGATCTCCATTCCCGGCTGCTGCGCTGCCGTCAATGCGCTGGCCGTATCCGGACTTCCCACTGGCCGGTTTACCTTCGAGGGCTTCCTTTCCATGAATAAAAAAAGCCGCAGGGATCATTTGAACTCTCTGAAGCGCGAGGAGCGTACCATGATCTTCCACGAGGCCCCCCACAAGCTGTGCGCCACACTGGAGGATCTGGCAGAGACCTTCGGCGAGGATCGGCGCATTGCTCTGTGCCGTGAGCTTACCAAGCTGCACGAGGAAACCCGGCGCTGTACCATTGGCGAAGCCATTGGGCATTTCCGCGCCACAGCGCCCAAGGGCGAATTTGTACTGGTGGTGGAGGGCGCCGCCCCCCGTATCTCCGAAGAAATCACTCTGGAAGAAGGCGTGGAGATGGTTGAGACCCTCATCGAACGCGGCACCCGCTTGAAGGAAGCTGCAAAAGAGGTGGCAGAACACACCGGACTTTCCAAAAACGAGCTGTATCATGCGGTGATTTCCGCCCAATCCGCTGAATAGTACTTTCCCTTTATATATGTAGGAATTACAGCATTTAAACTAAAAAGCGACAAAAGAGCGGCATGGTCACCATGCCGCTCTTCTCTGCCCCAAAATGGGGAGTGCTTTTACAGAACCTTCAGTTCCTTCATGCATCTGGGGCAGATATTCTTGTTTCTGAACACAGTAATGTCCTTGGTGCTGTCGCAAAAAACGCAGCTGGGCTTATACTTTTTCAGAATGATCGAGGATCCCTCCACATAGATTTCCAAAGAATCCTTCTCCGCGATGTCCAGTGTGCGCCGCATTTCAATAGGCAGCACGATTCGACCTAACTCATCCACTTTTCTGACGATGCCTGTCGATTTCATTGTAGTCACCCTTCCTTCAAGACTTGCTCCACCGACAGGGCTTTTGCTTCGGCGGAATTTCTCCAGAATAAGCTACCATATTTTGTCGTAACCTGTCAACGCTCTCGAAAACATTTAAGAAATTGTTTACATTTGAACTATTTGTCTCCATTTGCAACTATTTTATAACTTTTCCCAGAAATTTCGGAGGTCTGTTTTATGGCAATGAGTATCATCTGGGCCGGTATGGTGGCAATCTCTTTTTGCTTCGGACTTGCCACCGGGCGATTGAATGAGGTGGCCAACGCGGCGCTGGAGGGTGCCTCCGGTGCGGTAGAGCTATGCTTTTCCATGGCCGGAGTCATGTGCCTGTGGTCCGGCGTCATGGAGATCATGGATCGCAGCGGCATTACCGCAAAGCTGGCTGCTCTTTTTCGTCCCCTGTTGCGATGGCTGCTGCCGGAAGCAAGCCGCGACAGCGAAACGCTGTCTGCTGTCAGCGCCTGTGTGGCAGCAAATCTTTTGGGTCTCGGCAGCGCAGCCACACCGTTGGGTATCCGCGCCGCCTGCCGCATGGCTCGGAATTGCAACGGTGTGGCTTCTGATGATCTGTGCACACTGGTGGTGCTCAACACCGCCTCCATCCAGCTGATTCCCGCTACCATTGCCAGTGTCCGCGCCGCAGCCGGGGCTCAATCGCCGTTTGACATCCTTCCTGCTGTTTGGGTCAGTTCTCTGCTGTCCGTGGGCGCAGGAATCGCTGCGGCCCGATTTCTTTCCAGACTGACCGCTCCCTCAGTACGGTTACAGCGCAAGTCCCACACAAGGAGGTTTCGTGCATGGATCTGAGCGCATTGGTAATTCCCCTTCTTCTGGCCGGCACTGCACTATACGGGCTTTGGCGCAAGGTGGACATCTACCATGCACTGGCAGCAGGCGCAGAAAACGGTCTGACGGTGCTGGTGCGCATTCTGCCCACTCTGGTATGTCTGCTGACTGCTGTTTCCATGCTGCGGGCTTCCGGAGCACTGGAGTGGCTTACCGGCCTCTGCTCACCAGTGCTGAACATACTGGGGATCCCTCCGGAAACCATGCCCCTGATGCTGATCCGCCCGGTTTCCGGCAGCGGCGCTCTGGCAGTAGGCAGCGAGCTCATTGAGCGTTTTGGTCCCGACAGTTATCTGGGGCGAGTCGTGGCGGTAATGCTGGGCAGCTCAGAAACCACTTTCTATACCGTTGCCGTCTATTTCGGCGCCGCCGGGATCCGACGCATCCGCCATACCATTCCCGCCGCACTGACTGCGGATTTCATGGGTTTTTTTGCTTCCGCGCTGGCAGTTCGTCTGTTTTTTGGGGGCATATAAAGCAGCAAAATACCTGTGGTTTCCCACAGGTATTTTTTCATTCCTTTGCAAGCGCCTTTTCAATGGCGGCAATATCAGCCTGATCTTTTTCGCGGCCAAGCTGACGCTTCAGCGTCAGCACATCCTCCAGCGATACCACCGGGATACCGTCCATCACAGCCACAGTACCTTCCGCCCAGTTTTCCGAAATGTCGATGCTGTCCGCCAGATGAAATCTGCGTCGGCCGCCTTCCCCCCGCATTACAGCATGGCCGGCAGACTCCAGCACATCTGCCATGGAAGTATCGCAGCCCATGTCGATGTCTGCCGTGACACTGCGCAGACCATGGAACACCAACGCTCCACCGGCAGTCAGCCAGCAGTGGGTGAGATCCAAACCGGATGCCAGCAGATTGCGCCGGATATCTTCCCGTGTCAGCAGCATCCGTCTCCCCCTTTGCGCAGAATCTCGTTGCGAATATAGGAAAACGCAGCATCCTCACCCTCATCCCGCAGCTTGAGAAGCATCTCTTCCAACAGCGCCTGTGTTTTTTCATGGAGCACAGCATTCTTTTTGGTTCGCTGGAAGAAAATCCACGGATCCTCCTGGCGAAATGCTTCACCTCTATAAACATGGCTGGCCGCCAGACGGTCGCAGAACATTTCTGCTACATAGCGAACCGGCATCTCAACACTGACAATCCCGATTCTGTCGCCAACCCGTCCATAATCCGTCCAGTATTCCAAATGGTGGCGATTGCGCCCTTTGTGATGGAGCCATGCGGCGCTATACCCTTTTTCACGACGCTCTGCGTCATTGGGACTACGATCGCCCTGATAATACCGCACGCCTACCAGGAACTCCGTAAGGCTGTATTTGGAAAGGTCATGGGTCAGTCCCTGCCGGTACAAACCCAAGCGGAAACAGTATTTCCTCACCAGACGGCGATGACGCCCTACCGTCTTCAGATGTGCCAGAAAATGCACGTTCCATCGCCTCCTTTTCGTTCTGGAGCTGAGTATAGCACCTTTTTCAAGAAAAAACGAGTGGGTTTACATCTTTTTTCATTTATCGGATACGATAGCATGTAAAAAAGGGTGATCGTTACGAATGCCGCATTCTTTCTCCCCTCGCCAGACATCCATCCATTTCTGCCGCACACGCTTGATGCCCCGGACACGCCGGAAGCACTGGGCAGCCTCCACTGGGATCTTCTGGCACTCAACCACAGCGGCTGTCGGATGCTGTTGTCAAAACGGATCTCCTGCAGCTGCGGCACGCTTCTCCTGCCGGGAGACGCAGCGGCCGCCATCACACAGCTGGTAAAGGCGCAGCAGTTGGTCAGCGTCGGTCTTTCTCCCCGAAACAGCATTACATTCTCCAGCCTTTGGGATGAAAATGCTCTTGTATGCATCCAGCGTACGCTTCTGTGTGCAGACGGTTCTGCTCTGGAACCGCAGGAAATACTCTGTTCCTCGCTTCCCTTCCCTGTCGAAGATCAGCTTCTGCTGTTCGGGACTCAGTTCCTGATCTCTCCCCTGTGCAAATAAAAACAGCGCATGGAAATCCATACGCTGTTTTCCTGCTCAGTTTGCTTCCTGCTGCAGTTCTCTGACATAAGCCTTGACATACTGCATGAAGTTTTGCGCCACCGGCGATGTTGTCCGCAGATGTGAAACACCCATGCCCAATTTTCGGTATTGACGGGGCGAGAGATGCTTTGTCACCGCATTATTCTGATAATTATTCAGCAGCAAAGAAGAAAGAATGGAAACACCCAGACCCTTGGTGATCATATTGACGATAACATAGTCCGAACAGGCAGAAAAGCGAATATGGGGATAATGGGGCAGCTGATCCAGAATCTGCCGCACCTCATAACCATAGCCCTGCTGCGGCATAATAAACTGCTCATCCATCAGTGCCGAAAGCTCCACTTCATCCTGCTGCGCCAGAGGATGATCCGGCGGCACCAGCGCCAGCATCTCATCCTCACACAGTGGGATCCAGTCGAAGGAATTAGACCTGCCGCCGGCGTAGATGCAAAGATCCGCCTCACCGCTTTCCATCGTCTCTTCCACACGATCCACACCGCCCTCCATGATCTGGATCTCCACGTTGGGATATTCCTGACGGAAGGCACTGATAATGGCCGGCAGCCAGTAGGTTGCTACCGAATCGAACGCCGCAATGCGCAGACGACCTACGTCACAGCCTTTGATCTGCGCAATATGCTGTTCCAAAGACTCGTTGGTATTCAGAAGCTGACGGATCACGGGCAGCAGCAGTTCACCTTCCGCATTGGGCTGGATGCCGCTGGAGGAACGTACCAGAAGCGGAAATCCCACTTCATTTTCCAGTGCCTGCATCATGTGACTGATACCGGATTGCGTATAACCCAGTTCCTCTGCCGCTTTGGACAAGCTGCCCAGCTCCACCGCACGGACAAAGGCCTCGTATTTCTTGATGTTCACTTGCTGTACCCCTTATGCAGTAATCTCATAGCGCCCATCGTTTTCTCGCATGTTCGTACTGTGAAAATAGTACTGCAAATTCTATCGAAATGCAAGCAAAATCCGCCTGTGCAGCATATCCTCTCAAAAAGGGGGTATCACTATGACCATTCACGTTGTATCCGCCGGTGAGACCGCGCAAGCTATCGCAGAAGAATACGGCGTTAGTCCGGCTTTCCTAATCGCCGACAATGAAATTCCATCCGACGGCGCGCTGGCAGTGGGACAAACTTTGGTAATCCGTTTTCCCCGGCAGGTACATTCCGTCCGCGAAGGTGAGTCGCTAACATCCATCGCTGCAGCCTACAGAACCACCATCCGCCGTCTGTGGCAGAACAACTGGCAGTTGGGCGGCGGTACAGCACTGTATCCCGGGCAAACACTGGTGATTTCATATCTGGAACCGCCCATTGGCCGCGGTTTCTTCAATGGCTATGCCTACCCATTCATCAGCCAGCCACTGATGAACCAACAGCTGCCATACCTCTCCTCCCTGACGCCCTTTACTTACGGCATCAGCGCGGATGGCGGTCTGCTCCCGCTGAATGACGATGCCCTGCTGTCCTCCGCCCGACAGCACGGTACCCGCCCGGTACTGCACCTGTCCTCCTACACCGAGGAAGACACCTTCGACACCCAACGAGCTGCCATGGTTCTCACGGAGCCAGAAGTGCAAAACCGACTGATTGGAGAACTGCAGCGCACGATGACGCGAAAGGAATTCGCAGGCGTGGATGTGGATTTTGAATACCTTCCCGCCACACTGGCAGTTCCCTACGCAGAGTTCCTTGCCCGACTTCGGAAGCTGTTCAACCCACAGGGACGATTTGTATGGGCCGCACTGGCACCCAAAAGCAGCCGCAGCCAGCCGGGTCTTCTCTACGAAGGACATGATTATGCTGCCATTGGCGCGGCCGTCAACGGCGTACTGCTGATGACGTATGAGTGGGGATATACATACGGCCCCCCCATGGCTGTAGCACCGCTGCCGCAGGTACAAGCAGTGTTGGATTATGCCCTCACAGAGATCCCCTCCGATAAAATCTTTCTGGGAATCCCAAATTACGGTTACGACTGGCCGCTTCCATTCCAGCAAGGCATCACCCGTGCCCGCTCCATTTCCAGTCAGGAGGCCATTCGCCTGGCGATACAATACCAGGTTGCCATCCAATATGATGAAGCTGCACAGGCGCCCTTTTTTCATTATACGAACACCGATGGTATTCTCCATGAGGTCTGGTTTGAGGACGCCCGCTCCATGGAAGCCAAACTGCGGCTGGTGGCGGAAATGAAACTGCGGGGCGCCGGCTATTGGAACATCATGCGGCCTTTTTCCCAGACCTGGCTCACACTGGCCTCTTTGTTCGAAATCGAATAAATATGTGAAAACAGCAGACCGGGCAACTCTGAGAGTCACCCGGTCTGCCGTTTGAATTTGAGAAAGGAGAGGGAAAAACACATACAGGGACAAGCTTTCCTGTTTGATGATTCTATGATAGCAAGCTCCATCCCCTATGTCAATCAACCGGACTCACTCTTCACAATTTGTTTACATACAGGTTACTTTCTCCTCTTTCAGTCCAAATATATACACATTTTGTTCATAAAATGCAATTTTCTCGAGCATCGCAAAGATTGTTCCCGGGTATTGTCTGTGTCCGCAGAACCTGCTATACTGGAAGCGAAACCACTGAACGGGAGGAATCTCCATGACACGCAACGAACTGAAAGCTTTGGCTATATCCATGCTGGATCGAGCCTATTGCCGCTATTCTCACTTTCCGGTAGGCGCTGCATTGGAATGTGCCGACGGCAGCGTCTATACCGGCTGCAATGTGGAAAACGCCGTGTATCCCGCCGGCATCTGCGCCGAGCGGAATGCCATCTTCCATGCAGTCGCAGAGGGGCACACGGACTTTGTACGCATCGTCATTGCCGGACACAGCGACGATTACTGCGTTCCCTGCGGCATCTGCCGTCAGGTCATGCAGGAATTCGCGCCGGAACTGGAGGTTATCTGCCTCAACAAATCCGGAGAAGAAAAAACCTTCGCCCTGAAGGAACTTCTTCCCTACGGCTTCGACAACCGCTGGCTGCCTCAGGAATCATAACTCCACACGAAAAGCCGTGCGGCGCTGCAATGCGCCGCACGGCTTCTTTTCTATCATAGAGTATTCAACGGCCTCTGCCGCCGCCACTACGGCCTCCGCTTCGCCCACCGCCGCTGCGGCCTCCCCGGCTACCACCGAAAGAGCCACCGCCGCCGAAGGAGCTTCTGCCGCTGCTGCGGCTGCTTCCACCAAAGCTGCTGCCGCCGAAAGAACTGCGGCCACCGCTGCTGCGGCGCACACTGCCGCCGCCAAAGGAACCACCGCCGCCGAAAGAGCTTCTTCCGCCGCGGGGGGTACTACCGCCAAAGCTGCCGGGCTGCGGAGGTCTGGGCGGCGTTCTTGGTCTGGGCGGCACAACCACACGCCGGCGAGGTCTGCCCCAGAATACCGGATAATAGGTCACCGTAGGACGTCCCATTCCGGGCCGCATATAGCGGCTGCGATAACGGTTCCAGCGGATAGCATCTACAATCACCCAAACAATCAGCAACACCACAATCAGGAAAAAGATTCCCACGATCAAGTCGCCTGCAGTTTCCTCCACATAGCCCTCAGTCTGGGTATAATATCCGTTCCCTGTGCTGAAATGATCACGGGAAACCGGAATGTAGTTTTCCTTTACAGTGACGTTATACCGGGATTCATACCAGTCGATATACGCATCAAACGTTTTGAGGACACCTGCATCGTACTTACCTGCAGCAAAATCTTCTTCCATATAGATGCGGCACATATTGTCCAGCTCATCCACATAGCCGTAAATACCATCGCCGGGCTCCACCCAGTAGTCACCCACCAGTCCGTTGGAAGCAATATTCTTCAGCGCCAGTACCAGAATCAGGCCATTGTCCAGAGCCGCATCACCCACCTGGTACTTGTTTCCCAGATCAATGGCATACTGCTCGATGTCCACGCCGCCGGTGGAATCCACGATCTGTACCACGATCTGTCCACCGGTCTGTGCAAACAGGGATGCGTTCATAGCGTCAATATGATTCATGGTTTTATCCGACATAACACCGGAATAGTCATACACATAGGTATAGCTGCCCACAATGCTGGTAGAGGGCGGCGGAAGACTGTCATCCGGCTTTTTCATCTGGCCAATGACAACCGCACACAAGATTGCCAGCACCATTACCGCAATGGCAACAGTGCGTTTCTGTAAAAACTTCATAAGTCACCTCATTTCCCGAGAGCTTCCATATCCTTTGAGGCGGCAGCTTTCGTGGGGACAACAGTCAGCGCAGTTCCATCAGCTTCTGCTTCAGTTCGCCCTCGATCTTGCTCAGTTCAACCTCAGCCTCACGGCGCTTGGCCGCACCCTCACGCTGGATTGTCAGCACTTCGTCCAGAGTAGAAATCAGCTGCTGGTTGGTGTGCTGCAGAGTCTCAATATCCACGATGCTGCGCTCAGACTCCTTGGCCACAGCCACAGTGCCCATCTTCAGCATATCGGCATTCTTCTTCAGCAGATCATTGGTCATATTGGTGACGGCACTCTGGGCAGCGGTAGCCTGACGGCTATGCTCCATACCCAGTGCCAGCACCATCTGGCTCTTCCACAGAGGAATGGTGTTCACCAGAGAGGACTGGATCTTCTCCACCATCAGGGTGTCGTTGTTCTGCAGCAGACGGGTCTGGGGACCCATCTGAATGGAGATCATCCGGGTCAGCTCCAGATCGTGCAGTTTCTTCTCAAACCGCTCGCACATCTGCGCCATATCATTGTAGCGCTGGGCATCTTCCTGCGCACCGGTCTCTTCCGCCCTGGCCTTCAGGGCTGGCAGCTCATTCTCCCGGACATCTGCAAGCTTCTTCTTACCAGCCAGGATGTACATGGTCAATTCCTTATAATAGCGCAGATTCAGCTCATACATCTGATCCAGCATAGCCACATCCTTCAGCAAAGTCACCTGATGCTGTTCCAGTTCTCGGGCAATGCGATCCACATTGCTCTCCACCTTGGAATACTGCGCCTTCATCGTCTCCAGCTTGTTGCCAGCCTTCTTAAACAGGCCGAAGAAGCCCTTCTTCTCCTCTTCCTCGCCGAAGCCCTTCAGTTCCGCCACCAGTTCGGACAGGTCCTTGCCCACTTCACCCAGATCCTTGGTGCGGACGGACTGCAGTGCGTTTTCCGAGAAGCCGGCGATGTTTTTCTGTGCCGCCGCACCGTACTGCAGGATCATATTGGAATCCATGATGTTGATCTTCTGGGAGAACGCTTCCACCGCAGCCTTTTCCTCGGCAGACAGCAGGTTATCGTCCATGGGAACGGGAGGCACTTCCTTCTTCTCCTCTACAGGTGCGGGAGTCGGCGTTGCAGGTGTGGGTGCGACGGGATCCAGAGTCAGCTGGGGCACGTCAGCCGCAGCGGCGGTCTCAAATTCCAAAGTCAGCTCAGGGATCATGTTCTTTTCATCTGCCATAGTATTATCCTCCTCATATATTATCAGGGATGATTTCTTTTGTGATAGGTGAACCAGAGACCAGCAGACTACCGCCAGAACGGTAAATAACAGCACCAGCACGCCCATCCAGATCAAATCGGATGCGGGAATGTCCAACACATTTGTATTTTGAGCCACGTCTGTTTCAGGCTGCCGTAGTTTTCGGCGGTCATCAGCATAGCAAGAACCTGAGAGACCCATCTGGATGCAAGAAAGACTTCTTCCGCCCTTCCTCACAGTTCCAGCTGAATGCCGCTGTCTGCGGGAGGCGATGTCTGTGCCTTCAGCTGTTCACCGGCCAGTCCCTCCCGAACCATCATGGTCTCCAGCACCGTGATATCCGTGGAGATATCCAGCGCCTCACTGCCATAGAGCGAGTCCAGCTGCTTTTCAAAAGCAGCAACGATTGTCTTCATCATGCCCTCCACTTTGGCAATGGTGGCATCCACATTCTCACCGGAAATTCCGGCATCGCTGGCCCGGTCATAGGCATTCAGCAGCTTCAGGGTCGTAGGCAGATAGTAATCCATAAATTTGCGGATCTGAGGCAGCTTCTTGGGGTCCGCCTTCACTTCCTCAAAGATCTTTGCAGACACCTGCTCCAGCCGCACGATGTCTGCGGATATCTCCGCATCCTCAATGGCAAGATCCAGCCGCTTCATCTCTCCGATGGCCAGTTCCCCATCCCTGAGCATCTTGTCCAGCTCCGAATTTCCGGTGGACGCATCTTCTTTCTTCTCTTCCTTCTTTTCCTCCGTTTCCGCAGCATCACTCTTACACAGCTTGGATACGCCCATCAGCGTGACGGCAGAGGCAAAAATCAAAATGATAAAATGCATTGGCCGGTACAGCGGGAAAAACAGTGTGTATGCCAGCCACAGCACAGCTACCGCATAAAACGGGGCCACTGGTTTGCGAACAGCCATAGAAGACCCTCCCATGCTAAGAATATTATATTAGCATTATACCGTCCTTTTGCTCGACGGTCAATGATTTCCTTTATCGCACTGCGGCACCATATGTGCCGCTGACAGGATCCTGCCAGAGAGGCAATTCCGGTGGCCGGAACGTACACCAAACGAAAACAAACACCAGTCCCCACAACAGCGCGACACCCAGAAGCTGTGCCCAGCCGAAAGCAGGCAGACCCGTTCGCAGCAGCCGATAGTCCAGCCAGAACATGACCGCTGCCGACAGGAAGAAAATCACAATATTCATCCACGCCGCCTGCAAACCCAGCGCACCCGTATACGTATAATACAGCACAGGGATCAGCAGTGCCCCAAAAGGGATGGTTATTGCCCGCACAGCCGGAATATTTGGGTAAATCTCACCCAGCACCCAGACCTGCAACGCTGTAAACAGAAACGCCGGCATCACCAGCAGCTTCATATGTTCCCAAACCGATTCGTTGACCGCAGCAAACACCGCAGCGGCAGCACTGCCGCCGCTCCACCCGTAGACAAAGTGCAGCAGCGTTCCAGCTGCCGCCGTCCAGAAAAAGCCTCCCAATTCCCACCGGAACAGTCGTTTCCGCATCTGTCGCCTCCACATATGATTTACAGATAGTTTACGCATGACGTGGAGAGATTAGCCATAAAACACGAAAAGAAAGAGGGCATGACGCCCTCTTTCTTTACTCTGCGATCTTTAGTGGTTATCTGCCTGATCCTCACTCTCAGGATTCTTTTCCTTCCGACGGAACAGCTTCCAGCCTCTGCCGGTCTTTCTGCGGCGGATCACCAGACGCACCACCACAAAGATGATTATCGCCCAAATCACAAGCCACATCCAGCTGTAAGCCAGATCCACAAGGAAGTCCTCGGTATCGTCCACGAAGTTCTCCCAACCGGATTTCAGCGCAGTAATGAAGCGGCTGCCAAAGCCCTTCACAGGCTCTTCCGTATTGGACAGGCGGTACACCTCACGCAGCTGGATATTTACCGTGGCATAGTCCACCAGTGCGTCATAATGCTGCAGCGTACCGGACAGATACTCGATCTGGGTCTCTGTATCGGAAATGGCGGTCTCAATGGTAATGAGATCCTCCATGTTCTTGGCCTGCTTCAGCAGCTCCTGCAGGCGGGCCAGCTTCGTCTGCTGGGTCTTGAGACGGCCTGCAATGTCATAATACTGCTCGCTGACATCCTCAGCAGTGCTGTTGCGCTGCAGAACATGGCACAGTTCTCCCGCCTGTGCCAGAAAATCCTCATACTGCGCCGCCGGTACACGGATCGTATAGTTGGCGCTGCGGTAACCGGAATTATAGTTGCGTACATTGCTGCTGGAGAAATAGCCGCCGCATGTTCTGGTCAGGGCAGCAAGCGCCTCCGCAGTCTCATCAAAGGCGGTAGACTCCAGCTCCAGATATGCGGTGTAGATCAGCTTCTGCTCCACCTTCGGTGTCTCCGCCATACCGGCGGAGGGCTCCATGACTTCACCCTTGACGTATTCCATGTCCAGTGCATTGTCATAGCTGGCCTCTGGCTTGAAATTACCGGTGCCTGCGCTGGGCGCCATCGGAAGGGACGGTGACACGGAATTGGTCATGGCATCCTTTGCCGCACTTCCGCCTCCGCAGCCCACCAGAAGCGTCAGGATCAGCATTGCTGCACACAGAATTGCAAATATCTTCTTTTTCATCGTAAGCTCCTCCATTTTCTTTGATTTCAGGGGCCTTTGACTCTTTAGACGCAGAGAGCAAAAAAAAGTTCCGCAAAACGAAAGATTTTCCAAATATTTTTTTATTTTTCCCAAGGAATACATTCTCTTTTTGGCAAAAACAGAAAAACGCCGTATCGTGCGGACACTTCCGCGCAGAAACGTCCGCATGATGCGGCCACAGCCTTTATGAATCTGTCCCGTTCAGCACAAAATCCAACCGCACCAGCTTTCAGATGGAGTCCGTTCAGCAGACCTACTAATTGGAATTGCTTATTTGCGTTTCTCTTTCATATACCGTAGGACATGCACAATGGCTACAATAGCCGAAATAAGCGAAAGAATAAAATAATACCCCTGCCGTGCAAGTCCTGAATAAAGCCATAATCCTGCGAGAAGCAAAAATAGGATTGCAGTAATGATATTATAATGTTTCATAGCTTCCTCCTTATCAAATTCACGTTTGGCTAACTGTTTCATTATTTATGTAGACGAAAAAATCCTAAAAAGTTCCGAACTATACTTATGTTATAGCATAGTTCTATCCGTTTGTCTCATTCCAGAGACGAGAATTTACAAACTATACATAACAGTCAGTGAAAATGTATATTTTTTGTTCACCAATACTCATCTCGGACAGAGACTTAAATAAAGCGATATGAAAACAACCCAGCCGTTAAGGGACAAAAAAGCGTTTTCGCGCCCCCTAACGGCTGGGTTTTAGATTAGCTTAATGACACTGACACGCATATGCTTGCCTTTTTCCCAAGAATGGAGTACACTGTTGTTCGTTGAACAACCCCTATTTCCCAAAAAGAAAAATATGGAGGTCATCATATGACTTACACCGAGATTCTGGAGCAGGCACGCACCTGTATGGGCCCCTACTGCAAGGCCTGTCCCACCTGCAATGGCATGGCCTGCAAAAACAGTATGCCCGGCCCCGGTGCCAAGGGCAGCGGCACTGGTGCTATCCGCAATTACCAGAAGTGGCAGGAAATCTGCGTCAACATGGATACCATCTGCGAAAACAAACCCGTGGACACCACCGCCAAGCTCTTTGGCCGCGAGTTTGCCATTCCTGTTTTCGCAGGCCCAGTGGGTGCCCTGCAGATGCACTACGGCGACAAGTATAACGACCTGCAGTACAACGATATTCTGGTCTCCGGCTGCGCTGCTGCCGGCATCGCCGCTTTTACCGGTGACGGTGTAAACCCCGCCGTCATCGAGGCCACCGCCGAGGCTCTGGAGAAAAGCGGCGGCTGCGGCGTTCCCACTGTGAAGCCCTGGAACATTGAGGTTATTCGCGAAAAGATGGAGCTGGTGAAGAAGGCCGATCCCTTCGCCATCGCCATGGACATAGACGCTGCCGGTCTTCCCTTCCTGAAGAACCTGACTCCTCCCGCCGGCAGTAAGACCGTCGCTGAACTGAAGGAGATCGCCAAGATTGCCGAAAAGCCCTTCATTCTCAAGGGCATCATGACCGCAGCCGGCGCAAAGAAGGCTCTGGAAGCCGGCGCCAGCGGCATCGTGGTCTCCAACCATGGCGGCCGTGTGCTGGATCACTGCCCCGCCACCGCGGAAGTTTTGCCTGAAATCGTGGACGCTGTTGGCGGCAGGATGACCATTCTGGTGGACGGCGGCATCCGCAGCGGCATGGATGTCTTCAAAGCACTGGCTCTGGGCGCTGACGGCGTCATCATCTGCCGTCCCTTTGTCACCATGGTCTACGGCGGCGGCGCTGAGGGTATCGCCACTTATGTTGCCAAGGTCAAGGCCGAGTTGGAAGACGCCATGGCCATGTGCGGTGCTCACTCTCTGGCAGATATCAACCGCTCCATGGTTCGTTTCTGATACTTGATTACACATTAAAACGCGTGCAGATTTTTCTGCACGCGTTTTTTCACACCTTTTTCTCAAAATAGCAGAACGTCTCATCCTTCCCGGCCGGGCGCATACAGGCGGACAGCATTTTGTAGGACGCGGCATTCTCATGGAAGCATTTCGCCACCACGCGATTCAGCTGCACAGCGTACAGACCCCAGTCCGCCACAGCGCTGAACGCCTCCGTCCCGTATCCGTGTCCGGCATATTCCGGCAGGATCCGGCAGCCAAGCTCCGCATCGCCCCGATAGTTGAAGCGATACAGCACCGCCTCGCCGATAAACTCTCCGTTCATCCGGATCGCAAAGTTCACCGCACCGCGGTTTTCAAAATCACGCCGCGCCACATCGAAGAAGCTCCGCTCTTCCACCGGACCGCCCAGGCCGGCAACATCATCATAACCCCACCAGCGATTTCGCTCCTGATCCAGAACCAGACGGTTGTAGGCAGGGATATCCTCCTCCCGGATAGCATCCAGCGTCAGACGCTCCGTGGTCAGCACAGGAATCTCATGCACATGGCTCAGCAGTTCATTCTGCGGCTCCACACGGTATTTGGGCGCCAGAAATGCCGGTCCGTACTGCAGTTTAGAGGTGCGCAGTCCCTTGTTGGCCGCATCGTCCTCACGGTTGATATACTTCACATCCTCACCATAGGCACGGGCAAAGGCCTGTACCGTGGCAGGATAGACGCCTGCATAGGAGTAGAGCGCCTTTTCAATATGCACAATGAGAGTGTTGCCGCATTTCTCCGCCAGAGACAGAGAGATCAGCCTATCACCGTCGAAGATACCGCCGCAGCGAAAATCCCCCGTTCCGGCACGGCGCAGCATCCGCTTGGCGATCTGCAGTTCCTGCACCGCCATGGAGTTGTCGCCCTTGGCAAACTCACGATCATAGTCCTCCCAGAACTGCTGAATCAGCGGCAGATCTTCCGCCGTCAGCTTCCGGAACTCCGCATGGGGGCAGGCTTCGTAGAACTTCTTGATATGATTCCGCTGGCCGGAATACCGGCGGCCGGCAAAGTTCCGAAGATCCTCACTGTTGTAGACGTAGTCCCGCCAGGTACGGATATCACTGACCTTCACATAGGGATAGCGGGCCAGCAGCTCCGTGATCCTGCACTTGGGCACTACGGAGATCACCGGCACGATCCCCTGCTCAATGCAGTCGTTCTCGATGGCAGTCAGCGCCGCGTCCTCATCGCCCTCCGGCCCCGCCACGGGGTAATCGTGTACGATTTTCCCGTTGATACGGTTTCGGATCACCAAACATCCGGCCACTTCCGTCCATGTGGGATGCAGCGTGCCACACCACATCAGCTTCGTGCCCAGAGAATACTCGCACAGGCCATAGCTGCAGTTTTTGTAATATTCCCGCAAGATTTGTTCGTTTTTATCGTTGATTTCCAGAAAATCCAGCATATTTGCGTCCTTTTTCACTTTCATACTCGAAAGCGGAACAACCAGTAAATTTCGTTTTTTTCAAACCTTACAAATCTTTTTCCCAAAAGAAACGCGTATTTTTATGGGAAATCCGCACCAATTTGTAAAGATTTGTCTTGACTGGGCATCACCGCTTATAGTATTATTGTAACCATATTTCGCGAAAAAGGAAAGAGGGTTTTTCATGTCTGAGAAAAGAGCATCCTGGGGAAGCACATTTGGCTTCCTGATGGCCGCAATCGGCTCCGCCGTCGGCCTGGGAAATATCTGGGGTTTCCCGTACAAGATGGGCCGCAGCGGCGGCTTCACCTTCCTCATCGTCTATCTGCTCCTGTCCCTGTTCGTTGGCTTCGTCATCATGATGAGCGAGCTGGCCATCGGCCGCAAGACCGGTTCCGGCGTCGTGGGCGCCTATAATGCCATTACCAAGAAGTTCCGCTTCCTGGGCTGGCTGGGCATCCTGTCTCCCTTCCTGATCATGAGCTTCTACTCCGTTCTGGGCGGCTACTGCCTGGAGTACATGTCCCTGAACCTCAGCGATCTGGCCTTCGGTGTCACCCAGAAGACCGGCAGCGAGCTGTTCGGTGCCATGCTCACCAACCAGTTCGGCTCTGTCATGTTCACCGTGCTGTTTCTGGGCATCTGCCTGCTGATCGTCAAGGGCGGCATTCAGGACGGCATTGAGAAGTTCAACACCGTCGGTATGCCCGCTCTGTTCGTGATGCTGATCGTCATCATCATCCGCAGCGTCACTCTGCCCGGCGCCACCGAGGGTCTGAAGTTCATGTTCGTTCCCGGCTATGCCGTGGAAGCCGGCTTCATTGCCAAGGCTCCCGGCCTGCTGTCCGTTATCGCCACCGCCGGCGGCCAGATGTTCTTCTCCCTGTCTCTGGCCATGGGCATCATGGTCACCTACGGTTCTTATCTGGGCAAGCAGGAAAATCTGGTGAAGAACTCCGCCGTCATCGTGGTGTGCGACACTCTGGTGGCTCTGATGGCCGGTCTGGCTGTCATCCCCGCCGCCGTTGCCACCTACGGCACCAACGCACAGCTCTCCGGCCCCAAGCTGCTGTTCATCACCCTGCAGGATGTGTTCTCCGCCATGGGTACCATTGGCCCCCTGTTCGGCACCATCTTCTATCTGCTGGTGTTCATCGCCGCCATCTCCTCCGCCATCTCCCTGACCGAGGTTATGACCACCTTCTTCATGGATCGTGCCGCTGCCAAGGGCAAGACCGGCAACCGCAGCAAGATCTCCATGGCAGTCTGCCTTGTGATCCTGGCCGAGGCCATTCTGGTGGCTGTGGACGGCCTGGGCAGCAACGGTGTATGGGTTCCCGGTCAGGAAGTGTTCGGCATCCGTATGTGGAACGACTGCTGGCTGGACTTCATGGACTGCTGGTCTGAGGGTATCGCTATGCCTCTGGGCGCCATGCTGATGAGCCTGATGGTTGGCTGGGAGCTGGGCCCCAACTTCGTGCTGAACGAGATCCAGGGCAACAAGCGAAACGCTCTGTTGACCAACTTCTACACCATCGCCATCCGCTTCCTTGCTCCTCTGGGCATGCTGCTGGTGTTCGCCGGCCAGATCTACGACTTCTTCGTGGATCCCGCCGCCACCGACGCCGTCAAGCAGACCACTCAGATGATCGCTTACGCCATTTCCGGCGCCGCACTGATCGGCGGTTTCGCACTCGCCTTCTCCAGCGGCAAGAGCAAGAAGGCCGACGAGTAATTCAATCCATCCAACAAAAGATCGAGGCTCACAGAGAGCCTCGATCTTTTTTGCTGTCCTATTCGCCGATCTCCGCCAGAAACGCCTGCTCCAGCATTTCCAGAAACACCTTTGCAGCCGCCGGCAAATATTTTTTCTCATCCCAATACACATATGTATTACGCTGAAAACCATCGATTTTGTGAAGGAAGATGCTTGCGGATATCTGTCCCTTCCACGAAACAGACGGGATAACAGCCACACCCAAATTCAACTCCACGCACTTGCGAATATAAAAAGGGTCATCACTCTGGATAGCAACGTGGGGCTCAAATCCCCACCGACGGCAGGCAGCCAGCATAATCGGATGCATGCTGTTTCCCGGCCCAAGGCTGATAAACGGTTCTGCAGCCAAGGAATCTGCATCGATTTCTTCACTACCGGCCAGCGGATTATTCCGTGACATTGCCAGATAAACATCTTCGGAAAGAAGCTTCCTGCGCCGGAAGCCACTCTCTGCCAGAGTTTCGTCACCGATCATCAGGTGATAATTCCCAGGATCTGAATGCAGCTGATGGGTCGTCAGCACATCCACCTTTGGATGTAACTGACGAAAGCTGCGCACAGTCTGCATCACGATTCTGCGGTTTGTTTGGATGGAAAGCCGAAGCTCTCCAGAATCCTCATGATCAGCTGCCTCCGCCCTGGCATCATCCAGGAGCAGCAATGCCTGCTTTGCTTTTTGATAAAATGCCTTTCCCCGAGCATTGAGGGCAATCCGATTGGCGGTTCTGTCAAACAGCTTTGCGGAAAGCTCCGCCTCCAGCCGCTTGATACTCTGAGAAATATCCGATGGCGGAACCTGATACTTCTGTGCCGTACGGGAAAAATTCTCCATCTCCGCCGCATCACAAAAATATTTTAGCTGCAGCAGCTCCATCCACAGTTCCTCCTTACACCCTTCATTTACCATACGATAAAAGTGATGCTATTGTAATATATCCTATTATGTACAGTACAGTGATTTTATACTATCATAAGTCCAAAATCAAGAAGGGAGAATGTCTGCCAGGTATTTTTTCATCAAAAACAACCGGCAGCAAAACAGGTATGATCTACGGTGTTGCGGCTCTGTCCGCCTGTATGCTTTTGGGCACGCTGATCGGTACGGTGTTCGGTGAACTCATCGGCGCCGGTACGGAAATCGGCGGTGTCGGCTTCGCCATGCTGCTTCTGGTCTTTCTGACCAACTGCAAAAAATTTACTTTCACCCAGAAACCCGCCTTCATTCAGGGCATCCAATTCTGGAAGGCCATGTTCATCCCCGTGGTCATCGCCATGACCGCTACACAGAACGTGTTCCAGATGCTGTCCAGCAGCATCGTTGCTATTGCAGCCGGTGCCGCGGCGGTGGGTTTCTCCTATTTCATGCTCTTTGTTCTGCATAAGATCGACCAAAAGAAGGAGGGCAGCAGATGAACCAGTTACTCACCTATGTGACCGATGTAATGACCAAGAACGGTCTGGTGGCCGCCTTTTTGTTTACGGGCATCGTTGTCCTTATATCCAACCTGATCACAGAAAAGCTGCTGCGGGGACGTATTCACTCCTCCGCCGTGGCCATTTTCCTTGGACTGATCGCCGCATGTATCGGCGGTGCCGTCACAGGCGGCGAAAAGGGTCTGGCGGATATCGCAATTTTCAGCGGACTGGGCGTCATGGGCGGCTCTACGCTGAGAAACTTCACCATCATTGCCGCCTCCTACGGTGCCAAGTGGGAGGAGATCAAAAAATGCGGCCTCGCCGGCATTGTCTCCCTGTTCGTGGGTATCGCATCCTCCTACACCATGGGTGCCATCGTGGCGTATGCCTTTGGTTACCGTGATGCCGTCAGCATTTCCACCATTGCCGGCGGCGCAGTCACTTTTGTGGTAGGCCCGGTCACTGGACAGACACTGGGGGCAGACTCCGCCGTCATCGCTCTGTCTGTGGCGGCAGGTCTTATTAAAACCGTCTTCATCATGATCCTGACGCCGTTTATCGCCAAGCCTGTAGGCGTCACCACACCGAAGATGGCCATGATCTACGGTGGTCTGGTGGGTTCCACAAGCGGCGTATCCACCGGTCTTGCGGCAACCGACCCCACGCTGGTGCCTTACGGAACCATGGTAGCCACCTTTTACTCCGGCTTTGGCTGTCTGCTTGCACCCTCTTTGTTGTACGGAATCACCAGGCTGATTTTCCCCGGCTAAACAACATAGCGTCCCCAAAAAGAGTGCTGTGCTCACGAAGAACACAGCACTCTTTTTGGAGTTTCATCACAACAACAGTTGGTCGTTGATCTGCAGCCGGAACCGAAGTCCCAGCTTTTCCGCCGCCTTGCGGCACATGACCATTCGCTTGGTAAATATCTCAAAATAGTCCATCACGGAGCTGAACTCCGCATCGATGGTCAGTTCCAGCAGAATGCTGTCCTTCTCCGGCGAGATGACCAGCCGGGAGTCACTGACGGAGTAGTTTACCCGGTCATGGATATCGAAATCCAACGTGTTCTTGCTGCGCACACGGCTGCGGCGCACATCGGACTTATCTGCCAGAATCAATGCCGCGGCCACAGCATTCACAGGCACACCGGTGCCCTCGTCATGGTTGCCGATGGCAGTAACAATGGTGGCTACGTCTGCCGGGTCACAATTCATATGATCCAGAATGCGGAATGCCATGATGGCGCCGGACTGGGAATGATCCACTCGGTTGATAAGATTGCCGATATCGTGGAGCCAACCGGCGATCTTCACCAGTTCCACCTCTCTGGGGGAGTAACCCATGGTTTCCAGAATATAGCCCGCCATATATGCCACACGACCCACATGAGCAAAACTATGCTCCGTGTATCCCAGTGCATCCAGCGATTCATCCGCGCGCTGGATATAAGTACGAATTTCCTGTGAGTTTTTTACTTCCTGATATGTCAGCATTGGATACCTCCTATTAAGTATCGGCAGCCGGCAAGCCGGCCGCCTGTTCAATTCAACTGCGGGTGGACACCGGTAACGACATATTCCACCCACTCCGCCACATTGGTAGCATGATCGCCAATACGTTCAAAATACTTGGCAATCATCAGCAAATCCAAAACCGCTTCGCCCTGCGCTTGATTCTCCTGCAGCAGCCGTACAATGGTGTTCTTGACCTGCACAAACAGCGCATCCATCTCATCATCTTCGGTGCAGACCGCATGTGCCAACTCCAGATCCTGCTCCACAAAGGACTCCACACTCTCTGTCACCATCCGGCAAGCCGTGCGAGCCATGTCACGCACCGACTCCATGTCCTCCGACCGGGTTTCCGCCAGGAAGGGCGTCAGTTCCGCTATGTCCGCCGCCTGATCGCCAATGCGCTCCAAATCGGAAATCAGCTTCAATGCCGCTGAAATCTTTCGCAGATCCCGAGCCACCGGCTGCTGCTGTAAAAGCAGCTTCAGGCACAGGTTTTCCACGTCCCGTTCCTTTCTGTCGATGGCTTCCTCAATACCCCGAACTCTGGCCGCCATTTCCGGCGAGCATTCCCGAAGAGCCTCCGCAGCAGCGGCAATGACCTCTTCGCACAGAGCGCCCATCTGCAGCAGTTCCGTATGCAGCTGCTCCAGCTGCCGGTGATACTGTTCCCGCATCAGCCAAACCTCCCGGTAATGTAATCTTCTGTCCGCGAGTCCTTGGGGACAGAGAAGACACGTTCCGTCTCTCCGAATTCCACCAATTCACCCATCAGGAAAAACGCCGTCCGGTCTGAAATGCGGGCCGCCTGCTGCATATTGTGGGTCACGATGATAATAGTATACCGTTTTTTCAGTTCCAATGCAAGGTCTTCAATGCGCGCGGTGGAAATCGGGTCCAGCGCACTGGTGGGCTCATCCATCAGCAGCACCTCCGGCTCCACTGCCAGCGCTCTGGCAATGCACAGCCGCTGCTGCTGCCCGCCGGACATGCCCATCGCATTTTTTCGCAGCCGATCCTTCACCTCATCCCATAAGGCGGCAGCACGCAGGGCGCTTTCCACGATCTCGTCCAGCCGCTGCCGACTGCGCACACCATGGGTTCTTGGCCCATAGGCCACATTGTCGTATATGCTCATAGGAAAAGGATTTGGTTTCTGAAACACCATCCCTACCCGCCGCCGCAGCTCCGTGACATCCACAGCTCTGTAAATATCCTCTCCGTCCAGCTTCACCTGACCGGTGATCCGGCAGGCTGCCACCAGATCGTTCATGCGATTCAGCGTCCGCAGCAGCGTGGATTTCCCGCAGCCGGAAGGTCCGATCAGCGCTGTGATTTCTCTGACCGGCAACCCCATATTGATTTGTTTCAAAGCCTGGAATTCTCCGTAAAAGAGATCCAGCTCCTTCACAGTCATTTTGTTCATTCGCTACCCTTTCCTGCCGGAATACCTCCGGGCAGCCGCGCCCGCCGCGGCATTGATACCCATCACCAGCAGCAGGAGCACTACACCGGCGGCGTAGGCCTCTTCCATGTGCAGTCCCTCGTTCCAAAGTGCATACATATGCACCGCCAGCGTCCGTCCCGATGATGTCAGTCCCGCCAGCTGCGCCGCCGTTCCCGCAGTAAAAATCAGCGCCGCAGTCTCTCCCACAATGCGCCCCACCGCCACGATGATACCGGCAGCGATTCCCGGCACAGCGGACGGCAGTACAACATGCCAGATCGTCCGCAGCCGTCCTGCTCCCAGTCCGAAGCTGCCCTCCCGGTATGCATCCGGCACTGACAGCAGCGCTTCTTCCGTTGTACGGAGAATCGTGGGCAGTACCATGATACTGACAGTCAGGATTCCCGCCGCCATGGAATAGCCCACCTCAAGCGTCCTGCTGAACATCAGATAGCCAAACAGTCCATAGACGATGGAAGGGATTCCCGCCAGCGTCTCAGCCGCCAAGCGGATTACATGAACCATCCGGCTGCCCCGTCTGGCATATTCCACCAGATAGACCGCCGCACCAACGCTCAGGGGTACTGCCAGTGCCAGTGCCGCCGAAGTCAGAGTCAGTGTGTTTACCAGCGCAGGCATCATAGAGACATTTTCCGAGGCATATTCCCACGCAAACAACCGGGGTTGCAGATTTGGCACACCCTTCCAGAGAATATATGCCACAAGAAGTCCCAGAACCGACAGCGTCATCACCGCCGCACTCCATACCAGAAACCGAAGCAGCGCGGATCCGATGTGATGTCTGATTCCCCGTCTCATGCCCTCTCCCCTTCCTTCATCCGTCCCGCCCACAAGTTGATCAGCAGAATCAGGAGGAACAACACCGCGCCGACAGCAAACAGTGCCTGCCGGTGCAGTCCTTCTGCATATCCCATTTCCATGATGATATTGGTGGTCAGGGTGCGGACACCCCGCAAAAGGCTATAGGGCATGGCAGTCTGATTGCCGGCCACCATAGCCACCGCCGTTGCCTCTCCCGCAGCGCGTCCTAACCCCAGCACGATTCCTGCCAAAATACCGGAACGGGCAGCAGGCAATACCACAGTGAACACCGCACGCTCATGGGTGGCTCCCAACGCCAACGCCCCCTCGTAGTAACTGTCCGGCACTGCCCGCAGTGCGCTTTCTGCCACACCGATGATGCTGGGAAGAATCATCACGCCCAACAGCAGCGAGGCCGTCAGAATACTCCTTCCGCTGCCTCCCAGCAGCTGACGCACCAACGGCACCATAACCATCAACCCGAAAAAGCCAAAGACGATGGACGGGATCCCTGCCAGCAGCTCCACCGCCGGTTTTGCCCTATGGTACATCGTTTCCGGGCAAAACCGCGCCAGCCACACCGCCGTCAGTACGCCCAGCGGTACACCCAGCAGCATGGCACCGGAAGTGATGTAGATACTGCCCAGGATCATAGGCAAAACACCGTAGTGATCGCTGCCCGGCTTCCATACTCTTCCCAGTAAGAAATCCCGCAGTCCGATCTCACGCAGAGCCGGGATACCACCTGCCAGCAGGAATCCGCAGATCAACGCCACAGCCGCCACAGAAACACAGGCCGCCAACAAGAATACCCGCTGCATCCACCGCTCATAAAATACATTTGTTTTCATCCTCCGTCCCTCCCGCACGACACGTCCACTCATGGCCGCAGCTGTTCCCAGCCTGTAATCGTACCTGTGTAAATATCACAGATCTGCTGCCTGCTTAGGTTCTCCAGTGTGTTTTCCGGATGAACGATCACAGCGATGCCGTCCAGTGCAATGGTATAGGCATGTAAGCCATCGCGTTCTTCGTCGATCAGATCCCGGGACGTCATCCCCAGATCGCACAGACCGTCGGCAGCATCCTGAATCCCGGTGGTGGAATCCGATGTCTGCAGCACGATCTTTACCCCGCGATTTTGAGACATATACGCCTCTGCCAGTTTTTCCATGACCGGAAACACCGAGGAGCTGCCGGACACCGTGATCTCGCCGGATGACCGTCTGACAGGAAACATACCGCCGGTTCCCCCGCCTGTATAACCGGCCTCTTCCACCACCGCCTGCCCGCTGTCGCCGAGAATGAATGCCACGAAATCATGCACAACTGCAGGCGCATCCTGCCGCAGCACAATCTGAAAGGCCCGCCTGACAGGATATCGGCCGTCCCGGACGTTCTCTGCGGTAGCAGCCTCGCCATCAATCATTAGTGCCTTCACCTCGTCGTTCAGCGCGCCCAGCGACACATAACCGATGGCATTTCTGTTCTCTGCCACGCTGGACAGCATCACGCCGGTGGAATTGGTAATCTCTGCCGTATCCAAAGTTCTGTCTATCACGCCTCCCACCTCATTCTCCACCTGCACACCCACCAGTTTCGTAAAAGCACTGCGCGTCCCGGAACCGTCCTCCCGGGAGATCACAAATATCTCATCCCTGCGGCCGATGCAGCCCATCAGCAGCCCGAGCACTATCATCATGGCTGCAACTCCCATCATCCGTGCATACACTCTTCCTGACACAGCAGCGTCCTCCCCTCCCTGATTACTGTCAAGTGTATGCAGAATTGGTCTTTTTACGCATATCCCTGCAAAAAGGAAAAGTCAGAGACCGAAAAATCCAGTCTCTGACTTTCAGCTTGCTGATGGTCTATGGCTCAGTTCCCTACCATGATGTCCAAGATCTCATTATCCGTCTCACGCATACCCATACGTGCCAGACGGCCCACGGAGTCAATGGTGTTCTCCACGCCTTTCTTGATGATGCCCTCACCGCTGCGGAACTGGTTGCCGTTGAGATACATATGGTATCCGATCAGTCCGGCATCCACCGCGGAAGCGATCTTGGCCGCGCAGGAGGGCTTGGCACCGTCGCAGATCATGCCGGAGCAGATGGCCAGCGCATTGGCAATGGTATGGGCAATGACCTTAAAATCTCCGCCATGGAGATACGCCACGCCGGTAGCGGCGCCCACACCGGCGCTGACTGCGCCGCAGAAGGCAGACAGTCTGCCAATGGGTGTCTTTTGATGAATGGTAATCAGGTCGGACAATGCCACTGCACGCAGCAGCTGTTCCTCGGAAGCGCCCAGCGCATTGGCATACTCAATCACCGGCAGGGATGCGGTCATACCCTGATTACCGCTGCCGGAAACGATGATCACCGGCATTTCGCAGCCGCTCATGCGGGCATCACTGCCTGCAGCCGCCGCAGCGGAGGCTCGAGCCGCCAAATCATTCTCTCCGTGAATCTGCCGGATGGTTCTGCCGATGGCGGCACCCCACTTGCCGGTCATACCCTCCTGAGAAATGGCGGTATTGTACTGGATCTGCCGTCCCACGGTAGGACGCAGATCCTTGGGATCCACGCAATTAATAAAGTCCACGATCTCCTGCACACTGAGCACACTGCGGTCCGTCTGATCATCACCGCCGGTGATTTCCCCACAGCCGCGGAAAATGACTTCCCCATCCTTGACCAGCAAGGTCAGATTCGTGTGGAAATCTGTGATCTCACAGGAGGCAGTGTGTCCGCCGCCGGACAGATCCACACGGATGTAGAAGATTTTCCCTCCGCGATTGGGCTGAATGGTAAATTCGCACTGCTCCAGGAATGCCTTTACCCGCTCTGCTTCTTCTCGCGTCACATGAGAAAGCACTTCCAACCCCAGATCCGCCCGTCCTGCAGTGATGCCCACCGCGGCGGCAGCCTCCATTCCCTTCAGTCCTCCGGTGTTTGGCACTACGACACTCTTGACATTTTTGATGATATTACCGCTGACTTCCAGTACAACACGCTCCGGCGTCGCCCCCAGCAGCTCCCGCGCTTTGGCTGCAGCCAGCGCAATGGAAATGGGCTCCGTGCAGCCCATAGCGGGCAGCAGCTCCTCCTCCAGGATCTGGAGATATTCCTGATAATGCGGTGTTTTTTTCATACATTTCCTCCGGTTTTACCGTATTTCATCTTTCTGTTACGATTGTAACAGACCTATGGAAAAGTGCAAGCACTTTTGCCTCTTTCCCGTCTTTTCCTGAATAATTTCCGTATTTCTTCAATTTTTCTCTTACATTTTTTTGAAAAATCGTGTAAAATCAAATTACATTACAATACCCTGTTGTGTAGATTTGGAGAAGGAGGACTCGGAAGATGTATCAGATCGGCGACCTGGTGGTATACGGCTCTATAGGCGTATGCCGAGTAGATGGTTTTTCCCATCCGGACAGCAGCTCCAAGCTGTTTTACTGCCTCTCTCCCCTCTACCAGACCGGTGTGATCCATACTCCAGTGGAATCTGACAAGGTTCCTCTCCGCCCCGTTATGGCAGCGGAAACCGCGGAAGCGCTGCTCTCCCAGCTCCCCACCATCCATGTGGAAATCTACAAAGAGCGCACCATCCAGCAACTGGCGCAGAGATATCAGGCTGTGCTGCAGACCGGCGATCCGCTGCAGCTGCTTTCCCTGAGTCTGTCCGTCCAGCAAAAGCGCAGGCAGGCGGAAGCACAGAACCGCCGACTGGGCATGGTGGATGAGCGCTACGGTCGTCAGGCAGAGCGGCTGCTGTTCGGTGAGCTGGCCGTAGCACTGGATATGTCTATCGATGACATTCCTCATCTCATTTTTTCCCGGCTCAATGAAAACGCATAAACATGCAGTGGAAAACAGAAGCATTGTAGAGAAGGATCGGAAGCAGATGCTTCCGATCCTTCTTTCCGTTATTTACACCGGATCAAGCCTCAACCAGACAAGACTCTTCCTCTTTCTCGCCTATTCCGTCCAGACGTTCCTCCAGCACAGCCGGATTTCGCAGATACCGCAAAAACGCCGCAAAGAAGCGGGAATACTCCACGCCGGTGGCGATACGCTCATCCATGACCACGGAAATGGGCATATGCTTTCCGTTGTCGCCATTGCCCTTGCGTGCCGGACGCCCCATGCAGATAAACACGCTGGTGGTACCGAACTCATAGCAATGGTGATGAATGGTGGGCGTGTTGATGGATGCAAGATTGGTGATGAACAGGCTGGTGTGGAATGGAGACAGATCAATGATCTTTCTGGGCAGCAGTCCCCACTGATCCAGACAGTATGCCAGTGCAAACACCAACCGGGCCAAGCCCGGAATCGAGAAAGCAAAATTGGCAAACTTATCGGTGTTGTTGTCATGCGACGACACCTGATTCTCAGCGATCATTTTCTTCATTTTCTCACTGATGGTAAAAATAGTATCCTCCGGCCGCAGGAACACCTTCAGGGTGGTCTCGTCCGGCGTACCATCGGCACGGGTCTTCAAAATCACAAAGCTGAAGCAGAAATGGTTGCGGTCATAGATCTTGCGGTTCATGACAAACCGGTTCAGTTGTGGATTCTCCAGAACTGCCTTGTAATACGCCGCCGCCAGAATACTCATGCGAGTGACGGTCTTATCCTCTTTCCGTTTCTCACGGATATATGTGCGCAGGATATCATCGTCCACCTGTTCGCTGGACCAGTTCTGCGCGTCGTAGCGCTTGGGCATGATGTGGGGGATGGCCTGTACGATGGCGGAAAGATTCTTTGCTCTGGTTCCGTCTGGTCTCATAAAACGTTTTCTCCTCTCCATCTGCCGCGATCACGTACTGAGACTGTATACTCAGCCGTTCCCTGGCTCACAGATATCATAAACTTTTGAACAATATATGAACAAAAGTATACTATAGCCCTTCCTCAAAAGCAACAAATTTCTGTGTAAACCGATATCAGTCGTCGTGAGGGTAGAATCCCAGACCGTACCCGTCGTGAACTCCCAGAATACATCCCCTCAGTATCCATTACCGTCGCACCTCTGGCCACGCGTTACCAAAGGCCCCATTTCTTATCGCTCTCAAAGCAGAAAAAACGGGATCCGCCTTGGCTAAAGCGGCCCCCGTTTTTACATTTGTTCCGTAAAGTATATTGACCTGCCAAGCATCATTTTGCAATGCAAATCTGCCGTTCCTCTTCCGTATCTGTCGCTTCCGCCAACCGCTCCCGGGCAACCGCCAGCATCAGCTTGATGCGGTTTTCCTGATTGACCCGGGTGGCCCCGGGATCGTAGTCAATGGGCGTGATATTGGCCTGCGGGTACAGTTCCCGGATCTTATTGATCATTCCCTTGCCGCAGATGTGATTGGGCAGGCAGCCAAAAGGCTGTGCGCACACGATATTCTCATAACCGGCGCGTACCAGTTCGATCATCTCCGCCGTCAGCAGCCAGCCCTCACCCATTTTGTTTCCCAATCCGATGATATTGTCAGCAAGTACCCGCAGCTGGTCAAAGGGCAGAGGCGCATGGTAGCCGTTTTCCTGCAGCACACGGATAATGAGCCCCTCCATACCAGCGATCCATGCCAAAACCACTTGGGGCACATGACGTTCTGCCAGTCCACCACCATAAAGCTGCGCCGTTTTTGAAATATTATAGGCACAGTACTGGACAAAACCCATCAGTCCCGGCAGATTCACCTCGCAATCCTGAGACGCCAGGAACGCCTCCAGATCGTTGTTGCCCAGTGGGGAGTATTTCACATAGATCTCACCTACTACGCCCACCTTCACCTTGGGTGTCCTGCGCACAGGAATGGCCGCAAACTCCGCGGCAATCTGAGGCATGGTCTTCCGCATCTCTCTCCGGGAATATCCCTTCCCTTCCCGGATCCAGCCGCAGATGGTGTCCAGCCAGCGCTCCTGCAGTGCCGCCGCATCACCGGTTGTCACTTCGTAGGGCATAGTCTGCGCCTTCAGCGCTACCAACAGGTCTCCGTAATAAATAGCTGAGAGGATCATCTGCATAAACGGCACGGTGATCTTCAGAGAGTTTCCCTTCTCCAGACCGGAGAAGTTCAGGCTCAGCACGGGAATCTTCCCATAACCCGCACGCTCCAGAGCCTTGCGCAGCAGAAAAATATAATTAGAGGCACGGCATCCGCCGCCGGTCTGGGTGATGATCAGCGCCGTATGCTCCAGGTCATACTTTCCGGAGTTCAGGGCATCCAGAAACTGGCCAATCACCAGCAGTGCCGGGTAGCAGGTGTCGTTATGCACATATTTCAGACCCAGCTCCGCCACCTGTGAGCCGCAGTTACCCAGCAGTTCCACGCGATATCCTTCCCGCTCCATAGCTGCTGCCAGAATGCGGAACTGTACCGGTGCCATATTGGGAATGAGAATGGTATGGGTCTTTTTCATTTCCGGTGTGAACCGGGGATATTCGTGTTCCATGATCATGCCTTTCGTTCCGCGTCTTTTTCCTCCAGCGCCGCAAAGAGGCTTCTCAGCCGGATCCGTACCGCACCCAGATTGGTAATCTCATCGATCTTCAGTTGGGTATACAGCTTGCTGCCGCTTTCCAGAATGGCTCTGGTCTCATCGGTGGTGATGGCATCCACACCGCAGCCGAAGGACACCAGCTGCACCAGATCCATGTCCGGCTGGCTGCAGCAATATTTCGCCGCCGCATACAGGCGGGAATGGTACGTCCACTGGTTCAGCACCGATGTGGGGAATCGCTCCACCAGATGGGAAACAGCATCCTCCGTCACCACCGCGGCACCAAATCGTGTAATCAGCGTGTCAATGCCGTGGTTGATCTCCGGATCCACATGATAGGGCCGCCCCGCCAACACGATGATCCGCTTTCCGTCCGCCCGGGCACGCCGTATGATCCGCTCACCTTCTGCCCGCACCTGTTCCATATGGTCGGCATACTCCGCGTAGGCCGCATCCGCCGCCTGACGCACCTCCTGCCGGGAGATATCCGGCCAGTGCCGCCGCAGAGATTCCCAGATTTTCTTTGAGAAGTCTTTGGGGCGGTGAATACCTACGTAGTCATAAATAAACCGCACATTCTCCAGTTCCCGGCAGTTGCCCTTCAGCACCTCCGGATAATAGGCCACCACCGGGCAGTTGTAGCAATTCTGTCCCAGCCCCTCGTCAATATTGTAGGTCATACAGGGATAGAAAATGGCATCCAGCTTCTGCTCCGCCAGAAAGCGGATATGCCCGTGAGCCAGTTTTGCCGGGAAGCATACCGTATCACTGGGAATGGTAGCCTGTCCCTTCAGATACAGGTTGCGGCTGGAGAGCGGGCTATGATACACCGCAAAGCCCAGCTTGGTAAAGAAGGTATGCCAGAAGGGATACAGTTCCCAGAAGTTCAGGCACAGCGGCATACCGATCTTTCCCCGCTTTCCCTGAACCGGCTTGTAGCGCAGAATCCGTCTGCGCTTATACTCGTACAGATTGCACTCACCGCTGTCCGCCTTGCCGGTAACGGGCCGGTCGCAGCGGTTGCCGCCGATATAGCTGGTACCATCGGAGAAGGTATTCACCGTCAGGCGGCAATTATTGCCGCAGCGCCCACAGGTCTCCGTTCGGGTCTCCTGCCGGAAATCTGCCAGCGCAGTCGGCGACAGCAGTGTGCTGATCTGTCCTCTTTTTGCCTTGCTGCGGCCGTAGAGCGCCGCACCGTATGCACCCATCAATCCGGCAATATCCGGTCGGATCACATCCACACCCATTTCCTTCTCAAAGGCACGCAGCACCGCTTCATTCAAAAACGTGCCGCCCTGCACCACGACATTGCGCCCCAGCTCCTGAGGCGAAGATGCGCGAATAACCTTGTACAGTGCATTTTTCACCACACTGATGGACAAACCCGCCGAAATATTCTCAACGCTGGCGCCGTCTTTCTGCGCCTGCTTGACGCTGGAATTCATAAACACCGTGCAGCGGCTGCCCAGATCCACAGGCCGCTCTGCAAACAAACCCAGTCTGGAAAAAGACTCCACATCATGTCCCAGTGCCTGCGCAAAGGTCTGCAGAAAACTGCCGCAGCCGGAGGAGCAGGCTTCATTCAGAAAGATATTGCTGATAGCACCGCCCTCGATTTTAAAGCACTTCATATCCTGCCCGCCAATGTCGATGATAAAATCCACATTGGGCAGGAAATGCCGTGCCGCCGTGAAATGTGCCACTGTCTCCACCACGCCGTAGTCCGCATGGAAAGCCGCCTTTGCCAGTTCCTCACCGTATCCGGTGGTAGTGACAGAAGCCACCTGCAAAGCAGGATGCGTCTCATGCAGTTCCACCAGCGTGCGTTGGATCAGAGGAATGGGATTGCCCAGATTGTGCCGGTAATCGGTAAACAGGATACGGGCATCCTCATCAATCACTGTCAGCTTCACGGTGGTGGAGCCGGAATCGATGCCAATATGCACCGGCGCGGCATAGTCCGCTCCGAACGGCATCCGCGGCACCGTTGCTCTGGCATGCCGCGCCCGGAACGCCTCATATTCTTCTTTGCTGTCAAACAGCGCCGGCTGGCTTCGATAGCCTCCCGTAGTACCGCTGTGCTGCAGACGATCCGCAGCCTCGCGCAGATCCACCTCCGTATCTGCATACAGCGCCGCACCCATAGCAACAAACAGCAGGCTGTTTTCCGGACAAAGTCCCTTCGTACCCAGTGTGCGGTCAAAGCTGCTGCGCAGGCATTGCGAAAAGGTCAATGGGCCACCAAGATAAAGCACATTGCCGTCAATCGGACGTCCCTGAGCCAGGCCCGCAATAGTCTGATCCACCACTGCCTGATAAATGCTGGCAGCAATGTCCTCCGTTCTGGCTCCCTGATTGATCAGCGGCTGCACATCGCTTTTTGCAAATACGCCGCAGCGGGAGGCAATGGTATAGAGCTTCCCGGCTTTCTGTGCCGCAGCGTCCATGGCCGCAGCATCCATTTTCAGCAAAGTCGCCATCTGATCGATAAAAGCACCTGTGCCGCCGGCACAGCTGCCGTTCATACGCACTTCCAGTCCGTTGGTCAAGAACAGGATCTTGGCATCCTCGCCGCCCAGTTCAATGACCACATCCGTCTCCGGCACGAAGCGGGTCACAGCTACACGGGTAGCGAAAACCTCCTGTACAAAGGGGATCTCTCCTTTATCCGCCATGCCCATTCCGGCAGAGCCGGAAATGGCCAGTCGAGCCCGTCCTCTGGGGAGCCACTCCTCTGCGATACGGCGCAGCAGCGCCTCGGACTTCTCCAGGATATGGCTGAAGTGACGTTCATATGTACTATATAGGATCTGATCTTCATCATTCAGCACCACACACTTGATGGTGGTTGAGCCCACATCCAGTCCGACTTTCAAGGACGTTTCCTCCTGTTCCATAAAAAAGTGGAGCACGCAGCATCTCAGAACGCCGCATCCCCCATACACAATTGAATTATACCGCCTTTTTCTCTCTATGTTCAATAAAGAATGTTCGTTACTCATAAAGATTTCGTTAAGAATTTTGCATAATTCCATTTCGACGAAACAATCTTACGATCCTTGCAGCAGAAATAGACATCTTCCGTATCCTGTGATATACTGGATGTGAATCATCTCCGGGAGGTCAACAAACCATGGATCGTGTTTTGCTGCATTGCTGCTGTGCCCCCTGTTCCCTCAGCTGCATCGACCCGCTGCGCCAGGAGGGAATTGAGCCGGTGGCATTCTGGTATAATCCCAATATACATCCCTGGAAAGAATACGAAGCGCGCCGCGACTGCCTTGTAAACTATGCCCCCACCATCGGTATGGAGCTTCACGTACAGGAAAATTACGGCCTTCGGGAATTTGTACGCCATGTGGCGGATGACATTGCGCATCGCTGCACCTATTGCTACGAGCACCGGCTGGAAGGCACTGCGCAGTATGCGGCAGAGCACGGCTATGCAGCCTTTACTACAACTCTGCTGTGCAGTCTCTATCAGGATCACGACGGGATCGCCAGAGCTGCGGAACGCTTTGCAAAACAGTACGGAGTGGAGTTCCTCTATCGGGATTTCCGCCCCAACTTCCGCGCTGGCAATCAGCAGGCAAGAGAGCTTGGGTTTTACATGCAAAAATACTGCGGCTGTGTTTTCTCAGAGGAAGATCGTTATCAAAAGCAGATTCTCAAGGCCCGAGAGCATTACAGTAAGGAGGTCTGAGCATGAACCTTTTTCTGAAGCTGGCGTTCTACGCCCTGTGTGCCTGCTGCGGCTATTTTTCCGGTTGTCACAATCTGGCACACATTCTTTCCAAGCGGCGCGGCTTTGATATCCGTTCCGTTGGCTCCAACAATCCCGGCACCTCCAACACGGTCATCACCATGGGCTGGAAAGCAGGCGTCATGGTGGGTGCACACGACATTTTCAAAGCCTTTATCCCCGCAGTGCTGGCAGGACTTCTGCTCCCGCAGCTGCCTCTGGCTTCCACTGTAACCGGCGTGGCAGCGGTTCTGGGACATATCTTTCCCATCACGCTGGGTTTTCGCGGCGGCAAAGGCTTTGCCCCCTACATTGGAATGATGTTTGCCCTTAACTGGAAATTCGGTCTGGTGATCGTCGTGCTCATCATCCTCATCACACTGATCACCGACTATATTGCTCTGGCCACCTTCACCACGGTGATCTCCTTCCCGGCATACTCCGCACTGGTTGTAAATCATTACTGGATGGCAGCCATCGTGGCCATCGCCTCCGCTGTGATCGTATACCGCCACCGGGAAAACATCATACGCATTGCCAACGGCACCGAGATCGGCCTGCGGCGGGCGAGAAAAACCAAGGACTCCCACCACTGATAAGACACAAGTATTTTCCCTTTACATACATTGCGAATAAAAGGACGGAGCTGCACATGCAACTCCGTCCTTTTATTCGCTTGGAATTATTCATCAAAGAATCTGGCGTGAACAGCTTTCACAGCCTTGTTGACATCATCCTCGTGCACCAGCACAGAAAGCTTGATCTCCGAGGTATTGATCATCTGAATGTTGATGCCTGCGTTGTACAGCGCTTCGAACATCTTGGCAGCCATGCCGTGGTTGCTGAGCAGACCTGCGCCCACGATGGAGACCTTACCGATCTTGTCATCAGTCTCCAGTTCCTTGAAGCGCAGCTGCTGCCGATTCTCTGTCAGCAGCTTGACTGCGTCATCCAGATCCTTCCGGCTGACGGTAAAGCTGATTTCTTTTGCATCATCCACATTGCCGAAGGACTGAAGGATGATATCCACATTGATGCCGTTCTTGCTGAGCATATTAAATACCTGGAACGCCACACCGGGAGCATGCTCCAAACCCTTCAGAGCAATGGTGGCGATGCTGGTATCCTTTGCAACACCTGCGATGCTGGTCTTTTCCATTTTGACGACCTCCTTGATCTTGGTTCCGGGCTTTCTCTCCAGACTGGAGACAACTTCCATATTGATGTGATATTTCTTTGCCAGTTCCACGCTGCGGTTGTGCAGCACCTGCGCACCCAGAGAAGCCAGTTCCAGCATCTCATCATAGGTGATCTCATCCAGCTTTCTGGCGTTGGGCACCAGACGGGGATCGGTGGTATAGACGCCATCCACATCGGTGTAGATCTGGCACAGATCTGCGTGGAAGGCTGCCGCCAGCGCCACCGCGCTGGTATCGGAGCCGCCCCGGCCCAGTGTGGTCACATCGCCCTGGCGATTGATGCCCTGGAATCCGGTAACCAGAACGATACGCTTCTGATCCAGCTCACTGCGGATGCGCTCCGAATCGATTTTACGGATGCGTGCCTGCGAATGTGCGCCGGTGGTCTTGATGCCCACCTGCCACGCTGCCAGCGACACGCAGGGCAGCCCCATGCTCTCCAGTGCCATAGCACACAGCGCCACGGAGATCTGCTCACCGGTAGACAACAGCATATCCATCTCACGGCGGGACGCCTTGGGGTTGATTTCCTGCGCCTTCTCGATCAGGTCGTCTGTGGTATCACCTTGCGCGGACAGAACCACGATGACATCGTTGCCCTCCAGATAGGTCTCCGCAATGATCCCCGCCACGTTTTTGATGCGCTGGGCATCCCGGACGGAAGAACCTCCAAATTTCTGTACAATTAAACTCATAATGATTTATCCTCTCTTCTCAGAATCGTGTTGGTGGAATGGGAGCCGGATACTCCGGCAATATGCTGGTCTCAGGCCAGCACGCGCATTCGTGCCAACACCTTCAGAGGCTGAGACAGCTGATCTGCCTGCTCTCCGCTGACGCTCTCCGTCAGGAACGCAGTTTCTTCGCTCTCAGACAGCACTTCCACCTGTCCGAAGGCCGCGGCAGCATCTGCCGCACTGCCGGCAATACGGAAGTAGAACCGGCTGCTCAGCTGGGCAGGATCCACAAACGCGCCGTCATCCTGCTGCCAACCGATCTCCGGACGATACTTAGGATTCTGCAGCGCCTCCACCACATCGGACACACAGGCAGAGGCCGTGGGACGCTCACCGGCGCCCCGACCATAGAACATCACTTCTTCGGTGGCATTTCCACGCACCACCACAGCGTTGAAAACATCCTCCACATTGGACAGCGGCAGCTCTCTGGACACCAGATGAGGGGCAACATAGGCAGTTCGTCCGCCGCCGGGCATGCGCAGGGTGCGGCCTACCAGCTTAACGCCATAACCGGCGGCTTCTGCAATGCCCACATCCTTCAGCGACAGCTCCGCAATACCTTCCATGGGCACCTTTTCCGGCGTCACCTCTACACCGAAGGCAAGGTTCGCCAGAATGCAGGTTTTGCGGCCTGCATCGATCCCCTGCACATCCGCGGTGGGATCTGCCTCGGCATAGCCCTTGGCCTGCGCATCCCGCAGGACATCCTCAAACATGGCGCCGTTTCGGGTCATATTGGTGAGGATGAAATTGCTGGTGCCGTTGAGAATACCGTACACCTCATCAATGCGATTGGCCACCAGCGTCTGGGTCAGTGCGTGCAGAACAGGAATACCACCGCCTACGCTGGCTTCAAAAAGATAGTTGACGCCGGCCTCTTTGGCGATCTGCAGCAGCTCACGGCCCTTCTCCGCCACCAGCTGCTTGTTGGCAGTGACCACATGCTTTCCGGCCGCCAGCAACTGACGGGTATAATCATAAGCAGCCTCCACGCCGCCGATGGTCTCTACCACCACACGGATCTCGGGATCTTCCAGAATATCCGCAAATTTCAGCGTCATTTTGCTCTGATAGGGGCTTTCCTTGATGCGGCGCATCAAAATGGATTTGACCTGCAGTGGCTCGCCCAGCTTCCGCTGAATCGACGCCGCATTTTCTTCCACCAGTTTGACCACACCGGTACCCACGGTACCCAACCCCATAATCGCAATGCTAATCATACTACGCTTCCTTTCCGGCAGGATAACCAGCAGGGATACTTACCCCTGCTTCCTTGAAATATTCACAGACACGCAGGCGTCTCAGCCTGCCATGACTTCAAATTTGATGACACCTTCCACTGCAGCAGCCTGAGCGATCAGAGCTTCCAGCGTCTCCTCCATGTCGGAGGTCTCGGCAGAAATCGTCACTGCCGCGCAGCCATTGGTGGGAATACTCTGGTTGATGGTCAGAATATTGGCGCCAGACTGCGCAAACACACTCAGCACTCTGCTCAGCACGCCGGTATTGTCCTTCAGCATACCGTAGAACGTGATGATATGCTCCGCCTTCATGTCATTGAAAGGCTGCACGGAATCCTTATACTTATAAAACGCGCTGCGGCTGATCCCAGCCATGCGGGTAGCCTCACCCACGGTGACCGCCTCACCGGTCTGCATCATGCGCTTGGCCTCCGCGACCTTGATGAATATCTCCGGCAATGCTTCCGCCGCTACCAGATAGTACTTGATTTCTCTGCTCATTCAAGTCCGCCTCCCATGGTCATTTGTCTGCCTATGTCGCTCATGGTATCACATTCCAGCCTTCTGCGCAATCAATAAAAGAGAAAATATTTCGCCCTTTTTGATAAATAATTCGTCATTTTGTCCTTCCCGCGCGGATTTTGACTGCGAAAGAAGCTCCACAGCGGAAACACACCTGCATTTTCTCCCAAAGCGCGGTTCTGAGCACGTAAGAGAAACCGACCGCTGACGCGGTCGGTTTCAGTAATCTGCACAGGCTTATCTGTTGAAAATATCCAATAGGCCGCCCAGATTGAACATGCTGCCATTGTCAGCAACACCGGGCTCTGCGGGTTCGGCAGGCGTCGTATCCGGCTGCTCTGTACCGGGTTCTTCCGGAACGATGGGATCCGTACCGGGCGTTTCCGTTCCAGGTGTGTCACCGGGCTGCTCGGTTCCGGGGTTCTGCGGATCATCACCGCCGAACATGCTGTCCCACCAGTCCTCGAAGGTTCCGCCGCCCGGATAGGTTCCATCCTCGCCGGGCTGCGTCCAGTCCGGGATCTCCGGCTCCACCACCGGCGGCGTATAGATCAGGTTGCCCTCCTCATCATAGGACCAGCCTTCACCCAGTCCGTGAACCGGGCACTCCTTCGTATCATCCAGACGGCTGATCACATAGGCATCATCCGTGGCGGCAACGATATTCAGCGGCATCTCCACGATCTCGCCTGCGGCGTTTTTCTTGGTAGGCGCACTGATGGTTCCGGTCTTCGGATCATACACACCGTTGGTATAGAATTCCGGCCGGTTGAAATCCAGCAGTGCCACCGTGGTGACGCAGTCCTCTGTGCAGCCCGGGAACTTCAGGCACTTGCCCGCCGTGCAGTATTCCCGCATAACGTGCATAGTGCAGACTTCCTGAGGCTGGGTACCGATGGCCACCTCCACAGTGGTCACGCGGCTGCCGCGCAGATCATGTGCGCAGTTCTCACCGGCCAGCATACCGCTGTCGCGGCAGATCTTCACATTCATCAGACCGCCGTCGGGAACACGGAATTCCTTGCGGTCCAAATTGGCATGGACCTTCTCCATGACCTTCCGCCACATATCGATGGCGGGGCTGCCGGAGTAGGAGATCTTTTCGTTCTGATCATAGCCCGTCCAGACAGCCGCACTGTAATAAGGCGTATAGCCGACAAAATAGCGATCATAGTTATCGTTGGTGGTACCGGTCTTGCCGGCGATGGGCATTCCGTCAAACCGCGCGCTCTTGCCGGTACCCTTTTCTACCGCCGTGGTCAGCAGCTCATTCATAAAGTAGGCCGTGGTCTGCTTCATGGCCACAGAGGTCTCCTGATCGTTCACCAGAACGTCTCTGCCCTCTGCATCTGTAACCTTCACATACATACGGGGCTTGTTGTAAACGCCGTCGTTTGCGAAGGCTGCATAGGCTGCCGCCATCTCCTTGGTGTTGACGCCTCTCTGCAGGCCGCCCAAAGCCAGGTTGCCGATCTGCGTGCCGTCCTGCTCGGTGATGGTTGTCAGGCCCAGATTCTCCGTCATGAAGTTGTAGGAGTTGTTCAGGCCCAACCTCTCCATGGTCTGCACCGCGAAGGTATTGACAGAGTCATACACACCGCGGGAAAGCAGCGTTCTGCCCTTATAGGTGGTGGGAGAGTTTCTCGGCCACGGAGTTCCGTTGAGGTTGCGCACAGGATAGTCATCAAAGGTCGTTGCCATGGTGATCACACCGGCGTCCAGCGCCGGAGAATACACCGACAGCGGCTTAATGGACGAACCGCACTGGCGGGTGACCATGGCGTAATTCAGGATCATATCACCCTGCTTGGGACCCACATCACCCACCATAGCCACCACGTTGCCGGTGTTGATATCCACGATGGTGATACCGGAGCGCAGCTGCTGTCCGCTGGAGGACACCACATCCAGATTGCTCCGATCCTCATAGACAGACTCTGCCAGAGCCTGAACCTCCGGATCCAGAGTGATATAGATGTTGTAGCCGCCGTTGAGGAGCTTGGTCACCGCCTGTTCTTCGGTGATTCCAAACTTCTCCACCATGTCGCCCACCACTTCACGGCGGGCCTCATCCACAAACCAGGACTGCTTACCGATGCTGCCGTCCTCTTTGGCGTTCTCTTCCTTGACGATGTCCTCCACCCGGCGGACATTGGCAAACTGCAGCTCCTCCGCCACAGCCTGATCGTACTCCTCCTGGGTGATCTTCTTCTGATCCAGCATCTGGTAAAGCACGGTCTCCTGACGGTCCTTGTTCATCTGACGGGCCGTCTTTACCACGCCGGTCTCCGGGTTGGTGACCTTGACCCCGGAGAAGGGTCCGTACAGAGACGGATTGTTGGTGATGGAGATGATGCATGCGCACTCCGCCAGCGTCAGCTCGGAAACATCCTTGTCGAAATAGAGCTGCGCCGCCGTCTGCACACCGTAGCAGCCCTGACCCAGGGTGATGGTGTTGAGATACATCTCCATGATCTCATCCTTGGTGTATCTCTGCTCAAACTCCAGCGCACGGAAAATCTCCGTCACCTTGCGCTTGATGGTGGTCTGGCGGTCGCCGGTCATGTTCTTCAGCAGCTGCTGGGTGATGGTGGAACCGCCAAAACTCTTATCTCCCTGCACCACCTTCAGAACAGCATGAGCAGTACGCCGCCAGTCCACACCGCGATGGGTCTCAAAGCGCTTGTCCTCGATGGCGATGGCAGCGTCGATCAGGTATTTGGGAATCTCTTCATAGTCCACAATGACGCGGTTTTCCGTGCCGTGGAGCTTCTGCAGCTCCGTCCAGTTGCCGGTTTCCTTATCCATGTAATAGATAATAGAGCTCTGCTTCAGCACATACTCACTGGCATCCACATACAGGTCCGGCTTCAGAGAAGTATTGACATACGTCATAAAGATTCCCACCAGCATCAAAGCCGTGAGACATCCGATCAGCACCATTGTGAACAGGAACCCGAACACGCCGCCGATAAAATTCAGCACACGGATCACGGGGTGGGGCCTTCCTCCCCGCCGCTCGTAAGCCGCTTGCTTTTTCGCAGAACGACTCTGCTTCCGGTCCTTCATATCGCTCACTGCAGGACACCTCCTTCGATAAATTTCAGGATGTACATAGTACTCCATTGTATCATCATAATCATATACGTTCCCTATTGTAACACGGCTGTCAACTTTTGAAAACTGCTTTTCCTCGTATAATTCAAACAAATTTCTTCTGAATAGAACATTTTTCCTCTTGTTTTTCTTCCTTTCGACACATTTCCCTTCCTTTGACAGGTTTTGCCCCCTCTTGCTTTTTATACGGATTGCGGGTAAAATACCGAATAACAAATACACAGGAGGTTTTTCCATGAGCGAAGATAGCAGCCCCATTTTTGTGGAACTGACTGACGAGGAAGGCAATACCCAAACCCTGGAATATATTATGTCCCTGGAGATCGACGGACAGGAGTACCGCGCATTCTTCCCCACGGAAGCCGAGGGCGAGGAAGACGATCCCGATGCCGGTCTGATCATTCTGAAGGTCATCAACGAGGGCGGCGAGGAGCTGCTGTCCACCTGCGACTCGGAGGAAGAGCTGATGCGTGCCTATGACCAGTTTGCTCTGGAGCTGTTCGAGGACGAGGAGGAAGAAAATCCCTGAGGAATCTCTTCGATTTCGATTGCTTCTTTTCCGCAGATGTGGTATCTTGATAATAGCTCCTGCGCGGTTCGTGATAGATCTTTTTTTAACCCACATTTCGTTATACGGGATGCTGGTTCAGCAAGTGGTTTGCAGGCCTCCCGGCTGCCGTTTGCGGCTGGATGTTGGAAGCAATAAAGCGTGCTGCAGGCGACCCACCTGTCCGTAAAGGTGCAGGTTATAACGGGGTCTACACGGCCAAGCGGGGCACAGGAATATGAAAGAGCAGAGTTTTCTCTGCTCTTTTTATTTTATGTCCTATATCGTCACAGATACCTTAAGATAATCTGAAAGTCTTTCAGCTGTTTTTCAGCTGCAGATGTTATCAATATACAATAGATACCCGGGATTTTGTCATGTTTCTGCAGGCCGGAGAGAATTAACTCTTGCACAACACCGCAAATTCCGGTATAATGTCGTAGTGTGTTTTGTCACCGCGAAAGACCCCCGCTTTTATTACTTGAGAGGACTGAATCAACTATGAGCGCATCGAAAGAAAAGAAGATCCGCAAGGAGCAGCGCACCGCTGCAGACTGGGTGGACAACAAAGCAATCCAGGCAGAAAAGGACAAGCAGGACCACAAGAAGACAACGCTGCTCTTCGCAGTGGCAGCTGTGCTGTTCGTCGCCATCGGCATTTTCTCCTTCTTCTTCAACTCCGGCTTCATGCAGAAGAAGACGGATGCTGTTACCGTTAACGGCGAGTCCTATTCTCCCGCCCAGGTGCAGTATTACTATGTGAATTCCTATCAGAACTTCATTGAGCAAAACTACTATTACCTGTCTTACTATGGTCTGAACACCGCCTCCAGCCTGAAAGCACAGCAGTGCCTGCTGCTGGAAGACGGCACCTGGCATGACTATTTCGTGGAAGCCGCCGCTTCTTCCATAGCCGACATTCAGGCCATGTGTGACGCCGCCGAAAAGGACAACTTCCCCTGGAGCGACGAAATGCAGGCTGATTATGATTCCCAGATTGCTTACATGGAAGCCGGCCGCATCAGCTATAACGAGACCAACTCCACCTCTCTGGATATGGACGGTTATCTGGAGAAGGTCTTCGGCAAGCTGGTCACTGAGAAGGTTTTCCAGGAAGAGGTCAAGCGCAGCGTCATTGCTACCGCCTATGCTGACGCCTATGTGGAATCTCTGGAGTACAGCGACAGCCAGATCCAGGACGCCTATAACAACGGCAAGCTGGAATTTGACCGCGTAAACTATAACGTCCTGCGCATTTCCGGCGCTGCCAGCACCACCGATGCCGATGGCAAGGCCATCACTCCCACCGATGCTGACAAGGCCGCTGCCATGGACGAGGCTAAGGCTCTGGCTGAGGAGCTGCTGGCCAAGGCTCAGAAGGGCGAGACTCTGAAGGATCTCAGCTCCGCCTATCAGAAGGCAAACCTCACCACCAGCGAATCCGCCAGCTATTACGAAGATGTGGTCATGGACTGGCTGTTTGACGAGTCCCGCAAGCCCGGCGATCTGACCGTGCTGAAGAACGATGACCTGTCCTACTACTATGTCGTCCAGTTCAATGAGCGCTTCCGTCACGACTACAACACCGTGAATGTCCGCCACATCCTGCTGACGGGCGGTACCGGCACTCTGACCTCCGACGATACCGGCTATGAGCAGCAGCAGGCTCTGCTGAAGGACATGGCAATGGCCGAGGCCGAAATGATCCTCATGGATTGGGCAAACGGCGAGGCTACCGAGGAAAGCTTTGCAGCTCTGGCCAACAAGCACTCTCAGGACGGCGGCTCCAACACCAGAGGTGGCCTTTATGAGCAGGTCTACACCGGCCAGATGGTTCACGAGTTCGGAGCCTGGTGCTTTGATGAGTCCCGTCAACCCGGCGATACCGGCATTGTCTATTCCGAGGACACCGGTGCTCATGTCATGTACTATGTTGGTAAGGATCGTCCCTACTGGGAGGTTCAGGTCATTGAGTCTCTGAAAAGCAAGGCCTATACCGAGTGGTACGAAGGCAAGACCACCGGCTATGAGTATGAGATCAACGATTTCGGTATGAGCGCTGTCGGCTAAACACCATCGATCCCCTGCAGGGCCGGCAAACGCCGGCCCTGCTTTCATCCACGCCAAAGGAGGCAGCATATGACTGAACATCCCTTTCTGCGCAATGAAATGCTCTGGGGCACCGCAGCGCAGGAAACGCTGTCCCGCTCCCATGTGATCGTCTTTGGTCTGGGCGGCGTAGGCAGCTATGCCGCGGAATGTCTGGCTCGCTCCGGAATCGGCGAACTGACCATTGTGGATAACGACATCGTTTCCCTCACCAACCGCAACCGCCAGCTGGAGGCACTCTCCTCCACCCTTGGTCAGCGGAAAACGGACGCTGTTGCCGCCCGTCTGCTGGACATCAATCCCGAGCTGGTGATACATCCCATCTTCGGCACCTACAACGCGGAAAACCGCGGCCTGTTTTTCCCCGCTGGGGCTGCATACGACTATATTGCAGACGCCATCGATCTGGTGTCCTGCAAGCTGGATCTGGCGGAAACCGCACAGCGGCTGGGTATCCCCATGATCATGACTCTGGGCACCGGCAACAAGCTGGACCCCACCGCCCTCACGGTTACAGATATCTCCAAAACCTACGGCTGCCCGCTGGCACGGGTGATGCGCAAGGAATTGCGCGCCCGGGGCATCGACCATCTCCCGGTGGTATTCAGCCCCGAGGAGGCTGTGCAGCCTCTGCAGCCGGAAGCGCCGCCCCCTGGCCGCCGAAGCGTCCCGGCCAGTAACCCATGGGTTCCCGCCACCGCCGGTCTGCTGCTGGGCAGCGCCATCGTACGAAATCTGATCCAGAAAGAGAGAGAAGCATTATGATTACCGGTTCCATCATCAACGCTCTGGCCATCATCGCCGGTGCCGCCGTCGGCCTGCTTTTGAAGTGGCTGGCCGGTCGCTTTTCCAGTATTCTGCCCGCCGAAGCCGGTCAGCTGGGGCACCGCCTGCAGGAGATCATTATGCAGGGTGTCGCCCTGTGCGTACTGTATATCGGCATCAGCGGCTCCCTGAAGGGCAGCAACACGCTGGTGGCCATCCTCTCCATGGTATTGGGCGCCATCATCGGCGAGCTTCTGGATCTGGATCGCCGGATGAAGCAGCTGGGCGACTGGGTACAGAGCAAAACCCAGAAACTGGCAGGCGGCGCCTCCGTTTCCGAGGGCTTCTTGACCGCCTCTCTGTTGTTCTGCGTAGGCGCTATGGCCATTGTAGGCTCACTGGAAAACGGACTCACCGGCAATTACGACACACTGAAGGCCAAGTCCCTTCTGGACGGCATCAGCTCCATCGTGTTTGCCTCCTCGCTGGGGATCGGCGTGGCCTTTTCCGGCGCGGCAGTGCTCATCTATCAGGGACTGATCTCCCTGAGCGCCTCCTTCATCTCCCCCTACCTTGGCGGCGAAGCCGTCATTGCGGAGATGACCTGCGTAGGCTCTCTGCTGATCGCTGCCCTGAGCCTGAACATGCTGGGCATCACCAGAATTAAGGTGATGAATCTGGTTCCCGCTTGCCTGCTGCCGATCCTTCTCTGCCGATTCATGTAAACCAGAAAGCATACAGAAAACCCTGAAACGGTGAATCGTTTCAGGGTTTTTTCATCATTATTTGCGCAGTGCGGCAGGCACGCAGGAGCAACCGATGCCTAAGGCATCAGGCCCGATATGACAGCTGATACCCAGAGACAGGGGAGCATACAGAACCTCCATGCCCGGGAAAGCCGCCTGAATCTCCGTGATCCACTTCTCCACCATCTCCGGACTGCCATTGGAAGCTGCCAGCAGATGGATCTCTCCCTTTTCATACCAATCGTGAAACCGGGTCTCCAGATCACTGCGCATAGCCTCGATCATGGTTTTCTTGGCGCCGGCCAGACCTCTCGGATTCTTGAAACCTGTCAGCACACCCACATCCAAATGCAGCACCGGCCGAATTCCCAGCAACGTTCCTACCGCCGCAGTGGTGGCCGACACACGTCCGCCCCGCTTGAGATATTCCAGCGTGCTGGCGGCAACATAGATGGACATTTCGCTACGGGATGCCTCCAGCTCACGGCAGATTTCTTCGCCGCTCATGCCCTTCTCGGCCATCTCCAATGCATCCAGCACGGAACGGTACAGCGGCGTGGCAATACGTCCGTTATCTACCACAAACACCCGTCCCTCATATTCGGGCTCTTCCGCCAGAATCTTCGCAGTAGCACAGGCGCCGCTGAGGCCGCTGCTGAGAGGCATGAACACCACCTGATCATGGGTCTTCAACGCCTGATCCCACAGTGCCATGATCTCCGCCGGAGAAGACTGTGACGTAGACATAGACGCTCCCGCGGAAAGTTTTGCAAAAAACGTTTCCCTGTCCGGTGCCTCATCCTCCAGATAATCGACTCCATCCAGCGTAAAGGGCATGGACAGGCGCATCACGCCCAGCTCCTCTGCCTGCTGGCGGCTCATACCACTATGACTGTCGGTTACGATCTGAACACTCATAAAAACCTCTTCGTGGTTATGATGGTTTCTCTCCCAGCCGCTTTCGCGGCGGGTCAGTAAAACGGTGTAGAATGATAATATAACATTCTACACCGTTTCCTCATTCTATGCAAGGGTTTCTTGCCGGTCAGCGTTCTATTTCGCACAAGAGCCATCCGCACAGGTGTGCTTTATGATTGGCGGCAAACTACAGGAGCATCGACCAGTTCCCGATACAAAGCACGCACCACGTCCAGCGCAAAACCGTCCTCACCGAGGACACATTCTCTGATGACGCCATCCACAAAGCCCAGTTCCTGTGCCAGCAGATATGCCTCCTCCACCTCAGCCGCAGCCGGAAGAGCGCCCAAACAGGCGCACAGCCCCAGCGCTCCCCAGTTGGATACCGTGGCGATGACCAGCTTGTCCACCGTTACCCGACAGGGTATCAGTGCCAGCTCCTTTCGAATCTGCTCCGCCAGATTGCCCATGCCAATCTCATTGCCGCCGTCACCGATACCGACGGAGGGCACATCCGCCAGATCAAACAAGCGATCGATGGGTGCTGTATGCTCTGCGATGGAGATGCCGCACATATTAAGATACTCTCCATCCTCGTTTCTTCCGCACCGCTCCACCGAGATCAGGCCCACAGGCGCAAGCTCCCGCAACAGCGCTGCGAGTTCTCCCTCATCGGTCGCAGGTTCCACATATGTACAGGGTATCCCACCACGCTCGAAGTAGCCACGGCACAGTCCGTCAGTCACCACTACCGGGCAAAACCCCAGCATCTGCAGTGCTTTTGCCAGCAGCAGCGTACCCGGCGGCCCATCCGTTTCCGCATGCCCCGCCACATAGAATCCCGTGGTCAGCAGCACGGTTCCTCCTCGCGGCCAGCTGAGGATCAGCTCCGCCGCCTCCTGACAGAAATCCTGCGGCATGTACGGCTGAAGAATGTCCATCCCCCGGCACGGATAGCGTAAAATCAGTTCTTCCACAACTCCCATACGGGCTTTCTCCTATCTCCGGCACATCACACGGCCAGCATTTCCGTCAAGCAAATTACCTTCACATCATTTGCAGACAAAGCTTTTCGTATTTTTCTGGCAAACTCCACTGCCTTTTCTCCGTCACCGTGAAGGCAAACGGAATCTGCCTGAATGGAAATGGTGCTGCCGCCTCTGCTCTGCACCGTCCCCTGCAGCACCATCTGCAGAACCCGGGCAATGGCCTCTTCCTCATCGGTGATAACAGCCCCTTTCTGCCCTCTGGGCGTCAGAGAACCGTCATCCTCGTAGGCACGGTCGGCAAAGACTTCGCTGGCACAGCGAAGCCCCGCTTCCCGTCCTGCCTCCAGAAGGCAGCTGCCGGAGAGTCCCAACAGAATCAGCTCCGGATCTACCTCACAGATTCCCTGACAGATGGCCTCCGCCAGCCGCCGGTCTTTTGCGGCCATGTTGTACATGGCACCATGGGGCTTCACATGCTGCATCCGTACACCATTGGCCGTGCAGAATGCCTGCAGTGCACCGATCTGATACTGGACCATGGCCTGCACCTCTGACGGGGTGACATTCAGGTTTCGGCGTCCAAAGCCCACCAGATCCGGATAACCGGGGTGGGCGCCTACCGCCACGCCGTATTCTCTGGCCATGGCCACGGTTTTGGACATCACCAGAGGATCGGAGGCATGAAAGCCGCAGGCCACATTGGCAGAGGAGATGTGGGGGATTACTGCCTGATCCATCCCCAGCGTATATGCGCCAAAGCTCTCGCCCAAATCACAATTCAAATCCACGTACTTCATATCCGCACCTCAGTACTTCAGATTCACATTCTTTACGTCCGTCACCAGCATGTGACCGGGTGCATGAGTAATGGCAAAGGCCGGCTTGCTGGCCATGAGCACTGCCTGTGGGGTAACACCGCAAGGCCAGAACACCGGGACCTCACCGGGACGGATGGTAACGCTGTCACCAAAATCCGGTGTGTGGATATCACGGATACCGATGGCGGCAGGCTCGCCGATATGCACCGGCGCACCATGTACCTTGGGCATAGAGCCGGTAACCAGTACAGACTTGACGATCTGGTCATAAGGCAGCGGGCGCATGCTCACCACCATATTGCCCTGAAACACACCTGCCGGCTGACAGGGAATATTGGTGATATACATGGGTACATTGCGTCCCTCCTCTATGTGCCGTACAGACACATCCGCCTCCATCAGCTCCCCTTCAAAGGAGAAAGAACAGCCGATGAGAAAGCTCACCAGATCATCGCGCCAGAAGGCAGAAACATCGGTGTATTCTCCGGTCATAACACCGTGCTCATAGATACGGTAACGGGGAATATCCTTTGCAATATCCGCCCCCGGCGCGATCTCCTTCAGATACCGGCTGCCGGTATCCGAGACCTCCAGAATGGGGCAGGACTTGGGATTCCGCTGGGCAAACAGCAGAAAATCATAGGCCAGCTCCCGGGGAAGAATCACCAGATTGGCCTGTGCATAGCCGGGGCAAATACCGGCAGTAGGGCCGGTATGTCCGCCCTCCCGGACAATCTGACGAAATTCAGACGGCTTCATCATATACGCCTCCACAAATTATGTAAACCAAATCACTTCATCGCATTGTACATGGCAAGCCCCATCTGCTGGATCAGATGAACGGCCTTGGCCTTATTGGGCGTCTTGGTACATACAGCCATCACATACCGGCGACCATCCGGCAAGATAAAGATGCCGGTGTCATGGACAGCTCCCGCAGACTCCTTGCTGCCACCCTTGGATGCCACCACTATCTTACCTGCCGCAGGAGGTCTCAGGCAATCCGCATAGGGATTGAGCCGCTCTGTGGTGGGCAGCAGCGCCTGAAGTCTGCCCAGGCGCTGACCGGCCATGATCTGCATGACCTTTTGGCACGACACGGGACTGACGATGGTTCCGGCAGCGATTTTTTCCATCAGAACACCCAGATCGGCAGCCGTGGTAGCGTTGGGGATCAGCCCCTCCGGCATATCGGCGGGAGGCGGCCCCTTGTGTATCATTTTCTGCCAGATCCAAGTGCTGTCAAGGCCTTCTTCTTTACAGAAATCACGGACGCGCTCCATGCCCACAATATCAATAATCTGATTGGTGGCGATGTTATCGCTCATCACCATCATCAGAGTGGCAAGATCGAAAATGCTCATTTCCAGATCCGGCCGCAGAGACTGCAGGATGCCGGAACCGCCAACGCGGTTTTCCGGCTTCACCACCACCTTTTGGGCAAGATCCACCCTGCCCTGCTCTGCATCCTGAAAGAGAAGGCACAAAACAGGGATCTTGATGGTGCTGGCCGAGTAGACCTGATAATTCTCATTCCAGACAAAGCGTTCGCCGGTCTCCGGAACGGAGACGTAGAGACCGCATTCGCCCTCTACTTCTTTGCAAAGTCGGGTCAGTTCTTCCACTGGTATCATACGTTCTTCCTCCTTGTTTTTCAGATACGATGCAGCCAAGTCAGCCAGCGCTGCTTCCGCAGAAGTCGCTGGGCTTCCTGTACCGAAACTGGTTTCAGTCTGATCTCTCCGCCCGGCTTCAACTGGGCCAGCTTGGGTAAGTCCGCAGAGCACACCGTTCCCACCTTGGCATAACCACCGGTGGTCTGCCGGTCTGCCATAAGAATAATCGGTTGTCCGGCGGATGTGACCTGAATGGACCCCAGTGCAATACCATCTGAAACGATATCGGAACCGGAGATGGTTTCCACCGCCGGGCCTTCCAGTCGAAGTCCCATACGATCCGAGCTGGTGGAGACGGTGTAGGCGCTCCCCCAGAGCGTATCCAGTCCCCTCTGTGTAAACAGGTCATCCTGCGGACCGGGAATCACCCGCACCGTTACAGACTGGGAAAGCTCCGGCTTCTTTGCCGCTTTCTTTCGAGCTGCCTTGCCTGCTGCCGCAGTTTCCAACACATCACCCCGCTTCAGGGCGCGGCCTTCCACACCGCCCAGCTGACATTTCAGGTTGGTGGAACGGCTACCCATGACCACCGGCACATCTATACCGCCGGATACGGCCAGATAGCCGCGGCAGCCGGTTTTGGCCACTCCCATAGTCAGTGTTTGGTTCGCCAGTACAGAATAGGCCACATACGTTTCCAGCGGCGTTCCGTTTAGCTGCGCGCCCATATCCGCTCCGGTAAGCGCAATGATACAGTCGCCTTCAAAACGAATGGTCGGCCCCATGAGAGTGGATTCCAGAACCGCTTCGCCGTTCCGGTTGCCCACCAGCCTGTTGGCTGTCTCATAGGCCGTCTGATCCATGGCGCCGGAGGGGCCGATTCCATAGGCCATATAGCCGAATCTGCCACGATCCTGCACCGTGGTCAGCGGGCCGGAATTCAGAACCTGCAGCTTCACAGCAGTCCCCCCTTCCGCGCACCTTCTTCATAGGCTTCACGGGAAACCGGGACAAAACGAATATATTGCCCGGCGCGGCAGAGAATGGGTTCCGCTCGATTGGGGTCGTAGAATTTCAGATAGGTACGCCCCAGGATTCGCCAGCCGCCGGGACTGGCTACAGGGTACACGCCGGTCTGACTGCCACCAATACCCACAGAGCCCGGTTCAATGCGGGTTCGGGGCGTTTCCAGCCGAGGAACGCAGATCCGTTTGTCCAGACCACCTAAATAAACAAAGCCAGGCAAAAAACCCATCATGTAGATTTGATAGTCCACACCGCTGTGGATAGCAATGATCTCCTCACGGGAAAGACCTGTCAGAGCCGTCATTCCATCCAGATCCGGGCCGTCATAGCAGCACGGCACCTGCAGTACAGTCTTCTCTGCCGCCAGCCCCGCCTCTGTGACGGGACGGTACTGCCTCAGCTTGCGCATCAACGCAGCATAAGAGAGCTTTTCCGGATCATAAAACACCATCAGCGACCGGAATGTAGGCAGCACCTCCCTCACGCCGGGAATCCTGTTCTCTTCCAGCCAACGTGCCATATCATGAACGCACTGATTGACGGCCTCATCCACTTCCCTGCCAAACTCCACCACCAACGCGGAATCTCCGGCCGGTAAAAAGCGAACCTCAGATTTCATTCTGCTCCTCCTTTCTGGCATTTCCTTAATTTCGAATCTTTTCTATCTTTATCATAAGACTGCAAAAAACAATAGTCAAACTGTTATATTTTGTGTATAATACAGATATATGCCTGTAATACAAGAGGTAAATACATGAATTTTAAAAGCATCGACTATTTTCTCACCGTTGTGCAGGAGCAGAGCATTACAAAAGCCGCCTCTCTTCTCCACATCACACAGCAAACACTCAGCGCAGATATCGCAGCGTTAGAGCGCGAACTGGGACACACGCTGTTTCTGCGGCGTGTCCCCCTGCAGCTAACCTATGCGGGAGAAATTTTTCTGCGCTATGCTACGGAATTTCAGCAAAGCCGCCGCACCATGGAACGGGAATTTTCAGATATCTCCGGCAGTCAAAAAGGGATCTTGCGGGTGGGTGTTTCCTTCGCCAGAGGCCACGCCCTGATGCCCCGGCTGATTGCTGCATTTCAGCAGCAATACCCTCAGATGGAGATCCATCTTATAGAGGCACCCAACCATCAGCTGCATCAGCATTTGCAGGATGGCGATGTAGATCTGGCCATTGCCAATCTTCCCCAGTCCGCCAACACGGTACTGCGCCCCTTTTATCGGGAGCGTTGGGTGCTGTTGATCGCAGACCGGCTTCTGGAGCAGATTTACGGTGCAGAAAAGGAGTCCGTACTGCACCAGCTTATGGCCGGCGACTATGCGCCTCTCGCCCGCTGCCCCTTTGCTATGGGCATTCCGGATGATATTGGCGGCAGCTTCGGCAGACAATTTCTGCGTCGGCAGCGGCTGCAGCCACCTGTCAAAGCGCAGTCGGAGAATCTGGACACACTGCTGGATCTGTGCGCTATGGGAATCGGCGCATGCTTCGCGCCAAGCAACCTGATTCCGGACACCTTCTCTTGCCTTCACAGGATACAGCTGCCGGACTCGGAGTACCAGCTGTACTTCGGTGCAAAAAAAGGCGGCTACCAATGGCAGATGGTAGACGCTTTCGTAGACACTGCTCTCCGCTGTTTTCCAGAGATAACGGCCAACACGTATGATAAAGCATAAAAAATCGTCCGTGGAAATCCACGGACGATTTTTATCGAATGGGGGAAGTAAATTACTTCAGCTCGACCTTGCCGCCGACCTCTTCGATCTTGGCCTTCAGCTCCTCAGCGTCAGCCTTGGAAACGCCTTCCTTCAGAGTGGAGGGAGTGCCCTCGACGGTAGCCTTAGCCTCAGCCAGGCCCTGGCCGGTGATCTCGCGAACGACCTTGATGACCTTGATCTTGGCAGCAGCGTCGAAGCCGGTCAGAACGACGTCGAACTCGGTCTTCTCCTCAACAGCGGGAGCGGCAGCAGCAGCGGGAGCGGCCATAGCGGCAGCAGAAACGCCGAACTCCTCCTCCAGAGCGTGAACCAGCTCGGACAGCTCCAGGACGGTCAGAGTCTTGATCTCTTCGATCATAGCAGTAATCTTCTCAGACATGTGTATTGCCTCCTAATCGTAAATTATAATGAATAGTGATGTGCCGAATTATTCGGCGACAGGTGCGGCCTCGTCGGCAGGAGCGCCCATCTTCTCGGCGATCTGCTTCAGGACGACAGCCAGACCGGTGATGGGTGCCAGCATGGTACCCAGGACCTGAGCCTGCAGGACAGGCAGTGCGGGGATAGAAGCCAGGGACTCGATGGTAGCCAGGTCGATAACCTTGCCTTCCATGAAGCCGCCCTTGATCTCAAACTTACCGTTGAGCTTCTTGGCGTACTCGGACATGACGCGTGCGGGAGCGATCACATCGCTGTCGCACAGAGCCAGAGACGTGGTGCCGTTCAGCACACCATCCAGCTCACCCAGACCGTTGTTGTTGAAAGCGAAGCGCAGCAGAGTGTTCTTGACAACAGCATAGTCGATTTCGTTCTCGCGGCATGCCTTGCGGAGCGCGGTATCTTCCTCGACGGTGATGCCCTTGTAGTCAACGATCACGCCTGCGGCGGCCTTCTGAACCTTCTCGGTCAGCTGGGCGACGATGGCCTGCTTCTCGCTTAAGACTTTTGCGTTAGGCATTCTTGGTTTCACCTCCATTGGAATTGTCGGTGCGTTCAAAAAGGAAACCGTCCTTGTGCACAAAGACACAAGGACGGATAGCAATCTCACGATTTGCCGTCCTCGGCAGGATTTACGGCTTTTGCCACCTGCTGTCTTTGGAACGCATCAAGTATTATATCAAACCGTCAGAATTTGTCAATAGCAAATTCCTTGGATTAGATATCTTTTTCTGGTCTGAAAATCAGATCAGCTTGCTGGTGTTCATCTTAACACCGGGGCCCATGGTAGAAGCGGCGACGCAGCTGCGGATATACTGACCCTTGGCAGCGGCGGGCTTGGCCTTCACAATAGCACCGATCAAAGCGTTGTAGTTGTCCATCAGCTTCTCGGGGCCGAAGGAAACCTTACCGATGGGGCAGTGGATGATGTTGGTCTTGTCCAGACGATACTCGATCTTACCGGCCTTGACTTCCTTAACAGCCTTGGCAACATCGGGAGTAACGGTACCGGCCTTGGGAGAGGGCATCAGACCCTTGGGGCCCAGGACCTTACCGAGGCGGCCGACAACGCCCATCATGTCAGGGCTTGCCACAACCACGTCGAAATCGAACCAGTTTTCCTTCTGGATCTTCTCGACCATGTCCATATCGCCGACATAGTCAGCGCCGGCCTCGCGGGCAGCTTCGGCCTTGTCGCCCTTGGCGAACACCAGAACGCGGACGGTCTTGCCGGTGCCGTGGGGCAGCACGATGGCGCCACGGACCTGCTGATCGGCGTGACGAGAGTCAACGCCCAGCTTCACATGCAGCTCAACGGTCTCGTCGAACTTAGCGGAAGCGGTCTTGCAAACGAGTGCCATGGCCTCTGCGGCTTCGTACTGAACGCTCTTGTCGATCAGCTTGGCACTAT
>SVLJ01000004.1 GCA_015067995.1 Oscillospiraceae bacterium
AATTTCAAACTTTTATCCTACAATTATATGCAATCTATACACATATTCCCTATAATATGAAACTTCTTTGCTGTAGTGGTTCGTGATAATAGGGATCATAACACTTCTATCTTGTATTCCTAAGTCCGGCCAGCGTGGTCATCATGGCCTGTTCTTCCCGGCCGGATCGTACCAGCAGCTGATTCAGCACTGCTACAAGAATACCAATGGCCGCAATTTTGAAAATCAGATCCACATTCATCTTCCGTCATCCTCAAATCAGTAAAATAATCATCAGGGCAGCGCCGGAAAAGCAGAGCGCACAGTTTCTTTTGGCCACTTCCGCTGCCGACTCATGACGTCTGTTCAGCTCCCTGTTCAACTGTGCGATGACCGAAAGCAGTCCTCTGCACGCCTGCTCCTCATCTCCTGTCAAACAGTTTCCCAGTTCGGAAAGAGCTTGCGTTTCTTTTTCCGGCAGCGGCAGCGGCAACGCTGCCTGCCGCCATGCTGTCGAAAACCCCTTCTCTCCAGCCGACATCTGTACCATGTCAAAGAAGTCCTTGACATCTGCGTTGCGGTCAATCCCCGCTTTTACCAGCAGCCGCGGCATCGGCGTCCGGTTCATCCGGATCTCATCCGCCATATTCTCCAATGCCGCCACCAAATCACGAAGCACAGTTATTCTGCGGCGTTCCTCGGCGGCGATCCGACAAAACAGCCACGCTCCGGCAGTCATGACGCATCCGCCGCCTATCCACTTCAGCATAAAAGCTCCTCCAGACGCCAGCTTCGCGCTCCTTTTTCTTCCTGAATCACCACGGCAAGCCGAAATACTTCTGCCGCCAGCAACTCTCTGTACAGCGGCTTGCGCAGCAGCTCCGCCGCATCTGCTGCGTGAATAGTGGCCAGAAGCCCTACACCGCAGTTGGCAGCCATAGTCATAGCTTGAATATCTTCCCGCAGAGTAATTTCATCCACCGCCAGAATTTGTGGATTCATGCACCGCAGCATCATGGGAATGGCTACCGCTTTCGGGCAGCCGTCCAGTACATCCGTGCGCTTTCCAACATCCATCTGCAGCACGCCTTGCCGTACAGCGGCCAGTTCTCCCCGCTCATCCACCAATGCAACCCGCCGACCTTCGTTTCCATTGCATCCATCGGACAGACAGCGCACAAGCTCCCGCAGAAGCGTGGTTTTTCCGCCTCCGGGCGGCGCAAGAATCAACGTATTCACAAACCACCCATCGCGGAACAACCGTTCTGCCAATCCCTCCGCAATCCCGTGTTTTTCTCTGGCGATGCGGATCACCGCAGAAGAAAACTCTTTCATATTCATCACTGCCCCATCTTTGATCACCGCTGTGCCGCAGAAACCAACACGGCAGCCGCCCCGTATGGTCAGATAACCCTGCCGCAGCGTTTCCACCGCTGCGTACCGTGAAAACTCCGTCACCAGATTGCAAAGCGCCTCCAGATCCTCCTGTTCCACCGTCACGCCGCAGCCAAACTCCCGGCCAGACATCAGCACTGTCAGTTCCTGTCCCGCCCGCAGCCGGACTTCTTCCACTTGTCCGCGCTTTTCTGTCGGCAAAGCCAGTATTGCCCTGCGCAGACTTCCCGGCAGCACCGCAGCCGCGGACTCATAGCGCATATTCTCCTTGTCCAAGGGTTCCGCCCCCCTTTCCTTCGTGCTTCCAATCTATGACGGCTCGTCCGGCAGTATGACAAAAAGAAGAGCCGCGGTCGCGGCTCTTCTCGTGTGATCAGGTGCAGCTGCAGAAGCTCTTGGTCTCCTCGTAGCTTTCCGGCATACGTACCGTATTGGGCGGGAAGAATTCATTGGTGGGGAACGCAATGTTGCGGAACAGATTGCAGGGATTTTCTCCGCTTCCTCCGGCGCATTCCTTTTCCGGCATGCAGTAATCATACATTGGGATCAGCAGCTGAGAGTCCCGCTCCAGTCTCACCAGTGAGAACTGCCCCAGCGTCACATAGATCCTGCGCATATCGTTTCCAGAACAAAGCTCACCGTCAAAAAAGCCGTTGATATAGGCGGGGATCTCCGTCAGATCACAGTCGCAGCGCATATCGCAGGACTCCACCATTCTGGCATCCAGAACCAGAGGATCGACTGCTTCCGCGACAGCAACAGGCAAGTTGCTCTTGCGCATCAGCTGATGATCCGGTGCTTCGGCACGCATTTCGGACGAGAAGATCTTGGCGTTCCCCTCGCTGCCAAACAGGATCACACGCTTGTCAAAGACGCACAGGCCCTCCACCGGCACAGGGATGGGACTGGTCAGATAGGCCTGCAGGGTGACGCAGTAGAAAAACCGCAGATCCACCGTATAGAAACCACGGTTGAAGGACACGGGCTCCACGTCCACATAGATGTGCAGCAGCTTGGCGGAACCACCTTTGACAGACATGGCGCGGTTCAGCACATCCGCATACTGCAGCTTCGGGTAAAAACGAAGATCCTCGATGCAGTCTTTATCACGACACGAGTCATAGATCTTCCTCGTGTGAATACACACTGCCTCCCGGATGCAGCCGGGCCCATCCACTGGACCGGGCATAACTCTTTCGGGCATTGCAATACCTCCTACTAAGTACTGAGCAGGGCGTTCTTCCCTGTTCACTCCATTGTATGCCGCAGGTATGGGATGGTGAATGGGCAGAAGAATTTCCACTTTTCTCTGTACAAGCACACAGGAAAACGTTATAATAAAGTGACTTTCTATGTGAACATCCGGAGGCGATATTATGGCTGGACATGGCTTTATTCACGATAAGCTGGAGATCAAATTCCTTATTCTCTATATCACAGCACGGGTCATCGAGCCCATTCCCTTTGATACCGTACTGGATTTGACTCTGTGCGACGACGCCATCGACTATTTTGATTTCTCAGAATGTCTGGCCGACCTGGTGAAGACCGAGCATCTGACACTGTCTGAGGAAGGGTTGTACACCATCACCGAAAAGGGTCTCAAGAACAGCCAGATCTGCGAAACCAGTCTTCCCTATTCCGTGCGCCTCCGCTGCGATAAGAATCTGGCCGCCTGCAACCGTAAGCTCCGCCGCAAAAGTCAGGTGCGGGCCACCACTACCCGCCGTCCCAACGGCACCTTCACGGTGAACCTCTCTCTGGACGACGACATGGGCAGCGTCATGGATCTCAACCTGATGATCCCCCACGAGGGTATGGCACGGGAGATATCCGAAAAGTTCCGCACGGCCCCCGAAGATCTGTACGGGCAGATCATCAATCTGCTGCTGGCAGACGAGAAAAAGTAAGCGAAATATGTGTAAAGGGACACACCTGTACAGGTGTGTCCCTTTCTTATGTTTGGTTTTTACAGTGTTGCGAAAAGCTTACTTTCTGGCCTCTGCGTCCATGTAGTAGTTCCAGTAATAGGTGGTCTGACCCACATGGTTGATGTAGACACCCGGCTGGGCCCAGATGGTGCCCATGGGATGGCCGAACAGAACGAAGGGAACCTCGTCGACAACAGCCTGGCACCAGTCCTCATAGGCCTTAATGCTCTCGGGAGAGCCGGTGGGAGCAGCCTTCATGGCAGCGATGGCAGCGTCCTTGGCGTCGCTCTTCCACCAGCCCTGAGAGCCGGTGACCATGGTGGACTGCAGCACGGGGTTGATCTCGTTCTTCTGGGTCTCCCAAACGCCAATGTCGTGGCCGGTGGCGGGGTCCTTACGCAGAGCGCCGTGAGAGCCGCCGTCAACGGCCATCAGCTCCACCTTCATACCGGCGGCCTCCAGCATGGGAATGACAGCCATGGTGGCATTGTAGAAGTTGCCGGTGGCATTGGTCAGATACTTGATGGGAGTGCCGTCATAGTTGGCCTTCTTCAAATATTCCTTGGCCAGCTCCACATTGGCGATGTTCCACTCGTTGTCGGCAATGATGGTGTTGTGATAAACGCTGGTGGAAACGATGGGGGTGGGCTCCAGGAAGAGGACACGCTCCTGACGACCTCCCGTGACTGCCATCAGAACAGCCTTGCAGTCGATAGCGGCACGGATGGCCTTGCGGACATTCACATTGTAAACAGGACTGTCGCTGTTGGACTCGTCCAGGTTGAAGAAAATGCCATGGGTCCATGCAGTACCGGCATCGTTGAGCTTGATGCCCTGAGCCAGAGCGGTCTCCCACATAGCGGCCTGGATATCAGAGACGTGGTATTCACCGGCGATCATGGCGGCGGTGCGGGAGGAAGCATCGGGGTTGTAAGACAGGGTAATGGTATCCACATATGCCTTCACGGGAGCGGCGACACCCAGCGCATCCTCATTGCCCACAGTGTGGGGCTGATAATTCTCGTTGCGGGTGAGGACGATCTCCTCAGTGGTGTACTTGGTCAGCTTGTAGGGGCCGGAACCGATGACGTCTGCCTCGACGCCGATCATCTCGGCTGTGCCGCCGCGGATCAGGCCGTTGGGCTGCACCTCGCCGCCGGTAACGGGATACTTGTCACAGATCTCCTTGGGCATGATCTTATAATCGCCCTGAGAGCCGCACAGTGCGTTCAGGAAATTCAGGTTCAGGGTACTGTTCTTGAAAGTGATGGTGTTGCCCTCCACGGTCATGGTGGCATCCTTCCAGTTCTTGTCATAGTTGGCGGAAGTGGCCAGACCGATGGCGCGACGCAGGGATGCCTCCACGTCCTCGATGGTGATCTTCTTGCCGTTGGAGAAATAACGCTCGCGGAGAGTCAGCTTGATGGTGAGGCCGTCTGCAGACTCTTCATAGTCGCAGACCTGACCGTAGATCTTGCCGTTGACGTCACGGAGGCAGGTGTTCTCGTAGATGTGGGACAGATAGCGGGTATTGCCCAGAGCACCGTTGGTCTGGTGAACGTCCATAGTGTTGGTGGCGTTGGAACTGCCGATAATGAGGTTACCGCCGTAGCGAGCCTTCTCTTCATCCTCGGTCTCCGCGTCCTTGGGGGTCTCGATCTGCTCCAGGGTGACGCCGCCGGAGCTGGCAGGCTTGCTGGGCTCGCTGGGGGTAGTGCCGGGAGTACTGGTGGTGGGCTTATCGCCGCCGCAGGCCACCAGTGCCATGGTCATGACCAGGGCAAGAATCAGTGCGATGGTTCTTTTCATTTGGTTTCCTCCTATTGTTTTTATCTATCATTCACCCCGCCATACGCGGGGGGATGACCGGTTGAAAGGAAGTGTCTATTTATCTGGAAACGGCGGCAGAAACGGCATGAAAAGAGCACACGACACGGATGGGAACCCAAAACCATCATATCAGGAGGCCCGTCTCTGCCGCCGTTGTCCACGCGAAAAATGGAAATTCTGTCTGTCCGCGGCTTGACATACGCCGCAGGAATTTCTATAATCAATTAAAATACATAAACATCTATTTATTTTTACCACGCTTGGAGGAGGGTTCTTTTATGAACTATCAGGGTGCCAAAATCTTCCTGTCCATTGTGGAGCATCAGAGCATTTCCGCTGCTGCAAGGGCGCTGTATATCACCCAGCCGGCCGTTTCCGCCCAGCTGAAAACACTGGAGGATGAGTTGGGCGTCCAGCTTCTGCAGCGGCAGCGGGGCCGAAGCAAAATCATACTAACGCAGGAGGGCGCAAGGTTTATTTCCGTGGCCAAATCGTGGGTTCAGGCAGAGAAGGAACTGCAGCAGTTCAAGGATTCCTGCAGCTATGCGTCCTTTCGAATCGGCGCCACCCGTAAAGTGCACGAATATCTCGTTTCTCCGATCGTTGAAAAGCTGCAGAAAGCACTCCCGCATCTGGATATACAGTTATACATCATCCCGGATGATGAACTCAACGCCATGTACCATCCGCCGCATTTTGATGTTGCTTTCCGTTTCTATTATGCAGTTTATACCCGCCCCGATGCCACACAGTACTGTACACGCACCAACCTCTTTAAAGACCCTTTCCGCATTCTCTGTCCTGCGAACACCGTGCTGCCGGATCGGCTGCTTGCTCCGGAAGACCTTGACCCGGTCTATCAGGTCCGGCATGCATATCCTTCTGAAACCACGGTGTTCTGGCAGCAGCATTTCCCAGAAAATCTCATACCGCAATACCCGCTGCTGCGGAATATGCTGAATGCCGGCAACTACTTTAACGATCCCCGATGCTGGGCACTCGTCTCTGCCAGTATGGTGGGTTATCTGTTGGAGCAGCACCCGGGCCAGCTGGCTGTGCGCCGTATTGCTCCTGAACCCATCTCCTGCAACTGCAATCTGATCGTTTCCAAAGCCTGTACCCGCTCGGATGTTGTCAACACGCTGCTGAATTGCTGCCGGGAATATCTGGCAGAGCGGCCATATCTGGAAAGTCTTTTACCGGACAATATCTGAACGTTTTCTTACGTCAAAGTCTAACATGCGCACGAAAGAATTGGAAGGATTTCGCCCGTTTTCAAATAGTCCGATTTTCCATCTTCAAAATAAATAACTGTTTATATAACAACACTCCTCCGGCGAAGATTTCGCCGGAGGAGCGTTGTTATATTGTCGTTTCCTTACTTGATCATCACGTTGTCTGCGCCAAGGACTTCCTTCATTTCGTCAATCAGTGCCTGATGCAGCACACATGCGCCGCCATAGACCTTGCGGGTGTCTGCCGCCACGATCTTCACCTGTGTTTTTCCCGGAAAAAGCTTGAAAACACGGTTAATGTGCAGCATCTGTGGGCTGGCCACAGATGGTACTTTCAGATACAGCACACCGCCCTGCAGGAACTTCCCGCTGCTCCGCCGCTCTTTCTCCGGCGCCGGGGGCAGGACTGCCGTATCCAGCGGATAGGCGCTGTCGCACATGATCTGGGGCGCCTTCTCATCCCGGACGGAGAGCTTACCCTGAATAATCACCGGTTGGTTCTCTTTGAGATAGCTGCCGCAGCGCTCCAACACACGTGAGAAGCAAAGCAGTTCAATGGAAGCTGTATCATCCTCCACCGTTACATAAGCCATGAGGCTGTTGTTCTTGGTGGTCTTGGTTTTGCTGGAGGTGACAACACCGGCAATGGTGATGCGCTGCTCGTCAGCAAACTGCACAGGACCTTCTTCACGGGCAAAGTCCGCAAGAATGGTGCCGATAGGCGGCGCGCCCAGCTTTCGCAGCTGCCCCCGATAGGCGTCCATAGGATGGCCGGAAAGATAGAGACCGGTGGTCTCCTTTTCCATGGTCATCAGCTCCTGAGGGGTAAACTCCGGAATATCCGGCAGCGGCGTTTCCCGCACCGCAGGCGTAGATTCCGCAGCCCCCATTGCCATGGAGAAGAAGTCCATCTGTCCTTCAATATTCTGCTTTCGTGTGGAGGCGATGGAGTCCATCACTTTTTCATATACAGCGATCAGCTGAGAACGCCGTGCGCCGGTAGAATCAAACGCACCGCTGCGGATGAGATTTTCCACCGCTCGCTTGTTCATGTCGCTGCCCAGCATCCGCTGGCAAAAATCATGCAGGGAGGCAAAATCGCCGTTCTGACGCTCACGCACCACCGCCTGTATGAAGCCGCGGCCAATATTCTTCACCGCAGCCAGGCCGAAACGGATGCCCTCCCCTTCCACAGCAAAGCTGTCATAGGAGCGGTTGATATCCGGCGGCAGCAGCTGAATGCCGCAGTCACGGCACTCATTGATATAGCCTGCGATCTTTTCCGTATTGTCCAGTACGCTGGTCATCAGCGCGGCCATGTATTCCTTGCAATAATGGCACTTGAGATATGCCGTCTGATAAGCCACCACAGCGTAGCTGACGGCGTGGGCCTTGTTAAAGGCGTAGTTTGCGAAATCGTAAATTTCCTGATAGATGGCCTCTGCCACGGGAGCGGGGATGCCGCCCGCCACGCAGCCGGGGATCTTCCGCTCCGGATCACCGTGGATAAAGGTGTCCTTCTCCTTCTGGATCTGGGCAGCCTTCTTCTTGGAGATAGCGCGGCGCACCATGTCCGCCTGCCCCAGTGAGTAACCCGCCAGCTTGCGGAAGATCTCGATGACCTGCTCCTGATAAACGATACAGCCATAGGTGATGGACAGGATCGGCTCCAAAGAGGGGTGCTTATAGGTGATCAGCGAAGGATCGTGCTTACAGGCGATGAATCTGGGAATAGAGTCCATGGGGCCTGGGCGATACAGCGCAATGATAGCGGTGATATCCTCAATGCTGTGGGGCTTCAAACCCACGCATACGCCGGTCATACCCGTGGATTCCATCTGGAACACACCGGAGGTCTTGCCCTGTCCGATCATCTCAAAGGTAGCCGGATCGTGTTCAGGAATCTCCTCCAGCCGGAATTCCGGATGCTCACGCTGCACCGCTTTCACGGCATCATCCAGTACCGTCAGGTTCCGCAGACCAAGGAAGTCCATCTTCAGCAGGCCAAGCTCTTCCAGCGTGGTCATGATGTACTGGCAAACAACCGACTCATCGTTCTTCGCCAGCGGCACGTACTCATATACAGGACGCTTGGTTATGACAACGCCCGCCGCATGGGTAGATGCGTTGCGAGGCATACCTTCCAGCTTCCGGGCGGTATCGATGAGCTTTCGCACACGCTCGTCCGCATCATACATATCGGAAAGTGGCTTACTAAGCCGCAGGGCATCGTCCAGTGTGATGTGCAGAGCATTTGGTACCTGCTTGGCAATGACATCCACATCTGCGTATGGCATACCCAAAACGCGGCCCACATCGCGGATAACGCCCCGGGCGGCCATGGTGCCGAAGGTGATAATCTGCGCTACATGGTCGTCACCGTATTTGCGGCGGACATAATCCACCACCTCGCCGCGGCGGGTATCGCCGAAGTCCATATCAATATCCGGCATGCTGACACGCTCCGGATTCAGGAAGCGCTCGAAATACAGACTGTATTCCATGGGATCCACATCCGTGATGTCCAGACAGTAGGACACGATGCTGCCTGCCGCGCTGCCGCGCCCCGGCCCAACGGGAATTCCGCGGCTTTTTGCGTAGCGCACAAAGTCGGACACGATGAGAAAATAGTCCGTAAAGCCCATTTTTTCGATCATGTCAATCTCATATTCCATCTGCCTGCGATATTCCGGCGTCCCTTCGCCGTAGCGGGCCGTATAACCCTCCGCACACAGCTTTCGCAGATAGGACGGAGAATCATACCCCTCCGGCAGCTTGAATTCCGGCAAGTGGTATTTACCGAAGGTAAACTCCACATTGCACATATCGGCGATCTTCGCCGTATTTTCCACTGCGTCCGTATACCCGGCGAACAACGCCCGCATTTCCTCCTCTGACCGGAGATAGAAGTTCTGAGGCTCATAGCGCATACGGCTCTCGTCATCCACCGTTTTGCCGGTCTGGATACACATGAGGATATCGTGGGCCTCAGCGTCTTCCTTTCGGAGATAGTGAGCGTCATTGGTACACACCAGCGGCAATCCGGTTTCCTGATGTATGCGCAGCAGAAGGCGGTTTACTTCCACCTGCTCCCGGATACCGTGATCCTGCAGTTCCAGATAAAAGTGCTCCGGCCCGAAGATGTCTGCCAGTTCCAGCGCATACGACCTGGCGTTCTCATATTCTCCGTTACGCAGGCGGCGGGGGATCTCACCAGCCAGACAGGCACTGAGGGCGATCAGTCCCTCGCTGTGCTCGCGCAGCAGCTGCATGTCAATGCGGGGGCGGATATAAAACCCTTCTGTCCACGCCATGGATACCATATAGGAGAGATTTCGGTAGCCGATCTCATTTTCACACAGCAGCACCAGATGACGGCTTTCGGCATCAAATTCATGCTGCTTGTCAAACCGAGAACGGCCCCGGGGCGTCACATATACCTCACAGCCGATGACAGGCTTGATCCCCTCCGCCTTACAGGCGCGGTAGAAATCAATGACGCCGTACATGACACCATGATCTGTGATGGCGCAGGCAGTCTGCCCCATCTCCTTCACGACTTTCGGAAGATCCTTGATGCGGCAGGCGCCGTCCAGCAGGCTGAACTCCGTATGTACATGTAAATGGACGAAGGACATTCTCCGACTCCCCTTACTGTTGGATTCTCATTCCTTGGTAGACTGACCGCAATGAGGGCAGATCTTGGGCAGATGCAGGGGCAGCAGTGTCCCCTGCAGCAGCGATTCGTGGCAATGCGGACACTTCACATGCACCATGGCAAACATCATGCCTCCGGCTGTACCCACAACAGCAAGCGCTGCCGCCACATAGGCCGCAATCCCCATCTTCCCATTCTTAAACAGCAGCACCAGTGTAGCCACCATAGCAACGACACCGATGTAAAACATAAGATTGGCAGCCGCCAGACCCACACCATTGCTGACAATAATGGTTTTTTTCTTTCTGCTCATCAGGTAACGCCTCCCTTTCTTACGCTTGCTCCGCCGCTTCACGCTGCGCCAGCATTGCTTCCACAATCTCCACCGCCGTTACGATCATCACAGCACAATGGCCGGAAAGTCCCATGTCCGCAGCAGCAGGCGTCTTCTCGTCAGGTACATACTTTTTTTTGATCAAATCACCGCAGCGAAGACCGTCAAAAACTTCTGAGAACCGCTTCTGGAACTCCTTGGACAGCTCCAGCGTGCGTTTTTTGCTGGCAACAGGTTCTGCCAGATCCACAGGCGTCAAAAGTCCCAGAGCCATCACAGCACCGCTGACAGCACCGCACAGCTCACCCGTGCCTGTACCGGCGCCAAAACCACCGGCCAAGCTCATCAATTCCTGTTCCGGCATTCCGATTTTATCCGCGAAAGCAGCCAGTACGGACTGCGCGCAGTTGAATCCGCGATCATGACATTCATTTGCAATTCTACAGCGTTCCATATTACGTATCCTCTCTCTTTTCCAAATCTTTTGCCAAAGCCTGCAGCTTACGCAGCCGATGATTCAGGCAGGATTTTGTCAACGGCGGATCGAACTCTTCCGCCAGTTCTGTCAGGGTCAGTTCCGGATTCAAAAGACGCAGCGATGCCGTGTGCCGCAGCTTGTCCGGTAATCTGTCAAGCACTTCCGCCTCCTCCAGACGCCGGATCGCCTCCAGCTGTTCCTGAGACGCACTGACAGTTTTGCTGAGATTTGCACTATCGCAATTCAGGCGGCGATTGACCCGGTTGCTGAGTTCCTTTTCCATCTTCGCCGTCATAATCTTCATGGCAGCCACCGGTGCACCAATCAGCGTCAGGTAATCCTCAATATGTTCACTTTGCTTGAAGTAAGTAATATAGCCGCCGTTCCGACGCACACTCTTAGGTAAGAAACCGGTATCCTGCAGCAGCGGATCCATTTCCTGACTGACGTGACGATGCGATGTATTCAGTTCCAGATGATAGCTCTTCAGCGGGTCGGTAATGCTTCCGCCTGCGAAGAATACACCCCGCAGAAATGCGGCTCTGCAGCACTCATCTTCCAATATGCCGAAATTGATGTGCAGCGCAGCATTCTGCTGCGGATCATAGCCAAAGGTATTGATGATATGATCCAGCTTTTTTTGCTCGGTAATCTGAAAAATCAGTTTTCCCGGCTGTTCAGGCAGCGGCAGGCGGTCAAATTTCAAGCCAAACGCCTTGTGGAAAAGTCTCGGGATTCTCCCTGCAAACTGCGGATTTTCCGTAATGATCCGTACTTCTCTGGATGAGAACGTATTACAGTACAGCAAAATCCCATACGCTTCCGCCCTGGCGCAGCATTGCCGCTGAACCGGCAGTCGGCACAATTCATTTTTGGTATCGTAGGAAAAAGACACGGCATCCTCCCATATGTCCTCGATCAGCGATCCTTCTGTTCCAGTCGGTAGCCATTTTCACCCGCAATGCGGATTGCACGATCCGTGTAAATCTGCATCAGTTCTCTGGCCAGTCCTGCTGCTTCATGACGTACAAACCCATCTTTGATGACAGCAACATGACGGCACAGAATCTCCACATGCGTTTTCGGACAAATCCCCTCTTCGCAAAGGATCGGTTCCGCACCCTCAAGCGCATAACGCTCTGCAATTTCCCGAGGAACGGGCATGGAGTTGGTAAGGCAAACATCGAAGAGCCCCTTCCCTCCATGCTGAAACAGTGCTGAAATGTGGTCAGAAACCGTATATCCCTCGGTCTCTCCATCCTGAGTCATCACATTGCAGACGTATACCTTCAGGGCGTCCGACTGGTGTATCGCCTCCGGGATCCCGTCTACCAAAAGATTCGGAATAATGCTGGTATACAGACTGCCCGGACCAAGTACAATCATATCCGCCTCACGAATGGCCTCCAGCGCCTCCGGCAATGCTCTCGGTTTTTCCGGACACAAACGCACACAGCGAATGCGGCAATCCTGCTCTTTTTTGCAGCGGAAAATTTTGGACTCCCCCATCACCGACGCACCGTTTTCAAACTCTGCTTCCAACTGTACATCCGCAGTGGTTACCGGCAGAACTCTGCCGGTGATCGCCAGCACCTGACTCATTCTTTGTACCGCCACATCAAAGGACGGCGACACACCATTCATCGCCGCCAAAAAGAGATTACCAAAGCTCTGTCCTGCCAGCTCTCCCTCTGAAAACCGATAATTCAGCAGTTCCCGCATAATGGGCTCCGTATTTGCCAGCGCCACCATGCAGTTACGGATATCGCCCGGCGGCAGCATTCCCAGATCCTCTCTCAGACGGCCAGAGCCACCGCCGTCATCAGCCACAGTTACAATGGCAGTGAGATTCTCTGTATGGTTTTTCAGGCCACGCAGCATATTGGCCAGCCCATGGCCGCCGCCAATTACAGCAACCTTCGGGCCATTGACCCGGGAATAACTGTAATCCTTCTGTTCCATCATAGCCGTATCTCTCACCTTTCAGACTTGCAGTTCAACCTCTTGTCATATCACGATGATTCTCGGAAACGGAATAGCCCAAGGTGCGTATGTACCCCGCCAGTTCTCTTGCAACTGCGACAGACCGATGGTGTCCGCCGGTACAGCCAATGGCAATGACCAGTACGGTTTTCCCCTCTTCCACATAGTGCGGCAGAGAGAAATGAATGAGATCCTTCAGCTTTTCCACATACTCGCAGGTCTGCGGAAAGCTGAACACATAGTCCCGCACCTCCGGATCTGCTCCGGTTTTGCTGCGAAGCGATTCTACATAATAAGGGTTTGGCATAAAGCGGACATCCAGCACCAGGTCCGCCTCCATGGGAAGACCGTATTTGAAGCCAAAAGACGTCACGCTCACGGCCATTTTTCCTTTTTCGCCATGGGCATCAAAAAGCCGCAGCACCTCACCGCGCAGCTGCGCCGTGCTGATATGCGAGGTGTCAATTACATGGTCTGCGCGCTGGAGCAGCGGCTCCATCAACTCCCGCTCACGAAGCACAGCCTCCTCCAATGACACGCTCTCGTTGCTGAGAGGATGCCGCCGGCGGGTTTCCTTATACCGCTTGATCACCGTTTCCGGTGTTGCATTCATAAACAGCATGCGGGAGGCAACACCCATTTCCTTCAGCTTTTCCATCACATCGAAAAGTTCTGTAGGAGAATTGGTGGTACGCACGTCGTATACCAGCGCGATCCGGTCATAGCGGCTGTTGATGCCCTTGGTGCAAAACTCCGCAAACTTCAGCATCATAACGGCAGGCATGTTATCCACGATATAAAACCCGATATCCTCCATAAAGGACGCGGCTTTACTTTTTCCCGCACCGGACAGGCCGGATATAATCAGAAATTCCATACCATTTCACCCGTTCTTTCTTCTCTTAGCAGTCATGCGTCACGATCCGAACCTCTGGCTCCAGATCAACTCCCGTTTCTTCCCTGACACGTTCCTGCACCTGCCGGATCAGTTCCAGAATATCGGCGCAGGTAGCTCCTCCCCGGTTGATCACAAATCCGGCATGCTTTTCTGACACCTGCGCGCCGCCAACTGTCAGCCCCTTGAGACCGCACTGGTCTATGAGCCCACCGGCATAATGCCCCACCGGTCGCTTAAAGGTGCTGCCGGCGCTATGAAACTCCAGCGGCTGGCTGGATCTTCGTCGGTTCATCAGCTCTGCCATTCGCCCGCGAATCGCCTCCGGATCGCCCGGCTGCAGCACCACTTCCACAGACAGCACCACCCAATCCGGATGATCTGTCAGGATGCTGCGGCGATAAGCAAATTCCATTTCTTCATTGGAGAGCGTGCATACGCCGATCTCAGGCTTCAGCAGCGTCACACTGCGCACCACCTGCTTCATCTCTCCGTCGTAGGCACCGGCGTTCATACACATGGCGCCGCCAACAGTACCCGGAATCCCATGCGCAAATTCCAGACCCGTCCAACCGTGCTGCTGTGCGGACAAAGCCAGCTGCGCAAGAGAAACGCCGGATTCTGCACGCAGGACACACATCTCCGCTTCTTCAATCTGTGTCATCGCCTTCGACGTGTCGATTACCAGCCGATCCAGTCCTTCATCCGCCACCAGCAAATTGGAGCCTTTGCCAATGACCAGCGGACGTGCCTGAGAGGCCGCGGCAATCTCCATCAACCGAATCAGCTGTTCTGCGCCATCAGGGAATGCCATTCTTTTTGCCGGGCCGCCGACAGCAAAGGATGTATGTCGGCTCATAGGTTCATCGTTTACGATCTGCAGCGTCGGCAGCTCTGCTGCCAGCATGGTATCCAGTTTCTCAAACCAACTCACAGGCGTCCTCCTGATATCAAAATACTTCTCAGCCCATTCCTTTGGCACGCTCATCCACGCGGCGCACCAGTTCCTCCGCCGCATTATAGCCGTAGCGGCGATGGCGGTTGTTCATGGCCGCCACCTCCACGATACTGGCCAGATTTCTGCCGGGACGCACCGGGATCGTAACCCAAGGAATCTTTACATCCATGATGTCCATATACTGGATATCAATACCCAGCCGATCATAAAACTTCGTGTCGTCCCAAGGTTCCAGCGTCACCACCAGCGTAATCTGCGCATCATCCTTGATGGCACGCATACCAAACAGCTGCCGCACATCAATCACGCCGATTCCACGCAGTTCGATATAATGACGGATGATTTCAGGCGCACAGCCCACCAGTTCATTGGATATACGGCGAATCTCCACTGCATCGTCGGCCACCAGACGGTGACCGCGCATAATCAGCTCAATGGCGGCTTCGCTCTTGCCTACGCCGGAGTCGCCCATGATCATCACACCCTCACCATGAACGTCAATCAAAACGCCGTGGCGGGTAATACAGGGTGCCAGCTCACGGCCCAGAAATTCAATGGTACGGCTGGTAAACTTCACCGTCATTTCGTCCGTGCGCAGCAGGGTTTTATCATGCTCCCGCGCACTTTCCAGACATTCCGGAAAACACTCCAGTCCACGGGCGATCACCAGTGCGGGAATATCATACAAAAACAGATTATCAAGCCGACGTTTTCTTTCCTTTGGCTCCATCATCCGCAGGAACTCAAATTCCGCCTTGCCGATCACCTGAAGGCGCTGAGGATCAAAATAATCAAAAAAGCCCTGAAACTGCAGACCGGGACGATTCACATCCACAACTGTCAGCAAAGCATTGTCATAGTCGCAGCCTTTATTTAAAATTTCCAAAGAGAACAGCTCCGCAAACCGGCTGATCCTGAATCCTTTCTCAGTCATAGCTTCCATCCCCTTTTTCCTTTGTACACCCGCCTTAACTGCTCTTTCGCGGGTATCTATAATCTTTGATATTATACTATGAAACCACCACTTTTCGCAACACTTTCCCTTTCTTTTTCCTTTTATGAAGATTTTGCATTTTTTCAAAATTTTTTGAAGAAAATACTTGCATTTCTCGTTTCAATCTGTTAGTATATCAGTCGTGCCTGTTTAGGTGCACACAAAAATGATTTACAGCAAGGAGGTGCAACGGATGGCTAAGTGCGAGTTTTGCGATAAGGGCGTGACTTTTGGCATCAAGGTTTCCCACTCTCATAGACGTTCCAATCGTCCCTGGAAGCCCAATGTGAAGCGTGTCAGAGCTATTGTCAACGGTACTCCTCGCCATGTATATGTTTGTACCCGGTGTCTGCGCTCTGGTAAGGTTACCCGCGCAATCTGATTCCAACAGTAAAACTCCGAACTTCGGTTCGGAGTTTTTTCTGTTTCTGTGGATAAAACCGGCAGAATTGCTTCTGCCGGTTTCTTTTATTCGCCGGGATACACCCAGTCAGAATCATATTCACCCTTTTTGGTACGGGTCATCAGTTCTGTTGTCACATCCTGAATCCGCTTTCCCTGATACAATACTTCATAGGCACAGCGGCAGATGGGCAGTTCCAGCCCCTTGCGCTCAGCCAGCTGCTTTACGCTTTCTGCGGCATAGTAGCCTTCCACAACAGCTCCCACTTGTTCCATGGCTTCCTTCGGAGAGAGTCCCTGACCAATCAGGATACCTGCTCTACGATTGCGGGAATGCATGGATGTACAGGTAACAATGAGATCTCCCATGCCCGCCAGTCCACCGAAGGTACGGCGGTCTCCCCCCAGCGCTTCTCCCAGTCTGGCCAGCTCTGCCATGGCACGGGTCATCAGCAACGCCTTAGTATTGTCCTGATATCCCATACCGTCACAGATACCGCAGCTGAGTGCTACCACGTTTTTCAGTGCACCAGACAATTCCACACCTACAATATCCGTACTGGTATAAACACGGAACACCTCATTCATGAACGCATCCTGCACCAGCATGGCAGCCGTCCCATCCGGACATGCTGCGACACAGCCAGTTGGCATATGCGTAGCTACTTCCTCTGCATGAGAAGGGCCAGAAAGCGCAACCACTTTACACCTGTTTCCTGTGGTTTCCTGAATAATTTCACTCATACGAAGGTTCGTATCCCGTTCCACACCTTTGGAAACCGACACCAGAACCGCATCACTCCGCAAATACGGAGCAGCTTTTGCGCTGATAGTACGCATGGCATAGGATGGCGGAGCAAACACCACCAGTTCCGCCTCCCGCAAGCACAACAGATCTCCAGAGATTTTCAGATCGTCCGGCAGGCGTACACCCTTGAGCAGGGGATTTTCCCTGCTCTGAAGCAATGCAGCAGCCTTTTCCGGATTGTGTGACCACAAGGTCACCTCATGTCCATTGGCGCAGAGCACCAGCGCCAGAGCTGTACCCCAGCCGCCGCTGCCCATAACAACAGCTTTCATACGTTTCTTTGCCTTTCCCCGCCGCCCAGCTTCTTTGCAGCGGAAATCCAGAGTATTCTTTATCCCTGCTTTTTGGAGTGCAGATGGAATTTGCTTTCTGTTCCGTTCAGAAGCCGCTGAATATTGCCCCTGTGCTTCCAAACCACAAGGCCGCCGCACAGGAACGCCAACACCACGATGAACGGATCTGGATAACAATACCAGCTGATAAACGGGAACGAACCACCGGCCCACACGGAACCGAGAGAGACATATCTGGTCAGCAGCACAAGGATGATAAAGCCGCCCCATACCACCAGTGCGATCCGCCAATCAAGCATGATAGCGATCATACCGCCGGAAAGAATACCCTTGCCTCCCCTGAATCCGAACATACACGGAAACATATGCCCCAGAAGACAGAACAATGCAGCCCAGTACTTGCCATAAAGCGCAAACGCCGGACTCAGCCACCCGAGCCAAGTACTTCCGAGCCAAACCGCCAGCGCTGCCTTCAGCATATCACAAAGAATGACCACGGTCATCAGGCCACTTCCAAAGGTTCTGTGGAAATTGGTCAGGCCAGCATTGCCGCTGCCATGATTTCGGACATCATCCCGCAGGATGTATTTGGAAACAATGACTGCACCGTTAAAGCACCCAAGGAAATACGAAATCACTGCCAGACCGCCACAACAAGCCAGAAACGTCAGCCACCAGTGTACTCCCATGGCTTACTCCTCCTTTTCGCCCTTCTGACGAATGCTCAGCACAATGGGCGTTCCGGTCAGTCCAAAAGTATTGCGCAGACAGTTTTCCAGATATCTCTGATAGGAGAAGTGAAACAGCCTTGCGTCGTTGCAGAAAAAGACAAAATGAGGCGGACGGATACCCACCTGCGTCATATAGTAGATCTTCAGGCGGCGGCCCTTGTCGGTAGGCGGCTGCACGCGGGTCTGGGCATCCTCAAGCACACTGTTGAGCATGCCGGTGGTAATGCGCAGAGATGCCTGATTGCTGACCGCTACGATCATATCAAACAGCTTTTCCACACGCTGACCGGTCAATGCAGAGATAAACAGAATGGGTGCATAGGTCATGAAACCCAGATCGCGGCGGATTTCCTCCGTCATGCGATCCATGGTCTTGGAATCCTTATCCACAAGATCCCACTTGTTGACCACGATGATGCACGCCTTGCCGGCTTCATGAGCCAAACCGGCCACCTTGGTATCCTGCTCAGTGACACCCTCCGTGCCATCAATGAGAATCAGACACACATCACACCGGTCGATAGCCATGGTAGAGCGCAGCACGCTGTACTTTTCGATGTCCTCGTCTACCTTGGATTTCCGGCGCATACCGGCAGTATCGATGAGCACAAAGCTTCCCTTCTCGTTGGTAAAACGAGAGTCAATGGCGTCACGGGTAGTTCCGGCTACATTGCTGACGATGACACGGTTCTCGCCCAGAATTTTGTTTACCAAAGAGGATTTTCCCACATTGGGCTTGCCGATGAGCGCCACCTTGATGGCGTCATCTTCCTCTTCCTCCTCTTCTTCAGGAGGGAAATACTGTACACAGGCATCCAGCAGGTCGCCGGTTCCGTGACCGTGCACAGCAGAAACAGCGATGGGATCTCCAAGACCAAGATTGTAGAACTCATAGAAATCAGGGTTCACTGTACCGGTGGAGTCCATCTTGTTGACACCCAGAACAATGGGCTTCTTGCTGCGCAGCAGCATATTGGCCACCTCGTGATCGGCAGCAGTCAGTCCTGTGCGGATATCCGTCAGGAAAATGATAACATTGGCGTTATCAATGGCAATCTTGGCCTGCTCACGCATAAAACCAAGAATCTGATCATCGGTACGGGGTTCAATACCGCCGGTATCAATGAGGGTAAACTTTCGGCCGCACCAGTCGGTCTCGCCGTAAATACGGTCACGGGTAACACCCGGCGTATCCTCCACAATAGACACGCGCTGACCGATGAGCTTGTTAAACAGCATGGACTTGCCTACATTGGGGCGTCCCACAATGGCAACGATGGGTTTTGACATCTTTGATCTCCTCCGTTCCGGGAAGCGCTTTGCCGGAATTCCCCGAAAAGCAGATTCCGGCATAGTATCATAATAATTTCTATTATACGCACATTTTACCAAAAACCGCAACACAAAAAAGTAAGGAGGGAAGAAAACTCTTCCCTCCTCACACATTTGCAGTCAGACTTACTTCGCAGCGACGGACTTGACGGTCTTGACTACGCGGCCATTGTAATAGCCGCACTCAGGGCACATTCTGTGGGGCAGATGCTGGGCACCGCACTTAGCGCATGCAACAAGACCGGGAGTTGCCAACTTCCAGGTGGAGCTCCGTCTTTTATCGCGTCTTGCCTTGGATACTTTTCCCTTAGGGACTGCCATGGTGACACCTCCTTGATCTTCAAAAGCAGCGATCGCTGCTCTTATTCATTCTTGATCGCTGTTCTCCAAAAGCTTTGCGAGGACAGCCAGCCGGGGGTCGGCTTCCTTTCTGCAGGAGCAGGGGCCGAGGTTCAGATCGGCACCGCAGCGGCTGCAAAGTCCTTTGCAGTCTTCGGAGCAAAGCGTCTTTGTGTCCATTTCCAGAATGAATACCGTTCTGGCCAGATCTTCCAGATCGACAAACTCGCCGTCTTCCAGAAGAACGATATCCTCATTGCTCTCGTCCTGCTTTTCTTCAGCCAGAACGCAGTCATAGAAGACTTCCTTCTCCCGCCGGAATTCCTTTGCACAGCGGTCACATACGCAGTCCAGCGTGGTCCAGACTCGGAGCGCCAGCTCCAGCATCCCCGCAGTATTCCGCACCGCTCCTTCCGCCATAACCGGCTCCTGAGCAGGGCATCTGCCGTTGAAATCCATGTCCGTGAGATCCATGGAAAACTGGAACATCAGGGACTTTCCGGGGGAATGTAAAATCGGTTTTACGCTAAACAGCATACTTCACCTCGCAATGACACGGATGTTATTATATAAGACCTTTGGCCCGTTGTCAAACATTATTTTCATATTTTTCTTGTTTTTCACCAAAAACTTGATAGAATGTCCATATACAGAATACCACATCTGGTACGGAGGATGCAATATGCGGGAATTTACCATCGGAAAAAATGATGCCGGACAGCGGCTGGATCGGTTTGTATCCAAAACGCTGCCCCTGCTCCCCCCTGCTCTCCTGCAGAAATACATCCGCCTCAAGCGCATTAAAGTTAACGGCAAGGGCTCTGCCCGGGATGTACGCCTTGCAGTTGGTGATGTTCTGCAGCTCTACATCAATGATGAATTTTTTGAACAGCCCAACGATGAAAACCGTTTTCTCTCCATTTTTACCCCCAATCTGGACATCGTATACGAGGACGAAAACCTGCTGCTGGTAAACAAACGCCCCGGTCTGGTTGTTCACGCAGATGAAACTGAGAAGGTTAACACCCTCATCAACCATATTCAGGCCTATCTTTACCAAAAGCGGGAGTGGAATCCCCGCTGGGAAAACGCCTTCGCCCCCGCCCTGTGCAACCGCATCGACAGAAACACCGGCGGCATCGTGATCGCCGCAAAAAACGCGGAAACCCTGCGGATCATCAATGACAAAATCCGGGAACACGAGCTGCGCAAATCCTACCTCTGCATCACGGTGGGACGCCCCAATCCTCCCCAGGGCCGCATTGAAGGCTTTTTGCGCAAGGATGAGGCAAAAAAGCTTGTGACCTTCCATCACAAGCCTGTCACCGGCGGCAAGACGGCCGTTACCTTGTATAAAACACTACAGACACGCGGCGAGCTTTCTTTGGTGGAGTGCGAGCTGCTCACCGGCAGGACCCATCAGATCCGCGTTTCCATGGCCGAGATCGGTTGTCCGCTGCTGGGTGACGGAAAGTACGGCCTGGGGAATAAAAACCGCGCATACCACGAGGAAAAACAGCTGCTCTACTCCTATAAGCTCTCCTTCGCCTACACCTCCGACGCCGGCATTCTGGAGTATCTGAGAAACAAGGAATTCACCGTGGCAGATGTGCCCTTCCGCACCCAGTATTTCCCCGCCAAATAATTTTCAACGCCTTTTTCCGCGCACAGAGATCGCTTTTTATCTCCGTGCGCGGTGTTTTTTAATTTCATTCCGGATTTCCTCGCACCGCCCCCCGGAATCCCTTGACTTTTAAAGGTATTTCCTTTATCATTTTATTGCTGAATTTCGACGAGAAAGGTTCCCCCTTAACAGAGAAAAGAGGCGCATAAACCAAGCAAAATACACACGAAATGGGGGAGGATACATGTCCAAAGAGTTGATTCGCCTGCAGGATGTCTGCATGGCTTTCGACGACGAGCTGGTTCTCGATCACATAAACCTCTATATCAAAGACAAAGAATTCCTCACACTTCTGGGACCCAGCGGGTGCGGCAAAACCACCACGCTGCGGATCATTGGCGGCTTTATGACCCCAACATCCGGCGATGTCCTGTTTGACGGTGTGAGGATTAATGACATCCCGCCTTACCAGCGTCAGATCAACACCGTATTCCAGAAGTACGCACTGTTCCCGCATTTGAACGTATACGAGAACATTGCTTTTGGTCTGCGAATGCAGCGCCGCCCGGATCCAAAGGATCCCACCGGCAAACGCAAGATCAGAATTCCCGAGGATGAGATCCACCAGCGTGTTATGGAGATGCTGGAAGTCATCAATCTGAAGGGCTTTGAACATCGCAAGCCAGACGCCCTTTCCGGCGGCCAGCAACAGCGTGTAGCCATCGCCCGCGCACTGGTAAACCGGCCCAAGGTCCTGCTGCTGGACGAACCTCTGGCCGCTCTGGATCTGAAGCTGCGCAAGGATATGCAGATCGAGCTGAAGCGTATCCAGCAGCAGGTGGGCATCACTTTTATCTTCGTCACCCACGATCAGGAAGAAGCCCTCACCATGTCCGACACAGTGGTGGTCATGAACAAGGGCACCATCCAGCAGATCGGCACTCCCGAAGATATCTATAACGAGCCTAAAAATGCCTTCGTGGCAGACTTCATCGGCGAGTCCAATATCATTGACGGCGTTATGGTACGCGACAATTACGTCAAAATGTATGGCCGTGAATTCTACTGTCTGGACAGCGGCTTCGCCCCCAACGAGCCTGTGGATGTGGTCATCCGCCCCGAGGACATCGATATTGTCCCCGTGGAGCAGGGACAGATCACAGGCACTGTCACCACTGTGACCTTCAAGGGCATGCAGTACGACATCATTGTGGATTTCAAGGGCTTCAAGTGGCTGATTCAGACCACAGACTACTCCCCTGTCGGCGCCCGCATCGGCATCAAACTGGATCCGGACAGCATCCACGTGATGAAGAAGAGCGAGTACTCCGGCATGTTCGGCGACTATTCCTCCTTCTCCGAGGAATACGACGAACTGGACGACGCCAGCACTGGGTCGGACGAGGAGGGGAACGGGGATGAGACGTAAACTTTCTTTCCTGTCCATCCCCTACACAGTCTGGATGGCTTTCTTTGTGGTGGCTCCCATCATCATGGTGGTTGTCTACGCCTTCTCTGCCGATGCCGGTGGCTTTACCCTGTCCCACTTCGCCGGCATGGGCACTTACGCCGTGGTATTCGGCCGTTCCTTCAAGCTGGCGTTCATCGCCACAGTGATCTGCCTGCTCATCGGTTATCCTGTTTCCTATATGATGAGCAAGGAAGGCCCCGGTTTTCAGCGGATCGCCATGGTGCTGATCATGCTGCCCATGTGGATCAACTTCCTGCTGCGCACCTACTCCTGGATGTCCATTCTGGAAAACAACGGCCTGCTGAACACCCTGTTCCGCAATATCGGTCTGCTGGATCTCTACAACAACATCTTCGGGACCAGTCTGGAATACTTTCCCATGCTGAATACCCAGGGTGCCGTGATTCTGGGCATGGTCTACAACTACCTGCCCTTCATGATTCTCCCCATCTATTCCGTCATCGTGAAGCTGGATCGCTCCCTCATTGAAGCAGCCCGTGATCTGGGTGCAAACTCCTTCAATGTGTTCCGTCGCGTCATCCTGCCTCTGAGCTTCCCCGGAATCCTCTCGGGCATCACGATGGTGTTTGTCCCTTCCGTTTCTACCTTCGCCATCAGCAAGATGCTGGGCGGCGGCACAGAGCTTCTGCTGGGCGACCTCATTGAACAGCAGTTCCTGGGCGGCGCGTACAACCCGCATCTGGGCGCGGCCATCTCTCTGGTGATGATGGTCATCGTTGTCGTCTGTATGGTCGTGATGAATCGCTTCGGTGAAGGCGAGGAACAGGCGGTGATGCTGTGAAAACCAGAAATTCTGCGTTCAACCGTATCTTTACCTTCCTGGTGTTCCTGTTCCTCTATGCGCCCATTCTGGTGCTGATTGTCTTTTCCTTCAACGAAGGCAACAGCAATACGGTCTGGACCGGTTTCTCACTGAACTGGTACAAAGAACTGTTTCAGGATCGGCTGATCATGCGCAGCGTATATACCACACTGCTGGTCTCCCTGCTGGCCACGGTGATCTCCACCTTTGCCGGCACCTTCGCTGCCATCGGCTTTTACAACCTGCGCCGCAAAAAGCGTGCTGTGCTGAACACCATCAACAACATCCCCATGATGAACGCCGATATCGTCACCGGCGTTGCCATGTGTTTGTTCTTCGTGGCCTTTTTCGGACTGTGGAGCAGCTTTGCCGAATGGATCAACAGCGTACAAACCCTCGTACAGCTGCCGGAACGTCTGACACTTGGCTTCGGCACTCTGCTCATCGCCCACATTTCCTTCAATATCCCCTACGTCATCCTGTCTGTCAGCCCCAAGCTGCGGCAAATGGATAAGAATCTGGTGGATGCCGCCATGGATCTGGGCTGCACCTGGATGCAGGCCTTCTGGAAGGTCATCCTGCCGGAGATCAAGCCCGGTATCGTATCCGGTGCTCTGACAGCCTTCACCATGAGCGTGGATGACTTTATCATCAGCTACTTTACAGCAGGTTCTTCCTCCTCCACGCTGGCCATGACCATCTATGGCATGACCAAAAAGCGGGTAACACCTGAGATTAACGCCATCTCCACCCTGCTGTTCGTCACGGTGCTTCTGCTGTTGGTTATCACCAACATCCGCGAGGCACGGCAGGAACAGCTGGCACTCCGCCGTCGGAAAATACCTACCGTCACAGCTGCCGAAGCTGCCCGGTACGACAAGCCCAACCGTTTCCGTGGTGTACCCAAATATGTGGGCGCAGCGGCAGTAGCAGTCCTGCTGGTGGGAACCGTGGTGGTTGCTGGACGCAATGCCGGTCAGCCGGTGGTAAATGTATGCAGCTGGGGTGAGTATATTGACGAATCACTCATCACGCAGTTCGAGGAGGAAACCGGCATTCTGGTAAACTACCAGACTGCCGAGAGCAACGAGGCTCTCTATTCTCTCCTCAAAAGCGGCGCCGGTGATTACGACGTCATCGTTCCCTCCGACTATATGATTTCTCAGCTCATCGAAGAGGATATGCTGGAAAAGTTGGACTACAGAAACATCCCCAACTTTGAGCAGATTGCCGACCGGTTCAAGAATCTGCCTTATGATCCCAACAACGAATACACCGTCCCCTACATGTGGGGCACTGTCGGCATCATCTATAACACCACGCTGGTGGATAAGCCCATTACCAGCTGGGAGGTCATGTTCAGCGACGAGTATGCCGGCAATGTTCTGATGTTCCGAAACTCCCGGGACGCCATGGCCACAGCTCTGCTCTGCCTGGGCTACGATCTCAACACCACCGACGAGATGAAGCTGCGGGAAGCACAACAGCTGCTGGTAGACGCCAAAAAGCGCGGCGTATATCAATCCTTCGTCATGGATGAGATCTATGGCAAAATGGAGGGCGGCAACGCCGCCATCGGCGCTTACTATGCCGGCGACTTCCTGAGCATGCGGGACAACAACGAGGATCTTGCATTTGTAATTCCGGACGAAGGCTCCAACTGGTTTGTGGACGCTATGTGCGTGCTGAAGGACGCTCCCCACAAGGAGGAAGCGGAAGCATGGATCAACTTCATCGCATCCAAGGAAGCCAATCTGGCCAACATGGACTTCATCTGGTACGCTTCTCCTAACGAAGAAGCACTGGAAGAATATCCAGCCTACTATGAAGCGGAATACGAGGAAGCACTGGATCAGGAAACCTTTGAAATCATTGCTGCTCCTCAGGAAACGCTGGATCGCTGCCAGATGTATGTGGTCCTTCCCGCTGAAACCCGCGCCCTGTACACCAAGCTGTGGACAGAGCTGGGTATCTGACCCAACCAAAAACGGCGCCGGAAGTTCCGGCGCCGTTTTCACGAAAATATACGGAGGTATTTCCCATGATCATGATTGGCATGAAATGTCAGGTCCAGCAGCCCGTTACCGAGGCTTTGACGGCTGCATCCATCGGTTCCGGCTCTCTGCCGGTATTTGGCACTCCCTACATGCTGGCCATGATGGAGAACGCCGCCCTCACCTGCCTGCAGACCTTCCTGCCGGAAGGCCGGAGCAGCGTCGGCACCCATCTGGACGTAAAACACACCGCCCCGTCCCCCGTCGGAATCATCGTTACCGCAGAAGCGGAAATCACCAGCGTCTCCGAAAATGGGCGAATGGTGGATTTCGCTGTCCGTGCCTGGGATGAGAAGGGGCCCATCGGCGAGGGCACTCATACCCGCGCCATTATTGACTGCGAAAAATTCCTCAACAAATGCATTGCAAGGCTTGACAAGTAAATTTACTTGTCGCAAAAATGACCTCCGGAAAATTTCCGGAGGTCATTTTTATATTCAGAACAGCGTCATCTGGCTGGTGTCCGCCATGCCAGCGAAGGCACCCAGCTTCTTCAGGGACTCAATATGCGCTTTGGACAGCTTGTTGCAGCACATGGAGAATTCTTCCACGGAGATGAAGGACTTCCCTTTCCGCTTCTCCACCGTGTCTAATGCCGCCGATTCGCCCAAGCCGTGAACAGAGGTGAACGGCGGGAGCAGGCCGCCTTCCACCACCTTGAAATTGATGGCGTCAGACTCATAGATGTTGATGGGATAGAAGGTGAAGCCCCGGAGATAGAACTCATAGCATACCTCCAGCGTGGTCATCAGATCCTGTTCCACAGCAGTGGCATCTTTGTTATTCTCGATCTCACGAATTTTTCGCTTCACTGCCTGTAAGCCGGCACAGCAGTATTCTGCGTCAAAGGCCTTTGCACGCACTGAGAAGAAGGTCGCATAGAACGCCAGCGGCTCATGCACTTTGAACCATGCAATACGGAAAGCCATCATAACATACGCCACTGCATGGGCTTTGGGGAACAGATAGCCAATTTTGGCCAGAGACTCAATATACCACTGAGGTACGTTATGTTCCTCCATGGCCTCTCTCCACCCCGGCTCAAAGCCGCCCTTCTTGACCTTGCCCTTTCGCACCGACTCCATGATCTTGAAGGACATCTTCGCCTCCAATCCCATAGAAATCAGATACAGCATAATATCGTCACGGCAGCCCACCGTTTCCGTAACGCTGGCAGTGCCGCTGACGATGAGGTCACGGGCGTTGCCGATCCATACGTCAGTACCGTGGGAGAAGCCGGAAAGCCGCACCAGCGTGTTGAAATCTTTTGGCTGGGTATCCATCAGCATCTGACGAGTAAACCGGGTATTGAACTCCGGGATGGCCACTGCACCGGTAGGGCCCAGAATCTCATCATTTTCATAGCCCAGAACCTTGCTGTTGGTGAATATAGACATGGTGTCCGGATCATCCAAACGAATCTTTCGGGCATTGACACCGGTGAGATCCTCCATCATACGTACCATGGTAGGGTCATCGTGTCCCAGCATATCCAGCTTCAGGAGGTTATCCTCCATACAGTGATATTCAAAATGCGTCGTGATGATATCAGAATCCGCAGCTTCTGCCGGATGCTGCACCGGGCAGAAATCCTCCACATCCAGATCATCCGGCACTACCACCAGACCGCCGGGATGCTGACCGGTTGTCCGGCGCACACCAACGCAGCCCAGCGTCAGCCGGTTTTCCTCAGCTTTGCCGGCAGACATGCCGTTTTCCTCCAGATACTTGCGTACGAATCCGTAAGCCGTCTTTTCCGCCAGCGTACCGATGGTACCGGCACGGAACACCTGCGTCTCGCCGAACATCTCAATAGCGTGACGATGCGCTCTGGCCTGATATTCGCCGGAGAAGTTCAGGTCAATGTCAGGCACCTTGCCGCCGCCATAGCCCAGGAAGGTCTCAAAAGGAATATCAAATCCATCCTTGATGTATTCCGTTCCGCAGACAGGACAGATTTTGTCCGGCATATCCGCACCGCAGCCGTAAGAACCATCCATAACAAACTCATGGTGCTTGCAGTTGGGACAGCGGTAGTGGGGCGGCAAAGCGTTTACCTCCGTGATCCCGGACATATACGCCACCAATGAGGAACCCACCGAGCCACGTGAGCCTACCAGATATCCGTTCTCCAGAGAGCGCTGCACCAGCTTCTGAGCAGACATATAAACCACGTCATACTTGCCCAGAATACCGCCCAGCTCCACATTCAGACGATCCGTGATCAGCGCCGGCAGTTCCTCACCGTACAGCTCATGGGCCTTACCCCAGACCATGTTGTTCAGATCCTCGCGGGAATTCTCCAGACGGGGCGGGTACAGCTTGCCGCCGGGCAGCAGCTCGTTGTTTTCCACCATATCGGCAATCATCCTGGGGTTGGTGACTACCACTTCCATAGCCTTTTCCTTGCCCAGATAGGAGAATTCCTCCAGCATTTCGTCGGTGGTCTTAAAGTAAATGGGCAGCGGCTCGTTGGCATCCGGAAACTTCTTGGACGCCAGCAGAATATGACGGTACACCTCATCCTCCGGTTCCAGAAAATGCACGTCACCGGTGGCACACACAGGCTTACCCAACTCCTCGCCCAGACGAACTACGGTTCGGTTAAACTCCCGCAGTTCCTCCTCGGAATGCACCGTACCGTCCCGCAGCATGAAGGCGTTGTTGCACAGTGGCTGGATCTCCAGGAAGTCGTAATAGGACGCGATACGTTTCAGCTCGTCCCAGTCCTTGTGATCCACCACCGCCTTGAACAGCTCGCCCGCTTCGCAGGCAGAACCTACGATCAGACCTTCCCGGTGCTGGTTCAATTCGCTCTTGGGAATAATGGGCACACGCTTAAAATACTTCAGATTGGACATAGAAATCAGCTGATAGAGATTCTTCATGCCCATCTTGTTTCTGGCAATAAGGATGATGTGCTTTGGGAAACGGTTGCTTTTGGAGCCTTGCGGCCGCAGCTTCTCCATCTCCCGATTGATGGCCTGCAGTGTGTGGATTCCCCGTTCATGGAGCATCTTCCAGAATGGAATCAGCATATATCCCACCGTAGCCGCGTCATCCGACGCACGATGATGATTAAAGTTGGGCAGATCCAGAGCATCCGCCACAATATTCAGCTTGTATTTCCCCAGATCCGGCAGCAGATTCTGTGCCAGAATCAGGGAGTCGATATATGTGGGGTGGAACTCCAGCCCCACTTGCCTGCAGCCGGCACGGATGAAGCTGATGTCAAACTCCGCGTTATGAGCCGCCAGAGGACGCCCATCCACGAAATTCAAAAATTCTGTCAGTGCATCCTTCAGATCCGGTGCATCTTTCAGCATCTCATCCGTAATACCGGTGAGACCGATGATCTCCGGCGTCAGCTTTCTATGGGGATTCACAAAGGTCTGGAAACGCTCTGTGATCTCACCATTGCGCAGTACCACAGCGCCGATCTCCGTAATGGTCTCCGCATTGAGATTCAAGCCGGTGGTCTCGATGTCAAAGCAGACGATATCATCCTCCAGAGAACCATCCCGCTGCCCGTGAACAACAATACGGTCATCCAGATTGTTGATAAAATAGCCTTCCATGCCATAGAGGATTTTGATCTTACCGCCGGCGGCCTTCATAGCATCCGGGTAGGACTGTGCCACGCCGTGATCGGTAATCGCAACAGCAGGATGTCCCCATTTAATGGCCTGCTTCACCATGGCCTTGGTATCTGTCAGAGCATCCATATTGCTCATGCGGGTATGCATGTGCAGTTCCACACGCTTGACTTCTGCCTTGTCTTCCCTGCTTTTATGCTCAGCCTTATTGACGTTATAGGGATTCATCTGGATATCCTTACCATCCCATGTAGGCTCCATCTTTCCCTGCACCGTCAGCCACATACCAGGCTGGATGGCATTGCCAAAGGTCTCCGCTTCTTTCGCCGTCAGATTCTTACAGACGCTCACCGAATTGGTATAATCCGTCATATCGAAGCTCAGCCGCCACATGCCAGGACGCCGGGTCTCACGGCACTCCACAAAGAATACCTGTCCCGTAACCACTGCATTGCCCATCTTGAGGCTCAAATCCCGCATAGGAACGCTCTTTGCCTTGATGGGTTTGCCCAACAGCACATCGCCGGTTGGAACAGAAGGTTTGCCTCCTGTGGGAATATCCGCAGCAGGCAGCGTCGGTAGGGGCTCTGAGCACTCCGCCTGAATCTTCACTGCAGAAAAACCGTATGTAGCAGCAATGATCCGCTGCAGAACCTCCACATCTTCCGCCGTCAGCAATTGGCGGGTCGTGATCTGCAGTTCCATGACAAAGCTGCTCTGGTCGATGACCGCACCAGTGATGACGGCACCACCCAACCGGATCTTCAGTTCCGGAGGCGGCAGCAAGTCCGCAAACATATTAAAAAATGGTATCTTCTGAGCCATTGATTTTCTCCGTTATATTTCCTTATGCCGAAGTCCCCTCTTGCGCAGGAATCCCGTCCACAGGACGGGATTTTCCAGCCTGATGCGGGAGATCACAGCTTCTGAATTTCTTCCATCAACGCATCTACAAGTCGCTCCTGCGGTACTTTGTAAAGGACTTCCCCTTTGCGGAACAACAATCCCTCTCCCTTACCGCCAGCAATGCCGATATCTGCAGCTGCAGCTTCTCCTGGGCCGTTCACCACGCACCCCATCACCGCAACGGTGATATTTTTATCGCAGTTAGCCAGCCGTCTCTCCACTTCCTCCGCGATGGGGATCAGATCGATACGGGTGCGGCCGCAGGTAGGACAGGCAATCAGATTCACGCCCTCTTTCCGCAATCCGGCAGCCTTCAGGATCTTCTGTGCGGCATAAATCTCCTCCACAGGATCTGCCGTCAGCGTTACACGGATCGTATCTCCGATCCCCATGCACAGCAGGCCGCCAATGCCCATGGCAGATTTCACCATGCCCATGGATGGCGTTCCCGCCTCGGTTACACCCAAATGCAGCGGATAGTCGGTTTGATCACTGAGCAGCCTGTAAGCCGCCATCGTCAACGGCACATCCGAGCATTTCACGCTGATGCAGATATCATCAAAGTCAAAACGGTTCAGCAGCGCCACATGACCCATGGCACTTTCCACCAGCGCCTCTGCCGTGACACCGCCATATTTGGCACGCAGCTCCTTTTCCAGAGAACCGCCGTTGACACCGATGCGAATGGGAATATTCCTCTGACGACACGCATCCGCTACCGCCTTTACATTTTCCACCGCACCGATATTGCCGGGATTGATACGGATGGCATCGATTCCCCGCTCTGCACACATCAAAGCATAGCGGAAATTGAAATGGATGTCTGCGATCAGCGGAATGTGGATCTTCTCTTTGATACGATCCACCGCCAATGCCGCAGCTTCATCGGGAATGGCCACGCGAATGATCTCGCAGCCAGCATCCTCCAGACGGAGGATCTGCTCCACGGTGGCATCCACATCATGCGTTTTGGTATTGCACATGGACTGAATGGAGACCGGAGCACCTCCGCCCACCGGCACGTTGCCTACAAACAGTTGCTTTGTCACGGTCGTTCCTCCTTATCCAAACAGCTTCCGCACATCATTCACTGCAACCACTGCCATGAAAATCAGCAGCAAAACCAGAAACGCAGAGGTGACAGCCATTTCAAACTTCTCAGGAATCTTTTTCTGAAACAACTTATATGCAATAGCATCCAGCACCAAAAACAGAATGTGACCGCCATCCAGCGCCGGAATCGGCAGCAGATTCATCACAGAGAGATTGATGGCAATCAGCGCCGCAATAAACAGGATATTGTCTGCGGCGGCTCTTGGTGTCTCCGCCTGCGTCCCCGCCTGCGTAATGGTTCCCACGATGGCCACCGGGCCGCCGATATCGTCCATACCGGCATCGCCGGTAATCATCTGAACCAGACTGAAACGCACCATCTGCACGAAATCCAATGCCGTATACCACACATATTTCAGACGCACTCCGAAGTTCGCCGTTACTTTGGCACGACCGACATAAAGGCCAAAGCCACGATACGTGGAGCCATCATTACCGGTATAGTCATCACGATACATGGGGAAATCGTTCAGAACTACCTTTTTGCCGTCACGGAGTACCACCAGATCCATCCCCCGGCCGTCGTTGTAGGTAAGATAGAGGCTGGCGTCTCCGGCCATATAGGTCCTGTATCCATCAATGGAATAGAATCGGTCGCCCACCATCAGGCCATTTTCTCCCTCGTGGGGAAACCCTTCCGCAAACCCAGCCACTTCATCCACATAGAATGCCGCCGCGCCCGCATAGAGGATTGCGATAATCAGCACACCGGTGAGGAAATTCATGGCCGATCCCGCCACAAAAATCAGTAGCTTTTTCCAGAAGCCCTGTTTCATCAGCGCTCGGGGGCTATCGGATTCCTCACTTTCGCCCTCCATGGCACAATAGCCGCCAATGGGCAGAAGGCGAAGAGAATACTGCGTTTCTTCCGTATCCTTTTTCCAGATGGCAGGCCCCATTCCGATGGAAAACTCATTGACCTGCACGCCGCAGAGTTTTGCGGCCAGAAAATGTCCCAGCTCGTGTACGGCAATCAATACGCCGAACACCAGCAAAGCCACAAGGATAAACAGGATGGTCGTCATATACAGCTCCTTACATCACTCAGGGATTCTGATATTCCAAAACAGCACGGCGTGCTGCCGCATCTGCCGCCAGAATATCTTCCAGCGATGGAGTCTTCTCCACCGTTACCAACGCTCTGGCAGCAGCGATTCTGCGTGGAATGTCGTTAAAGCCGATGCGTTTCTCCAGAAACAGGCGCACAGCCTCTTCATTGGCACCATTGAGAATGGCACAAGCCGTCCCCCCCTCCTCTGCCGCCTCGCGAGCCATCCGCAGGCAGGGGAACGCATCCATATCAGGCTGGGCAAAGCTCAGCGGCGGACAGCGCAGCAGATCCAGAGGCTCCGCAGCAGACTCTGCACGCAATGGATAGGTCATGGCATAGCGGATGGGCAGACGCATATCCGGCGTACCAAGCTGTGCCAGCACCGCACCATCCTTGAATTCCACCATGGAATGCACAATACTCTGGCGATGGACGATGGCATCCACACGCTCCAACGGCAGACGATAGAGCCGCATGGCTTCGATAATCTCCAAGCCTTTGTTCATCAGGGTAGCACTGTCGATGGTGATTTTTGCACCCATGGTCCAGTTGGGATGCCGCAGTGCATCCTCTCTTGTCATGTTTTCCAGCTCGTCAAAGGATTTGCCAAAAAACGGGCCGCCGGAGCAGGTCAGCAGCAAGCGGCGAATTTCGCTTCTGTCGCGGCAGCCCTGCAGACACTGAAAGATGGCGGAATGTTCGCTGTCCACCGGAATAATCTCCGTGCCCCAGGTATCCGCCGCATCCATCACCAGCTCACCGGCACATACCAGTGTCTCCTTATTGGCCAATGCAATACGCTTCTTCTCACGAATGGCAGCCAAAGTTGGCTTCAGTCCCACCATGCCCACCACGGCTGTTACCACAGTATCTGCCTCAGGGTGCACCGCCGCTTCGCACAGCGCCTCAAAACCACCCAGCACCCGGGTGTTCGTATCTGCCAGACGCACCTTCAAGTCTTCTGCAGCCTTCTCATCGGTCATGACAGCCAGCGCAGGACGAAATTTACGCACCTGCTCCTCCATGCGTTCCACACTGGAATTGGCAGTGATGGCAGCTACACGCAGTCCCAGTTCCTCTGCCACTTTCAGCGTCTGCCGACCAATGGAGCCGGTAGATCCCAGTATCGAAATTGTATTCGTCATACTCGTCCCTTATTTCATCAGATTCAGCACGATCTCAATCACCGGCGCCACAAACAGCACACTGTCAAACCGATCCAGTATGCCGCCATGTGCCAGAAACAGCTTGCCATAGTCCTTTACGCCAAATTCCCGCTTGATGAGAGAAAAGCTCAGATCACCGATCTGCGCCACTACGCCGCAAACCAGTGCCAACAGGCACATAGAGCCGTATGCGATGCTGCCGCCAAACCAACGGTTCATCACAAATGCAAACAGCAGTCCGCATACTATATTGCCAATCAGACCGCCAACGGAGCCTTCCACGCTCTTTTTCGGACTGACCTTGGGTGCCAGCTTATGCTTGCCAATGGTACAGCCCACAAAATACGCAAAGGTATCGCAGGCAAAGCTGAGGATAAAAGGCAGCAGCAGGTATGCGCGATGCAGTCCGGCACTTTCCATTCGCAAAAACGCAGAAAAGGAATAGCCGATGGCAATACTGCCAAACAGCGCCGCCATGATCTGCGCAAACTTAATCTCACTTGCTTTAATAATGGCATAGCCAAACACACAAATCGCCTCTGCCACAAACAACAAGGCCATGCTGTACGGCTGCTGATCGCACCAATATGCGGTAACAGCAGCACAAATCGCGCTAATCACACACATATCCGTGCGCTTTTCACCACTGACACACTGCTGCAGTTCAACAGCACCAAAACCGGCCAGTATGCACAACGCTGCCAGTATCACAAACACCGGCGCACCCAATACCACCCACAGCAGCAGCGGTACGCCAACTACGGAAACCAGCAGTCTCGATTTCAGAGAACTCATTTCTTTACGCCTCCAAATCGTCTGTCTCTCGCCTGATATGCCACGATGGCCTTCTCCAGTTCAGCCTCGTCAAAATCAGGCCACAGCACATCGGTATAGTAAAACTCGGAATAGGCACACTGCCACAGCAGAAAGTTGCTCAGACGCAGTTCTCCGCTGGGACGAATGATCAGCTCCGGGTCTGGGATTCCGGCAGAATCCAGATAGGAGGAAAACAGTGCGTCATCCAGCTCGTCGGCAGCACACTTCCCTGCTGCACAGTCCTCCGCAAAACGGCGGGCAGCACGCAGGATCTCATCCCGGCCACCGTAATTGAGACACACATTGGCCTGAAACGCATCTGCACCCAGATGCTCTGTGATTTCATCCGTTTCCCGAGCCAGCGCCTGCAGTTCCGGATCGATGGGGGACATATCTCCAAAAAAGTGCAGACGGATATTGTCCCGCTCCATAGTGGCCACCGCCTCCTGCAGATATCTCTTCAGCAGCCCCATGATGGTTCCCACTTCATCAGCGGAACGCTTCCAGTTTTCTGTGGAAAACGCATAGACGGTCAGATACTGCACACCCAGATTCTTACAGTAGGTGGCGATGCGGCGGAAGGTCTCCGCCCCGGCCTTGTGACCTGCCGTACGGGGCAATCCCCGCCGGGTTGCCCACCTGCCGTTGCCGTCCATAATAATAGCGATGTGGCGAGGCAGGCGATCCACATCCACCTGCCCCGCCGTTACGGTTTTTAAAATATCCGCCATCAGACTGCCATCAATTCCTTTTCCTTCTTGGCCAGCAGTTCATCCAGCTGCTTGCAGCTGTCGTCCGTGATCTTCTGCAGATCCTTCTCGGCCTGCTTCAGATCGTCCTCGGTGATCTCAGAAGCCTTCTGCTTCTTCTTGAAGGCTTCCACTGCATCGCGGCGGATGTTGCGGATAGCCACCTTGCCGTTTTCAGCATACTTGCGGATCTGCTTCACCAGCTCCTTACGGCGCTCCTCCGTCAGCTGGGGGAAAGCCAGACGCAGGCAGCGGCCGTCATCCGCAGGATTGATTCCCAGATCAGAGGTCTCGATGGCCTTCTTGATAAGCTTCAGCACGCTGGCATCCCAGGGCTGGATCACCAGAGTACGGGGATCGGGAGAGGAAATGGAAGCGATCTGCTGGATGGGAGTGGGAGAACCATAATAGTCCACGGTGATGCGATCCAGCACAGCAGCGTTTGCACGGCCTGCGCGCACGGAAGCAAAGTCCGCGGCAACGGAGTCAATGCTCTTCTTCATTTTCTCCTGATAAACTTTGTAATCGTCCTTGGTCATCATAGTTGTTTTCTTCCTTTCAGCAAATTCTATATAAAATTCCGGGGATTATTCGCCAACAATGGTGCCGATCTTCTCGCCCTTGAGCACGCGGATGATATTTTCCGGCTCCTTCAGCGCGAACAGCAGCACAGGGATATGGTTATCCATGGCAAGAGAGGTAGCGGTGGAATCCATCACCATCAGGCGCTGAGCCAGCACTTCATCATATGTGATAGCATCATACTTCACGGCAGTGGGATCCTTCACAGGATCGGCAGAATACACGCCGTCCACATTCTTGGCAAGCAGAATCACCTCTGCACCAATCTCCACGGCACGCAGCACCGCTGCGGTATCGGTGGAGAAATAGGGATTGCCGGTACCGGCTCCGAAAATAACCACCCTTCCCTTTTCCAGATGCCGCACAGCGCGGGAACGGATGTAGGGCTCAGCGAATGCACGCATCTCAATAGCAGTCTGCACCCGGACGGGAATGCCCTTCTGCTCCATCACGTCCGCCACAGCCAGACAGTTCATCACCGTGGCCAGCATGCCCATGTGGTCGGCACGGGTGCGTTCCATCTTGCCGCCGGCGTTCTTGGCGCCCCGCCAGAAGTTGCCGCCGCCAACCACCAGACCGACCTCAACGCCCATGGCCAGGCATTCCTTGATAACGTCACAGACATGGCCAATCATTTCAAAGTCCAGACCGGTTCCTTTGCCGCCAGCCAGCGCCTCACCGCTGATCTTCAGCAACACGCGTTTATATGCAGGTTTTTCCACAGAAATCCCCTCCCATAATTATGGCATATTATCATGAGTATTCTAACGCAATTTCTTCCTTTTGCATAGAGGAAAAACAAAAAATTCACGAAAACTTCCACATTCTTCTCCAATCTTATCCTTAGAAAGGGAGAGCCGTCATTTCTGACAGCTCTCCCTTTGTCTTTCAGATGGCGAACCGGAATTCCACCCCGGTGACCGTGTTTTGAACACCCACCTTTCCGCCGTGAAGCTCCACGATGCTTCTGGCAATGGCAAGGCCCAGCCCTGTGCCAACTCCTCCGGTACGGGATTCATCCGCACGCCAGAAGGTGTCCCACACCTTTTCCAGTGCCTCATCGGAAAGCGGACGGCTTTCGTTCTCCACAGAAAATACCGTCTTCCCGCCTTCCCGGAAGATCCGGGCGGCGACCGTGCCGCCCTCCGGGGTATACTTCACCGCGTTGGAGGCAAAGTTCTCCACCACCTGTCGGATGCGGCCCTCGTCCGCCGCCAGCATGGCTTTCTCCGGGAGATTCAGCGTCACTCGCAGACCTTTTTCCGCCGCCTTGATGGACAGCGTATCAAACACCGATTTAGCCAGTTCCACAAGGTCAAAATCATCCCGGGCCAGCTTCACCTTGCCGGCCTCCAGCCGGGAGAGGTCCAGCATTTCCAGCACCATGGTGTCCATCCGCTCCGTTTCCGCGAGGATGGTCTCCAGATACTTCTCGCGCTTCTCCTCCGCGATATGCTCCTGCAGCCCCTCGGCATAGCTGTGCACCACTGCCAGCGGAGTCTTCAGCTCATGGGCAATGTTGGAGGTCATCTGCCGCCGGTGCTCCTCGGCAGTCCTGACGTATTCCAGCGCCGTTTCCAGCCGCTTGACTTCGTTTCCTTTCATTCGCCGGTATTCGCGGGAGTCCACATAATGGTTCTGTATTTCCCAAGCCTCCTGCCAACGAGGCGGATCATTGTCGAAGTTGATGACCGCCCAGTCCCGCTGCCGGGCACCGCTGACCTCCCGGATGGGTGCAATGAGATTATCCCGGATACGGCTGCGGATCACCAACAGGCAGATCAGCCCCAGCAGGAAGGTAACGAGATAGACATACCACAGGCTCTTCATGGCGCCCAGCAGCGGGGACGCCTGAATGGCGGCATATGCGAAAAATTCCAGCTTTGGTTCTTCTCCGCCGGTGTTCCAGTATTCTCTGGCGTCCAGATGCACGATATTCAGCAGATCCCACTCGGTTTTGCGACCATACAGAAAGTTCTCCGCGTTGTCACGGGCAAGCTCACTGCGTAACAGGGACAGGAGATTTTCATGCTTCTTATCCCGATACCAGACAGCCCCGCCGGGCTCATAGGTAATAAAGTCCACGTACATGCCGTAGATGGTCACCAGTTTTTCCGGCTCCTGCACCGTGTCCGAAACATCAAACTCCACATGCCATGTATCATCGTTGCTGAAATGCATCCGATATTCAAATTTGACAGGCTCCAGCTGTGTGCCGTTCAGATATCCGGTGATCCGGGTATCACGGTATCTCATCGGACCCAGCGTGCCGCCATTCTCCTCGATGGCTTTCCACAGGATCGCATATCGCGGATCTTCCCGGTCTGAAATATCGATCCATGCATAGTGACTTCCGGCATGACTGGAACCGCGCTCCTGCCACTCCTCCTCCGTCTGGTACTGAACGGTCAGGTAATCTCCGCTTTCCCGGAGGATATTTCCCTCCGGGTCACAGTAGATCACCGCGGTCTGATACTCCGCCCCACCCCGGAGGAGCCCCAGTCCTTCCAGTCTCAGGTCATATCCGAAGTCAAAATTTCTGCCCGGCCCCGAAATGCCTACCGTAACAAAGCGCGATCTGGTGCTCTGGATCATGGCGTTGTCCATGGCTCCGCTTTCCCAGGACTCCTCCCAGCGCGGGTTGTCGCGCTCCTCTCCGGTAACATGGCCCATGAGCCCCAGCCGGTCCACTACGTCTGTATATCTGGCAAAATCTTCACGGAAGATATCCCGAAACGGAATGGCCACCGCCACGGTGACGCACCCCATGCACCCCAGCCACAACGCCAAAAACCCCGCTGTCAGCATCCATGTGATCCGTCCCAATGCACCGGGGCGCTTTGGTTCCCGTCGTCGTTTCATGGTCACACCTCCAGTTTGTAACCCGCCTTGATGACCGTCTTGATACAGCCCGCGTAATCGCCCAGCTTCTCCCGCAGGCGCTTGATGTGGGTATCCACCGCCCGGGACTCGCCCTCATAATCATAGCCCCAGCACTTCACCAAAAGCTGCTCCCGGCTCATGACCACGTTGCGGTTCCGCAGCAGACATACCAGCAGCGCATACTCTTTTGGTGTTAAGGTAATTTCCTTTCCACCCGCGTGTACTTGGCGCGTAGAAAGCCGTATGGATATCCCCGCTCCCTCCAGTCGGTCGCCGGAAAGCATGCTGCCCCGGCTGCGCTTGATAAGTGCCGCTGTCTTGGCGTACAGCACCGACATGGTAAAGGGCTTTGTCACATAATCATCCGCTCCCAGCTCATAACCCAGCAGCTTGTCGTCCTCATCAGACAAAGCCGTCAGAAAAATAATGGGCACATCGCTGGTCTTTCGCAGCGCCCGGCAGACGGACAGTCCGTCCAGTTCCGGCATCATGATATCCAGCAGCACGGCGTCAAACTCCTGTTCTTCTGCCAATTCCAGCGCCTGCAGGCCGTCCGCCGCCTCCACGGGGATCTCACCCTTACTGCGGAAATAATCGCACAAGACCTCCCGCAGCTTTGCCTCATCCTCCACGATCAGAACTCTGCTGTTCATGGGATTTCCTCCCTTCTAAGCTTAAATGGTAAACCGGAATTCCACACCGGTCTTTGTGTTTCTTACGTCCACACTGCCGCCATGCAGCTCCACGATGCTTTTGGCAATGGCCAGCCCCAGTCCGGTGCCGGAACGCCCTGTGCGGGAATCGTCCACCCGGTAGAAGCTGTCCCAGACCCTGACCAGCGCCTCAGGCGGCAGCGGCGCGCTTTCGTTTTCCAACAGGAATGTGGTCTTCCCCCGATCCTGCCGGATCTTCGCGGTGACCTTCCCGCTCTCCGGGGTATATTTCACGGCGTTGGAAGCATAGTTTTCCAGAACCTGACGGATGCGGCTCTCATCTGCCGATACCATTACCGGTTCATCCAGTTCCAAAGTCAGCTGCAAGCCCTTTTCCTCCGCCTTGATAGCCAACGCATCAAACACGGACTTTGCCAGTGCAGCCAGATCAAAATCGTCTCGCGCCAGCTTCACCTTACCGGCCTCCAGACGGGAAAGATCCAGCATTTCCAGCACCATGGCATCCATGCGCTCCGTTTCCGAAAGAATGGTCCGGAGATACTGCTCCCGCTTTTCCTCGGCAATATGTTCCTGCAAACCCTCAGCATAGCTGTGTACCACCGCCAACGGCGTTTTCAGCTCATGGGCAATGTTGGAGGTCATCTGCCGCCGCTTGGCCTCGGCGCGTTTGGCATAGTCCAACGAGGTTTCCAGCCGTGTGATCTCATTTTTTCGCATTCGCAGCTGTTCCCGCATTTCTTTGTAATTCTCTACCAGTTCATAACCACCAGCCCATTCGGGATCAAAATCCTGATAGTAATGCGGGTATTGATAATTCTCCCGCATAGCACGATTGACCTCAGCAACAGGCTGCACAAGATGCTCACGGAAGCTTTTGCGCAGCTGCCAGAACACCACCAGTGCCAGCAGAAATGTACCGATATACACATTTCGCAGCAACATCATGGCAGAACGCAGCGGTGTGGATCGGATGGCGCCGGTCATGAGAATCCTGGGTGTAGGATATTCTTCTCCAGATGTCCAATCATAGCTGCGCGTATCGCGAAAAAAAGCCTTCTTAAGCACGATGATTTCATCCAGTCCGCAGCGGTAGAAGCATACATTGCCCCAATGTTCGTCTAAAGACGCCTGCGTGATTTCCTTTAACAATTCATTCAGGCTCCCGTACTCAACGCCGTTCTTTGTCTCATCAGCAGTCAGTCCATGATGGGATGCATAGCGATCCCAGTACTCCGGCTGATCCCAAACTGCCGGCCCGCCTTCTCCTTCCCAGATGCTCATATCAACACGACTGGCATAAACAGTCACCAGCGCTTCATCTGCAGCCGCGGTATGATCAAATAGATTGTTCCAGGACAGCAATCCCTGGTCGATCAAATCATGGATCGTCTGATCATACTTCTGTACCAAAGCTCCATCACTGTCCGTATACTCCTTGACGGGACCGGCTTTTTCTCTGGCCTCCATCCATGCATCATCGGTGATATAATCCATCTTTACCGGCTCTATACGATGACCGTCCCAGATTCCGGTGATCTTTAAATACCCCATATCGATTGCCATAAAATTATGGTCTTCTGCATGCCATTCACGTAAAAGCGTATACCGGTCGTCCGTTTCATCATTCAGATCAATCCAGCCATAGCCTTCCCATACAGCAGCTTCGGAAGCTGCCCATGTTTCTTCCGACAGATAGCCAAAAAAGAGAAAATCACCGGCTTCGTGCAGGATATTGCCCTGTGCATCCGTGTACAGGATCGCCGTTTCCATGGGAACACTCTCATCCCGCAAAAGCAGCAGGCTACCGCCTATGCCGCCATGCTTCCCGTCATCCAGATACCACCGTTTATCACGCCAACTAGCCCCGTTTTGATAGTTGCCCAGCGTCTGCAGCATCAGGTAGTCCAGATATCCCGGAGAGCGTTCCTCCGATTCCCAGAGTCCGTTCATATCGTAACGGGCCGTTGAATGCAGTGAGCTGTTTTCGATGAAATCGACAGACACATCCAACAGTTCGTCAAACAGCAGCTGCGCCGTTGCCAGCGTTGTCACCGCCATACACACCAGCCACACCGCCAAAATACCTGCCGCCAATCGAATGGTCATCGCTTGCAAGGTTTTAGGGTGCTTTTTGCTCCTCTCTTTGATTCTCATATATCGTACCTCCAGACTATTGTTTCGGGATGACGCAGTTTGCACCGCGCCCCTCCCTTTGCCTGTATCATAACAATCGGATTTGTATTTCCTGTGTCAGTATACCATATTTTTGAAATCAAAAAAAGACGCGCCGCCCGAAACAGGCAGCGCGTCCGAAGGTCATATTCAATTCTGGCGGCAGGCGTCGTTGAGAAGACCCAGCACAGTGTCCTTACCGTCACCCTTTTCCGCGGAGAACGGCACCAGAATATCTCTGCCCGTCAGCTCCAGCGTCTGGGAGATCAGATCCAGCGCGGGCTGCACCTGACTCTTTTTCAGCTTGTCCAGCTTATTGGCCACCACGATCTCCGGGCAGCCGCTTTCCCTGAACCAGCTGTGCATAGTGATGTCATCGGCAGTGGGCTTATGGCGAATGTCCACGATCAGAACGCCCAAGGTGATGATCTCGCCCTCGTCCTGAAAGTAGCTCTCCATGAGCTTACCCCAGCGATCCCGCTCTGCCTGGCTGACCTTGGCATAGCCGTAGCCAGGCAGATCCACCAGATACGCCTTGTTATCGATGCGGAAGTAGTTGATCTGGGTGGTTTTACCAGGAGTGTTGCCTACATAGGCAAGATTTTTCCGGTTCACCAACCGATTGATCACGGAGGACTTGCCCACGTTGGAGCGTCCGGCAAACACAAACTGCGGCAGACCGTCCCGGAGGAAGTCGGCAGGCTTTGTAGCCGCCCGTACAAATTCTGCCTTGGCAAAATTCAGCGCCATAATTCTTCCCTCACTGCCGCAGCGCGGCACTTTCATTGTTCTCCCGTGCCAGCGGTGCAAACGCCGTCAGAGGCTGTTCCTGTTCGTCACAGACAGCTTTGGCTGCAGTCGGCAAAGGCATCAGCGCCTCAGCAAGTACCTGATCCGCTTCCTTCACCGGCACGAAATGCAGAGCCGCTCGCACCGTCTGGTCGATCTCTTCCAGATCTCGGATATTGTCCGCCGGAATGATGACTGTATGAATACCGTTACGAAGAGCCGCCATGGTCTTTTCCTTCAAACCGCCGATGGCCAACACACGGCCGCGCAGGGTGACTTCTCCGGTCATGGCAATGCCCGCCTTGACCTTCCGTCCAGTCAGAGCGGAGGTCAGTGCCGTGGTGATGGCAATACCGGCAGAAGGGCCGTCCTTGGGGACAGCGCCTTCAGGGAAATGCACATGGATATCCTTGTTCTTATAGAACTCACTGTCGATTCCCAGCTGCTCCGTGCGGGTGCGCAGGCAGCTCAGTGCCGCGTGGACAGACTCCTTCATTACGTCGCCCAGATTGCCGGTCAGCTCCAGCTTACCGCTGCCGTCCATGACGTTGACTTCCACTTCCAGAATCTCGCCGCCGGACTCCGTCCATGCAAGGCCGTTGACCACGCCGATCTCCTCACGCTCCGAATAGAGTGCAGGAGGAATCCGCTCCACACCCAACAACTCTCGCAGATCTTTTTCTGTAATGTTAATCCGCTTCACAGTCCCTGTCAGCAGGCGCATATCCGCCTTCCTGCACAGTGCAGCGATCTGACGTTCCAGCTTACGGACACCGGACTCGCGGGTATAGTCCCGGATGATGGCGCGGATAGCGTCATCCGTCACGCGCAGCTGGGTTTTCTTCAGGCCGTGCTCCTTCAACTGCTTGGGCAGCAGATGCTGTTTCGCGATCTGCAGTTTCTCCTCGTCGGTATAGCTGCTCAACTCAATAACCTCCATGCGATCCAGCAGAGGTCTTGGAATGGTGGAGGTGGTATTTGCCGTGGTAATGAACATCACCTTGGAAAGATCCACCGGGATCTCCAGGAAATGATCGCGGAATGCATAGTTCTGCTCGGAATCCAGCACCTCCAGCAGTGCAGAGGCAGGATCGCCCCGCTGATCGCTGGCCATCTTGTCGATCTCATCCAGCACCAGCAGCGGATTCATGGTACCGCTGCGGCTGATGGCTTCGATGATGCGGCCGGGCATGGAGCCTATGTAGGTTTTGCGATGGCCGCGGATATCCGCCTCGTCCCGCACGCCACCCAGAGAAATGCGGCTGAGCTTGCGATTCAGTGCCGTTGCCACGGAGATGGCGATAGAGGTCTTGCCTACACCGGGCGGACCCACCAGACAAATGATCTGTCCCTTTCCCTCCGGATTCATCTGGCGGACAGCCAGCGTTTCCAGCACACGCTCCTTAACCTTCTCCAGACCGTAATGGTCATGGTCCAGCACCTTGCGGGCAGTGTTGATATTCAGGCGTTCTTTACTGTAAGTGTTCCACGGCATTTCCAGACATACATCCAGATAGTTGCGGATCACTGAGGCCTCAGCGCTGGCAAAGGGCTGCTTTGACAGGCGATTGACTTCTTTGAGAAGACGCTTCTCCGTATCTTCCGGCAGCTTCAGCTCCAAGATCTTCTGACGGTAGGCATCCAGCTCATCGTCATCATCCTCGCCCAGTTCATTCTGCAGCACACGGATCTGGGTACGCAGGATATGCTCCTTGTGCCCCTGCTCCAGCTGACCGCGAACTTTACCTTCCATTTCCCGTTCAAAGGAAAGGACGTCGGTTTCCCGGGCCAGCAGCTTGTTCATACGCCGTAGGCGGGCATAGGGATCGATCTCTGCCAGAATAGCCTGCTTTTCTTCCATCCGCAGGTTGATGTTCTGGGCAATGAAATCTGCCAGATATCCCACATCCCGGTTGTCCATCACCGTAGCCAGCACCTCGTCCGGCAGGTTGGGGATCAGTTCTGCATATTCGCCGAACAGCGTAATGGTTTGGCGCAGCAGAGCTTCCGTTCGGGGACTATTGCGGAACGCTTCCGACGGCATCGCCTCACAAACCTCTTCCACATTGCCCTGCAGATATGGTGTCACCTGCCACAGACGGCGCAGCTGAGCACGGCACTCACCCTCCACCATGATTCGTACTGTGGTGGGATTGATGCGAAGCACCTGCTTGATTCGGGATACTGTGCCTACCGCAAAGAGATCCTCCTCTTTTGGTTCATTGACGGAAATGGACTTCTGTGTCACCAGAAAAATCCGCTGATCCATCTCCATGGCATGCTCCAGAGCGCGGATAGAGAAGGGACGTTCCACGTCAAAGGTAAGGCTCATATGGGGAAATACCGTTATGCCGCGCATGGCCATAATGGGGATATTCCACGTTCTCATTTCCATGGGTCGATTCCTTTCTGCGCACAGGAGGGGCGCCGGTCAGCGTCCCTCCTGTCATAGGGTCCTAACAGCGCTCAGGAAGCAGACTTCCTGTCGCTCTCTTTGTTTTCTTGTTTTTCGGGATTGCGGAGGATCATAGGCTCCTCGCTCCCATCCACACAGCCTTTGGTGATGATCACCTTTTCCGTGCTGCGGTCGGAGGGAATGTCGTACATGATCTCCGTCAGCATCCCTTCCATAACAGCACGCAGGCCGCGGGCACCGATGTTGCGCTCAATGGCGCGGTCAGCCACCGCCTCCAGCGCCTCAGGCGCAAACTCCAGCTCCACGCCGTCGTATTCCATCAGCTTGCGATACTGCTTTACCAGAGCATTCTTGGGCTCCTGCAGAATGCGCACCAGATCCTCACGGGTCAGACTGTTCAAAGAAGCAATCACCGGCAGACGACCCACCAGTTCGGGAATAATACCGAACTTCAGCAGATCCTGAGGCTGCACCTGACGGAACAGCTCACCAACAGCCTTCTCCTTCTTGCTGTAGACAGGAGCATCAAAACCGATGCTCTTCTGTTCCACACGGCGCTCAATGATCTTTTCCAGACCGTCAAATGCGCCACCGCAAATGAAGAGGATGTTCTTGGTGTTGATCTGAATAAACTCCTGATGCGGATGCTTCCGTCCACCCTGAGGCGGAACATTGGCAACAGTGCCCTCCACAATCTTCAGCAGCGCCTGCTGCACGCCTTCGCCGGAAACATCGCGGGTGATGGAGGTATTCTCACTCTTGCGGGCGATCTTGTCAATCTCATCCACATAGATGATACCGTGTTCAGCACGCTCCACATCGAAATCGGCAGACTGCAGCAGACGCAGCAGGATGTTTTCCACGTCGTCGCCCACATAGCCGGCCTCCGTCAGAGTGGTGGCGTCAGCGATGGCGAAGGGTACTTGCAGCACACGCGCCAGTGTCTGGGCAAAGAGCGTCTTGCCGGAGCCGGTGGGTCCAATGAGCAGGATGTTGCTCTTCTGCAGCTCCACGTCCTCGTCGCCGCCGAACATGATGCGCTTATAATGATTGTAAACCGCCACGGAGAGAGAGACCTTCGCCTCATCCTGACCGATGACATACTGATCCAGCACATCCTTGATCTCTCTGGGGATGGGCAGACGATCCGGCAGGTCGGCAGCCTGTCCGCCGTGGGTCTGGTCATAGCCGTCCTCCAGAATACTCATGCACAGACGCACACACTCGTCACAAATCTGCACACCGGGGCCCTGGATCATGCGGTTGGCCTGCTGCTCATGCTTTCCGCAGAAAGAACAGCGCAGCGCCTTTTTTCCGTCGTTACTCATAAGTTGCTACCTCACAGGCACGATGCAAACGCACCGCGTCGTTTATCTCTTGTAGATGACCTTATCGATCAGGCCAAATTCCCTGGCCTCTTCCGCACTCATGAAGTTATCGCGCTCACAGGCAGCGGTGACTTCCTCCACACTGCGGCCGGTATTCTCGGCCATGATGTGGTTCATGCGCTTTTTGATGGTCTCCAGACGCTTCAGATGGATGGCCATGTCCGTGATCTGCCCCTGCGTACCTGCAGAGGGCTGATGAATCATAATCTCGGCATTGGGCAGCGCAATGCGCTTGCCCTTGGTGCCGGCAGACAACAGGAATGCACCCATACTGGCCGCCATGCCCACACAGATGGTGGACACATCACACTTGATATACTGCATGGTATCATAGATGGCCATGCCATCGGTCACAGAGCCACCGGGACTGTTGATATACAGCTGGATGTCCTTATCGGGATCCTGTGCCTCCAGATAAAGGAGCTGGGCTACCACAAGACTTGCTGTGGTTGCATTTACCTCTTCTCCCAGAAAAATGATGCGATCATTCAGCAGTCGGGAGAAGATGTCATAGGACCGCTCACCGCGGCTGGTCTGTTCAACTACGTACGGAACTAAGCTCATGGATAATCCTCCTTGTTACGATATTCCCCGTTATTGGATACCTCCGCCCACACACCGGCGAAAAACGGCGTCAGCGCCTCAGCCCCGCTGTCGGAGCATCCGGCGCTGACGTCCCCGCAGCATCAGGCCTGTAGAGACATGATACTACGATACCTTGAGAGAATTTGTAGAATCCTTGCAGGATGCGCCGGTCCTCTGCTTAGTATACCCGGAAATATGCGGATTCCTTCGCTTTTTACTCGGCCTTTTCTGCTTCCTCGGTCTTCTCCTCAGCGGGAGCAGCCACGGTAGCACTGGAGGTAACGATACGGATTGCCTTCTGGGACTTGATCTGATCCTCCACCACATCGTGGGTCAGATACTTCTTGACAGTCTCCACATCCATGCCGTACTTCTCGGCCATGTCAGCGTATTCCTTCTCGACCTCAGCCTCGGTAGCCTCGATCTTCTCAGCCTCGATGATGGCGGTCATGGCCAGATCCATGCGCACCTGACGCAGAGCGGGTTCCTTGGCCTGCTGCAGCATATCCTCGGGATCAGCGTTGGTGATCTCCAGATACTGCTCATAGCTCATACCCTGCTGCTGCAGCTGCATGCGGAAGTTGTCCAGGAAGTGACGAGCCTGGCTCTCCACCATGGCGTCGGGCACATCACAGGTGATGTTCTCAGCCACCTGAGTCATCAGAGCATCCTCGAAAGCCTTCTCGGCAGTCTCCTTGCGCTCAGCAGTGATCTTCTTCTTCAGATCGGCCTTCAGTTCCTTCAGAGTGTCAAACTCAGAAACGTCCTTGGCGAACTCATCGTCAATGACGGGAACTTCCTTGGCCTTGACCTCGTTGACCTTCACGTGGAAGACCACGGGCTTGCCAGCCAGGCCCTCATGATACTGCTCAGGGAAGGTGATGTCGATATCCTTCTCCTCGCCGGCGTTCATGCCAACCAGCTGATCCTCGAAACCAGGGACGAAGGAGCCGGAGCCGATCTCCAGGCTGAAGTTCTCGCCCTTGCCGCCCTCGAAGGGAACGCCCTGATCAAAGCCCTCAAAATCGATAACAGCGGTATCGCCCATAGCGACAGCACGCTCAACGCTCACCATGCGGGAGTTGCGCTCAGCCATCTCCTTCAGGCGGGCATTGACATCGGCAGCCAGAACCTTGACCTCTGCCTTGGGAGCAGAGAGACCCTTGTACTGACCCAGAGTAACCTCGGGATAGACGGGAACCTTTGCAGTGAAGGTGAAGCCAGCCTTGGTGACTTCGCCAACCAGCTCCACAGCGGGCTCGCCCACAACGCGCAGCTCCTGCTCCTGGACGGCAGCCTTATATGCATCGAACCAGCAGTTGTCGATGGCATCAGAATAGAACACGCCCTCGCCGTACATCTTCTCAATGAGGTTGCGGGGAGCCTTGCCCTTGCGGAAGCCGGGGACGTTGATCTCGCGGCGCTTCTGACGATAGGCCTTCTCAACGGCAGCTTCAAACTCCTCTGCGCCCACTTCGATGGTCAGCAGAACTTCGTTCTTCTCCAGTTTTTCACAATTCTTGACACTCATGTAGTTTATTCCTCCGTTCATCCACCGGTTCATACCGGTGCATCGTGATATTTTAGCAGATTTCTGCAAGAAAAGCTATACCTTTTTTACATTTCGCAAATTTTTTTCGGAATAAATCCGAGAAAATCTGCCGAAATCAAAGAAAACTCCGTGTCTCCAACAGTTCCGTCCATCCTTCTTCGGATTGTCGGGCCATGGAGATGCCCGTAAAAGCATTTTTCCACTGAATAATTTCTCAGCATATTCAGGATCTCAGGACACTGATACCCCTGATACAACGGCGGATAATGCAGGAAGCAGAGAATGGGACGCTCCCCCGCTGCTTTCAAAGAGGTTTCCAGCCGCCCCACTTCCCTGGCCAGCACCTTGGCATTGTGCGGTTTCTGATCTTCCTCCAGAAACCATCCGCGGGTACCGCAGAGGGCATAATCGCCGTAAGTGAAGGCGTTGTTGTGCAGGAAATCCAGTGACCGGATCTCCTTCTCCTCCAAAAAACGCTTCATCTTGGATACCGTCGTCCACCAGTAGTCGTGGTTTCCCTTCAGCAACAGCTTTTTCCCGGGAAATGCATCCAGAAAACGGAAATCCGCCTCCGCTTCCTCCAGACTCATGCCCCATGAGGTATCGCCCGCCAGAATAAGGGTGTCCTCCTCTGTCAGCATCCCCAGTGAGGCTTCCAGACGGGAGACATAGTCCTTCCACGCATCACCAAAGACCTCCATGGACTTGTCACAGCTGAAACTCAGATGCAGATCACCGATAGCATAAAGCGCCATATGTCTCCCTCCCTCCTTTTCGCCTTAATTGCGGTTACTTCAAGAATTCCAGCACGGTCTCTTCCATTTCAAGCTTTTCGCAAACCTGATGGAATCGACGCTCCTTGCCCCGCAAGGCAGCCAGACGCCGGGGCACCGCAACACCGGTAACAGCGTGCATCTGCTCCAGACGCTCCAGACTGTTCTCCACGGGCTGCTCACCGATGGCCTCCAGTACACTGTCGCCGAACTTGTAAGGCGATGCCGTGGAAACGAACACCGTGACCGTCTCGTCGCCGGTGGCGGCACGGTACTGCTCCATGACATTCACAGCCACTGCTGTATGGGGATCGATGAGATAGTGATGGTTCTTCCAGTAAGCAGCCATAGTTGCGGCGCAGTCCTCCTCACCGCAGCAGCCGCCCCAATACTCCGCAGCCAGGGCAGCCTTGATTGCGTCGGACACCTCATAGCGTCCTTCTTCACTGAGAGACTTCATGTAACCACGGACCTCCGCGTCGTTTCCGCCGGACAGATCGAAGATCAGCCGCTCCATATTGCTGGAAATCAGGATATCCATGGAGGGGCTCATGGTGGTGTGGAAGGGACGGTTCCGATCATACACGCCAGTGCGCAGGAAGTCCGTCAGAACGTTGTTGCTGTTGGAGGCACAGATCAGCATATTCACCGGCAGACCCATACGCTTGGCATAGTATGCCGCCAGAATATCACCGAAATTGCCGGTAGGTACGCAGAAGTTCACCTTCGCGCCCATTTCCAGCCTGCCATCCCGCACCAGATCGCAGTAAGCGGAGATATAATACACCACCTGCGGCAAAATACGCCCCCAGTTGATGGAATTGGCAGAAGACAGGAAATACCCGCGCTCTGCCAGAATCTCCCGGATCTTCAGATCGGAGAAGATTCGCTTAACACCACTCTGTGCGTCATCAAAATTCCCCACCACGGAGCAAACACCTACATTAGCGCCGTCCTGCGTGACCATCTGCAGCTCCTGAATAGCCGAAACGCCGTCCTTGGGATAGAACACCATGATCTTCGTCTGAGGCACATCGGCAAAGCCTTCCAGAGCCCCCTTACCGGTGTCGCCGGAGGTTGCCACCAGAATACAGGCGGTCTTCTCTTCCCCGGTTTTCCGCAGAGCGGCGGACAGCAGCTGGGGCAGCATCTGCAGCGCCATGTCCTTGAATGCACTGGTAGGTCCATGCCACAGCTCCAGGCTGTGGGTCTTCGCATCCACTGTACGCACAGGCGCAACAGCGGCGGTATCATACTTGTCCGGTCCATAAGCATTCTCTGCAAATCCCAGCAGCTCTTCCTGTGTATAATCTGTCAAGTAAAATCCCATGACACGTGCCGTCCGCTCCTGATAGGACAGCGTCATCATCTCCCGCAAAAATCTCTCATCGATCTGCGGGATCTCCATGGGCGTTAGCAGGCCACCGTCACGGCTCAGCCCCATTTGAATCGCCTCCGCAGCATCATAGCGCAGGGAGGTATCTCGCGTGCTGTAATACTTCATGCTATGTTGGTTATCCTTTCTCTTCACAGGCCGGATCAGCCTGTTCAAAATGCGTTTTCTATGTATTCCACCTTCAGAACGCGTCCGCTCTCATCGGCATAAACCTCCGCCACATCAAAGCGGACCGGAACATCCAGTTCATATCTGCTCATGTAGGCAGACGCCGCCATCCGCAGTTTCTCCTGCTTTCGGCTGTCTACAAATTCACGGGGCAAGCCATGGGAAAGATTGCTTCGCAGCTTCACTTCCACAAAGCACAGCATTCCCTGACGATCTCTGGCAACCAGATCGATTTCCCCGAACCGGCAGCGCCATTGGCTGGCCAGCAGCGCATATCCCTGTTTCCGCAGGTAACGGGCAACCTCCGCCTCACCCCGGTTTCCGGAAGCTCTGGTGCTCACTTCTTTGCCTCCCATTTTTTCAGGAAGCTTTTCCGGTGTACCGGTGACGGGCCGTAGGTATCCAGCATTTCATAATGGAGCTTCGTCCCGTAGCCCTTATGCTTTGCAAACCGATACTGCGGATATTCCCCATCCAGAACTTCCGTCACAAAGCGGTCACGGCTCACCTTGGCCAGTATGGATGCCGCCGCTATGGAAGCACTCTTTCCGTCTCCGCCTACCACCAGCACATGGGGCGTGGTGACGGCATGGCGGCTGCCGTGGTCGCGGTTTCCGTCGATCAAAGCAATATCCGGGCGGATATGCAATGCATCGATGGCACGTTGCATAGACAGCATCCGAGCGTTGAGGATATCCATTTCGTCGATCTCCTCCGCCTCTACCCACGCCACAGCCCAGGCCTCCGCCCGTGCAATGATGACATCATACAGTGCTTCCCGTTTTTTCTCTGTGAGCTTTTTGGAATCGTCCAGTCCCGGGATCTCCAATCCACGGGGCAAAATCACTGCCGCAGCATACACCGGCCCGGCCAGCGGGCCTGCGCCGGCCTCATCCACACCACAGACAAATTCCGCGCCCTTCTCCCACTGTTCTCGTTCAAACTCCCAGAAACTCATACACTTTCCTCCGGCAGTTCCAGTGTGAATCGGCCCAGCTTGCTGCCCCGGAATTCGTCCAGAAGAATCTTGGCCATCCGTTCCGTATCGATCTCGCCGCCGGAAATCAGGAATCCGCGTTTGCGGCCCGCCGCCTGCAGCAAGCGATAGCCCCAGGCCACATCACCCTCTTCGCCTTCCTCTTCCTCCCGCACCGGGATCGAGGACAGCTTGTAAGCCACTTTCAGCGCTTCCGGATAGCGTTCTGCCAGATAAGCCATCAGGTGACAGCCCAGCGTCTCCACATCCAGAATATCGTCCTTCACTGCGCCGGTGAATGCCAGATTCATACCTACGCTCTGATCCTCAAATTTAGGCCACAGGATACCGGGAGTATCCAGCAGCTCCAAATATGCGTCAATGGGCACCCACTGCTTGGAACGGGTAACACCGGGGCGATCCTCCGTCTTCGCAGTCTTGCGCCCGGCAATCTTGTTGATAAACGTAGACTTTCCCACATTGGGGATTCCCAGAATCATGACGCGGATCACACGGTTCTGCCCCTTCTCCGCATAGGCTTTCAGCTTTTCCGCCAACAGAGTCCGGACGGCCACTGCAAACTTTGCCGTTCCGCTGCCACTCTTGGCATCGGTTTCCAGCACAGCGTAGCCCTTGCTGCGGAAATAGGCAGTCCAGAGCTTTGTGGCTGCCGGATCCGCCTGATCTACACGGTTGAGCACAACCAGCCGGGGTTTTCCTACCGTCAGCTCATCCACATCAGGGTTCCGGCTGGACACAGGAATGCGGGCATCGATGATCTCGCACACAGCGTCCACATTTCTGATCTGATCCGCAATCATGCGCCGGGTCTTGGTCATATGCCCCGGATACCATTGAATGTTCATGCTTTACTCCAATCCACGGATGATTCCAATACGGGAATAGTCCGGTTTCTTTGTCACGCTGTCTCTGCCCGGAAACAGCATAAATACCGCCCTACCCAACACATACCGCTCATCCACAACGCCCAGTCTGGGATTACGGCTGTCATCGCTGGCATTCCGGTTATCGCCCATCACAAAAATGCAGCCTTCCTCCACCGTCACAGGAAACTCCAGTCCCTCGTCATCGAAGGTGAGGTCATTGATATACTCCTCTTCCAGCAGTTTGCCATCCACATAGACGCTGCCGGTGGAGTAATCGATATCCACCGTCTGTCCACCCACGGCAATGATGCGTTTGACAATAGGTTCATAGTAAAATGTTTCCTTCCGCAAAACCACAATATCTCCGTATTGCAGCTCACCGCACCAGGCAGCGTCCAGTACCAGCAGGCGGTCGCCGTCCTGCAGTGTGGGCAGCATAGACGTTCCGTCCACACTGATCATCCGGATCACAAAAGTAAACAGCAGCATTACGGCCAGCACAGAAACCACAAGGGCCTGCACCCATTCATATAAGTTCCGGTCAACTTTTTCCTGCTGCGGCTGCGCGGCATTCTCCGGTATATTCGGCATCTCGTTCATTCTATGCTCCCTCCAAAGATCGGCTGCGGCACAGAAAAGCCATACCCTTCCGTTTCCGCTGATCCGCTGATCGTATAACTTGACATATTAGTATACCAAATTTCTTCTCTGCCTACAAGTTCCGGAACTGATGAAAAGAAAGCTTTTTCACATTTGTTTTCCAATCTTTTTGCGCTGTATGCACAAAAAAGCTCCCCGGATCGAGAAATCCGGGGAGTTTTGTACGCTTACGAAATTAGTTTGCCTTCTTGGCGATCTCAACCAGCTGAGTGAAAGCAGCTGCGTCGTTGATAGCCATCTCGGCCAGCATCTTGCGGTTGATGGCGATGCCGGCAACCTTCAGGCCATGCATAAAGGTGGAGTAGTTCATGCCGTTCATCTTGCAGGCGGCAGAAATACGGGTGATCCACAGAGAGCGGAAATCTCTCTTCTTCAGCTTACGGCCGACATAAGCATAGGTCAGGGACTTCATGACTGCCTCGTTGGCAATTCTGAAGTGCTTGGACTTGTCGCCCCAGTAGCCCTTGGCCAGCTTCATGATCTTATTTCTTCTCTTGCGCGTCATCATCGCGCCCTTAACTCTTGCCATTTTGCAAATCCTCCTATTCTAAACGTCTCGTATCTTACTTGTAAGGGATCATCTCGCGGATGGTAGCCGCATTGGTAACATCGGCATAACCGCCGGCACGCAGACGACGAGTACGTTTGGTGTCCTTCTTGGTGAGGATGTGGCTCTTATAAGCCTTGGCGCGCTTGACCTTGCCGGTCTTGGTCAGATTGAATCTCTTCTTTGCACCGCTATGGGTCTTCAGCTTGGGCATAATTGAAATCTCCTTCCGTATGATAAAAAACGTGCTGTGTTTTACTTACCGGTCTTGGGTGACAGGAAGATGGACATCATACGCCCCTCCAGCTTGGCACCCTTATCCAAATTTGCGGTCTCGGCACACTGGTCGGCAAAGCGCTCCAGCAGCTCCTTACCGATGTCGGTATGAGCCATCTCGCGGCCGCGGAAGCGGACGGAGACCTTTACGCGGTTGCCATCGGCAATGAACTTCTGGGCATTCTTGAGCTTCGTGTTGAAATCGCCGATATCAATACCGGGAGACATGCGGATCTCCTTGATTTCCACAACGTGCTGATTCTTCTTCGCTTCCTTCTCCCGCTTACCCTGCTCAAAGCGGAACTTACCGTAGTTCATGAGCTTGCACACAGGGGGCGTAGCCTGGGGAGAGATCTTCACCAGATCCAAACCCTTCTCATCAGCGATGGCCAGAGCGGCATCTGCGGACATAATTCCCAGCTGCTCACCGTCATCTCCGATCAGACGGATTTCTTTGTCGCGAATTTCTTCATTCAGTTCGTGCACTGCCTTACTAATGGTCGAAGCACCTCCATTCAGAAAATACAAAACGCGGATCCCTTCCGGCATCCGCGCAATCCTCCAGTCAAGCCGCCCCTTCCGCCTGCAGGCAGAACGACAGCCGACAACAAACCGCTTTCGCGATTCGATTACGATGTAAACCTCTTTGCTGTTTCGCGGGAGGTGAGGCGGATGCAATCAGCCTACTTTGTTTTGCTGGATTAGTATATCAGCACGCACCCGCTTTGTCAACACCTTTTTGTATGTTTTTTCTGAATTTCTTTTCCGATTTCCGCATAGAACATTCTCTTTCTGCGCAGAATACGCGTCGTACGCAGGAAAGGAGGTGTGCTTCATGTCTCAGAACAAGCAGAACAACCAGAACCGTCAGGACCAGAACAATCAGAACAACAACCAGAACAAGAACCAGAACGAGAATCGCCAGAATCAGAACAACCGCAACGAGCGCTGAACATGACCAGCAGGCGTCCGGGAGATCTTCTCTCAGACGCCTGCTTTTCATTTAAGCACTCTCCGCTTCCACCGGAATCAGCCACAGGTTGCCGTCCACCGGTCCATGGATACCCTTCACTGTCAGGCTGTCACTGTACTGCCACACGGTTACCTGATAGTAAAAGCTCGGAAACAGCATGGCTTCCGTATTGGTGGTATAGCGGTATTCCGGATACCAGATGGGATAATCCTGCAGCGTGCTGAGATCCATTTTTTTGTATCCTACATATTTGCTGCAGTAGATCATAGCCTCATATCCGGCCTCTTCTATGCGCTCGCAGAACGCCTTGGCGCAGGCGGTAGCCACCGCCGGATCAATGCCGTAGACCCGATAGCTGCTGTCAAGCATCTCCCAGTCAAAGGCCACCGGCCCACTGATGGGATGACCGTCCAGCAGTTCAATGACAAAATTCGCTTCCTCAATGGCCTCTTCCACGGTAATGGCCTGAGAGAAGATGTATACGCCGGTGTCGATACCGGCAGCCATGGCGCCGTCGATGTTCTCCGCATAGTTCGCATCCGCATAGAGAAGTCCCTGAGACGTTCCACGGCTTCCCACACGCACCATGGCAAATTCCACGCCGTCCGCAGCCACAGCTTCCCAATCAATGGGACTATGTACGGTATCTATAATTTCGCCCTTATCATTCAGGACATTTTCATAGCACTGATAGCGCGACACATCAATGCCAAACCGGGTTGTGAAGTTCGGATTGGTGCAAACCAGACGCCCATTTTCCCAGCGGAAGTCTCCCGGCCCAAGGGTACTGGGTCTGACATCCTGCTTCACCGGGATATTTTCGCCATTATAGATGATCTCTGTCTGTGTATGCTCGTAAACCGGAGACTTTGGCTCTGCGGTTTCCACCACGGCATCGCCGAGGTTGCGGAGCTCGCCCATTAGAGTGACTTCCTCCAGCTTCACCGTTCCCGTGACCCCGGGGCCGATGATGAGATCACCGTAAATCACCGCTTTTTTCAGGTAGACGCCCTCCGGTGCGGTAACCAGCAGGTTTCCCACCGTATCGGAAAACTCCCGATATTCCCGCACCACAGTGAACACGATCTTGTCCAGCAGGTTGACCACCTCCGCGCGGGTGATAGCATCCTCAGGGCGAAACCGGTTATCCTCTCCCACATCGGTGATACAGCCGCGCTCGGTCAGCGCCGCCAGATATTTCTTGGCGTATCCAGCCACTTCTCCGGCATCCGTATAGAAGACTTCGCTGTCCGACTCGGGGATCTGCAGCGCACGGCAGATCATGGTAAGCGCCTGCTGTCGGGAAATGCTGTTGCCAATCTGTGCCATTCCATGGTTTCCCAGATAGACTCCTGCTGCATTGAGCTTCAGAATGTCGCTTTCCCATCGGCTTCCCGCCGTGTCGGAAAAGGTGTCTGCCGGTGACTCCTTCCAATAACCCAGAAAACGGCACAGGATACCGGCAAAGGCGCCGCGGGTAATGGTGTTGTCCGGTCGGAAGGTATCGTCACCGTACCCGTTCAGAACACCATATTCCACGCTCCATTTTTCTATGGTCTCCTCTGCCCAGTGACCGCTGGTATCCTTGTAGGCCGCCGCGGACAGACCACACGGCAAAATCAGCGCAGCAGCCAGCATTCCCGCCAGTGCCCGCTTGACCTGTCGAATTTTCTCCATTTCGTTCCCTTTCTGTCAAAATCCGTCGAAAGCTTTCCTATAAAAACTCCGCAGGCCAGCCAGCCTGCGGAGTCTCGGTTCCTTACAGCAAAAACTGTAAATTGATGATAGCAAATCTTTTCCATGGGGTCAACTGGAATCTTATGTAAACTATGCCGAAATTGGATAGATGTTACGCCGCTTTTTGCTTCTCAGTATTGGTCCATGTACCGATCAGCCCTCCGGCTTCGTCATACAGCCGCAGGGTGTAATCGTAATACCCCTCCGGATAGACGGTCCTTCGCAAGATATCAGAAAACAACTTTTCCTCTCCTTCGTATGTTTCGGTAATCGAAAAAGAAATGACCTTGTCGGTTTTCCATGTCCCCTCCGCGGTATATTCCCAGACCTTTTCCTGATATATTCCCCAGCCTACCCGCAGCTCCAGCACCGCAGATGCCGCCTCCGGCAGCCGACCGATCACCAGAAGCTCTCCCGGGGTGCCGCTGGAGGGAACGCAGGTTACGCCCTTATATCCGTACAAAATATCGCTGTCCCACCGGGTATAATACAGAAGATTCCAATAATAGCTGGTTCGCAGCACCGTATCTCCGCTCAGAATGTACATTTTATTGCGCCCCTGCCAGTCACGTTCTTTCCAGACAATCTCTCCTTCCTGCATCAGATTGTCTCGGAGTATCTCGTCGGCTAACGCACGCTTCGTCAGGGCAGGAAAATCGCCCAGTGCATACAGCACGCCTGCCAGCACCAGCACGATCAGCCAATTGCGGACAGTCTTATACCGGCGGCTCCGTTTGATGCGTTTCCTCATGATGCCGCCTCCTTTTCCAAACGCAGACCCCACGGCTGATCACCGTAAGGCCAGGAGATCTCTACCCAGTCCGCTTCTCCCTTGACAGTGATGCCAATGTAATATGTATTCCGGCCAAAGGACCGCCTGCTGTCATCAACAAAAAACCATGGAAACCCACTGCTGCCAAGCCCCACATTCTTTCGGGCACTGAGATTCACAGCTTCGCCATGATCGCCGGCGGTCACCAGCAGTTCATCCGCGTTTTCAAAGGCGCTTCCATGCCAAATCCGGTCCGGTGTAACGGTCATCATGATGGCCACATAAGTAAATTTATCAAAGCGATCCCACCATACCGCCTTTGGAATCTCCACCGTCCAGTTTCCTGCATCCACAGCCTCCGCGCTGCTGATGGCGATGCAGGTATAATCAAACTCAGGCCCATATGCAGCCTTTGCATCGAAATTCTCGTCCAGCTCCACCCAATATTCCTCATACGGTTCAGGCATCACGGTCTCCATTACCTTTTCCCGAAAGCGCACAAGAGAGCCCGACGACAGCGGCATGTCCACCAATACCAAAACGACCATCAGCGCCATAGCTACAACAGAGGCGATCCACAGCCGTCCCAGCCAAAGAGAATGCTCTTTATTCAGTGCCTTGCCCACTGCCACGGGATCACCCATGGCAGCCAGCGTTCGCTCCGCCGCCAGTTCCGGCGGATAATTTAATGCCTCCAGCGCAAGACAGCGATCTTCGATGTGCTGCTCCAGTTCTTCCCGGATCCTGTTATGATCCACCCAGCAGCATACCTCTCCGATCACCTGATCGCACCAGTTTTCCAATCGCCTGTCCATGGTGACTCCTTACGCCTGCCCGGGATTCGCGCAGCTTTCCAGCACCGCGTTCACCGCCCGGGCGTAGATCTTCCACTCCGTCTCCTTCTCTTTCAGCAGCAATGCACCTTTCTTGGTCAGATGATAGTATTTCCGCATCCGTCCGGTAGGGGCAGCCTGCTGGTAAACCTCCACCGCCCCCTGCCGCTCCAGGCCGTGAAGAACAGGATACAGTGTCCCCTCCTTCATGCTGAAGGTCTTGTCACTGCGGCGCTCCAGCTCCATAATCATCTGATAACCGTACATATCCTCACTGCTCAGCAGAGACAGCACCAGCAAGCCGGTATGCTCCATGTTTTTTCGTTTTTCCATAGCACTTCCTCCGTATACCTCCGTCGTCTCTTGCCTCGAACCACTTTGCATCGAACTTCTATGTATATAGTATACATAGAAGTTCGATGCATGTCAACAGAATTTCAACAATCCTTTTTGCCCAATTTTGCCTGAGCGCGCAAACGTTTTCTCTCAAAAACCAACAAAACCACCAATTGCAAACATTTTTCTTCTTTGCTATAATATTTTCGGCGTGATATGCGCCATCAACACAATTACAAGGAGGACGCATTCATGAGCCGCGCAGATGAGATTTTCATTCAGAATTGCCGTGACATCCTTACCAATGGCGTTTGGGACACCGATCAGGCCGTGCGTCCCAAATGGGAGGACGACGGTTCTCCCGCACATACCGTCAAGAAGTTCGGCATTGTCAACCGTTACAACCTGCAGGAGGAGTTCCCCATCCTTACCATCCGCCGCACCTACTGGAAGACCGCTCTGAAGGAGCTTCTCTGGATCTGGCAGAAGAAGTCCAACAACATTCACGATCTGGATGCCAAGGTGTGGGATCAGTGGGCGGATGAGACCGGCTCCATCGGCAAAGCCTATGGTTATCAGCTGGGTGTCAAGCATCACTATCCCGAAGGAGACATGGATCAGGTGGATCGCGTGATTTACGACCTGAAGCACAATCCTGCCTCCCGCCGGATCATGACCAACATCTATAACTTTGCCGATCTCAGCGAGATGCACCTCTATCCCTGCGCATACTCCATGACCTTCAATGTCAGCGGCAATACCCTCAATGCCATCCTCAATCAGCGCTCTCAGGATATGCTGGCCGCCAACAACTGGAACGTGGTGCAGTACTCCATTCTGGTGCATATGATGGCACAGGTGGCCGGCCTTGTCCCCGGCGAGCTGGTACACGTGATCGCTGACGCACATATTTATGACCGCCACGTCCCCGTCGTGGAGGAGATGCTGAAGAGTCCCCAGAGCCCCGCGCCCAAGTTTATTATGGACCCCGATGTGAAGGATTTCTATGCGTTTAATCTGGACCACTTCCGTGTGGAGGACTACACCCCCGCGCCCTTTAACGCAAAGATCCCCATCGCAGTCTGAGGAGGAAACCGAACCATGAATGCCATTGTCGCAGTAGACCGTAAATGGGCTATTGGCCGTGATAACCAACTGTTGTTCACCTTCCCCGGTGATATGAAGCGTTTCCGCGCCATTACCACCGGCGGTACCGTCCTTATGGGCCGCAAAACACTGGAGAGCTTCCCCGGCGGCCGCCCCTTGCCCAATCGCCGTAATATCGTTCTGACTTCCCACAACATCGAGATCGAAGGCGCCGAAGTGGTTCACACCACAGAAGAAATGCTCAAGGCTGTGGAGAACGAAAATACCGATAACGTATATGTCATCGGCGGCGGCAGCCTGTATACTGCCCTCCTCCCCCGCTGCAAGCGCGTCTATCTCACCAAGGTGGACGCCATCGGCGAAGGCGCTGACACCTGGTTCCCAAATCTGGATAAGCTGCCCGGCTGGGAAGTGGAAAACGTTGGCGAAACACTCACCGAAAAGGACTGTACCTACCAGTTCATCGACTATATCAATACCCGCATCTGAGAACAGTGCCCACCGGAAAGCATTTCCGGTGGGCACTGTTGCCCGTATTTCCGCATCACACCCATGTCTTTCCATAAAAAACTTTTCAAATCTCCCTTTCCGTCTTATAATGAAACAAATACTCTGCAAGGAGGCGAAACCATGAGCGAGCTTTCCCGCGATGTCCGCTATATCAAGGGCATCGGTGAGCAGCGTGCCAAAGCGCTGGCAAAACTGGACATCCATACCCTGCGGGATCTTCTTACATGGTTTCCCAGGAAATATGATGACCGCCGGGTGGCAAAGCGCATCGCCGACCTGCAGCCGGGCGAGACTGCCTGTGTGGAAGCTTTGGTGGCTGCACCACCTACCCTGTCCCACATTCGCCGCGGTTTGGATCTTGTGAAGCTTCGGGCTGTGGATGAATCCGGCATTCTGGACGTTACATTTTTTAACCAATCCTGGCTGAAAAACAATCTTCAGCCGGGGGAAACCTACATCTTTTACGGTACGGCTGAGGGCAATCTCCTGCGGCGGCAGATGGCCAATCCCGTTGTAGAGCCTGCCGGACGCCGTGAATTCACAGGACGCATTGTTCCGGTATATCCACTCACCGCCGGTATCTCACAGCTGATCCTCTCACGTTCCATGCGTCAGGGGCTGGATGCCTGCCGGGATATCCTACCGGACATTCTCCCAGACGATCTTCGCATGCGGCATTCCCTGTGCCGCATCGGTTACGCGTATGAGAACATCCACTTCCCAGACTCACCGGAGGCTCTGGATATTGCCCGACGCCGACTGGCCTTCGAGGAACTGTTTTTATTTACCATCGGCTTGAAGCGGCTGCGCAGTCGCCGGGAAACAGTGTATGTCACGCCCTACAGTCATGTGGATATGACTCCCTTCTATGCCGCGCTCCCCTTCACACTTACCGGTGCCCAGCGCCGCAGCATTGACGAAGCCATTGCCAACATGAGCTCCGGTCGACCTATGAACCGTCTCTGTCAGGGTGACGTGGGCTCCGGCAAAACCATGGTGGCTGCCGCCTGTGTCTATTTCACGGTGCGCAATGGCCGACAGGCCGCGCTGATGGCACCTACAGAAATTCTGGCACAGCAGCATTACGCCGGTCTTGCTCCCCTGCTGGAAAATATGGGGATCCGCTGTGCCCTGCTCACTGGATCCACCACTGCCAAAACCAAACGCTCCATCTGTGCTCAGCTGCTCTCCGGCGAGATTGATTTTGCCATCGGCACCCATGCTCTGATCTCCGAAGGGGTGGAATACGCGAATCTGGGTCTTGTGGTCACCGACGAACAGCATCGTTTCGGTGTCGCCCAGCGCTCTGCGCTCAGTGCCAAGGGACATACCCCCCATATGCTGGTCATGTCCGCCACCCCCATCCCCCGGACACTGGCACTGATCCTGTACGGTGACCTGGATGTTTCCGTCATCGATGAGCTGCCTCCCGGTCGACAGCCGGTAGACACCTTTGCTGTATCCGGCAGCTATCGCCCCCGGCTGTATAATTTTATCCGAAAGTTGGCGGCAGAAGGCCGCCAGGCCTATATCGTCTGCTCCCTGGTGACAGAGAACGAAGATGCTCCTGACGAACGCAAAGCTGTTACAGAATACACAAAAGCGCTGCAGACAGGGGCTCTTTCCGATCTGCGTGTCGCCTGCGTCCACGGCAAGATGAAAGCAAAGGAAAAAGAAGCCGTGATGACCGCATTTGCCGCCCATGAAATCGACGTTCTGGTATCCACCACAGTTATCGAAGTGGGTGTAGACGTGCCCAACGCTGCCGTGATGGTCATTGAAAACGCAGAACACTTCGGTCTCAGTCAGCTGCACCAGCTGCGGGGGCGTGTAGGCCGCGGGAAGCACAAGTCCTACTGCGTGCTGGTATCTGACAACAAAAACGAAGATACCCGTGCGCGGCTGAAGATCATGACCCAGACGGGAGATGGCTTCCGCATCGCAGAAGAGGATCTTCGCCTGCGAGGTCCCGGCGACTTCTTCGGCGTCCGGCAACATGGTCTGCCCGGTCTGAGAATCGCCGATCTGGGCTGCGACACCCGGCTGCTGCAGGAGGCGCAGACCGCCGCTGAGGAGCTGCTGGCTGCCGATCCGGATTTGGACGGCTGTCCCGCTGTTCGGGAGCGCGTTGCTGCGTTGTTCACCCAGAATGCCAACACTCTGAACTGAAACCTGTATCAGGAGGTTCTCATGCAGCTTAACACATTGCACATGGTTCATGAATTTCTCCGCCGACATGTAATGCCCGGCGCGTTCTGCATTGACGCTACCGCCGGCAAGGGGCGGGATACCGCCCTGCTCTGCCGCCTTGCCGGTGAAAGCGGCCGGGTTCTTGCCTTTGATATTCAGGAGGACGCCATCCGGCAGACCCGCGCTCTGCTGGCACAGGAACGGCTTCACGCCGAAGTCCTTTTGGAAAGCCACGCCAATATGGCCCTCTACGCAGCAGAAAACACAGCAGACTGCATCGTTTTCAACTTCGGCAGACTGCCCGGCGGAGATCCGCATATTTTCACCGAAAGCGACTCGTCTGTAGCCGCCATCGATGCCGGTCTGCAGATTCTGCGTCCCGGCGGCGTCATGGCCATCGCCCTCTATTACGGCGGCGAAAACGGCTACGAGGAGCGGGATGCCATCCTGCAGCATCTGCAAACACTGGATGACCGCATTTTCTCTGTTTTAACCTGCCAGTGGAGCAATCGCCGCAGCGATCCGCCCATGCCCATTTTTATCTGGAAAGAATACTGACCACTTTTCATCAATCAACAAAAGGAGCTCGTCATGGTGTATACCGAAGCGTTCAAATCGGCCCGCGAACCATCCGGCTACTGGTGGCTGAATGCCACGCCAAAACACTGGCGCTTCTCCGACATAGGGCTCGGCGAAGAATGTGCTTTTCCCCTATATGGCAGCAGAGGACACAAGCGTCGGATTTTTCGGCACTTTCTCTCCGCCAAGACCGGCGACATGGTGATCTGTTACGCCTCCTCCCCCATCCGTCAGGTGGTCTCTGTTGCACGGATCTCCCATGCAGCTGACGAAGAAAATTTATACTTTGAAAAGGCAGAAGACCTCTCCCACCCCATTGACTATTTTGATTTAAAGAACTGCCCGGAATTGGCACACATGGAGTTTTTCATTCAGCCGAAGGGCAGTCTTTTTCAGCTGACCAAAGCAGAATACAACTTCATCATGAAGAAAATCCGCGCCAGCAACCCCGCGCCATCGGTCAACGCATCCATAACACCTTACCGGAAAGAAGATTTCCTGCGGGAAGTATATATGGACGAAACCCAATTCCGGAAGCTCACCACTCTGCTGCGGCGCAAACAGAATCTGATTCTGCAGGGCGCCCCCGGCGTAGGAAAAACCTTCACTGCCAAACGGCTGGCCTATGCCATGATGGGAGAAAAAGATGATTCCCGCATCCGGCTCATTCAGTTTCACCAGAACTACGCCTACGAGGACTTCATCATGGGCTATCGCCCTAACGAAGACACGTTTCATCTGACACCGGGTATCTTTTATCAATTTTGTCAGCAGGCAGCAGCGCATCCGGAAAAGGAACATTTCTTTATGATCGATGAGATCAACCGAGGTAATCTGAGCAAGATATTCGGCGAACTCCTGATGCTGATCGAACCCGAATATCGCGGCACAGATGTCACGCTTGCGTATAGTGGAAAGCCATTCTGTGTACCGAAAAATATATACATCATCGGTATGATGAACACCGCAGACCGTAGTCTTGCCATGATCGATTACGCCTTACGCCGCCGTTTCAGCTTCTTTGAGATGACGCCCGGCTTCCAAAGCCAAGGCTTCCGTACATATCAGGAGTCACTGGGCAGCAAAACCATGAATGCTCTGATTGAGAAAATCCAAATTCTAAATGCAGAAATTGCCTCCGATGATTCTCTGGGCACAGGCTGCTGCATCGGTCACAGCTATTTCTGTGGTCAGGAGCAAAGCACAGATGAATGGTTGGAGCAAGTAGTCGACTATGACATTCTCCCCATGCTGCAGGAATATTGGTTTGATGACAAACCCAGACTGCTGCGTTGGGACTGTGCTCTGCACGAGGTTTTCCATGACAACAGATAAAGGCATACCCATCAAAAACATTTACTACATGCTGACCTATGCATTTCAGGTGCTGAGGCAGTCCCATTACAGCGACATCGCCGCAGAAGATTTTCAGAATACCGAAGATCTGTTCGCTGCGATTCTGGCTACCGGTCTGGCACAGCAGGTCAAGCAGGGACTGCGCCTCGAATACACCACGCAGCACAAAACACTCACTATGCTGCGCGGAAAACTGGATGTGCAGGAAACCATCAAAGAACAACCACGGCGAAAGCAAACCCTCTCCTGCCGATTCGATGAATTGTCTGAGGACAATCTCTGCAACCGGATCCTGAAGACCACCGCCTCTATTCTGTCGCGTACGGAATCCGTTTCCCCACAGCGGCGCGCCGCATTGCGGAAAGTCCTGATGTATTTGGACAGCATCGCCGTTATGGATCCCAGAGCCATCCCATGGGCAAAGCTGCGTCTCCAACGCAGCAGCCGTACCTATCAAATGCTGCTGTGTATCTGCCAATTCATTTTAGACAGCCTGCTTCCAACTACAGAACCGGGCCGCTATCATATGGCCGCTTTCTCTGATGACCATATGGCCAGGCTCTATGAAAGATTTATTCTGGAATATTACCGCCGCCATCATACATATCTTCAGGCAGATGCGCTGCAGGTCAAATGGGCGCTGGACCCAAACGCGGACACAGAAGCCCTCCGTTTTTTGCCGATGATGCAGACAGACATTGCTTTACGCTGTGGAGGAAAGACGCTGATCATTGATGCCAAGTATTACACCGATCCTATGCAGTCGCAGCACGGCAGTCATACCCTCCGCTCCGGGAACCTATATCAGATTTTCGCCTATGTGAAAAACATGGATCCCGGCAGAACCGGCAGTGTTTCGGGGATGCTGCTGTATGCCAAAACCGAGTCAGCCATTTCACCTGACTGGGATTTCTCCATGAGCGGAAATCAGATCAGCGCAAAGACGCTGGATCTCAGCACAGATTTTTCTGAGATCGCCCGTCAGTTGGATGGGATTGCTGAATCCGTTTTTGGCAAATTTCCCTGCACCGCACAATAGCAGCATAAAAGGCCGGGAGGAGATAGAATCTCCTCCCGGCCTTTAGTTTCGTATTATTCCACAGTCACACTCTTTGCCAGATTGCGGGGCTTGTCGATGTCACAGCCGCGCATCAGCGCCACATAGTAAGAGAACAGCTGCAGCGGCACAATGCCCAGAGAAGGCTGTACCACGAGATGGGTGTCCGGCACAGCCACAATGGCATCCGCGTTCTTCTCCATCTTTTCCTTCATGCTCTCCACAGTCACTGCCAGCACCTCGGCACCGCGGGCCTTTACCTCCACCACATTGCTCATAGCCTTGTCAAACAGAGGCACGTAGGTACCAAGTCCAACCACCAGCGTGCCGCTTTCCACCAGAGAGATGGTACCGTGCTTCAGCTCGCCGGACGCATAGGCTTCGGAGTGAATATAGCTGATCTCCTTCAGCTTCAAAGAGCCTTCCATGCCCATGGCATAGTCCAGATTGCGTCCGATAAAGAAGACAGAATTGTGGTTGAAATAGCGGGATGCGAAGTACTGGATATCCTCTTTCTTTTCCAGTACCTTCTCCATTTTCTCCGGCAGCAGCTGCAGTTCCTCCACCACGGCGGCATATTCTTCGGCACTGACAGTGCCCTCCAGATCCGCCAGATAAAGGCCAACCAGATCCATCAGCGCCAGCTGCGTGGAGTATGCCTTGGTAGTAGCCACTGCAATCTCCGGGCCAGCCCAGGTATAGAGCACATCATCCGCCTCGCGGGCGATGGAGGAACCCACCACATTGACGATGGCCAGAATCCGTCCGCCGCGGCGCTTGGCTTCACGCATGGCAGCCATTGTATCCAGCGTCTCACCGGACTGGCTGATGATGATCACCAGGGAGTTCTCGTCTACCAACGGATCACTGTAGCGGAACTCGCTGGCCAGCGCTACTTCTACAGGACGACGCAGCAGGCGTTCCCAGTTATATTTACTGACCATTCCCACATGATAGCTGGAACCGCAGGCCACGATAAAGACCTTAGTGACGCTGTCCAGATATTCTTTGGTGATGGTAATATCGTCCAGCACCACACGGCCATCACGGATTCTTGGAAATACAGTGCGGCGAATGGCGTCCGGCTGCTCCATGATCTCCTTGAACATGAAGTGGGGATAACCACCCTTTTCCGCAGCAGATACATCCCAGTCCACGGTTTTGTGTTCCTTTTCCACCGGATCCATTTCGCTGGTAAAGACATTGATTCCGTCAGGTGTGATAACCGCGATCTCGCCGTCATCCATGTAAGCCACCTCACGGGTATACTTGATCACAGCGGTAACATCGGATGCAATATAGTTGCCGTCTGCGCCGTAGCCCAGGATCAGCGGACTGTCCTTTCTGGCTGCGATGAGTGCGTCCGGCATATCGGAAGATATGATTCCCAGAGCATAAGAGCCCTCTATACGCCGCAGGACACGACCCACAGCCTCCAGAATATCATGGCACTCATTATAGTGAAACTCCAGCAGCTGAGCCACTACCTCCGAGTCGGTCTCAGACGTAAACTTCACGCCCTTGCTCATCAAATAATCCTTGAGCTCCATGTAGTTTTCGATGATGCCGTTGTGTACCAGCGCAATATTTCCGCCCTCGCTGACATGCGGATGGGCGTTGATGTCATTGGGTTCTCCGTGGGTCGCCCAGCGGGTATGACCGATCCCCAACGTGCCGGGCAGATCTGCTCCGCCACGAACCATGTCGGAAAGCACCTGCAGACGACCCTTGCTCTTTTTTACCTGCAGGCCATCAATCGTCCGCACCGCGATGCCGGCAGAGTCATAGCCGCGGTACTCCATTCTCTCCAGGCCGTCCAAAAGAATGGGCGCAGCCTCCTGATGACCCACATAACCGATAATTCCACACATATGTATAAAATTCCTCCTGAATCTATCGTTCTTATCATTGACAGTTCTATCAAAAGAACCGACGCGCAGCAGTCAGGCTCTTTTCTGCACGGTCACAGTGTCTCTGTTTTGCAGTCACCTGCATATTTCTCCACTGTGTGCGCATCCGTGGCTGCGGAAGGGCATCCGCCGAATGTTCGATCACAGAGCCTCCCGGCTCCGTTTGCTCCCTTCTCCTCGTCATCCCGCTTCATCGCGGGCACATGGCGCTTTTTGACGGACAGAAGCCGTAATCCTCCTTTCTCTCTGCGCTCTTATATGATAACTCCCGTCAGGGAAAATCATCGGATAACAACTCTTTTCCCGGGAAATACTACCTCCGCAAAAGTATAACGGGGAGTGATTTCTCTTGACCACCGCACTGCTTCGTACAGTGATCTTGTATTTCCTGATCATGATTGGCCTGCGTCTTATGGGCAAACGTCAAATCGGCGAGCTGGAACCCGGTGAGTTGGTTTTAACCATGCTGCTCTCCGATCTTGCCGCTGTTCCCATGCAGGACTTCGGCATCCCGCTTCTGGCCGGAATCCTGCCAATCCTGATGCTGCTGTCTCTTTCTCTGCTCATCAGTCAACTATCACTGAAAAGCCTGTGGTTCCGCGACCTGGTCTGCGGAAAACCCGCTGTCATCATTGATCATGGCAGGATCTGTCAGGATGCCATGCGGCGCAGCCGCCTGACTACCGACGAACTTCTGGAAGAACTTCGTATCCAAGGCTACAGCGATTTTTCTGCAATTAAATATGCCGTTCTGGAAAACTCCGGCAGTCTCTCCGTCTTGCCGTGGTCCACGGAACAGCCGCCCACAGCCACGCAGCTGAAGCTGCAGGTAGAGGACAGCTGCTTCCTCCCCCTGGTTCTCATCAATGATGGCCGCGTATTGCGGAAGAACCTGGAGAAGACCGGGAACGACGCAGCATGGCTGCAGTTGCTCCTGAAGGATCGAGGTTTCACATCTCCCCGTCAGGTCTTTCTTCTCACACTGTCCGGCCCCAACCATATCACCTGCATCCGAAAGGAGCATTCCTGATGCGCGCAATCATCCCGCCCCTTGCACTGATGGCTTTGCTGGTCGGCTTTGCCGGCTGGAACACCAACATCATCGAGAAGCACACCAATCAGTGCCTGATCGGCATAGAGGATGCCATTCATTTTGCAGACGCCGACGACTGGCCGGCTGTCAAAGCAGCACTTTCCGCCAGCCATACCCGCTGGCAAAACAGCCGCAGCTATCTTCGCATCACCGTCACGCACAGCACAATAGACGCGGCAGATTCCATGTACTGCCGCGCCCTGTCGTTCGCAGAAACAGAAGATCTTACAGAATTTCAGGCGGAAACAGCCGGACTGCGAACCCAATTGCTCCGGCTTGCGGAAAACGAGCAATTCCGCCTGGAAAACATTTTCTGAATCGACGGTTTATTTATCGGCCAGCAGCTTGTTCAGTTCCGTCATAAAGGTATCGATATCCTTGAACTGACGATATACAGACGCAAAGCGCACATACGCCACCTCATCCACATTCTTCAGGCGGGTCATCACCTGCTCACCGATAACGGTGGTGCTGATCTCCCGCTCCATGGAATTCTGGAGTTCTTGCTCAATCTCAGCGGCGATGTTCTCCAGATCGCCCAACGGCACCGGGCGCTTCTCACAGGCACGGATCATACCGCCCAGTACCTTTCGCCGGTCAAAGCTCTGACGGCTGCCATCTTTCTTAATCACCACCATGGGAAGGCTTTCCACGGTTTCATAAGTGGTGAAACGCTTCTTGCAGGACAGGCATTCTCTCCGTCTGCGAATGCTGCTGCCTTCCTCTGCAGGCCGGGAATCAATGACTTTGCTTTCGCTGTATCCGCAATATGGACACTTCATGGCCATACCTCCGTTTTTTCCGGCAATACCGGCAATTTTTCTGAATCAGGGTCTTTGCATAGATATACGGTTGTATTATACCACACCTCCACAAAATATGGTATATCCTTTTTTCTTTTTCCGGATATTTTCTTAAAAAAATCTCGGATTTTCCTGCCCGTCAAAACAAAACACCGCATATTGCCGCTGTCCAAAGCACTGTATTTGGGCCAGGCAGAACATCTCTGTCAGTGGAAAGGGATTGCTCACAGCAAACGGAATTGCTAAATAGCAGCATTCTCCGCTGCGGCAAAACAAGACACCTTTTCTCCCACTCAGACGGTTTTGCAGCATTGTGCCACGAAAAAGCTTTTCCGGCTCCGCAGCAGACTGCCAGTCTTTTTCCTGCACACCAACAGGCCGCAGTTCGCCCCGCAGAAGCTTTCCTGCGGCCAAGGCATCTTTTGCAGGCAATTGACGACGCAAAGTGAATCCCCCATCCTCCGGCTGTATGATCCCCAGACGCAACTCTCCCCGTTCTCCCACGACAAACAGCCGCATCGGCTCTGCGTTTGGTTTTATATGACAAGCGGCAGTGTATTTCATATACAATCCCCGCTGTTCTGTCAACAGCTCTCCGCACGGCTTCCCATGCAGCAAAATTGTTAACGATTCCATGTACACACCTCCAGTCACAAAAACCCCGCCGATGCATCCTATGCATCGGCGGGGCGTCACATTCAGCTTTCTCTGTGGCTTATTGCAGTGTATAGGTTCCGCGCACCAGCAGCTTTACCGTTCCGGCCGTGGCCTCAACACCGCGATCTTCAATGGTCATCATGTACAGATGGTTCTTTACCAGCGCTTCTCCATGATTCAGGATGGACGCATCCGTCTGATCAATCAGTCCGGGTTTAGAGGAAGAGACGCAGGATGCCGTTCCCACGCGGAGCATGATCTCGCAGCCAATCTCTCCCATCAACGTCTGTCCCTTGCTCATGGTCACCACCGTAAACGTACGGTTGGTAATCCCCTCCGGCGTCTCCTTCTGATTCTCCGCAGCGGCTGCAATTTTTTCATCCAGCGCTGCCGTCAGCACTTCATCGCGCTGCGTCAGCATGGCTTCTACATCCGCCATCACCTGACCCAGAAAGGTCTTCTGCAGGTAGCTGAGGCTGACCAGTGGATCCTCTGTGGTTCCAACTGCCGCCGCAGACACCGTCGCTATCAACGCCAGGGTGATCAGCAGCAGGCCGGTCACCCGCTGCAGCCATCTGTTTTTCTTCATAATGCCCTCCAGTATGTCTTTTGTTGCAGGGATATCCTCCCACACGCCCTCAAACCAACCGGTCATGGGGCAAGCCAAAACTCACCGCAATGGCTGTGTCGATCTTTTCCATCACCTGATCATCCACACGCCCCATCTTCTCCCGCAGCCGTCTTTTATCCAATGTTCTCACCTGCTCCAGCAGCACAACAGAGTCTTTCGTCAGTCCGCACTCCTGCTGTACGGGAAGCTCGATATGGGTGGGAAGTCGCGCCTTTCCCGTCTGGGAAGTGATGGCTGCCGCAATGATCGTGGGACTGTAACGGTTGCCGGTATCGTTTTGGATAATCAGTACCGGACGCACACCCCCCTGCTCGCTGCCCACAACCGGGGAGAGGTCGGCATAATAAATCTCACCGCGCTTGACATTTGTATCCACAAAGTTCACACTCCGCCGAAAGTAGTACCCGTCCCGGTACAAGCATGCCGGTCAGGCCACTCTCATTGTCCCACGCAGTCGCAGAATTTATACTCTGCCTGAATCGGAATTCTCGCCCCAGCCATTCTATGCCGCAAGCATGCATGCTGTGTATACCCCGGCAGCAGTGCTTCAGGCGGCTGTTTCAGCCGCAGGTTCATCTGCTGACCTGGTTATTGTATCATAGAATTGAAAGCTCGTAAACTCTGCTGTCAGAATTTTTTCTCCATCCACAGCAATCTCACCCCGTACCGGTGTGTCGCTTTCCTCACGAATCCACACCGTAGCTTCCATTCTGGCACCATCGTCGGTTTCATCCAGACACAACCGCAGGCACGGCGTTCCATCCACTTCCTCAGCGCTCTCTTCCATAAGCCAGCCATCCCGCAAAGCATCCATCAGCCATGGGAGGCATGCTGCGGGAGAAATGGATTCTCTGCTCACCGTTCCCGCCGGCAAACACAGCTCCTCATATACAACCATCAGCGTATCGCTGCTGACGACTGCACGGATTCCGGCCACCGTTTCCGGTGCCAGAACCTCCACAACACTTTCCCCTGCCGGATCATACATACAGCGCAGAGTAAATGCAACGGGATCCTCTTCCCCGACTCCGCCGGTCACCTCTGCCTCCATGACACACCCAAGCATATTCCGATATTTCGACTGTACTGTTTGCACCTCTGTCTCCTGCTGAGCAGAACCGCAGCCCGTCAGCATCAAACACAGGATCATCATTTGTACGCAGTAATATCTGCGCACACTAAAAGCCCCCTTATTTTGCGTATGATCTTGCCTGCAGCTCGCAGAACACTTCAGCCAGTCCTTCCATGACATCCACAGGTGTCATGGAATATTCCGTAAGGCGCTGCGCAGTCAGCTCCGCCGCCCGCCCATGGATCCAGACGCCGCCGGCCGCCGCCTGTACAGGGCTCGCTCCCTGGCACAACAGCGCCGCTATGATTCCTGTCAGCACATCGCCGCTCCCCCCCTTTGCCAGGCCGGAATTCCCCGTGGTATTGATCAGGACACTACCCTCAGGCGTTGCTGTGATGGTTCGATGCCCCTTCAAAACCAATGTGCAACGATATTCTCTTGCAAACTCTGCCGCCAGCTGAATGCGGTTTCCAAAGACGACCTCTTTTACCGGGCGGCCAAGTATCCCGGCAAACTCTCCATCGTGAGGCGTCAGGATCGTCACCCGATCGCGTCTGGCACTGAGAACATCCATATGCCCCCGCAGTGCATTGATGCCATCGGCGTCCAGCACAACCGATTTTTCCGCTCTTTGCAGGATTTCCCGGATTAGGCGTTCCGCCCCTTGGGAACGTCCCATCCCCGGACCAAGGGCCAACACACTGCAGGCATTTAATTTCTCCTCAATAATATGCAAAGCAGTTTCACTGTTCAGTTTTTTGTTCTCAATAGAATCATCTGTTTCCGGGAGCGGGAACGGCATGGAACTGACACATTTTACCGCCTCCACTTGCCAGATGCTTTCCGGCACGCCCAGATAAACCAATCCGCAGCCGGAGCGCACAGCACTTTCCGCCATCAGCCAGGGCGCGCCGGTATAGCCAACGCTGCCGCCCACAGCCAGCAGCTTTCCGAAGGTACCTTTGTGTCCGTCCTCTGTACGCTTTGGCAGCGCCCAGCCAGCAAACGACTCATCCACAGTCTGCACCGGCGAAACAACTTCCTTTACCAGTTCCTCCGGAATCCCGATCTCCTGTACCTTCACTTCTCCGGAATACAGCTTTCCCTTTCCGACAAACTGTCCCACCTTGGCCAAGGAGAAGGTCACCGTTTTGTCCGCTTTTACTGCTGTACCCAGAATTTGCCCGGTGTCTGCATCCACGCCGGTAGCAATGTCTGCCGCCACCACGGCACCCGGCGCTTCATTGATCAGCCTGATGGCTGCGCCGACGGCAGACTCCTCCGCAATCTCTCTTGAGAGCCCTACGCCCAGCATTGCGTCAATGATCACATCACTCTCCATGACCCATTCCCGCTGCTCCCAGGCCTGCGGGTCATACGTCTCCAGCTCCACACCGCACTCACTGAGTCTTCGGGTCATCTCCATGGAGTCAGAGGTCAGCTTCTCATACTGCCCCACCAGAAACACCCGAACCCGTGCTCCCCGAAGAAGCAGGATGCGTGCCGCTGCAATACCGTCACCGCCGTTGTTTCCACTGCCGCAGAACACAGATACCCTTTTCCGAAACTTTCGCCCCCCCAGTTCCAGAGCCGCCTTTGCAACTCCCCGGGCAGCCTTTTCCATCAGCTCAACCGAGGGAATCCCCAGTTCCTCTATGGCACATCTGTCCAGTTCCCGCATTTGCTTCGCAGTAGCCAGTTTCATATTCCACTCCTCCGGTCAGCGTTTTTTCTTTCCTAACCATTATAAAAGCATCACGGCATCAATGCAACGGACATTTCTACCCTGTAAAGCTGCCTGGTGGATATTTTTGCCTTGCATTTATATGTATTTTATGATATAAATATGAAAGTTATCGGCTATGAACGGGAAAATAACCGCGAAACGCCGCCAAGAGAGGTCTGATCATCGGCTGCAAGTCAGACTGCGGACGCCCGGTTTGGTTCGCCCCGGAGCTGCCATGGAGACATGGCCGGAAACCCTCCGTTACAGGGGTATCAAGTGCACATCTCGGATGTGAATTTGGGTGGTACCGCGGAAGCCTGGCCTTTCGTCCCATGCTATGGGGACGGGAGGCTTTTTTGCTGTCCGCAATTCTCATACAGCGTGTCTGTCCACATCCACGAAAGAAGGAGTTTTGATATGAAAGCACAACTGGAATCCATTCGCAGTGCCGCTCTCAGCGCCATTGCCGCCGCCGGAACCGGCACAGAGCTGGAAGCTGTCCGCGTCCAGTATCTGGGCAAGAAGGGCGAGCTGACCGCCGTTCTCAAGCAGATGGGCAAGCTCTCCCCCGAGGAGCGCCCCATTATGGGTCAGATGGCCAACGAAGTCCGCGCTGCTCTGGAGAGCGCCATTGAGTCGCAGGGCGCCGTTCTGGCCGAAAAGGCGCTGGCTGACAAGCTGGCTGCCGAAACGCTGGATGTTACCATTCCCGGCAAGCAGGCAGAGATTGGTCACAAGCATCCCATGTACACCGCTCTGGACGGTTTCAAGGAAATTTTCATTAACATGGGCTTTGAGATCATCGACGGCCCCGAGGTGGAGGAGTCCGACTATAACTTCACCAAGCTGAACACCCCTGACGATCATCCCGCACGCGAGTGGTCTGATACCTTCTATCTGGATGAGGACTCCCGCATCCTGCTGCGTACACAAACCTCTCCCATGCAGATCCGCGCCATCGAAGAGCACGGAGTTCCCATTCGCATGATTTCCCCCGGCCGTGTCTACCGCAAGGATGAGGTGGATGCCACCCACTCCCCCATGTTCCATCAGATCGAGGGTCTCGTGGTAGACAAGGGCATCACCATGGCTGACCTGAAGGGTACGCTGAACGCCGTTATCCGCGAGATCTACGGTGCCGGAACCCAGACCCGCTTCCGTCCCCATCACTTCCCCTTCACCGAGCCTTCCTGCGAGGTGGACATCCAGTGCCACAAGTGCGGCGGCAAAGGCTGCCCCACCTGTAAGGGCGAGGGCTGGATCGAAGTGCTGGGTGCCGGCATGGTGCATCCCAAGGTTCTGCGCAACTGCGGCGTGGATCCCGACGAATATTCCGGCTTCGCCTTCGGCTTCGGTCTGGAGCGTATGGCTATGGGCCAGTTCAAGATCAGCGACCTGCGTCTGATCTTCGAAAACGACATCCGGTTCCTGGAACAGTTCTAAGAGGAGGGGAAAACGATGAAACTGAGCAGAAAATGGCTGAATGAATTTGTCGATGTGGCATCTGTCAATGACCGTGATTTTGCAGAGGCCATGACCCTCTCCGGCTCCAAGGTGGAAGTCACCGAGGTACTGAATGAATCCCTGAAAAACGTGGTGGCAGGCCGCATCGTGAAGATGGAGCGTCACCCCGATTCCGACCATATGTGGGTCTGCCAGCTGGACATTGGCGAGGCCGAGCCCACCCAGATCGTCACCGGCGCCTGGAACGTCCACGAGGGCGATCTGGTGCCCGTGGCCAAGCACAAGTCCCTGTTGCCCAACGGCGCAAAGATCGAGAAGGGCAAGCTGCGCGGCGTTATCTCCAACGGCATGCTCTGCTCCCTGAAGGAGCTGAATCTCACCGCCGAGCACGACTATCCATACGCCGTCATCACCCCCGCCGCCCTGCTGAACGACTACAAGCCTCTGGATAAGGAGAAACCCTCCATCCCCGCCGATGTACAGCCCGGCCATAAGATTTACGGCAAGGTCGTGGCTGCCCGCGTCCTGTCTGTGGCAGGCGATGGCTTCACCTACACCGTGCAGGTGGATACCGGCGCCGGTCAGGGCGAGGCACAGACCCCCTGCGCCAACATCCACACCGGCGACATGGTAGCTTTCGATACTGCCAAGTCACATATCTGCACGCTGGAAGACCTCCATGCTCAGCAGGCAGAATTCCCACACTGCATCTCTGACGGCATCTGGATCCTCCATGAGGATGATGTGAAGCCCGGCGATGACATGGCTGCTGTCATCGGTGCCGATGACAGTGTCGTGGAATTCGAAATCACCCCCAATCGCCCCGACTGCCTCAGCGTCATCGGTCTGGCCCGCGAGGCTGCCGTCACCTTCGGCAAAGAGCTGAAGCTCCATACTCCGGAGATCCGCGGCTGCGGTGACAATATTGCTGAGCATGTGGCTATCGAGATCAAGGACGGCGACCTGTGCCCCCGCTACACCGCCCGTCTGGTGAAAAACGTCAAGATCAAGCCCTCCCCCGCATGGATGCGTGAGCGTCTGCGCAACAGCGGCGTCCGCCCCATCAACAACATCGTGGATATCACCAACTATGTCATGCTGGAGTACGGTCAGCCCATGCACGCTTTCGACTTCTCCTGCGTAGACGGCGGCAAGATCATCGTCCGTACCGCCCGCGAGGGCGAAACCATCCAGACGCTGGACGGCAACGTGCGTAATCTGACCACCAATATGCTGTGTATCTGCGACGAGGATAAGCCCGTCTGCGTGGCAGGCGTCATGGGTGGTGCCAACAGCGAGATCATCGGCGACACCGCTATGGTTCTGTTCGAGTCTGCCAACTTCAACGGCGCATCTGTCCGCCGCACCGCCACGGCCCTGAACATGCGTACTGAGGCTTCCGCCCGCTACGAAAAGGGTCTGGATCCCATGAACACCATGAAGGCTGTGCAGCGTGCCTGCGAGCTGGTGGAGCTGCTGGGCGCCGGTGAGGTCGTGGACGGTATTCTGGACGTTATCGCCAAGGATTCCCAGCCCGTCACCGTGAAGCTGGAGCCTGAGAAGGTCAACGGCCTGCTGGGTACCGACGTCTCCGAAGCAGAGATGCGCCGCATCCTGACCGAGCTGGGCTTCGTACTGGACGGCGATACCATCACTGTTCCCTCCTGGCGCAGCGACGTGGAGCACTACTCCGACATTGCTGAGGAAGTGGCTCGTTTCTACGGCTACAACAACATCCCCGATACTCTGTCCTCCGGCATGAACGAGCGGCGCGGCTTCTCTCCCATTCAGAAGGTGGAAAACAGCATCGGCGCTCTGTGCCGCGGTGCCGGTTATCACGAGATCATCACCTATTCCTTCATCAGCCCCACCTACTACGATAAAATCGATCTGCCTGCAGATTCTCCCCTGCGCAATTCTCTGAAGATCCTCAATCCTCTGGGCGAAGACACCTCCATTATGCGCACAACCATTCTGCCCTCCATGCTGGAGATCCTGACCCGCAACTATAACTTCCGCAACAAGTCTGCTAAACTCTACGAGCTGGGCCGCACCTATTTCGCCAGAAATGACGGTTCTGGTCTTGCTCACGAGCCCAAGGTACTGGCTCTGGGTGCTTACGGTGCCGACATGGACTTCTTCGCTCTGAAGGGTGCCGTGGAAACCGTTTTCAGCGGTCTGCGTATCAGCAACGTCCGCTACGAGGCAGAATCTGCCAATCCCTCCTACCATCCCGGCCGCTGCGCCAAGGTCTGGTGCGGTGAAACTCTGCTGGGCGTCATGGGGCAGATCCACCCCCATGTTGCCGCCAACTACGGCGTGGATGCCGAGCTGTATACCGCCGAGCTGTCCTTTGACGCACTGGCTGCCTGTCAGGGTACACAGCCCATCTATCAGCCTCTGCCCAAATTCCCCGCCGTCACCCGCGACATCGCCGTTGTCTGCGACAAGACCATCACCGTGGGCGCTCTGGAGGACTGCATCCGCCGCGCTGCCGGCAAGCTGCTGAAGACCGTGGAGCTCTTCGACATCTACACCGGCACCGGCATCGCTCCCGAGAAGAAATCTGTTGCATTCAGCCTGGCTTTCCGCGCCGATGACCGCAACCTCACCGCAGAGGAAGCCGACAACGATGTGAAGGCCATTCTGACTCAGCTGGAACTCCAGCTGGGAGCCGTTCTGCGCTGAGCAGCCTCTGGAAAAAATATCATCGAGGGACTTTACACGTTTCCCAAAATCGAGTATACTAATTTTATCAGTTTAAGAACTCAGAAAGGTGGTGCCCAGGTGGACGACTTCACCAGAAAATTCAAAATCCCGACGGATAAGGATCTGGAGATCCATCAAATCCTCTCCACTGTCTATCAAGCATTGGAGGAAAAGGGCTATAACCCCATCAATCAGATTGTGGGTTACATCCTCTCCGAGGATCCCACCTATATCACCAACCACAACAATGCCCGCACGCTGATCCGCAAGATCGACCGGGATGAACTGCTGCAGATTCTGCTGCGCAGATATCTGGGACTCTGATTCCAACCGCATATAGCCGGGAGGTACGCCTCCCGGCTGTAATTTTGTCCGGATGCATTGTGTTTGCCTGGAAACTATGGTATCCTGTTCTTGTCCATACCGTTTTGCCATTCTCGACGAACAGGAGGATATTCATTATGAAAAAAGCCGTGTATCCTGTTTTGACAGCCATTCTGCTGCTCTCCCTGTGTGCCTGCGGCCATCATCAGCTGGACGGCTCTTCGCAAGTCTCTCCCGCCGTTTCAGCCGTTTCTTCCATGCGTGCCGCCCCCGACTATACCACCGAGGAGCACGATGCTGACGGCAAGCTTATCCGCCGCAACCATCACAGCGGCTATGACGACCGGATCTCAAGCTACTATATTTTTGAATACGACGGTGAACAGCTCATCCGGAAGACCCAGTACAGCAGCAGCACCGACAGCGTCGCCGATTACACGGAATACACTTATGATGCCGATGGCCGCCTTCTCGAAATTTACCACTATGACACCCACTTCGGTTCTTCCTACATTATGGAACATGATACTAACGGCAATTGTGTCCGCGCTACCCATTATAAAAAGGATGGGAGCATTCGGAGTTGGAGCGAGTATGAGCACGATTCACAAGGAAACTTGCTCCGCCAATCCCTCTACCTCGGCGACGGTTCTCACGACAGCACGCTTATCCACGAATATAACGACGCCGGTCAGCGCATCCGCAGTTCCGAATATGCCGCCGACGGCTCCCTGTTCGCCTACACGATCCACGAATATGACGGTGAAACACGTGTGCGCAGTACCCGCTATTTTGCCGACGGCACCAAGGTCCCCGTCGCTGAATACGCAGACCCGACAGTATAACCTATCAAAAAACTGCAAGGAGGCAATTAAAAGATATGGAATATGTCACTCTTGGCCGCAGCGGCCTGAAGATCTCCCGCATGGGCTTCGGCGGTATCCCCATCCAGCGCATTGACGCCGCGGCATCCAAGGAACTGATGGACGCCATCTGCGCCGCCGGTATCAATTACATTGACACTGCCCGCGGCTACACCGTCAGCGAAGAGTTGATCGGTCAGGCCATCGAAGGGCATCGGGATGAATTCGTTCTGGCCACCAAGTCCATGGCTCGCGACAAGGCCGGCATGGCAAAGGATATCGATATCAGCCTGAAGAATCTCCGCACCGATTACATAGACCTCTATCAGATCCACAACTGCCCTCCCGAGCAGCTGGAACAGGTCTGCTCTGCCGACGGTGCGCTGGCTGCTCTGCAGGAAGCCAAGGCTGCCGGCAAGATCGGCCACATCGGCCTGACCACCCACTCTCTGGACACTTTCCGTCTGGCTTTGGATCTGGACTGGGTAGAGACTATCATGTTCCCCTACAATATTGTGGAAAATCAGGCGGAAGAACTGATGGCCCAGGCAAAGGAAAAGAACATCGGCTTTATCGTTATGAAGCCTTTGGCCGGTGGTGCCATTGATAACGGCCCGCTGGCTCTGCGCTACATCTGTGCCAATCCCAATGTCACTGTAGTGATCCCCGGTATGTACAGCGTGGATGAGGTGGCACAGAACAGCGCCGCCGCCAATGATCTCTCACCCCTCACAGCCGAGGAACTGGCAGCGGCAGATCAGATCCGCAAGGAGTTGGGCACCAACTTCTGCCGCCGCTGCAACTACTGCGCTCCCTGCACCGTGGGCATCGGCATCCCCACGCTGTTCCTGTTCCAGGGATATCTCAAGCGCTACGGTCTGGAAGAGTGGGCCCGCTCCCGCTATGAGGCAACCCCCATCAAGGCCAGCGCCTGCGTGGAGTGCGGTGTCTGCGAAACACGCTGCCCCTATCAGCTCCCCATCCGCAAAATGCTGAAGAAGGTCGCCGAGGATTTCGGCGCATAAGACACCACCCCCCTGCCGGGTATCTCCCCGGCAGGGACTTTTTCGGGATAACCGTTCCTCTGGATGGAAACAATTCCCACACATAAAACGTCTCCCCCAACATTGACAGTCATAACCAGATATGTTAGAATAATTACAATTTGGTTACAAAATACAGCAAAAGGAGTCTCTTATGGCAAACGAAAACACAAAAAATGAAGGTCTGGTTTATCGCGGCCATCCCCTTCGCCGCATCGACAATCTGATCTATTACGGCACAATGGCTGAGAAATATATCGTCATGATGCAGATTCAGGACACCAAGAAGGTACAGGATCTCAGCATTGCCAGCAAGGTTTCCGTCCAACTGCAGTTGACCGATCCTACCCTGAAGTCCCGGGATCGCATTGTGAAGAAGAGCGAAAAAGACAGTCTTTACGCTGCTATGGACATCGCTCACGTCTGGTTGGAGCGCGCTCTGGCCGGCAAGTAAAATCACTTTCACCCAAGAGAATAGAAAGGAAGTCTACTCATGACACATTTTGCAGGCAAGGCAGCCCGCGTGTTTTTGCTGGCCGGTCTTACAACAGTGGTGCTGGCAATCTCTTCCCTCGCCGCCCAACTGCCCGCTGACGAAGGCACCATCACCGGTTCCTCCGTCAGAATGCGCTCGGGAGCATCCACTTCCACCTCTATCCTGACGGTGATGGATAAGGGCACCACTGTTACCGTCCTGGGCAAATTCAACGATGACTGGTACAATATTTCCTACAAGGGCATGACAGGCTGTGTCAGCGCCCGATATCTGAAGCTGGTGCAGAAAACAGAAACACCTGCTGATCCCACACCTACACCCGATCCCGCACCTTCTGCTGATCTGCCTGTTGGTGTCGGTGTCATTACCGGTTCCTCCGTCAGAATGCGTGCCGGAGCATCGACCTCCACCTCCATCCTGACCATGATGGATAAGAACACAGCCGTCTCTGTTTTCGGCAAGGCGAATGATGGTTGGTATCACATTTCCTACAAGGGCAAAACCGGTTGTGTCAGTGCCGATTATCTGAAGCTGGACGAGGACAATGTGTTTACCGCCTACGGCCGTAGCAACGATGATAACGTCCACGTTCGTTCCAATGCCACTACCGAAGGTGAAATTGTTGCTGCACTTCCCAAAAACACCGCCCTGACGGTTACCGGACTTTCCAACGGCTGGTACAGCGTAACCTGTGCTGACGGCAGCACAGGCTACATTCGCGGTGATCTGGTGAATCTGGACGCTTCTGCCAAATATGCTCTGCTCGCCGCCTCTCCCAGTGCCAACGGACAGGCAATGGTGGATCTGGCCATGGAGTTTCTGGGTATCCGCTATGTCTACGGAGGCTCCGGCCCCAAGACTTTCGACTGCTCCGGTTTTACCATGTATCTGTGCAAGCAGTTCGGCGTCTCTCTCCCACACTCCGCCACCAGCCAGTGGCTCAGCGGCAAAGGTGTGCAGCTCCATTCTGTCAGCGACATGCAGCCCGGCGATCTGGTATTCTTCTGTGATCCCACCCGCTCTGATGGCAAAGCCTGCTCTCACTGCGGCGTGTACATCGGTGACGGAAAGTTTATTCATGCATCTTCTTCCAAGGCCAAGGTGGTCATCAGTGACCTCACCACCGGCTACTATGACCGCTACTATGTAGGCGGTCTGCGCATTGTCTGATACATAGAGCAAATCCCGGTACGCAGCAGCGTACCGGGATTTTTATTTATGTTTTCAGGTCAGTTGCTCTCGCGCTGCTGGGCTGCTCGCAGCAGATTCACCATCAGCATAGCGCGGGTCATGGGTCCAACGCCGCCGGGCACCGGCGTGATATAGGAAGTCTTAGGAGCCACTGCCGCATAATTCACATCGCCGCAGAGCTTGCCCTCTGCATTGCGGTTCATGGCCACGTCAATGACCACTGCGCCTTCCTTGACCATATCCGGGGTAATGAGATCCACCTTGCCCACAGCCGTCACCAGAATGTCTGCTTCACGGGTGAAGGCAGACATATCCGGAGTTCTGGAATGGCATATGGTCACGGTACCGTTGGCACGCAGCAGCATGCTGGCCATAGGCTTACCCACAATGTTGGAGCGCCCCAGAACCACACAACGCTTGCCGGAAACATCGATACCGTATTCCTTCAGCATCACCATAATACCTGCAGGAGTACAGGGCTCAAATGCCGGATCACCGGTGGTCATCCGGCCCACATTCATGGGGTGGAAACCATCCACATCCTTCTCCGGCGCAATGGCACACAAAACTTCCTTCTCGGAAAGGTGCGCCGGCAGGGGCATCTGCACCAGAATACCGTCCACCTTCTCATCCGCGTTCAGCTGTGCAATCAGCCGCATCAGCTCTTCCTGTGTAGTCTCCGCAGACAGCTTGTATTCAAAGCTAGCAAAGCCGCACTCGTGACAGTCCTTCTCCTTGGCCGATACATACGTGCGGGATGCAGGATTGTCACCCACCAGCACCACAGCCAGTCCGGGCTGATGCTTCAGCTTCTTCGCTTCTTCGGCAGCCGCTGCTTTGCACTTTGCGGCCACAGCTTTTCCATCCATTACGATCATGTGTCACTTTCCTCCCCACGTTCTTCTTTGTTTTCATCGGCTTCGGCAGTGCTCTCCTCTTCTGCCTCCTCCACCGTCTGTCTCGCCAGTCGGTTCACATACATATTCTCCGGTGACGGCCTGCGGATCACCAAATTCCAGAACAATGCCGCCGCCGAAACGAGAATCATCACGGCAGACAGTGCCTGAGAAACACGAATGGGTTCGCCAAACAGCGTCCAGTCAAACAGATACAAACTGTCCGTCCGCAGTCCTTCAATCCAAAAGCGTCCAAGGCCATACCAGAGAAAATAGCTCCAGGTATTCTGTCCATCAAATTTCCGGTGCGGTGTAACCAGCAGTACCAGAATCAGGATTCCCGCCAGATTCCACAGGCTCTCATACAGGAAAGTGGGATGCACCTCGATGAACTCACCGCTTTCCAATAACAGACGCATCCGCCACGGCAGCGTGGTTTCGCCGCCAAAGGCCTCGCGGTTCATAAAATTGCCCCAGCGCCCGACGGCCTGTCCCACAAGAAATCCAATGACGCAGGCATCCGCAGCAGCACCGATTGGGAGCTTCTTAATCCTGCAGTACAGCATTCCCGACAAAAATGCGCCTATGATCGCACCGTAGATGGCAATGCCGCCATCCCAAATAGCAACCGCTCTTCCCCAGTCGATTCCGCCATCCGCCGTACGGTAGATATCCAGGTAGAATACCACATAGTATATCCGGGCGCACACAATGGATGACGGCACACCGATCAGCACCAGATCCAGGAGGTTATCCTCTGTCAGACCAAACCGGTGACGCAGACGCAGACACAGTGCCACTGCTGCCAATACACCAAAGGCAATGATGATGCCATACCAGTAAATGCCCTTTCCGATGTCCAGCGCCACCTCACCGGCAGTAAATTCCCAGTCACCAAACAGTCCTGGAAAGCTGATGGGCGAATTTGTCATCACTCTCATGTGCAGTTCTCCCTCTTTCTCATGTCCTGGGCAGGATCCGGGACATCACGTTCCGATCTGCAGTGATATTGGTATCAATGAAGCGGATGATGTCCTCCTCACGGATAGACTCAAAAATCTCCGGGAACCGGAAGGCATCAAAACCGTGGAAGTATCCCTCTGTCAGAAGGATGGCAATGTGTTCAAAGGAGTTCAGATCCTTCAGCATGCTGCCGAACATGGCGCGGCGCAGCCGTTCATAGAAAGCTTTGTCTGGACCCTCACGACTGAGCCGGATCGCTTCCCTGGCAATTTCCTCTGCCACCCGCTGCGGATCCTTTCCGTCACCGCCGGCATACAGGTATGCCACCCCCGGCATCATCTCATAAGAGCCGCCGAAGCTGCCGTTGATGATCCCCTGCTCATACAACCGCAGATACAGAGGACTGGATTCACCCAGCAGCACCTCACAGGCCAGATCGCCGATCATGCTGGTTCGCAGGAAATCCTGACCATCAGATACCGGATCACACTTGTAGCCTGTCAGGAACTGCGGCATCGCCACCTCCATCTGTGTAACGGTATCCTTTTCCGCCACATCCATCGGTTCCGTGCCGTAATCTCTCTCGATCACAGGACCGCCCTCTCTGGGTAAAATACTCCGGGCAATGTCCACCACATGGATGGGATCCACATCGCCAACCACCGTCAGAATCATATTGGTAGGCGTATAGAACGCTTTATGGCAGTCATAGAGGGTCTGGGCGGTAATCTCTGCAATACTCTCCACTGTACCCGCCACAGAAATCCGCGCCGTGCTGTTTCGATAAAGCGCCTGCATCATCCTGGTATAAATCTGCCAGTCGGGATTGTCCTCGATCATGCGGATTTCCTGCCCGATGATGCCCTGCTCCTTGGCCACGCTTTCATCAGTAAAATACGGTACCGACACAAAGGACAGCAGTATCTTCAGATTCTCCTCAAACTTCTCTGTGGAGTCAAAGTAGTAGGCTGTCATGGAACCGGAGGTAAACGCATTGGGCTCCGCACCGTTCTTCGCCAGCTCCTGAAGGGCATTTCCCTCCTTTGTGTCGAACATTTTATGTTCCAGATAGTGGGCAATGCCGGCAGGTGTATCCAACCAGTTGCCGTTCAGTCGGAATCTGGTATCCATACCGCCGTATCGTGTGGCAAAGAACGCATATTTTTTGGCATAGCCGGGTTTGGAAACCACACGGATCTCCAGTCCGTTGGGAAGCCGTTCATTCCAGACAGCTTCGCCAAGCCGATCATAAAATACCTGTTTCATTCCGCCGTCTCCTCCTTCCCGGTCAGGAAGTAGACCGTATCCAGCTTCACAGATTCCATTGCACGGAAAATTCGTTCCGCCGAGGTTTCACACACTTCCCTGGCAAGATCCTCCGGCGTTTCCTCATGCCCCGCGGCAGCCTGACTGATATAGAAATTCTCCATCTGTCCCTGAGAATCCTGCATGGAGGTATAGGCGTTCAGCAGCGTGCTGCGGGCACCCTCCAGCTCCCAATCCTCCAGTTCTCCCTTCTGCACGGCCTCCAGCTGTGTCAATATCTCATCATAGGCACGCCGGAAATTGGAAAACTCCACACCGGAGGACACAGTGATCAGCCCCTTCTGACGGTGATAGCCGGAAGATGCATAGTAGCAAAGAGAAAGCTTTTCCCGCACATTGAGGAACAGCTTGGAATTGCTGCTGCCGCCAAAGAGGGTATTGCCCAACAAAAGCGCCGGAAAATCATCGCTGCCGCAAGAGAATCCCATCCCCAGCTTTCCCTGTGTCACATCCATATACTCCGTCACGGTATGCACTTCGCTTCTGCCGACATGGGGCACGCAGAAGGTCAGCTCCTTCACGCTTTTCCGCGGCATGGTGGACAGCGCATCCAGCAGCGCATGCTCCACCCGCTCCAAGGCGGCACTGCCGCTGTAAAACAGCTCCAGATGCCCCGTGGACAGCAGATCTGTATATGCGGTGTAGAGCCGCTTGGCGCTGACCTTCTCTGCCAGTTCCTCGCTGCCAAGCCGACTGATACCATAGGCCTCACCGGCGCACAGCTCCTGCAGCATCCGGAGGGCAGCATAATCCCGCTTGTCGTTGCGAATACCACGAATGGCATCCACGAGATTGTCCCGCTCACCTTCCACATACTCCGAAACAAACCGGCCGTTGCGGGTGGCAGGCGCACAAATCAGCTCACCCAAAAGAGCTGCCACCGGCTCCAAAAGCCGCTCACCGCCGGGAACATAATCATCCGAGAGAAAACTGGCCACAAAACCGACACACTGATTTTCCCCCTTTTTTCTGACGGTATAATCAATCTGCGTTCCATAGAGACGGTCCAGCTCCGCAGACAAACTGCCCATGTCAGGATAGCGGGCCGTGCCGCGGCGCAGCACAGCCGGCAGCAGCGCATTCACCGCTGCCAGTTCCTTGGTCAGGGGCGTGATAAACTGCGCAGACAGCAGACTTGTCTTGAATTTTCTCGCCGGAAGGTAAGTCAGATATACGCCTTCGGCAAGCTTTGTACGAATCTGATTCACGCTTTCACTCCTTGTCACCCCAAAAACATTTCAGGGCACATATATAATAATCCACGTTGTAGTATATCACGTTTTCTGCAATTCCTGCAAGAGTCAGAAGCCTGACAGGCAACCTTTTCTGTCTCGTTTCGTGCTTTTTCGTAATCATTTACGTTCCCGTCTCTCTTTCCGCCGGAAAAGTCGAAAAAAAGGCGAAAATTTTCCCTGTTTTCTCGCTTTTTTTCCTTGACTTTTGACGCGCTTTCCTGTAAACTAATTGCTGTTGTAAAGGAGCATAACTTTACAGGAAGGAGGTTTTTCCATGAAAAATCAGACATACCGCATGACCATGCTCTTCGATTTTTACGGAGAACTCCTGACAGAGAGACAAAAGGAATTCTTCGACCTGTATTACAACGAAGACCTGTCCCTTTCCGAGATCGCAGAAAATGCCGGCATTTCCCGTCAGGGCGTTCGTGACGTGATCGTCCGAGCCGAGGCACAGATGCAGGAAATCGAGGACAAAACCGGTCTGATCCGGCGCTTTGAGCAGATGCGCACTCACCTGTCTGCCATTCAGACAGCCGTGGAAGGAATCAAGACCCTGAACTACCGGCAATTCGAGGATGCCCGTCTCACTGAGCTGACCAACCGCATTGAGCAGGAAACCGCCATTCTGATGGAATGAGGATCTGACAGGAGTACCCATGGCATTTGAAGGATTAACCGAAAAACTGAATGCAGCATTCAAAAAGCTGCGCGGCAAGGGTCGTCTGACTGAAAGTGATGTCCGCGAGGGCATGCGGGAAGTTCGTCTTGCCCTTTTGGAAGCAGACGTCAGCTACAAGGTCGTTAAGGAATTTGTAGCAAAAGTCACGGAACGTGCCGTGGGCACCGATGTGCTGGACAGTCTGACACCTGCTCAGCAGATCATCAAGATCGTCAACGATGAGCTGACCGCCCTGATGGGTGGTTCCAACGCCCGACTGACCATGGCTTCCAAGCCGCCTACCGTAGTGATGATGGTGGGTCTGCAGGGCGCCGGTAAGACTACCAACGGAGCAAAGCTGGCAGGCCTGATGCGCCGTCAGCAGAGCCACCGTCCCCTGCTGGTCGCATGTGACGTCTACCGCCCCGCAGCCATTGAACAGTTGAAGGTTGTCGGCGCACAGCTGGAGATTCCCGTCTTTGAACAGGGTCAGGGCGACCCTGTGGAGATCGCAAAGAACGCCATCCGCCACGCAAAAGACTATGGCAACGACATGGTCTTTCTGGATACCGCCGGTCGTCTCCATGTGGATGACGCCCTGATGGACGAGCTGAAGCGGATGAAGGCAGCCGTGATGCCCAACGAGATCCTGCTGGTGGTGGACGCCATGACCGGTCAGGATGCAGTCAACGCAGCCACCGCTTTCAACGATGCTCTGGGCATTGACGGCGTGGTGCTCACCAAGCTGGACGGCGATGCCCGCGGCGGTGCGGCACTCTCCATTCGTGCAGCTACCGGAAAGCCCATCAAGTATGTGGGTACCGGCGAAAAGCTGGACATGATCGAGCCTTTCCACCCAGACCGCATGGCTTCCCGTATTCTGGGCATGGGCGATATGCTCACCCTCATCGAAAAGGCGCAGGAGACCTATGACGAGAAGCAGGCGGCCAAGCTGGAAGAAAAGCTCCGCAAAAACCAATTTACGCTGCAGGATTACTTCGAACAGCTTCAGCAGCTGCGCAGCATGGGCGATCTCAGCCAGATCGCAGGCATGATGCCCGGCATGGGCAAGCAGCTTCAGGGCGCCACCATTGACGAGAAGGTCATGGCGCATACAGAGGCCATCATTCTCTCCATGACGCCGCAGGAGCGTGAGAATCCCCAGATCCTCAACGCCAGCCGGAAAAAGCGCATCGCCGCAGGCTGCGGACTGCAGGTGGTGGATGTAAACCGCCTGATCAAACAGTACGAGCTGGTACAGCAGCTCACCAAACAGATGAGCAAGGGGCGGATGCCCGGTCTCCCCGGTATGGGCGGCTTCGCTTTCGGCCATGGCCGCGGCAAGAAAAAGCGCCGCAAGTAATATCCACCATAATCCACTGTATATAAGTGCCCCGCGCATTTATAATGATAAAAATTGAAATAAAATAAAAAACATTTGGAGGTACATTTTTATGGTTAAGATCAGACTGCGCCGCATGGGCGCCAAGAAGGCTCCTTTCTATCGCGTTGTTGTCGCCGATTCCCGTTTCCCCCGCGATGGTCGCTTCATCGAAGAGCTGGGCACCTACAATCCCTGCGTCAGCCCCGCTGAGATCAAGATCGACGCCGAGCGCGCCCAGGCTTGGATCAAGTCCGGTGCACAGCCCACCGATACTGTCCGCGCTCTGCTGAAAAAGGTCGACGTCCTCTAATCATCGGAGGGCAGCATAATGAAAGACTTGCTGCTCTACATTGCCAGAAATCTTGTGGAGCACCCCGATGGTGTCACCGTCACCGAGATTCAGGGTGAGCAGGAACTGACTCTGGAACTACGCGTTGCCCCCGAGGACATGGGCAAGGTCATCGGTCGTCAGGGCCGCATCGCCAAGGAGATCCGCACCGTAGTGCGTTCCTACGCACAGCGCACCGGTGTCAAGGTTTCTGTTGACATTGTAGACTGAAAACAGCCAAAAAACACATCCGGACAAGCCGTCCGGATGTGTTTTGCTGTCTGCACAGGCTGTAACAGCCCGCTTCTCTGCCGCATCATTTTGTCAGGGTTTCTTTCCATTCTTTGCGCATTTGTGCGGAAGACTTGCAGCGCCGAGGAATCAGCGATATAATTAAACAAAGCTGAAAATGTATGAACCGGGAGGCCGCTATGGAATTTCAGTATGAGCCCAGACTTCTGGAGTATATGGAACAGAAAAAGAAGCGAACCATTGTGGTGGAGCTGGTGGAGATCAGCAATTCGGATCTGGACATCACTGAGCTGCATGTCCGCTTTGTGGATGCCCGGCTGCGAGAGCAATTTCTCAGCAAAAGAAAATACCGTCTGCATACCACGCCCCACGGCGAAGTCCTGATGCCCCGGTTTCCATTGAAGCTGGAAGAACCCGTGCGATTTGGCTTGAAATCCTTTTTATGCTTCCACAGCATCACCTATTCCGGAATCCGTGTGTAACCATACACCAATCCCCTTGCCTGCCCACCTAAAAGACGCTATACTATATGGGGAAAATACGCCGCCTCAAGCGGCTTTTACAAGGAGACATCCATGAAACTGGAATCCGTCAAAATCGGCCGCATTGTCAACGCCCACGGTATCCGCGGTGAAGTGCGCGTGCAGCCCTACCGTCAGGACCCGCAGTTCCTGACCCGCTTCAAAACCTTCTATATCAAGGGCGTGCCGGTGAAGCCCACCGCCTGCCATGTCCACAAGAGTCTGGTGCTGATGAAGCTCCCTGGCGTGGATGACATGAATGCTGCCCTGACCTACAAGGATACCGATATCTATCTCCGCCGTGACGATCCCAAGATCCCCCGGGACATGGTCTTTGACGAGGAGCTGCTGGATATGGAAGTCATCCGGGACGACACTGGTGAAAAGCTTGGCGTCATCACAGAGGTCACGGAATATCCCGCCCACGATGTCTACACTGTCCGCGGCACCCGGGAGATCCTGATTCCCGCCGTACCGGATGTATTTATCAAATCTGTGGATCTGGAAGCCAATCAGATGGTGGTCCACATTCTGGAGGGGATGGACGGCAATGAGATTTGATATTATGACCCTCTTTCCCGCTTCGGTAGATGCCGTGCTGAACGTCAGCATTCTGGGCCGTGCCCAGGAACGCGGACACATCACCATTCAAAGCCATCAGATCCGGGACTACACCACCAATAAGCAAATGCAGGTAGATGACTATCCCTACGGCGGCGGCCGGGGCGCCGTGATGCAGGCAGATCCCCTGTATCGCTGCTGGGATCACATATGCGAGGTCACCGGCAATCCTCATCCACATACCATCTTCCTCTCTCCCTGCGGACGCACCTTCAATCAGGAAGTAGCACGGGAGCTGAAGGCCAACTATGACCACATCGTTCTTGTCTGCGGACACTACGAGGGCATTGACCAGCGCTTCATCGACGAGTGCGTGGATGAGGAAATCTCCGTAGGCGATTTCGTCCTCACCGGCGGCGAAATTCCCGCCATGGCTGTCTGCGACGCCGTCTGTCGCATGGTCCCCGGCGTCCTTCCTGATGAGGAATGCTTCACAGAAGAGTCCCATTGGAACGGCCTGCTGGAATACCCTCAGTATTCCCACCCTTCCGAGTGGCATGGCCGCAAGGTTCCGGATGTGTTGCTCTCCGGCCATCACGCCAATATCGCCGCATGGCGCAAGAAAGAGAGCTACAAGCGTACCATGGCCAGACGCCCGGACATGTTCGCCCGATTTGACGAATCCCAGCTTACTACCAAAGCAGAACGTAAAATTCTGCAGCAGGCCAAGGACGAGTTCCACGCCCAACAGGAATCCGACAGCGAGTTCTGCTGACAGCAGGAGGCAACGATTATGGCGCTCTTTCAATGCACATTCCGATCTCAGGTAATCGGCAGCAATGTATCCTTTAACGTAATCATCCCCGAACAGTGCAAGGAGGACATCCCCGTTGTCCTGCTGCTCCACGGCCACAGCGGAAATCAGGATGAGTGGCTTCGGAATACGCCTATCGAACGCTATGCAAAGCAGTATCAGGTGGCTATGGTCATGCCCAGCGGCCAAAAAAGCTGGTTTTGCGACATGAAGTATGGCGAAAAATACTATACCTACATCACGCAGGAACTGATGGAATATGTCCGCACAATCTTTCCCATCAGTAAAAAGCGGGAGAAAACCTTCGTTGCTGGTCTCTCGATGGGTGGCTACGGTGCGCTGAAGATTGCGCTGGCCGAAAGCGACCGCTTTGCCGCCTGCGGTGCACTTTCCGGTGCAGTGGATATTCACGCACGTTTCGCTCTGGGCAATCGCCATGAGGATGGCATCAACATCTGGGGAGAAAACTATCTGGATGTCATTCCCGGTTCTGTGGACGACACCTACGAGCTCACCCGCCGTCTGGAGGCAGAGAACAGGCCCAAGCCCTGGATCTATCAGGCATGCGGCACTGAGGACAAGCGTCTTCATGAAAACCATCTTTTTCGGGACTTCATCCGGGACAGAGGATATATCTACGAGTATTTTGAAGGTCCGGGCAAACACGACTGGCTCTTCTGGAATACGCATATTGTCAAAGCGCTGGACTTCTTCCAGCGCTGCATGGATGAAAATCAATAGCTATTTTTAGGAACTGCCGCACGAGCTTTGCGGCAGTTTTTTCTGTAAAAAAGCCTTGACCAATACTCCCCCGGGGTATAAAATAATCAAGGATACTCCCCCGGGGTATTCACATATTTCCTGTTCCGAAGGAGGCAGTCCCATGCGCACCGAAAAATACGACATTACCGGTATGCACTGCGCCGCATGCAGCTCAGCAGTGGAGCGGGTCACCCGGAAACTGCCGGGCGTTTTCCGCAGTGAGGTCAATCTCACCACCGGTATTATGAACATTGAATACGACGATTCCCAGACTACTCGCGAGGACATTTGCAAAAAGGTGGAAAAGGCCGGTTTTGGTTGTGCTCTCCATCAGGATGAGCCTGCCCCCAAGACGGAGGAAGACAAGAAAAACGCCGCCGATGAAGCTTACCGCGTACAGAAGCGCAATCTCATCGGTGCGGCCGTTTTCTCTTCGGTTCTGCTCTATGCTTCTATGGGACAGATGCTGCCCTCCCCTCTCCCCCTGCCAGATCTTTTCTCCATGGCCACGCACCCTGTCAACTTTGCCATCCTCCAGTTGGTCCTGACTATCCCCGTCCTCATATTCGGAAAGGCATATCTCACAGGCGGCATCTCAGCACTGATCCACAAAAATCCCAACATGGACTCTCTTGTAGCCATCGGCTCCAGTTGTTCCTTTGCATACAGTCTGGTGATGACCTTCCTGATTTCAGATCATCACCATCATGTGCATGACCTGTACTATGAGTCCGCTGCCACAGTGCTGACGCTGATCATGTTGGGCAAATTTCTGGAAGCCCGCAGCGTCCAAAAGACAAAAGGCGCCATCACAAAACTTATGGAGCTGAAGCCGGATACCGCGCTGCTGGCAGATGGACGTGAAGTCCCCACCGCCTCTCTGAAGGTCGGCGATGTGATTCTGGTAAAACCCGGTTCCAATATTGCCGCTGACGGCGTTGTGATTCAGGGACACGGCAGTGTCAACGAAGCCATGCTCACCGGTGAAAGCCTGCCTGTGGACAAGGAGCCCGGCAGTGAAGTCATCGGCGGCAGCGTCAATCAGGAAGGCCTTCTGCACGTAAAGGTCAGCCGCGTGGGCGCAGATTCCACGCTCTCCAAAATCATCCAGTTTGTGGAGGACGCCCAGGGCAAAAAGGCACCCATCGCAAAAATTGCTGACAAAGTCGCCGGCGTATTCGTTCCCGTGGTCATGTGCATCGCTGCTGTAGCCGCTATCATCTGGGCCATCGCCGGTCAGGACATTTCCTTTGTGCTGCGGATCTTTACATCGGTCCTGGTGATCGCCTGTCCCTGCGCACTGGGTCTGGCTACTCCCACGGCCATCATGGTGGGCACCGGACTGGGCGCTTCCAACGGCATTCTCATTCGCAGCGGCGAAGCACTGGAAACCACGCACACCGTTACCACCGTCGTGTTGGACAAGACCGGCACAGTCACAGAAGGCAAGCCCACAGTCCAGTCCATCGTACCTGCAGCAGACATTACCGAACAGCAGCTTCTGACGATTGCAGCTACGGCTGAGGCCGGTTCCAGCCATCCCCTCGCCCAAGCCGTTATGAATTGCGCCACAGAACGCGGCGTCACCTTTTCCTCTGCACCGCAGCAACTGGAAAACCTCTCCGGACGCGGTCTTCGGGCAGATATCGACGGAACAGTGGTGCTTGCTGGCAGTCAGCGGCTGCTGGAGGAATCCGGCGTGGATATAGCGGCGCTGATCCCCTCTGCACAGCAGTTTGCCGCACAGGGGCATACACTGCTGTGGTTTGCGCAAAACGGAAAGGCTCTGGGACTGATCACCGTGGCAGACCCCATCAAGAGCGGCAGTTCGGCCGCCATCGCCAAGCTGCGCGCAGACGGCATCCGTACCATTCTGCTCACCGGCGACAACCGTCTGGCTGCAGAAGCCATTGGCAAGCAGGCCGGCGTGGATGAAGTCATTGCCGAAGTTCTTCCCGAAGAGAAAGCCGCCGTTGTGCAGCGTCTGCAGAAGAACGGTGCAGCCGTAATGATGGTGGGCGACGGCATCAACGACGCGCCGGCACTGGCGCAGGCAGATGTGGGCTGTGCCATCGGCAACGGCAGTGACATTGCCATCGAATCCGCTTCTGTGATCCTGATGCGCAGCGATCTGGCAGATGTGGCAAAAGCCATTCACCTTTCCCGCCTGACCATCCGCAACATCAAGCAGAATCTCTTCTGGGCCTTCTGCTACAACACTATCTGCATCCCGGTGGCAGCCGGTATTCTCTATCCCGCGTTCCAAATTCTGCTGACACCCATGATCGCCGGAGCCGCCATGTCTATGAGTTCCCTTTGCGTGGTCAGCAACGCACTGCGGCTGCGCACCAAAAAGCTGTGAGAGGAGGTCTGTAATGTCGGACAACAAGATAGATGACACCTGCTGTCGCCATAAACATCGCGAAAACAGTGAGCAGGCTGCTCTGATCCGCCGTCTGAACCGCATTGAAGGTCAGATCCGCGGCATTCGCGGTATGGTGGAAAAGGATGCATACTGCACGGATATCCTCCAACAGGTCTCTGCCGCCCAATCTGCCCTGAATGGCTTTTCCCGTGAGCTGCTGGGCAGCCACATTCGTTCCTGCGTGGTGCAGGATATTCAAAACGGCGATCTGGAGGTTGTCGAGGAATTGCTCTCTACCATCCAGAAGCTGATGAGCCGCTAATGTATCTGCATGTGTATCAGTCAAATTTCTGCCGCCGGCAGTGAACAAAAAGGAGATTATCATTATGAAAACTGTGTATGTTCCCGAAATGATGTGCCAGAACTGCGTGCGCCGCATCACCGAAGCACTCACTGAGGCCAAGCTGGATTTCACCGTGGATCTGGATACCAAGACCGTTTCCATCAACGGCTGCGAAAACTGCCTGAAAACCGCCATCAGCGAACTGGATGATCTGGGTTTCTCCGCAGAGGTTCGTTGAATACGCTTCCTGAAAATACCTGCTTTCCGTTGGAAAGCAGGTATTTTTTTACCAGTGCATCCATATGGTGGTAATAAAAAAGCAGAAACTTGACAATACTTCTTTCATGCGATATACTGTGCAAAGTTTTGTCAAAAGGACAACCCAATGGAAAAAGGAGTTTTATGCGTAAAAATTATCATCAAAACCGGAAAAGCTTCTGTCTTTTGCTGGCCGCCGCTGCCTTGCTGACAGCCTCCGCCTGGCTCTCTTCCGGCAAAGCCAACGCCCTGTTCACGATAGCCGACAGCTCCGAAACAAGCACTGCACCGGTTGTGGAAACAGAGATCATCCCGACAGTCTCTTACTCCTGCCAGCAGACAACAGAGGACATTCCATATGAGACCATACGGATCGCCTCCCCCGACCTGCCTGTTGGGGAAGAGCGGGTCGCACAGATTGGTTCCAAGGGACTCCGCATCTGCGACTATGAAGTGATCTGTTATGCTGGTACGGAAATCGACCGACTTTTGTTGACAGAGACAGTTGAGCCTGCAGTGGATGAGATTATCGAATACGGCACTGCCGTATCCACTGTGGATGCAGAAGATCGCATCACAGAGGTACAGAAAAACGAAGATGGCAGCGGTGTGCTGACCTTTGCTTCCGGCGGCACTATGCGGTTCTCTGCTGTCAAGGACGTCACCGCCACCGCCTACACTGCCGGCCGCGGCGGCGCAGGCTACATCACCGCCAGCGGCACGCCCGCCCGCGCCGGTGCCGTAGCCGTAGATCGGCGAGTCATTCCGTTGGGCAGCAAGCTGTATATCGTCACCAATGACGGAAAGTATGTCTACGGTATTGCCGTGGCAGAGGATACCGGCGTCATCGGCAACCGCGTGGATCTTTACTATGACGACTATGATCAGTGCATCATTTTCGGTCGCAGAGCCGCTACCATCTATATTCTGGAAGACTGAGAAAACAGGCTGCGTGAAGTTCACGCAGCCTGTTTTTCGTGTTATTTCACCACATCGCGGATCACCCGCAGGGCATTTCGCCAACAGATTTTCTCCACTTCTTCTTCGGTAAAGACACGTAGGAGTCCATCCACCAGCATAGGCATACCGGCATAGTCATGAAACTCCACCTCTGCGTCGATGCCGTCAAAATCCGAACCGAGAGCCACTGCATCAACGCCTGCCACATTGGCAATATATTGAGCATGGCGGACGATGTCCCCCACAGCGGCATAGCGACTTCCCTTATTCAGAAATCCGGCGTAGAAATTCACACCGCATACGCCGCCCCGATCACCGATGACGCGGAGCATATCATCTGTCAGGTTACGGCCTTTTTCACACAAAGCACGGGCGCAGGAATGAGATGCTGCAAAGGGTGCAGACGTATGCTTGGCGACATCCCAAAAACCACCGTCCGACAGGTGGGATACGTCAATGATGATGCCCAGTTCTTCCATACGGCGAACGGCATCGATACCGAATGGTTTTAATCCCAATTGCATTCTCTCAGGATCAGCGCTCTGCGGATATCCCAGCGAATTCTCCCAGTCCCATGTCAGGGACATCATGCGGACACCCATCTGATAGAATGTATCTACCCGCTCTATCTTCCCTTCCAGCGCCACAGCATCCTCCACGCTCAACACGGAAGACATCAGTCCCTTCTCATCATTGCGCAGGATGTCATTGCAGGTATACGCAGGTGCAATGATATCCGCATTGGCTGTCAGTTCCTTTTGGTAGCAGGCATAGATCCACTGCACATATTCATACGGCGTCAGCGTCAAGCCTACTCGCTGCAAGGACGCATGGCTTCTGGTGAAGATGGCAAAAAACTGCGCCATAGCTCCCCCCTTCCGCAGCTTACCGAGATTGATATCGCAGTTTCCGTCCCGCAAGCCCATTGAGCCATTGGAACGTGCAATCTTATCAATGGTATCACAATGCAGGTCAATCACTTTTGCACACATGAGAATTCCTCCCTATTGACTATCGTTCTGTCCTCTTTCCATGTTCCGGTTCCACGCAGGAAGACCGACCGCACATGCGGCCGCACCCAAACCCGCCATCAGAATCCACATGAGCAGCGTAATGCTCCACCCATGCACCTCCGACACAACCGCAACGCCGTAGGTGGATATAGCGCTTCCCTCATACGTACAGGAGCTCAGCACACCGGAAACCAGAGATACATTTCCTAATTGTTGAAAACGCGGTGGGATCATGGAAATCAGCATCAGATTGACACCGTGCATACTTCCGGTCAACACCGCCGCAAAGAGAACGGACAGCAATGCCTGCTTTCCGCTCAAAACCATCATAGCCGCCGCGGACAGGCCGCCGATACCAAAGAACACAACGACACACAGCGAAATCAGAATATTCATCAGGGAAGATACGAGAAGCCCAAAGGCCACCAGCTTCTTCGGCGAAAAACAATCGCCGCACGCGCCGCTGATCAGCTGGCCAACGCCATAAGTAACAAAGCTGCCTGTCACCGCCATGGAAAGAAGCGGCTTGGAATATCCGGTGGCACGAATCATTTCAGAAATGACCGCGCCATAGTTGATACGGGTAACATAGCTTGCAAAATAGGTAACAGCAAACAACAAAACTATGTTGCTTTCACGACGCGCCTCCCGCACTATGCTCCCTCCCTTTTGCAAATAACCTTTTGATCTGCAGGAACTCCGATAGAATCCTACACCTTTTGCGCTTTCTTTACAATGCGAAAAACGCTCTCTATCTTGGCTTTCCTTTCTGCAAATTATCTGCTATACTGATGAAAACGCATCCTGAAAGGCGGGATATTTTGAATCTTTGTGATTTTGATACCATTCAGCAGCTGCTTCTGCGTCATGGCTTTAAATTTTCCAAATCCATGGGCCAGAATTTCCTCATCGACGGCAACGTCCCCGTTGCCATCGCGGAAGCCTCCGAAGCCGATGAAACCTGCGGTGTATTGGAGATCGGCCCCGGTATCGGCGCGTTGACCACGCAGTTAGCACGCCGGGCGGGCAAAGTAGTCTCCATCGAGCTGGACCGCGACCTGCTTCCGGTATTGCAGGAAACACTGGTCGCCCACGACAATGTGGAAGTCATCTCCGGTGATGCTCTGCGGCTGGATTTGCGCACACTGATCCTGGAAAAGTTTCAGGGACTGACTCCCATGGTATGCGCCAATCTTCCCTATAACATCACTACCCCTATACTGACGGCGCTGCTGGATATCCCAGAGCTGACAGCCATCACCGTGCTAATTCAGAAAGAAGCCGCCCAGCGGATCTGTGCCCGCCCCGGCACCAGCGAGGTCAGCGCATTCTCCATGCAGATGCAGTATCAGATGGAACTGGAGCCGGTTCTGGAAGTTCCCAGAGAATGCTTTTACCCGGTCCCCAAGGTAACCTCCACTGTGCTGCGCTGCGTGCGTCGCTCCACGCCTGCCGTACAGGTAAAAGACGAAGTCCTGTTCCGAAAGGTTCTGCAGGGAGCCTATCTGCTGCGCAGGAAAACACTGGTGAACAGTCTGGCCTCCGCCCTGCCCCGGTTCTCCAAAGAGACGATCCGTCAGGCAATCCTTGCTGCCGGGCTGCCGGAAACCGTCCGCGGCGAACAACTGACATTAGAAAATATTGCCGCACTCTCCGATTTTCTCACTGTTGCGTAACAAGCAACGTTTCCTGCTTGATTTGTTCCGTACAATGCTGTATACTGGTAAATGGAAGATTGCATACCCCAGCGATCTCATGATACAGAAATACATTTAGGAGGAGTCATTCATGTCCACTAAGGCTTATTATTCCAGAAGCGATATCGGCCCCGGTAAGGTTGGTTTCTCCACCACCCGTTCCATTATTGAGGCCCCCTTCTACGCTAACAACGTGATCAAGGTCAACACCCTGCGTGAGGCCTATGAACTGGCTAAGAATTCTCCCGGTACCGTCGTCACCGATATGCCCATCTATCGCGGCGAGGAATTCGGTCTGGATCCCGACGCCAAGGTCCTGCTGTTCAACGACGGCTCCATCACCGGCCGCTATGCTCCCGCCCGCCGCATCACCGGAAAGGCCGGCTGCAACACCGCCGCGCTGGACAAGATCGTTATGGACGCTGTCTATGACACCCGCTGGAAGACCATGTATCACGCCGAGGTCTTCATCGGTCTGGATCCCGAGTTCATGGTCAAGGCTCACCTGCTGATCCCCGAAGGCGAAGAGAACCTGCTGTACAACTGGATGCTGAATTTCCAGTATCAGTCCACTGAGTATGTGAAGATGTACAAGAACTCTCAGCCCGTGGGCGGCGGCAAAGAAGCCGACATTTACATCTTCTCCGATCCCCAGTGGACCGGCGCTCCCGGTCAGGACGCTGTCTGCGACCCCAAGTGCCTGTGCTACTTCAATACCGAGACCAACTGCGCCGCCATTCTGGGCATGCGTTACTTCGGTGAGCACAAGAAGGGCACTCTGACTCTGGCTTGGGCCATCGCCAACCGCAACGGCTATGCTTCCTGCCACGGCGGCCAGAAGGAATACACTCTGGACGACGGCAGCAAGTACGTAGCAGCTGTGTTCGGCCTGTCCGGCTCCGGCAAGTCTACCCTGACCCACGCCAAGCACGGCGGCAAGTATCCCGCCATTAAGGTTCTGCATGATGACGCTTTCATCATCAACTCCGACACCTGCTCCTCCATCGCTCTGGAGCCCACCTACTTCGATAAGACCGCTGACTATCCCGTCAACGCCGAGGACAACAAGTTCCTGCTGACCGCACAGAACTGCTCCGCCACCATCGACGAGGACGGTAAGGTTGTTCTGGTCACTGAAGATGTCCGCAACGGCAATGGCCGTGCCATCAAGTCCAAGCTGTGGTCTCCCAACCGCGTGGATAAGATCGAATCTCCCGTCAATGCTATCTTCTGGATTATGAAGGATCCCACCATTCCTCCCATCGTGAAGTTGAAGGGCGCTTCCCTGGCATCTGTCATGGGCGCTACTCTGGCCACCAAGCGCTCCTCTGCCGAGCGTCTGAAGGAAGGCGTCGATCCCAATGCTCTGGTTGTCGAGCCCTACGCCAATCCCTTCCGCACCTATCCTCTGGTCAATGACTATGAGAAGTTTAAGAAGCTGGTTGCCGAGAAGAACGTTGCCTGTTACATCATCAATACCGGCGACTTCATGGGCAAGAAGGTTCAGAAGGAAGACACTCTGGGCATTCTGGAGAATGTGGTCGAGGGCAAGGCTGAGTTCAAGCCCTGGGGTCCCTTCTCCGACATCGAGATCTGTGAGTGGGACGGCTTCGTTCCCAACCTGCAGGATCCCGCTTACATTGAGCAGCTGAAGGCTCGCATGCAGGATCGTCTGACCTACGTTCTGAGCCTGGACGAGGCTGAAGGCGGCTTCAACAAGCTGCCTGCTGATGCTGCCGAGGCTATCAAGCGCGTGGTGGATCAGGCCAACACTCTGTAATTCCTGTCAAAAAACACAAAATGCCGTGTGTCTTAGACACACGGCATTTTTCTGTGCAAAAAGAGGAAGCTGACGCTTCCTCTTTTTGATGCAGTAAAATCAGATACGTGCCACGCCGGTCTTGCGGGCAGCCTCAGCAACCGCTGCGGCCACAGTGGGACCAACCCGGGGATCGAAAGCCTTGGGGATGATGTAATCAGCAGTAAGTTCCTCGTCGGTGATCAGACCGGCCAGTGCCTCAGCGGCAGCCATCTTCATTTCCTCGTTGATGTCGCTGGCGCGGACATCGAAGGTACCGCGGAACACACCGGGGAAAGCAAGAACGTTGTTGATCTGGTTGGGATAGTCGCTGCGGCCGGTAGAGATTACGGCAGCACCGCCAGCCTTGGCGTCATCGGGGAAGATTTCGGGCGTGGGATTGGCACAGGCAAAGACGATGGCATCCTTGTTCATGGTCTTCACCATATCCACGGTGACTGTACCGGGAGCAGACACACCGATGAACACATCCGCGCCCACCAGAACATCAGCCAGAGAACCGGCCTTCTTCTCCAGATTGGTGACCTGAGCCATCTCTTCCTTGATCCAGTTGAGGCCACCGCGTCCGGCATAGATGGCGCCCTTACGGTCACACATAGTCACATTCTTAAATCCTGCAGACAGCAGCAGCTTCACGATGGCGATGGCAGCAGCACCGGCACCGGAGGTGACGATCTTCACGTCTTCCTTCTTCTTGCCCACCACCTTCAGAGCGTTGGTGAGGCCTGCCAGTGTGATGATGGCGGTGCCATGCTGGTCATCATGGAAGATGGGGATATCGCACTTTTCCTTCAGCTTCCGCTCGATCTCAAAACAGCGGGGAGCTGCAATATCCTCCAGATTCACACCGCCGAAGGAGCCGGAGATGTTATAAACAGTCTCCACAAAAGCGTCCACATCCTGAGTCTTCACACACAGAGGGAATGCATCCACATTGCCGAAAGCCTTGAAGAGAACGCACTTGCCTTCCATAACAGGCATACCGGCCTCGGGACCGATATCGCCCAGGCCCAGAACAGCGCTGCCGTCGGTGATGACGGCGCACATATTGTGGCGGCGGGTCAGCTCATAGCTCTTATCAATGTCCTTCTGGATCTCCAGACAGGGCTGTGCCACACCGGGAGTATAGGCCAGAGACAGATCGTCCTTGCTGGCCACGGGCACGGTTGCCACAACCTCGATCTTGCCCTTCCATTCGCCGTGCAGGCGCAGGGATTCCTTCGCGTAATCCATACTGATGTCCTCCTTTTGATCAATAGCTTGCCTTCACGTTCTCACCCTTTTTGGGAGGGAGATAATCGCCAAAATACTTGCTGAAATCCATGTTCAGATACTCGCACAGCTCCAGCACTTCCACCATAGTATTGTCATTGACAGGGATACCGTTGGCGCGGCGATCGGCAATGGCCTCTACTTCCTTCTCGCCGTGGGTGTAGATACGAGCCTGACCCTCGGCCTTGGGAGCCTCACGCAGCTCCTGCAGGTACTTGGAGAAGTGTGCGCGGATAGCATCGGGATCGCCGAAAAAGGCTGGATTGATGGCCATGAAGCCGTGGCAGATGTTGCCTTTGCCGTTCTGCATGCAGTAGTTGGAGGTAGCGCCCATGGACAGGATGGATGCGAAAATCTCGCACATCATACCGTAGCCATAACCCTTATGGCTTCCCAACACTTCGCTGCTGCCGCCCAGAGGCATGATGCCGCCGCCGTTCTTGGCATTGATGTTCAGGAGAACATCCGGTGCATTGCTGGAGGGGTGACCATCCTTATCCAACGCCCAGCCCTGAGGCAGGGGCTTTTCCAGCTTATTGTAAATTTCCAGCTTGCCGCGGGTCACCACGGTGGTAGAAGCGTCAAACAGGAAATTGTAGGGTTCGGCAGGCATACCCATGGCAATGGGGTTGCTGCCCAGCATGGCCAGACGGCCATTGGTGGGAACCATGATTGCCTCGCTGTTGGTGCAGCTGAAGCCCATCAGTCCCTCATCCACTGCCATCTTGGCATAGTAACCGGCAATACCGTAATGGTTGGAGTTGCGGACGGAAACGATGCCGACGCCGTTGGCCTTGGCCTTCTCGATAGCCAGCTTCATGGCTGCATGACCAACCACCTGACCCATGCCGTCATGAGCATCGATCACTGCAGAAACAGGAGTCTCAAACACCACTTCCGGCTTGGCATCCACATGGATCATGCCGTTCTCGATGCACTTGTGATAGCGCACCATACGCTGCATACCATGGCTCTCAATACCGAACAGGTCGCTGGTCAGCAGAACATCCTGAATGATATTCGCTTCGCCCTCGGTAAAGCCAAACTTCTGGAATGCCTCCATGCACAGCGCATGGAGCGTCTCATACTTCCAATATTGATAACCCATTTGAGATTGCTCCTTACTTTGAAATTTAGGTTTTCTGATTTTCTTCGATTTTGAAAAAAGGCAGCCCGCCGCATAGCGGAAGGCTGCCTTTTTCATTACACCTTGCAGCAGGCGACAAAATGGCCGGGAGACACTTCCCGCAGGGGAGGTGCACCCTTTCTGCACTCCTCGCACACATGGGGGCAGCGCTTGGCAAAGCGGCACTCATTGGGAGGATTGATGGGAGAGGTGATTTCGCCCTGCAGCAGGATCTGGGGACGCTCATCCAGAATTTCGGGGATGGGGATGGCGGACAGCAGAGCCTGCGTATAGGGATGCAGGGTGTGGTTAAACAGTTCCTCAGTGGGAGCTTTCTCCACCACCTGGCCCAGATACATAACAGCGATCTCATCAGCAAAGTGATTGACGACTGCCAGATCGTGGGTGATGAAGATATAGGACAGGTTCAGCTTGTCCTGCAGTTCGTCCAGCAGGTTCAGGATCTGAGCCTGAATGGAAACGTCCAGAGCAGAAACGGGCTCGTCGCAGACGATGAACTTGGGGTTCATCGCCAGAGCACGGGCAATGCCGATACGCTGACGACGGCCGCCGTCCAGCTCGTGGGGATAGGTATTGATAAGACGCTCCGCAAGGCCGACGGTCTCCATCAGCTCCAGAACGCGATCCTCCACCTCAGCCTTGTTGGTAAGGATCTTGTTGGCGGTAATGGTCTCCGTCAGAGTCTGGTTGATGGTGTTGCGGGGATCCAGAGATGAGAAGGGATCCTGGAAGATGATCTGCATGTCCTTGCGCATCGCCTTCATCTCACGCTTGCTGAGCTTGGTGATGTCCTTACCCTCGAAGATCACTTCGCCGGAGGTCGGCTCCACCAGACGCAGGATGCTTCGGCCGGTGGTGGACTTACCGCAGCCGGATTCACCGACAACGCCCAAGGTCTTGCCGTAACCGATGGTAAAGCTCACATCGTCCACCGCATGCAGCATGCCGCGGGGAGTATTGAAATATTTTTTAAGGTGTCTTACCTCAAGAATATTATCTGCCACTGTTGCCACCTCCATCAGTTCTTCTCGGGACGATCGATATGGAAGCCCTCGCGATTATAAGCGGAGCAGGCCACCATATGCGTATCGGAAACCATGACTTCAGCCGGACGGGCACAGGTGCAGTCGGGTCCGGCGTACTTGCAGCGAGGTGCGAAAGCGCAGCCTTCGGGCAGGTTGGACGGATCGGGCATCAGGCCGGGAATGGGCTGGAGCTTGGCGGTACGGTTGCGGATGTTGGGCAGAGAGTTGAACAGACCCTCGGTGTAGGGATGCTTGGTGTGGTTGAACACATCACGGAGGGTGCCCTTCTCCACGATGCGGCCGGCGTACATAACGGCCACTTCGTCACAGATGTCTGCCACGATACCCAGATCGTGGGTGATCATGATCATGGACATTTCACGCTCATTGCGCAGCTTCTTCATCATGTTGAGGATCTGAGCCTGAATGGTAACGTCCAGAGCGGTGGTAGGCTCGTCAGCGATCAGCAGAGCGGGGTTACAGGTCAGAGCGATGGCGATAACCACACGCTGCTTCATGCCGCCGGAGAACTGGTGAGGATACTCATTGGCGCGGGCAGCGGGGATTCCGACCATCTCCAGCATTTCCTCCGCCTTCTTCAGAGCCTCCGCCTTGGTGCAATGCTCATGCAGTCGATAGCCGGCAGCGATCTGGTCACCCACAGTAAACGTGGGGTTCAGAGAGGTCATGGGATCCTGGAAGATCATGGCGATGTCGGTACCGCGGAACTTCTCCAGCTCCTTGTTGGACATCTCATTGACATTCTTGCCACAGACACCGATAGCATCTGCGCTTACAATGCCGGGATGCGGAACCAGTTTCAGCAGGGACAGAGCCGTGGTGGTCTTGCCTGCACCGGTCTCGCCCACCAGGCCCAGAGTGTGACCCTTTTCCAGTGTAAAGCTTACATCATTGACAGCATATACAGTTTCAGCTTCCAGAACGAACTTGACCGAAAGATTTCTGACATCCAATGCCAGATTCTCATCGATAACTGCGTTCTGCTTGGTGATATTCTCGTTCATTGACAGTCCCTCCCTCTTACTTCTTCAGCTTGGGATCCAGCGCATCACGCAGACCGTCACCCAGCAGGTTGAAGGCCAGAACCGTGATAAGGATGGCCATGCCGGGGAAGATAGTCATGTAGGATGCGGTACGGATGAACTGTCTGCCCATGGACAGCATGGCGCCCCACTCAGGAGCGGGAGCAGGAACACCCAGACCCAGGAAGCTGAGGCTGGAAGCTGCGATAACGGCAGAACCGATACGCAGAGTGATCTGCACGATGATGGGAGACAGGCAGTTGGGCAGGACATGGAGACCAATGATGCGGGCCTCGGACAGGCCGGTAGCCTTCAGAGCCTCGATGTACTCCTGATTGCGAACCGTCAGAACGGATGCACGAGTAATACGCACAAACTGCGGCACACTGGTGATACCGATGGCCAGCATCAGGTTGGGCAGGGACACGCCCATAGCGGACACGATGACGATGCCCATAAGGATGGCAGGGATGGATGAGAGAATGTCGTTGCAGCGCATGATGACATCCTCCAGCACGCCGCCGTAATAACCAGCAATGGCACCGAAGAACACGCCGGCAATCAAACCCATCAGGGTTGCTATCAGACCAACAGACAGAGAATACCGGGCACCATGGACGATACAGGCCAGAATATTGCGGCCCAGGTCATCCGTGCCGCAGGGATACTGCAGGCAGGGTGCGATCAGGCTGCGGTCCAGTCTGACAGCCGCAACCTCAGCTTCATAATCAAACAGGAAGTCTGCAAAAATGGCTACCAGTGCCAGCAGAACGATGATAGCCAGGCCAGCCATAGCGCCTTTATTCTTAGCCAGATTGTGCATGACCATTGCGATCTGGCTCTGGCGGGTATACTTCTGGGAAACTTTGCGCAGCTGGCGGGGTTCAGTTGTATTGTTATTCATTGCGTTCATTTCCTCTTCTTCCCACCTTTTGAATATCGGGCCTTGATTCTGGGGTCAACCACCGCATAGAGCAGGTCAATAACCAGCAGGATCACACCGATAATAATCGTCTTGAGAATGATGCCGCCCGTAACCATGGGTACGTCGCGGGCACTGACCGCTTCGGTGATCAGACGACCGACACCGGGCCAGGAGAACACGCTCTCCGTCAGAACGGAGCCGCCCAGTGCACCGGCGAACTGACCGCCAGCAATGGTGATAATGGGGATCAGGGCATTGCGCAGGGCATACTTCAGAACGACAGTGCGCTCGGGAGTACCCTTGGCACGCTCAGTGCGAAGATAGTCCTGTCCCAGAACGTCCAGCATGGAGGAACGTGTGGTTCTTGCCAGGCTGGCAGTGAGGCCGGTACCAACGGTAATGGCCGGCAGAATAATTGCGCCCGCCTTGGTAGCGCCGCCGGAAGGCAGCAAGCCCAATTTCAGCGAGAACACAATGATGAGCATCAGGCCCAGCCAGAAGTTGGGAATGGCCAGACCCACAAAGCTGAGAACCATAGCGATATTATCGCCCAGAGATCCCCGATGGAGTGCGCCGTAAATGCCCAGAGACAGAGACAGCAGCACAGAAACCAAAGCGGACGCGGCTGCCAACTTCATGGTGGAAGGCAGCTTCGCCATGAATTCATTCAGCACAGGTTTCTTAGTGGTATAGGACTTGCCCAGGTCGCCCTGGAGGAACTGGAACATGTATCTTGCGTAACGAATGACGACATTGTCGTTGAGACCGTATTCTTCTCGTCTCTCTTCCATCTGCTCCTGTGTCAGGCCCTCTTCAGCTGCCTCGATGTCAACGATGTCGCCGGGAGCCAGATCCATGATGAAGTAGATAATGAAGGAGACGCCGATTACCACAGGAATCAGCTGCAGCAATCGTCTGATGGCATACCGTAGCATGGTTGCTCTACCTCCGATATCGTGTTTGCATCCGGGGCCGCCGCCAACGGCGACCCCGGATATGGTTAGTAAATCAAATCAGATATTGCTGAGTTGCCGATCAGGCAGGAACGCGAGCGTAGGTGTAATCGTGGTTACCGCTGTTGTTGAAGATGGCGCTCTCCAGATTCTTGTCGTAAGCAGCACCGGAGTTAGCATAGTACAGGGGGATGTAGGGAGCTTCCTTGTGGATGATTTCCTGAACTTCCTGATAGTAACCCTTGCGCTTGGCGTCGTCCTGCTCAGCACCGGCCAGATCCAGCAGCTCGGTCACGCGAGCGTTGTTGTAGTTGGCGTTGTTGGTGGAAGAGCCGGGATAGAAGATACGCTTCACGTCGCTGCCGGCGGGAGTGAAGGTGATGGAGTACATCAGAACTTCGAAGTCGCCGGTGTTGGAACGAGAGGTCAGACCGGCAGCGTCAACCTCGTCAACGATGACGTTGATGCCCAGGGGCTTCAGCTGGTCCATCATGATCTGCAGGGCCTTGACGCGCCATGCGGTGGAGGTCATGAACTTGATGTCCACGCCGGTGGTAGCATACTTGGACTTAGCCATGTACTCCTTGGCCTTCTCCATGTTGTTGTTGTAGGTAGCCTGGCCGACAGACTCCCAGGCGTCAAAGTAGCCGTACTGGTCGATGCCCCACATGCTGTTGGCAACGGTACCGAAGCCGGAAGCAGCACCCTGGATAATGGCATCATTGTTCAGAGCGTGAGCGATGGCCAGACGCAGGTTCTCGTCCTCGCCCAGGAAGGTGTCCATGTTGAAGGACAGGTAGGTCAGAGCGGAAGAGGGATAGGCTTCCAGGATCAGGTCCTTGTTGGCCTTGATGAGTGCATGCTCAGTGTTGTTGGGAGACTGGCAGACGTCGATCTCCTCGTTCTCCAGAGCGATCAGACGAGCAGAACCCTCAGAGATGTAACGGAACTCCAGAACCTTGGTCACGGGAACCTCAGCCCAGTACTTCTCGTTGACATTCAGAGTGGTGTGGTCACCGGAGACGAACTCCTTGTTGATCCATGCGCCGGTACCGATAGAGCCGCCGTTGGTGGCGTCAGCGGTGCAGGCCTCACGGTTCAGGATAGCCATGTACTCGTTGGACAGGGTGTACAGCAGGTCGATGTTGCCTTCCTTCAGGGTGATGACGACCTCATAGTCGCCGTTGGCCTTGACGGACTCCATAGCAGCATAAGCAGACTTGACAGTGCCGGAAACACCCTCAGCAGACAGAGCACGCTCATAGGTGTAAACAACGTCGTCAGCGGTGAACTTCTCACCGTTGTGGAACACGACGTCATCACGCAGGGTGAAGGTCCAGGTCTTCAGGTCATCAGAAACCTTCCACTCCTTGGCCAGCTCGGGCTTGAGCTCCTTGGCCTTCTCGACATAGCCGACCAGAGTGTTGTGGGTCAGAGCGAACATCATGCGGTGAGCGATGTTGGTCTGGTTCTGGGGAACGGTAGTGGTAGTCTTGGCATTCTGGCCGATAACGACAGTCTCTTCATACTTCACATCGGCTGCAGGGGGAGTAACTTCGCTGGGCTTAGTGGTGCTGGCATCAGGAGTGCTGGTGGTGGGCTTGTCGCCGCCGCAGCCAACGACCAGGCTCAGCATCATCACGAGTGCCATGAACAATGCGATTCTCTTCATGTGGATCCTCCTAAGTTTTTTGTTTGATGTTGTGTTTATGTTTCATCCCCTGTTCCATACGGGGAAAAAACCGGGGTCATGATTCCGGCAACGATCATGCCGGAAGCCGGGATCAGGCCTCAGTCTTGAAGCCGGCCTGCACCTTAGCGGTCAGGCGCTGAGGTGCGTTCCATGCCTTGCCGGCACAGCCGCAGACCTCGAACAGGTGGGCACACTTGGCCTTGTAGCCCTTCTCCAGAACGGGCCAGAACTTGTAGATGTTGTTGCCTTCCATGCCGTCTGCCTGCAGAGCATCGTAGCAGGCGCGCATCAGCTCGTTGGCCACGTTGACCTTGCTGATGCCCATGCGGCAGGCCTTGGAGATGTTCTCATCACCGGTGCCGCTGCCGCCGTGCAGTGCCAGAGGCACGGGCACCTTCTCGGCCAGCTCCTTCAGCAGGTCGAAGTGCAGCTTGGGCTCGCCCTTGTAAACACCGTGAGCGGTGCCGATGGCAACTGCCAGACAGTCGCACTCGGTCTCCTTTACGAACTGAACGGCCTCATCGGGCACGGTCAGCGAGGACACGCCGTCCACATCATAGTTGAAGCCCTTGCCCACATGGCCCAGCTCAGCCTCAACAGCAATGTCGACGCAGTGAGCAATGCGGACCAGTTCCTTGGTCTGAGCCAGGTTCTCCTCATAGTTGAGAGAAGAACGGTCTACCATGATGGAGGGGAAACCGGCACGAATGCCGCGGATGCTCTCCTTGAAGTTGCTGGAGTGATCCCACATGGCCACCACAGGGACGCTGGCACGGACAGCGAAGTCCTCCACCATGCGGCCGTAGTAGTTCAGTGCGTCGGTCATGTAGTAACCGGTCAGCACGATCACGGGAGAGTTTGCCTTCTCAGCAGCCTCGATGCAGGCCCGCAGGGTCACTTCGTTGGCAGCGGAGATGGCGGGAACGCCATAGCCCTCAGCCTTGGCACGGCCGAGCATTTCATTCAGAGAAACTAACATTTTGAATGATCTCCTTTATATAGATTGGATCAATAGGCCAGCTTGTAGATCTCCACGACCTCTTCCTGACTCAGCTTGGAGATACCGCCGATGCGCTCCTGACCGGCAGTGGCGGAAGCGCGGCGGGCAAATTCAGCAAACTGATCGGGAGTAACGCCGATCTCCTTCAGGCTGGTGGGCAGGCCCACTTCCTTCAGGAAAGCTGCAAAGGCTTCGATACCGGCAACGGCAGTGGCTTCCTCAGTCGCCTGGGGAGCAACGCCCATAACGCGGACAGCAAAGTTCACAGCCTTGGTCAGATCGCGCTTGTAGCAGTAGCGCATCCATGCGGGCGCAATGATGGCCAGTGTGGAGCCGTGGGGAGAATGGGTCTCGGTGGTGATGGGGTTCTCCATGTAATGCATGGCCCAGTCGGAATCGCAGCCCACACCCAGCAGGGTGCTGTTGGCCAGAGTGGAACCCATCATCAGCTGAGCACGGGTCTCATAATCGGAGGGATTCTCCATGACCTTCTTCATGCTGTTCATAATGCCGCTGATGACACCCTCGCACATACGATCCATCAGATCGTAGCCGGTCTCGCCGCAGAAGTAGTGCTCCATGATGTGAGTAATGGCGTCAAACGCACCGGACATGGTCTGCTTCATGGGCAGAGAATAGGTCAGGCTGGGGTCCATGACAGCGAACTTGAACTTGATGGATTCCTGGAAGAGAGGATACTTAATACCTACCTCATTCCGGTCATCCAGAATCATGGAAGTGCCGGAGACCTCGCTGCCGGTACCACTGAGGGTCACCACGGCAGCCACGGGCATACACTTGGGAGAAGCCTTGCGGTACAGGACATAGTCTGTAAAGTCACCCTCATTGACATTCATGAAGCCGATGGCCTTGGCAGTATCCATCACGGTGCCACCGCCCACTGCCAGGATGAAGTCGATGTTGTTGGCTCGGACGAACTCCACACCCTTCATCACCAGAGACAGTCTGGGAGAGGTAGCCTTCTCATCCATCTCCATCCAGACGAGGCCGGCAGCCTCGATGGAGGCGCGGATGGTGGCCATCAGGTCAGCCAGATATGCGCCGCCGTCATTGACGATCAGAACGCGCTTGGCACCATGGTTGGCCAGATGCTCGCCCACATGGGCAGGGCTACCCTTGCCCATGATGAAGCGATTGGGTACGCAGAAGTTAAAATCAAGCATTCTTCTCGCCTCTTCTTTCTTAGAAGCGGACGATGACGCGATAGGTGTCGGGACGGATAGCGGTCTCGAAAGCCTCAACGCCCTGCTCGTAGCTGTAAACGCTGTTCAGCAGCTTGGAGGGATTGATCAGGCCCTTGTTCAGCAGGCGGACAGCAACGTCATAAGACTGAATGCTGGGGCTGACAGTGCCGGTGATGACCTTCTCGGTGTTGTGCAGATCGTCGGGATACAGGTCGATGGCCTGATCGGCGGGATGCACGGAAGAATACATGATGCAGCGGCCCATCTTGCCGGTCATAGCGATGGCCTGAGCAGCAACAGCGGGGATGACGGTGGTGTTGAAGACAACATCAGCGCCGCGGCCGTTGGTCAGCTCCTTGACATATTCAACGGCGTCCTTCTCTTTGGGGGAGAAGGTGATGTCGCAGCCCAGTTCCTCAGCCAGCTTACGACGGGTCTCGTCGATCTCGCTCATAATGACACGAGCGCCGCGCAGCTTGGAGAGCATCATGTGGAACATACCCATGATGCCGCCGCCAATGATCACAACGTCATCGCCCAGAGCAATGTGAGCCTTCTTCACGCTGTTAACGACGCAGGCCAGAGGCTCGGCGAAAGTGCCGTACTCCCAGGGCAGCTCGGGGTTCAGCTTCCACAGCTTGTGAGCAGGCATAACCTTGTACTCGGAGAAGCCGCCGGGGCCGAACATGCCCACATCCTCGCTGAGGTTAGCATAGGACTCCACGCACAGGTTCTCTTCACCGCGGCGGCAGTAAGCGCAGGTACCGCAGGAGTTGATGACGCTGACAGCCACACGGTCGCCCACGGCGTACTCCTTGGTGCGAACCTTGCTGCCCATCTTCACGACGGTGCCGACGACCTCATGGCCGCCCAGGAAGGGCATCTTGAATTTGCCGCTGGCATAAACACGCTGCTCCCAAGTGCAGATAGCGCAGCCGTCGATCTTCACCAGAACTTCGTTCTCCTTGGGCTCGGGACGGTTGACTTCCACGACTTCCAGCTGCTTGGCGCCGGTTACGGCAAGGACTTTCATTTTCTCAGACATAAGTAATCTCTTCCTTTCGTGTATTCTATTGAACTTTACTAATTACGAACGAAAACAGCGGTGCATTACCGCTTGGGTTTGCCGGAGGCCCTTTCCTCCAGCCGCTGCCAGACGAAACCTCGAAAACCAGAGATATCCATCGCAAGCAAAAAAACCCTGACCGCACATTTCTTGGCGATCAGGGCTTTCCTTTAGCTAATCACGATAACCAAAGGGTCATACAATCGAATTATCTCTTAAATTTTCAGTTATCCGTCGCTACTGCAGCACGGAATTCTTGATTGGTTGTTTGAGTTAGTGAGTATGGCTTTCCTTCTTGATGTCGAAACGATAGATCGCGATGATCGCGGAGATCAGGCAGAACACATCAGAGCCGATACCGCCCAGTGCGCCGTGAGACACATTGTAGGAGATGTACAGCAGGGGGGGCAGCAGGAACAGGCGGCGCATGGTCTTGCCATTCTTGGAGTACAGCGCGAAGGTCAGAACCACGGTGGCAGCGATGACCAGCAGGCTCAGAATGCTCTCCCAGGAAAAGATACCGCTGACAACGGTGATGGTCAGGAACACGACCAGCCAAATGCGGCTCCGTGCCCACTTATCACCGCACTCCTCTCTGAAAAAGACAAAGGAGCGCGCAATGTTGATCAGGGACATGACTGCGAAGGTGATGCCCCCATCCATGAAATAGCTGACTACGAAGCATGCGTTGGATGCCATCTGGAACGCCAGAAGGCCTTTACGAGATTTCTGCTGATAGGAAAGAACCATAATAACCAATGCAAGAATCCCAAGGGCTTGTGCAATAAAATCGAACACCGAAAAATATCCTCCATTCTGACCATTACCCTCTGAGATTTTGGCAAGTATAAAATATCATACCAATCTCACAGTGTCAACCCCCAACAAAAAGTTTCCACATTTGGCAAAAAACTATTATGTCTTTTACTGCATTTTTCACAAAGACTTAACGTCCTGATGTCTCTCCTCCCCTGCTTTTGGGGAAAACTGCAGAAATGATAACTTTTCCGCTTCACCGTGTAAAACAGCATTCCCCGAGCCTTTTGGCTCGGGGAATGAACGAATCAGTACAGGAAATCCTCCATGGCATGGCCATCGGTTTCCGGGAATTCCAGACCCAGCATACGGGCAAAGGTGGGTGCCTCATCAATGACCAGTCCGGTCTCCTTCACCACACCGGGACGCACATCAGGGCCAATGGCCAGGAATACCGGCTGTGGGCCGACAGTAGGATGGTGGCCATGGCTGGCGCGCAGATAGCCTTCCTGCAGCGGCTCCATGGGGCTGAACACCGGCTCGTTCCACTTGGAGAAGAACAGTGTCTCATTATCACTCTCCACCACAAAGGAGAAGTCGCCGTACAGGCCGTCCTTTTCGCGGGTCTCCGCGGTGGTCCAAACGTGACCGATGCCCATGTCACCGGCATCGCGCCACTTCTTCAGCAGATTGTAAACCCGGTCATACAGTTCCTTGTCCTCGGGATTCTTCAGATAGACATGTGCGGAGAAGTTTGCTGACTTCACCCATGCGTCCCAATCCTGGAACTTACCTTCCTCATCCACACGGATGAGGCCTTCCTGCACAAAGAGCGCATTGAGGTTCATCTTGCGGCTGTAGTTGATCTGGCCGTGGTCGCTGACCACCACAAAGTTGGTCTCATCATACACGCCGGCTTCCTTACAGGCATCCATCAGCATCTGCAGGAAACGCTCGGACTGATAGGCGCCGTGATCCACCTTGTCGTTGAAGATGCCGTAGCGATGACGGTAGTAGTCCACTTGTCCCAGATGCAGCGTCAGCAGATTGGGCTTGTAGGTCTTGATAATGTCGCAGGCCAGCAGTATCTTGCCTTCATCAGTCTTGGGAGAATCCCAGCTATCCAACTGCGGGATCAGGGGCGTGACCAGCTTCTCAAACAGCTCATCGCTGGTGCCGGCACGCTTATAGGCAGCCTCCAGCGTATCGTTTTTGCCCTGCGCCCAATATTCCGCCACCAGATAGTCGATGGAAGGATGGGCGCCGCTGACAGGCCAGAACACAGAGGCCGTGGTCATACCGGCTTCCTTGGCCACATCGTGGAGATCCTTCACCTTGACCGGGTCATGAAACCAGTACCAGTCACACTTAAGGTTGCCGGGAATGGAGGGTTCATTGTTCACCACGCCATGACGTCCGGGGTTGGCACCGGTGAGGATGCTGACGTGAGATGGATAGGTCAAAGAGGGATACACGGTGCGCATGCGGTTGACGCGGGAGCCTTCGTTCCAGAGCTTGCCAAAGCAAGGCTGCGTCTTCAGCTGCTCCAGATCTTCAAACACCATGGCGTCGTAAGAAACAATAACAAGGCGCTTCTGCTTCATAATTCTTCTCCTGTCTATATAATAAATTTTTCTATATCAATTCCGATCCGGAAACTTTTCGCACAGTGCGTCCAACTCATCAATGAGGGCCGCCAGCTCTGCATCCTGCATCACGCAGTCCACTTCAGCAACATCCACATCCTCCATGGTATTGGGCAGTGCAAAGGACACCCAGACCTCGAACTGCCCCTCCCCCGTCGGCACTGCGGATAGCATAAAATAGGGTTCAGCAAATTCACTCTGATAGGATTCCTTGATCCCGGCCCGCACCACCTTCAGACTGGCCGCCATCTCCCGCAGCTCATAGGTCAGAAGACAGCTGTTGGTATCCTTGATGATCAGGCCATCCTCTGTATACGTTCCGCGCATGACCAGCCAGTTCCGGTCGTCCGTGTCATATTGTCCGCCGTCTGCCGGAAATTCATAACGCAAAACCTCCAGCTTCAGACTTACTTCCTCATTCTGAAACAGCATTTTCGTGGTTCCCTCCGTCAGTCATTTACGGGCTGCGCCGAAGCCGCATTGCAATGCGCTGCCCGCGGAACAGGCAGACAACCCATAGCCGTCTTCGTGACCCACAATTCGGTCTTTCCCAGACGAACTTTTTGGATGTCCCGCAGCTTCACAAGCGCCTGCCTTTCATAAAACTATGTGCCTATTTTACCACACTTTTTTTACATTGCAATATTGCCGCAAACAATCTGTGCCGCCCGCAAGGGCGGCACAGATCACATTTTCCTTATCGTGTAGGATCAATTTCCGTGGGGCTGGGAACAGGATTCTCTCGCTGATCCACCATGGTTCTTATCAGCTCTACAGTACCGCTGAGTCCCAGATAGCTGGAATCCAGACAGAAATCATAGCTGTCGATCGCCCCCCAGCGCTTGGCTGAATAATACTCATAGTAGGAGGCACGGCGCTTATCCGTTTTAATAATCAGGCTCTTTGCTTTTTCCGCTGTCAACTGATGACGCTCCATAACACGGGCAATCCGCACATCCATAGGCGCATAAATGAACAAGCTCAGCCGATTCGGATTCTCCGCCAATGCATAGTCGGCGCAACGTCCGATCATGACACAGGGCCCCTGATCCGCCAATCGCCGGATTGTATTGAAGGTCGCCAGATACACCTGCTGCTCCAGAGAATCACCGGCTCCTACCCCCGGCGCACTGAACGCATAGGAGTCCATTGCCAGAGAATACAGAAGGCTACGGGGGCGCTCATCAAAGTTTTCGAAGATCTTCTGGCACATGCCGCTCTTCTCCGCAGCCTCGCGCAGGATCTCTTTATCATAAAATGGGATGCCCAATTCCTTGGCTACGCGGATACCAACTTCCTTGCCACCGCTGCCAAATTGCCGGCCGATCGTAATGATGGTCTTCATCAAAGATCCCTCCCTTGATTGATTATATAATATTGTATCACGCCTGCGGCGCATCGTCAAATAAAAAGTCTGGGCGTCCCTTTTTACTTTTGGACTGATGGATTCAAACTCTGTCGATTTTACCAAGCATTGATACGAACAGGAAACTATGATAAAATTAACTGAACGACCAATAAGGATTTAACGGAGGATACAATGGCAAGAGAAATCAACCCCAAAGATACCACAAGAGCTTCCGCCTATGAGCTTTGGATGAAATCACCGAATCCAATGGTTACATTTTTCAAGACTCTGGATGTAACAAATCTCATTAGGATATCGAAACGGCAGCATCTGAAATTCAACATGATGCTTGATTATTGTATCGGAAAAGCAGCCGTCGGCGTAAAGGAGTTCTATGTTCTTCCTGTTGGCGAAAAGCTGATACAATATGATACGATTGCTGTCAATACGATTGTAAAAAATAAAGAGGGTGAAGTAAGTTCCTGCGATATCCTATATTCCGACGATTTGGAAACATTCAGGCAGGAGTATATGAAGTATACGACGCAAGTGGCTGAAACCGGTCAAGACAGAGACCTGTCAAATGACAGTATGATAATTGGTACATCTGCGATTGTTGATACAGAAATCGACGGTGCTGTTGGTATGAACAGCGGCATTTTCAACAATCCGTTTATTATCTGGGGAAAATATCGAAAGAAAGGATTCCGATATTACCTTCCGATCTCTTTCCAGTTCCACCACACGCAAATGGATGGCGCGCATGCTGGCAGATTTTTGGAGAATCTACAAAATGAGATTAACAGAATGAAATAAACAACTTCCAATTTATCGAGCAGTTGTTGTCTGTGAGCATAGGGTCTGTTGCAAAATAGAAATACCTGCAAGAGGAGCATGCACTCCTGGCAGGGGATGTGTGAAGGGGGTGGTCTTGGAGTCCCCACAAGGTGAATTGCCGCGCAGCGGCAAGAGAAGGCAGCCTGGGCTGTCACGGTTCAAATCACCCGCCCGCAGGTGAAAATTCCGCAAGAAGTTTATGCCTTCTTGCGGAATTTCAAGGAGGCGTTGCAAAATGCAACGCCTCCTTCTTTATATCCTAAATCAGTCCGAAAGGTAAAAGGGAGGTCTGGGTTTCCTCACGCAGTCCAGACTTTTCATCAAAAGAAAAACACTACGCTGACTATAATGGCAAACACATTCAGTCCCATCAGCAGCACAGGCTGCCCGGAAACCGATGTTCCCTTGCGATACAGCGTCAGCAGCCACCAAAACGGAGCCACCGTGCCGACTACCATTTCCACCATCAGGATTCCCGCCAGCACCGCCACCACAGGGCTGCCGCTTTCCCAGAAGCCAGCCATCTGCAGCAGAATGAACACCAAACAGGCAATGGGTGAAATCAGGCCGCAGATCCAGCCGCGGCGCAGAAACTTTTGTCTGTCCATAAAATCTCTCCGTCTATGGGCTTATTACTTCTTCGGCAGCTCCCAGCCCACCAGCAGAGCGCCCTGGGCAACAGTGATCCTCGCCTTGGTCCCTTCCATCTGATTGCTGACGCCCAGCGGTCTGTCCGCAGACAGCACAGCATCCTCCAATGTGTAATGAAGACCCTCCAGTGTAACACCTCTGGCATCCTCACCCATACAAAATACAGAAACAATGGCATTTTCGGCGGCACGGGTAATTTCCAGCGGTTCGTTCTCGATCACCGTCCAGATAAAACCCTCTTCGTAGATGTATCCTCTTGCTCCCTGCTTACGCAGCCAAAGCAGAGTCTGAAAATTGGCAATCGTATGGTCCAGACGCTTGCCGCCGGTAGCACCGTAAAAATAGAACGTATCACAGTCCTGCTCCAGTCCGGCACGCACGGCCAGCATCGTATCGGTCTCATCTTTTTCTATCGGAGCAGTGAGAATATCATTGGGGAAATCCTTGGGACGCTCCAAGGAGTCAAAGTCTCCCAGCAGCAAATCCGGTGTCACTCCCGCCACCAGACAGGCAAGATAACCCGCATCCGCCGCGATCACATAATCGTCAGGTGCAGGACGACGCTGCAGGCCGTAAAATGTACCGGCTGAAAAAATGATACAACGTTTCATAGCACTCCTCCGTATGATTGTTCACGTTGCTTACAGTGTAACACACCCCATGCACAAAGACAAATACTTTCTCTCTCTAATATGCAAAATTTTCGTCAAACATACATCTGCGCAAATAAGAAGGGCGAGCCGAGAGCATTCGCTCCCAGCTCGCTCCGGCTTACAGAACATCATCCGTTCTCATGATATCCGGCAAAACCGGAAAGGGCATCTCTTCTCCGTCAGCATTATACAGTGCCATACTGATCGGCTCATATGGCGAGATCAGTTCCGGTTCACGGGAAATATCCGGAAATTCTTTCGGGATCCTTTCCTTCATATCCATCACCCCACAGACAGTTTCTGCGGAATGCTGTCAGAATATGCGCGCAATCACGCCGTGTCACCGTTGCTCCATCAAACAACCGTAGAACGATGGTTCCAGCGACTCACCGTCCCGCAAATCTGCCGAAGCACGCCGTCTGCCACGCAGCACACCTCTCTCCGCACGGACGATTGACCTCCATTGAGCAGAACATAGCTGCCATCCGGCAGCATTAGAAATTCCCCGTCCATGCTGTCGGCATATGTGATGTCCTCATAGAGGACCACTGGTAAGAAACACCGACACCGTCGTCTTTCCTCCGTTTTCACCATTTTGACAGATTCCCGTTCCGTACTCAACATCCCAACTATTGACCAAAAAAAGATTCTATACTATGATGCATAATAAAGATTTTTTGCCATCGCGAAAGAATATACACAGAAAAGAGGAACATTATGCCAAAACTCAGCAATCGAGTACACACTTTCACCGATTCCGTCATCCGTCGTATGACCCGCATCAGCGATGAACACGGTGCCATCAACCTATCTCAGGGTTTCCCCGACTTCGATCCCCCAAAGCCCATTCTGGACGCTCTTGCCAAAGCTGCATATGAAGGCCCTCATCAGTATTCCGTGACCTTCGGCGCGGAGAACTTCCGCAAAGCACTGGCCGCCAAGCAGGGCCGCGCTATTGGCCGTACCATTGATCCCAACACTGAGATCTGCGTCACCTGCGGCGGCACAGAAGCCATGATGGCCGCCATGATGACCATCTGCAACCCCGGCGACAAGGTGCTGGTATTCTCTCCCTTCTATGAAAACTACGGTGCGGATGCCATCCTCTCCGGTGCAGAACCCATCTATGTTCCTCTGGTCCCCCCGGAGTATCACTTCGACATCAGCATCATTGAGGACGGCTTCCGTCAGGGTGCCAAGGCCATCATCGTCTGCAACCCCTCCAACCCCTGCGGCAAGGTCTTTACCCGCGAAGAGCTGATGTCCATCGGTGAGCTGGCTGTGAAATACGACGCATTTGTGGTCACCGATGAGGTCTACGAGCACATGGTATACGCCCCAAACAAACATACCTGCATGGCCTCTCTGCCCGGCATGTATGAGCATACCATCACTTGCAACTCCCTGTCCAAAACCTACTCCATCACCGGCTGGAGGCTGGGTTACCTCATCGGACCTGCCGAGGTCATTGAAAATGCCAAGAAGGTACACGACTTCCTCACTGTCGGCGCTGCCGCGCCTCTGCAGGAAGCCGCTACAGTAGGCCTGCAGTTCCCCGTTTCCTATTATGATGAACTACTGGCCACCTACACCGAGAAGCGTCAGTATTTCCTGGACGGGCTTGACCGCATTGGCCTGAAACACAACGTTCCCCAGGGCACCTACTTTGTGATGATCGACATCAGCGACTTCCTGGCACTGCCTCAGTTCCAGGGCTGGACCGATCTCCAGTTCTGCGAGTGGATGATCATCAACATTGGTGTTGCCGCCGTTCCCGGTTCCAGCTTCTTCAAGGAAGATGTCAACAACCTCATCCGTCTGCATTTCGCAAGAAGCAAGGAAACGCTGGACGAGGCACTGGGCCGTCTTGCCAAGCTGCAGGAGCTGCTGAAGTGATGAATACCCGTTCTGTTTATTATTGCAATTATTCCGTCGGCGAGGATGCTTACCAGCAGACGGCGGAGATCTGCCTCGCATATGGCAAGCGCGCACTGCTCATTGGCGGTGAAAAGGCCACGGCAGCAGCACTGCCCCGTCTGCAAACGCATCTGGCAGGCAGCGGTATCAAGATCGTGGAATCCGTGGTATACGGTAAGGACTGCACCTTCTCCGCCATTCGCAGCTGGGCTGACTATGCCAAGCTCCTTCGGGTGGATATGATCTTCGCCATGGGCGGCGGCAGAGCCATGGATACCGCCAAGGCTGCGGCGGAGGATGCCGGCCTGCCCGTCTTTACCTTCCCAACCAGCGCTTCCACCTGCTCCGCCACCTCTGCGCTCTCCGTGGTTTACCGCGAGGACGGCAGCTTTGAGGATTTCTATTATTTCCGCCGTCCCCCCTGTCACTGTTTCATCGATCTCACTGTGATGGCGCAGGCACCCTGGCAATTTCTGCAGGCTGGCATAGGCGACACCATCGGCAAACACTTTGAATGCCACTTTTCTGCCCGTGGGGACAAACTGGAGCACAGCTCTGCACTGGGACGCGAGATCAGCAATATGTGCTATGCCCCCTTGCTGGAGTACGGCGAGCAGGCACTGGCAGACTGCAAGGCTCACAAGGTAAGCCCCGCTCTGGAGCAGGCTGTCCTTGCCAGTGTGGTCAGCACCGGTCTGGTCTCGCTGCTGGTACATAACGACTACAACAGCGCCATTGCCCATTCCGTCTATTACGCACTGGTTCTCCTGCCCGGCTTTGAGGAGCGCTGGCTCCACGGCAATGTGGTTGCATACGGCGTGCTGATCCAGCTGGCAGTGGACAACGATATGATGGAAGCACGTCGGCTAAAAAGCTTCCTGCATGCGCTTGAGATCCCCACCACACTGGCAGAAATGGATATTCCACTGGATCTCGGGTATCTGCAGCCCGTTCTCTCCGCAACCGTCGCCGGCCCCGACATGGCGCATATCCCCTACCCCGTATCCGAAGACATGATCTTCGAAGCAATGAAGGTCATCGAGCAGCTGTAACAGCCGCTCTTCCAACATATATGAGATAAGGAGATACCTTCCATGACCAAGACAAGCGTCAATACCAAGAACCTTCTGAAGTTTATCCTGGGCTCCGCTTTCGGTGCCCTGATGTTCCTGGTTCCTATCCCCTACAACGACTCCTTTACCACCCTGCTGGAGTTCTGCAAGAACTTTCTGAAGAATCTATTCGGAGGCAGCCTGATCTATTTCCTCACCGCACTGGTGTGCATCGGCAGCGCCATGAGCGTGTATGATTACTTCTGCAAGCCTGACTGGATCCGCAAAAACCATTACTTCTCCAGGGCCTTTTCCACGACGCCCTTTTATCTGGTTTCCAAGGTGCTGGGCGCTGTGGTCGTGTGCATGGTGACCTTTGGCTTCGGCCCCGAATTCATCACCTCCATCGACACCGGCGGAACCATGGTGGATCTGTGCTGCACTCTGGTGTGCATCGTGCTGAGTTTCAGCTTCCTGCTGCCCTTCCTGACAGACTGCGGCATCATGGAGTTCATGGGCGTCATTCTGAAGCCGGTGGTTCGTCCCCTGTTCAAAGTGCCCGGCCGCGCTTCTGTAGACCTCATCGCATCCTGGTTCGGTGCCTCCAACGCCGCTGTCATTCTCACCCGTGAGCAGTACATGAAGGGCTTCTATACCAAGCGGGAAGCCGGTTATATCATGACCAACTTCTCTCTGGTATCCATCCCGTTCTGCCTGCTGATTGCTGACACTATTGGCATCGCTCACCTGTTCCCCTCCTTCTATCTCAGCATCTGCATCGTAGGCATTGTGCTGGCCATCATTCTCTGCCGCATCCCTCCCATCAGCAAGCTCCCCGATACCTATCAGGAAACCGTCGGCAAGCAGCTGGATGAGGATGTTCCCAGCAACAAGGGACTTCTGGCTCACGCTGTGGAGATCAGCTGTAAGCGCGCCGAATCCTTCGGCATCAGGAACGTGGTTTCCGGCGGCATGGAAGTGGTCATGGGCATGCTCTTTGACCTGATCCCCATCGTGCTGTCCTGGGGCACTGTGGTGCTGATCATCGCCACATATACCCCTGTTTTCGACTGGGTCTCCTATCCCATGGGTCTCTACCTGCAGCTGCTGGGCGTTGAGGAAGCCTTCGCCGTGGCTCCCGCCACCCTGATCGGCTTCACCGACATGTTTATCCCCGCCCTGCTTATCGGCGGTGTGGAGTCTGTCAAGACCAAGTTCGTCATCGGCGCACTCTCTCTGGTTCAGATCATCTACCTCACTGAGGTAGGCGCTATCATTGTCAAGAGCGAGATCCCACTGAATCTGTGGAAACTGTTTGTTCTCTTCCTGGAGCGTACTCTCATCGCCATTCCCTGCCTCGTTCTTCTGGCAAATCTGCTGCTGTAATACCTGCAACCACAAAAAACATCCCCGGACACATGTGTCCGGGGATGCTTTTTGTCGTATCGCAGATCAGTCGTCCAGGAATTCCAGGCTGAACAGCTTCTGTGCGTTGGTGCGGCCCATTTTTTTCTTATCGTTGTTGCTGACAGGCAGGTTGTCAAACCAGTCAGCAGCCTGTTTCATGGTCTCATAGGGATAGTCCGTGGAGAACATGATGCGGTCAGTACCGGTCTCCAGCATGGTGCAAAGCAGAGCGGGTGTGCTGCAGTTGCCGCTGGTGGTGATGTGGAAATTGTTCTCCAGATAGTACTTGAAGGTCTTCTCTGCCTTGCAGTCACGCTTGTGGCTGTCCACACGATTGCAAATGCGCCAGATCTGGAAAGGCAGCAGTTCGCCCATATGGCCGATGATGATCTGCAGTTTGGGGAACTTATCGAACAGACCGCTGGCCATCAGGCGCAGACAATGGGTGCCGGTCTCCACATGGAACCCCCACGCAGCACTAACCATCCAATCATGGCCGGCATATTCCTTCTTGCGGACACTGGGCACAGACATTCTGGGATGCAGATACACTGGAACGCCCAGCTTTTCTACTTCGGCCCAGAAGGGCAGATAGCGGGGATCATCCAGATAGATGCAGTTTTCAGGATCATCAGGCGTGCAGAAACCGTTCACCAGTGCGCCCACAAATCCCAGCTCGTTGACACAACGGCGCAATTCCGCAATAGCGGCATCGGGATCCTGCGTAGGCAGGGCCGCAAAGGCACCGAAACGCTTGGGGAAGGGCTTGATTTGCTCCGCAAGATAATCGTTGATGCGTCTGGCGGCAGCGATGGCCTCCTCCGTATTGCACATGCCTTGAATGGTGGGTGCAGACAAAGACAGGATGGTATACTCAATGCCGTTGGCATCCATCTCCTGCAGACGCTTGCCGCTGATATCACAGATGGTGTCTCTGGCTTCTTCCCACACGCCCTCACGAATAAAATAGGGCTTGATGTCTTCCAGGAATTCCTCTGTCGCAAAGTGCTCTTCCAATGCAATCTTACCGATCATAGTCCTTTTCTCCTTATGTAAATAATATTCTTCTATTTGTCGCAGAATTCGCGGGTCACTCTGCCGAAAATCTCCACGCCCTTCGCAATCTGCTCATCCGGCAGTGCGGAGAAGTTCAGGCGCAGCGCATTGCCCGGGCATCCGGGATCCACAGCAAATGCGGCACTCTTGACTACGCCGACACCTGCGTTGATAGAAGCCTCGCTGACATCATCCACACTGATGTCCTCCGGCAGCTCCACCCAGACAAACATGCCGCCCTCCGGCACCAGAATGCGGCAGCGCTCAGAGCAGTACCGCTGCAGTCCTTCTGCCATAAGTTTGCATTTCCGGCCATAGACCTGACTGATGCTCCATAGGTGTTCATCATAGTCCATCTTTGCCAGACACTTGGCAATGATCTTCTGATTCAAAAGCGGCTCCTGACCGTCTGCCACCTTTACAGCAGCCAGCTTCTTCGCCACGGCATCCGGCGCATACAGGTAACCGGCACGAAGCCCGGCAGACAGTGTCTTGGAGAAAGAGCCCGCATAGATAACACGGCCGTCTGTATCCATGCTTTTGAAGGACGGCAGCGCCTCACCGGCAAAGCGGATCTCACCGTACGGATCATCCTCGTAGATCATCAGATCATATTTGGATGCTACCTCATACAGTTCTTTGCGCCGACGGCCGGAAATGGTGGTGCCCATGGGATTGTGGAAGTTGGGAATGAGATAAACATAGGTTCCCTTACCAGACTTGGCCTTTGCTTCCAGTGCCTCGGGAATCATGCCCTCATCATCCATAGGGATGCCAACGGGCACAGCACCCACATTCATCATGCTGGCCGTGGCATTGGGAAAACAGAACTGGTCGCAGTATGCCTCATCTCCTTCCCCGCACAGCGTGCGCGGCACAAGGCCAAGTCCCTTGCCGGAGCCGGATAGCAGGATGATCTGATTTCCCTCCGCCGGGAATCCCTTCTGGTTAACCAGCCGGTTTCGAATCCAGTCAATCAGAGCTTTTTCTCCCACCATAGGGCCATACTGCAGGACAGCCATCGGATCGTCTGCAAACGCTTCCTGTACACACTCACGCATCAATTCCACAGGAATGGTTTCCATGGCAGGGTTCCCCATTGCAAATGAGATGAATCCAGGAATACTCCGACCTCTCTCAACAACCTCCAGAATCAGATTTCTGGAAGTTCGCTGTAATTTTTCAGGAAAACGATATGTCATGATTACTTCTTTCCTTTACCCCACTTTTTTTCACCCTTGGAATTCCAGATTCCAAAGCCGGTAAATGCGCAGATCACCGAGAACACGGGAACGATGAAGCACAACAGCGCATAGGGAATATAACTGGTGTCTACGCCCAGCACACCCATGATATAAGCAGAAGCAGTGGACCAGGGAACCACCGCAGCAAAGATAGTGGCAGAGTCCTCCAGAGAACGGGAAAGCACCTTGCGGTGAACGTCCAGCTCGTCATACATGTTGCCCATAGCCTTGCCGGGAATGATGATACCCATCATCTGGTTGCCAGTGAGCAGAATAATGCCCCAGCCGAATACCAGCGTGGAAACCACAAGACTCTTCGCGGACTTGACAACCTTGGTGAGAATGGAAACAAAGGCATCCAGAATACCGGCTGCAGTCATGGGGCCGGCCATGAAACCGGCAAACAGCAGCAGAGCAAATGTACCGGCCATAGACTTGATGCCGCCGCGGGTCAAAATGGTATCCACCATGGCAACACCGGTATTGGAAACATAGCCGTTGAGCGCGGTAGACATGATTGCGGACATTTGTGCGCCCTGTGTGGCAACGGCCAGAGCGATGCTGACCACAGCGGTAATACCCATGGCCATGATGGAAGGAACCTTCAGAATGGCCAGCACCAGAATCATCACCAGCGGGATCAGCGTGATCACCTGAATGTTGAAATTGGCTGCCAGAGTCTCCTGCATCAGCTGCACAGCAGAAGCATCATAGGCATCCTGCGCATACCCGGCACCAATCATGTAGTAGAGCACAGCACACACCAGCGTGGCAGGCAGTGTGGTATACAGCATGGAACCAATATGGGAATACAGATCTGTCTCCGCCATGGCAGGAGCCAGGTTGGTAGTGTCGGACATGGGAGACATCTTGTCACCAAAGTACGCACCTGAAACCACAGCACCGGCAATAACGCCTGCGGGAATGCCCAGATTGATACCAACACCATACAGCGCCAGACCCATGGTGGCAATACAACCGAAAGACGTACCGGTACACACGGAGGTCACCGCGCACAGAATAAAGGTCAGGGGTACAATCGCCTTGGGAGAGATCACATCCAGACCATAGTAAATCAGAGAAGGCAGCGTACCGCCAATCAGCCAAACACCGATCAAAACACCAACCATGGTCAGAATGACAAAGGCCATGCCGTAGTTGGAAATATTCTCCATGCCGGCCTTCTGAATCTCATCCCACTTGGCTCCCATCAGCAGGGCAGCTACAACAGACACGATGGCCGCAACAAACACGGACATCTGTGCGCCCCACCCCAGCTTCAGGCCGAGGACGATGGTAATAACAATCGCCGCCAGTGACAGCATGGCTGCTGCCGGGTTTACGTTCTTGCTGCTTCCTGTTGCATTCATAGCAGTTTCCTCCTGATTTCTCACTGTAGACACACTACGTACATTTTAACGCTTTAAAGCTTTTAACCTCTAAAGCACAGCAACATTATAGCACGTTATTTCGTTTTGTAAATACACTTTAAAGCGGAAAAGAACAAAATTTGCAGAAACTTTTGCGAACATTCTATTGTCTGTTCTTCCCCTCAATGAAATCGATCAACCGAAACAGCTGTAAAGCGCAGGTAATCATTCCAAGAATCATCAGCATCAGCGTCCATGTATTCATTTGCAGTTCCTCCTGTTATTTTATTATCTGCGTTTACAATACTTCAAAATATGTACAATAAACCGTACTAAAGCAAAATAACAGGCAGGTGAATCCCGCGCTCGGATTCATCTGCCTGCTTGAATTACGCTTCTGTCACCAGCTTACCGCAGATGTGCTCCGGTATAAGCTGCAGCAAAAGTGTCCTGTGTGCTGCCTGTCTGATTTCTTCCCGAATATACGTTTCGTCCTGTGTAAATTTGCGGCTTAGCTTCGTGGTGATCTCTGTGATCAGCGATATGTCATCTATGATCTCGATCTTACCGAAAACAATAACGCTCTTCACCTGCCAGGCCCACTCTCCTTCCTGCCGGATGCCGCGGTCATATGTGCAAAAAGAGACTTTGTTATGCTCTTTCAACGCATCTAAACGATGTCCAACATTTCCGCAATGGAAATAGATTCTTCCGTCTTCTTCGTTGTACCAATGATTCATGGGCATACCATAAGGATAATCATCATCTCCCAAAACGGACAAAACGCCCCGCGTCTCTTCTTTGAGGATTCTTACGCATTCCTCTTGCGGAAGCGCTTTATTCTTTCTGATCAATTCTCTAAACATAACCGCCTCCAAAGCATTTTTTCCATCGTAGCACAAAAAAAGACCTGAGGCAACGCCTCAGGTCTTTGGCAGCGGGTGAAGGATTCGAACCCTCACATACAGAGTCAGAGTCTGCTGTGCTACCATTACACAAACCCGCTATATCCATTCGTTCGTAACGAACAGATATTATTATACAGAAACAAGCAGAAATGTCAATACTCTTTTTCAAAAAAACTTACTGTTTTTCAAGAGTTTTTCCTCACACCTCAGTTGCTCCCGTCTCTCCGCCCAACTGATGATAATAATCTGTCAGGGCATAACGGCGGCCGTTGAACTTACAGCCTGCCAGTGTATCGATCTGGGCGTCGTGGATGGCGGCAAAGATGCTTTTCTCAATGTTAGGATTGGTTTTTTTCAGTTCCCACAGCAGTTTCTTCATTTCCTGTCGCTTGCTGTCTCCCACGCCATCCTCTGCTGCGTCACGCGCCTCGGTAAAGCGGCAGGCACACTGGAGAAAGCGCAGGTCATTATAATTGCGCCAGTTGATGATGGCATCCTCATGCACACAGTAAAGAGGTCGGATCAGTTCCATCCCCGGGAAATTCTTACTGTGGAGTTTCGGCGGCATAGACTGCATCTGAGCACCGTAAAACAGCCCCAGCAGTGTCGTTTCTATCACATCCGACATATGGTGTCCCAAGGCGATTTTATTGCATCCCAGTTCCTGTGCCTTGCTGTACAGGAAGCCACGGCGCATCTTGGCACACAGATAGCAGGGGTTTCTGTCCACTACAGTGGTCACTTCAAAGATATTACTCTCAAAAACTGTAATTGGGATCTCCAGCCGCCTGGCATTTTCCTCGATCAACTGCCGATTCGCCGGATTGTAGCCGGGATCCATTACCAGAAACACCAAATCAAAAGGATGGTCAGTGTGACGCTGCAGTTCCTGCATCAGTTTGGCCAGCACAATGGAATCCTTGCCGCCGGAAATACAAACGGCGATTTTGTCTCCCGGCGCAATCAACTCGTAGCGTTTCACAGCCGCAACGAAGGGATTCCACAGTGTCTTGCGATAGGTTTTGATAAGACTGCGCTCGGCAATAGCGCAGGGAGTCAATTCTCGTGCCACGGTCAATCTCCCGTTTCTTCAGGATAGAATCACAGCCAAATGGCAAACAGCTTCAGCACAGAGGCAAACCCCCGGCGCAGCCAGGAGCGTTTGTTCCACTCCTCCAGTGTGTAGATGTGGCTCTGCTGCATAATGCAGTCCATGTCCTCCAGCAGCTCTTCCACCACCGGAGAATTGTACATCAGGGCAGCCCCCTCATAATGCAGGTGGAAGGTCCTGTAATCCATGTTGGTACTGCCCACCAGAGCCACTTCCCTGTCCACCATCACACTCTTGGCGTGCAGGAAACCAGGCGTATATTTGTAGATCTTCACACCATGGGACAGCAGCTGTCCCCAGTAAGTCTCTGCTACCATATAGGTGAATTTATGATCCGGCACCGCAGGGATCATCAAACGGACATCCACGCCGGCGTCGGCCGCAATACACAGTGCCTTCTGCATAGCATCCTCCACCGCATAGTACGGCGTTGTGATATATACCATATGATTTGCGGAGGAGATCATCTGCAGATATACTTCTTCAATGGGATGATCCGGATTGCTCACAGGACCGTCGGTAAATGGCTGACACCAGCCCTCCCCCTCGCACTCCATCTGCGGACGATAATAATCATCCTCATTGGGCATGGTGCGCCCCATCATTTTCCACATCTGGATAAACTGTGCCGCAAAACCCCAGGCTGCCGCACCTTCGATCCGCACACCGGAATCCTTCCAATGGCCGTAGCGGTTCACAATATTGGCATACTCGTCACCGATATTGATTCCACCGGTATAGGCCCAGTAGCCATCGATCACCGCGATCTTCCGGTGATCCCGGAAATTGAAATAGATGCGATTGACATAGCGATGGACAGGATTGAACACTTCCACTTCGATGCCTGCATCCTGTATTTTCTGCAAAGTCTCATCAGAGAGGCGGGTCAGATTTCCGAAATCATCAAAAATGATGCGAACCTCCACTCCCTGCTCCACCCTGCGGCGCAGGACATCAAAAATCCGGTTCCAGATCTCACCCTCGGCAAGAATATAGTACTCCAGGAAGATATACGTTTCCGCCTTCTCCATGCGGGCGATAAGCTCGTCCAGAAACTCCGCGCCATCGCCCATATAATGCACCCGCGTGCCCTTGTAGACCAAAAAACCCCGCTTTTGCAGATAGGTAGCAAGGCGTCCCCATGCGGGATTCCAGCGATTCAGCCGTGCCAGATTCTCTGTGCTGGCACGACGGGAAGACTCCTTTTCCGCAGGCGGCGGAACCTTGCGCAAGCTCAACGTCTTGGCCTGCTGAGTACCGCCCCACAGGACAAACAGGATCATACCTGATACCGGCAGCAGCAGCAACAGACACATCCAGCTGAGTTTATAGGAAGGGCTGCCGTGACGGGTATAGATCCAGACGGCGATCACCACCGCAATCATCTGCAAAGTACCGTAAATAAAGCTGTAGTACTCGTGCAGAAACCGGGTCAGCAGAATGGAAAACGCGATCTGGATACAAACCACCAGTACGCACATAGCAACGCTGGCAGCCGCCGAGATTCTTCGCTCAATCCGTTCCGGACTTGGTTTGCGCATGTTCGCCTCCTTCTCCTGCCGCAGCATAACTGCCGCAGGACTTCTCTTTTTATATATGACACTTCGTGACAAAGCTATACCTGCATCTTTGCGTATTTTGTCCGGAATCTGCAAAAAACGCAGAAAACGATCACTTTTGAATCATTATAACACAGGAAAAACCTCTCTGCAAGGGCATCTGCCCCACAAGAAATGTTCCGGAGAATCGCATAGCGCGACTCTCCGGAACATTGCAAAAATCAAACTTGTTTACAGGGCAGCAATCTGATCCAGATTCATGATCCAGTTGACCATCTCGTCCTTCTGAGCCTCGGTCATATCCTCGGCACAGGTGCGCAGCTTGGCAATACGCTGCTCCTCGGTCATGCCGTTGGGTTCAGAACCCAGAGGATACTGGCAGTACATGGACAAGGTCTCGCCACTCTTCAGATCCACTTCCACAATGCCGTGGTTGGGAGAGATGGCATTGTAGCCGTCCAGACCGTTATCGGGCAGAACCTTGATCTTCTTGGCAAAGTCCACATACTTCTGGGGTGCCTTGCGGTCAGGCCAGCGATAGTGACGCAGCTCCACGTTGCCATCCAGGAAGACGCAGGAAACGGTGTACTGCAGGGAGAACTGACCACCGAAGTTGATATCCATCTCGGCATTGATAGGCGTATTGACATACATGCCGGTTGTCTGCTGGAAAATACGGATGGCCTCAATATCCTCAGCCTTCACGCCGTGCTCTTCACGCAGAGCCAGCGCAGCGGCGATGGCACCATGAGTCTTGCGGCAGCAGGGCCAGGGTTTGAAGTACATATCCATGCACTGGTACTCCTTACCCAGACCGCAGGTATAGTAACGGCTGGCAATGGCGTTGTTGTCGTTGAGTCCGGGGCCCTCATAACCCAGCATGGCAAACTCGGCAGCTTCCACGCCGGTACGGTTCAGATAGGCGTACTTGATGACGTTGGCGGTACTACCGGCAGCCTTTCCGTCGGTAGCGGGGCTGACATAGCCCGTGCTCTTGGACTTCAGACCCACGCTGAGATGGCCGGCCAGAGTACAGGCAGAGAAGATCTGCTTTGCATTGGCGCCCATCAGCTTGGCTGCAACAACGGCAGAGGAATAGATATCTGCCACGGTGGAATCGTGAGAGGGATTGCGCATACGGGCAGCAGCCTCGATGCCCAGAACCACTGCCAGCAGGATATCCTTGCCGGAGGCATGTACCTTCTGACCCACAGCCAGAGCGGTGGAAACGACGGTACGGCCGGGGTGATAAGCGCCACCCAGCATACCGGAGTTGTTGAGACCATCGTTATAGTCATGGGTCTGGGCGTGAGCGGCATTCAGGAACGCGGCCATAGCGGCAGTGGTCTTGAAGTTGCAGCCCACTGGAGTCACATCACCGACAGGAGCCATATGATCCCAAGTAATGTCAAACATCTCACGGGTCTTGCGTCCGGCCAGCATCACAGCGATGCCGTCCACTACCACATGCTTGGCGCGGGTAACGACTTCAGCAGGCAGATCCTCAAACTTGGCATTTGCCAGAAACTCCATCATATCCTGACCAATATACTTGGCCTGATGTTTCTCATGGGTCAGTTTGTACATAGCAGAAGACACTCCTTTGCACGAATTACAATGTATTACAATGTCATGATATGTATAATGCATACCTTATACACTATACCAAGAAAGTGCCTGTTCCGTCAAGGAAACAGATATCGGAATTTGCCGTATTTCCTGAAAACTTTTCCTTTTTTATGTATGCTGCGTACGATAAACGATTCGCTCTGCCTTTCGGCAGGGCGAATCGTTATCATCACATATTTTCCCGCAGAAGGCGCTGCTTCAGCTCCCAGAGGTTATGAGAGAGGTCCACATAGTAGGTATGGGGATTATCGAAGCGTTTGACTTCCTCCCAGAGGGTATCCAGCTGTGCCTTGCAGTAATCCTGGATCTCCTGCAGCGTGGGACGCTTATAAACCAGCTTACCCTTCTCAAAAACGGGCTCCTGCAGGTTGCGGGCCGTATAGTTGGTGAGTTCTTTCCGTTTCCAGGTAGCACGGGCATCAAAGATCTCCAACGGTTTGGAATCGTCCACCACCTCGTCATGGACACACAGGTAGTCCGCCAGAGCCTTGCCGGTCTCGTTATCGTAGAGACGGTAGATCTTCTTGAAGTGCGGATTGGTTATCTTGTCCACATTCTCACTGACCTTGATCTTCGGGACGATTTTGCCCTCCTGATCCTCCACTGCAGTCAGTTTGTACACGCCGCCGAATACCGGCTCACTGCGGGCGGTGATCATCCGCTCGCCCACACCGAAGGCGTCAATATCTGCGTTCTGCAGCATCAGATCCTGAATGATGTACTCATCCAGAGAGTTGGAAATGGAGATCTTGCACTCCGGCCAGCCGGCATCATCCAGCATCTTACGGGCTTTGCGGGTAAGGTATGCCATATCACCGGAATCCAGACGGATACCGCATTGGGTAATGCCCAGAGGACGCAGCGCCTCGTTGAATGCGCGGATGGCATTGGGCACACCGGACTTCAGGGTATTGTAGGTATCCACCAGCAGCGTAGCATTATGGGGATATGTCTCGCAATAGGTACGGAATGCCTCATACTCCGTGTCAAACATCTGCACCCAGGCATGCGCCATGGTACCGGTGGCGGGAACACCGAACAGTTCCTCGGAAATGGTACAGGCTGTACCCTTGCAGCCGCCGATATACGCAGCACGGGCACCCAGCACTGCACCGTCAGCGCCCTGCGCACGGCGGGAACCAAACTCCAGCACCGCACGCCCCTGAGCCGCACGCACAATGCGGCTGGCTTTGGTGGCAATCAGGCTCTGGTGATTAATGGCCAGCAGCGTATAGGTCTCGATGAGCTGCGCTTCCATAGCAGGCGCACGCACCGTCAGCACCGGCTCACGGGGGAAAATAGGTGTGCCTTCGGGAATTGCCCAGATGTCGCCGGTGAAATGGAAGTTACGCAGATATTCCAGGAAATCTTCGTCAAACAATTCCTTTCCCCGCAGATACTCAATGTCCTCATCGGTAAAATGCAGATCCAGAATATAATCGATCAGCTGATCCAGCCCGGCGGCAATGGCGAAACCGCCCTTGTCGGGAACGTCACGGAAAAACACATCGAAATAGACAATGCGGTCCTTATAACCCGCCTTCATATAGCCGTTGGCCATGGTGAACTCATAAAAGTCACACAGCATAGACAGATTCAGTTTATGACCAGTCATTTTCGCTCTCCCAATATCTCGGCGCACAGCGCCTGTAATGTACTGATTATAGGCTAAGTTCCCTGTAAAAGCAATCGCTTTTGCAGCTATTTGTCAAATCATTCCAGAAAAATCTCGTCAAATCTCGTTTTCTTTCCTTGATTCACCTGCGGTTTCGGTTGACTTTTCCAAACCATTCCCCTATGATGAGCATAGAATTCCCCCGTCGAATTATTTTGCGTTCATTCCACATCAGGAGGTCTTTCCATGATTCTTGGAATCGATATCGGTGGCTCCACCACAAAAATCGTCGGTCTGCAGGAGGACGGCTCTCCCCTTTCCATGCTGCGCGTCCGGGCCGGCGATCAGGTCACATCCCTGTTTGGCGCACTGGGCCGCTACATGACAGAGAACAAGCTTGCGCTTGAGGATATCCGGCGCATCGTGCTCACCGGTGTCGGCGCCGACTTTGTGAAGCAGGACATCTACGGCGTTCCCACCCGCAAGGCAGACGAGTTCAATGCCACTGCCATGGGCGCACTGGCCCTTTCCGGGCAGGAATCCGGTCTGGTAGTATCCATGGGCACCGGCACTGCTTTCCTCTATGCGGATGTCAGCGGCCATGTCCGCCATCTATGTGGAAGTGGTATCGGCGGCGGCACTCTGGGAGGCCTGTGTAAAAAGATGGTAGGCATGGAGCGTTTCGGCCAGATTAAAAAGCTGGCACTGGACGGTGACCTCCATCAGGTTGACCTGACCATCCGCGACATTGCTCCCGACCCTGCCAGCACCCTGCATCCCGATATGACCGCCTCCAATTTTGGCAAGCTGGCCGAGGACGCCTCCCCTGCCGATCTGGCTGCAGGTGCCGTCAATCTGGTGCTGCAGGCCATCGGTACCATGACCGTTCTGGCATGCCAGAGCTGTCAGGCAAGCACTGTGATCCTCACCGGTTCTGTCACCACACTGGATCAGGCTGAACCCAATTTCCGACTTTTCGAACAGCTCTACGGCATCCACTATATCATCCCGGAAAATGCTACCTTCGCCACTGCCATTGGTGCAGCTCTTTGCTCTCTGAAAGGCATGGACAAGTCTCTGTAAAGTTAGTTCACTTGCCTGGATACAGATACAGAAGAATCCCCTCCGCCATGTGCGGAAGGGATTCTTTTTTCATATCAACTCCGTTGACGGATCAGTCCTCAGGCTTGATCTCCACGATCTCTTCCTGAATGCTCTCCAAATCGAACTCCAGGCGCTCACCGCAGTTGGGGCAGATGACTTCGCCCTCTTCCAGGATGCTCTCGTCGAAGAAGATTTCCTCCTCACAGGTAGGGCAGGTAGTGGCGTAGCAATCCTCGCTCTCTTCCTCCTCGTCTTCCTCGTCCTCATAATCATCATCGTCCTCTTCCCACTCTTCGTAGACGATGTCCTCGATATCCTCCAGATCGTCGCTGACGGCGTCCAGACCCTCGCTCAGCTCCATCTGCAGCTCCTGCATATCCTCGATCTCCAGAGCCATGTCGTCCAGCACATCGATAATAGCGGCAAACAGCTTGCCTTCCTTGCTGTCCTTATCCAGATTCAGGCCATCAGCCAGACCTTTCAGATATGCAACCTTCTCAGTAATTCCCATGGTAATAACTCCTTTCTGTTGTGAAACAGCTTCTTTGATTGAGAGGGGGGATTGCCATCCCCCCTCCGTATGTCTTGATTACTCCTTAACGCGGCCAATATATTCGCCGGTACGGGTATCGATCTGGATTTTCTCACCCTCATTGATGAACAGGGGCACCTGCACCACAGCGCCGGTCTCCAGCGTAGCAGCCTTGGTGACGTTGGTGGCGGTGTCACCCTTGACACCGGGCTCAGCATCGGTGACCAGCAGGTCAACGAAGTTGGGAGCTTCCACAGTAAACACACTGCCCTTGTAGCTGAGCAGCTTGCACATGGTGTTTTCCTTGACGAACTTGAATGCATCACCCAAAACATCAGCGTTCAGGGGAACCATGTCATAGGTCTCGGGATCCATGAAGTAGTACAGATCACCATCGGTGTAGCTGTACTCAGCATCGCGGCGCTCCACAGCGCCCTGCTCGAACTTGGCGGTGGGGTTAAAAGCCTCTTCACGAACAGCACCGGTCATCACGTTTCTGTACTTGGTACGCACGAATGCGGCACCCTTACCGGGCTTGACGTGCTGGAAGTCCACGACCACCATGGGCTTACCGTCCATCTCAAAAATGACACCCTTGCGAAAATCGCCGGCAACAACAGTAGGCATAGCTTATTCCTCCTCACAAATCTACGAGAAAACGACCCGCAGGAGGACATTTTCTCTATATCTAGTAAAATTACCGTTGATATTTTACCGTATATTGCAAAGCATTTCAAGTAGTTTTCCAATAGTTCCTTGTTTTTTTCAAACTTCTTTCCGTAAATCCTCAGGCGAGAGCGTTTTAAACGGTCTTTGCAGTGTGTGCAGCACCTTCTGCCAACCGGTCACAGCACCTCCCATTGGTTCTACCATCAGCGCCAGAACCCCGGCACGATTTGCCGCCAGCACATCGGTCAGGAGCTTGTCACCCAGCATGGCCGTGTGTTCCCTGCCAACGCCGACCATTTCCATAGCCGCCAGAAGTCCTCTCGGGCTGGGTTTTCCTGCATGTCCCTGATAGGATATGCCCAGTTCCGCACAATATTCCTCCACACGTTCGGGAGAACGGTTATTGGAGATGATCATCATAGTGATTCCCTCTGCCTGCAGCGCGGCAATCCAGGCCTTCAGCACATTGTCCGGACGACGGACAGATTTCGGTGCCAGCGTATAGTCCAGATCGCTGAGCAGCAGAGTGATTCCGCGCTCTCTCAGCCACGCAGGTGTCAGTTGTACATAACGATCCAAAACCACATCAGGAACCAGTGAAAAGGGCATAAACAATTCCTCATTTTCATAGAGTAATGTCAGGATCAGTTTTCCCAACTATTATAATATATTGAGTATACCAGTTCCGTACAGATTCTACAAGGGGGTTCATCTGTATGCAGCTCTATCTTGCAGTGACGCCAACGGAAGAACAGGAGGTCTGCCGTCGAACCCGACGTCTGGCCCATGTGGCATACCGCATCGGAAAGGGCATGCTGCTGCGCCAGGAGCTGAGCGCAAGTATACGCGGTGGACTCCTCTCTCTCAGTGACCAGGACGCGCCGTTTATACCGAATCCAGAGCAGCTGGTGACAGCCATTCTGCGGGAATGTGCACAGCGCGGTTATTCCGGTGTTGTGGCAGATTTTGAGCTGCCGCCCACCAAAGACCGCATTGCCCTGCTCCGTGCGCTTGCCAATCGAAGTAGTAAAAGCTTTCAGCTGCTTGTCCCGGAAGGGTGGTCTATTCCCGGCGCATCCGTACTGATCAACACCGCCGTTTCCGGTGGAAATCTCACGCAATATCTGCAGGAAGCCATCCGGCGATACCCCGGCGCGTCGCTGGATCTCCAACGCCTGATGATGGATTTTACGCTGCCTGCCCCTTCTGGTGAGGGCAAGCCTCTGTCATTGGATGAGCTGACTTCCCTGCGAAAACGTCTTGGCCCATCGGTGTTCTTCTCCCCGGAGCTATGTTCCCGATACTTCACCTATATGCAGGGGAGTCAGGCACACTTCGTTCTTTATGATGACGCAGAAACGATGCAGCAGAAAATGAAACTGGCACAGACCATGGGATATCGTACGGCACTGGTCATGTATCCGGAAGTCAGTGATCTGATAGGACAGCTGTTCTCCGCCTGACATGCCGCAGATAAAAAAGAAAAAGTGCCGCACCAAAGGTGCGGCACTGGTGTTTCTTAATAGAAACGCTTATTCTTGTTCTTGCGAGCAGCCTCAGACTTCTTGCGGCGCTTAACGCTGGGGCTCTCATAATGCTCACGCTTGCGAACCTCGGCAATCACGCCAGCCTTGGCGCAGCTGCGCTTGAAACGCTTCAGAGCGCTGTCGATAGACTCGCCCTCTTTGACATGGATCTCAGACATCTATATTTCCCTCCCTCCGAGGTATCCGGCTAAATCCAGGATACTTAAGGGCCATATAATTATGGCGTCAACAACGCTATTATACGGACGATCTTATGGAATGTCAAGGAATTTTTTATAAAATACCGGGTTTTTCCGCAAATTATCTCCCGAATTCCTGTTCATTCCTTCATACAGGAATATTACTGAGGCTTGACAATGAGATTGACCAGGCGGTTCTTCACGAAAATGGTCTTGACCACCTTCATGCCCTCTACAGCCTTCTGGACTTTCTCCACCTCCATGGCGGCAGCCACAACGGCAGCCTCCTCGCTGTTGGTGGGAACCGTAACAGCCCCCTTCAGCTTGCCGTTGACCTGAATGGCCATATCCACGGTAGCAGCCACAGTCTTGGCAGCGTCATAGACAGGCCAGCCGCTCTGGCAGCACATCATGCCTTCCTTCTCTGCCCAGCCAAGCATCTCCCACAGTTCCTCAGAAATATGAGGAGTGAAGGGGCTGAGCAGCTGCAGCAGGATCTTCATATCACCGCGGCTGACGCCGTTGGCAGCCATTTCGTTAACAGCAGTCATCATGGCGGCAATGGCCGTATTCATCTTCAGGGTATCCACATCATCCGTGACCTTCTTGATGGTCTTGTGGAGGATGGGCTCGTTGGCAGCGGTAACCTCATAGCTGTCGGAAGCGCTCTCCGCCAGATTCCAGACACGATCCAGGAAGCGCTTGGAGCCCTTAACGGCCTCGGTGGACCAGATGGCAGCCTGCTCGAAATCGCCGACGAACATGATATACAGACGCATGGTGTCTGCGCCGTACTCCGCAATGACATCGGTGGGATTGACCACGTTGCCCCGGGACTTGGACATCTTGATGCCGCCCTCACCCAGAATCATGCCGTGGCTGGTACGCTTGGCATAGGGCTCCTTGGTGGAGACCACGCCGATATCATACAGGAACTTGTGCCAGAAACGGCTGTACAGCAGATGCAGGGTGGTGTGTTCCATGCCGCCGTTGTACCAATCCACGGGACCCCAATACTGCTCTGCTTCTTTGCTGACCAGTTCCTTATCATTGTGAGCATCCATATAGCGCAGGAAATACCAGCTGGAACCGGCCCACTGAGGCATGGTATCCGTCTCACGCTGGGCAGGGCCGCCGCAGCAGGGGCAGGTGGTGTTGACCCAGTCGGTCATCTTGCTCAGGGGAGACTCACCGGTATCAGTAACTTCATAGCTGTCCACCTCAGGCAGCAGCAGAGGCAGCTGCTCCTCAGGCAGAGCCACCCAGCCGCACTTCTCACAGTTCACCAGAGGAATGGGTTCACCCCAGTAACGCTGACGGGAGAACACCCAGTCGCGCAGCTTGTAGTTGGTCTTGGGATGGCCAATGCCCTGCTCCTCCACCCATTTCTTCATGGTGGGGATGGCTTCCCGGACAGTGAGCCCGTTCAGCAGGCCGGAGTTGACCATGATGCCGGTATCATCCTTCAGGGTAAATGCTTCCTTGGTGATATCGCCGCCCTGAACCACCTCGATGATGGGCAGGCCGAACTTGGTGGCAAACTCCCAGTCGCGCTGATCATGGCCGGGCACGCCCATGACAGCGCCGGTACCATAGCTCATCAGCACATAGTCGGAAACGAAGATGGGGATCTCTTCCTTGGTGGCGGGATTGATGGCGGTAACACCCTCCAGGCGGACGCCGGTCTTATCCTTGCTCAGCTCGCTGCGCTCAAAGTCGGACTTGCGGGCAGCCTCCTCGCGGTAAGCAGCCACAGCCTCCCAGTTGGCCAGCTTGTCCTTCCATTTCTCCAGATACGGATGTTCGGGAGAAAGCACCATATAGGTAACACCGAACAGGGTATCGCAGCGTGTGGTGTAGACGGTCATAGTATCGCCGGCAGTAGTGCCGAAGTCCAATTCCGTACCTTCGCTGCGGCCAATCCAGTTGCGCTGCTGGATCTTCACGCGGTTGATATAATCCACATCGTCCAGATCGTCGATCAACCGGTCTGCATACTTGGTGATGGCCAGCATCCACTGGCTCTTCTCCTTACGGATAACTTCACCGCCGCAGCGCTCACAGCCACCGTCCACCACTTCTTCGTTGGCCAGAACGATCTTGCAGCTGGTACACCAGTTGACCGGCATGGATGCCTTGTAAGCCAGTCCTTTCTTAAACAGCTGCAGGAATATCCACTGAGTCCATTTATAGTAGCTGGGATCGGTGGTATTCACCTCTCTGTCCCAGTCAAAGGAATAGCCCAGCGCCTGCAGCTGACGTCGGAAGTTTGCCACGTTGTCATGGGTGACCTTGGCAGGATGGATCTTATTCTTAATGGCGAAGTTCTCCGTGGGCAGACCGAAAGCGTCATAACCCATGGGGAACAGAACATTATAACCCTGCATCCGCTTCTTGCGGCAGATGATGTCCATGGCAGTAAACGGACGGGCATGGCCCACATGCAGTCCCTGTGCAGAAGGATACGGGAATTCGATCAGGCCGAAAAACTTCTCCTTCTTGTCACCCGTGACAGCAGCGTAAGGCTTTGCCTCCAGCCACTTGTCCTGCCACTTCTTTTCAATGGCTGTAAAATCGTACTTCATTATGCTTCTCCTTCATTTCTATGAAAGTATTTCCCTGTAAAAAACGCCCCTGAGCCAATGGCTCAGGGGCGTTGGAATACGCGTTACCACCCTGATTCGGTCATCCGTTGCCGAATGACCCTCAGTGGTCCATGGGACCGTGCCTGTAACGGGGCTGAACCGTTTCGCCCTAAGTAGAAAACCTCAGGCGAAAAACTCCGGGACCAGTATCACAGGACTTCCCCACCGGCTTGCACCGCCGCCGGCTCTCTGAGGGCGGAAGACTCCCGCGTTTTTCCCATCATCGTTGCTGAACGCATACTATTCTATGGGCAATCGACGGTTTTGTCAAGTCTCATCTGCGGTTTTCCCGCTTCTCAATCCTCAGTCAGCACACCGCTGAGGTCAACGGGAACACCGTCACTCCACAGACGCTCCAGAGAATAGAACTCTCTGGCCTCGGCATTGAATACATGCACCACGATATCGCCGTAATCCAGCAGCACCCAGGTTCCATCACGGTAACCCTCGCGACGCAGAACATGCACGCCCTGCTCATCCAGCGCTTTCTCCACAGAGCCACACAGGGCATTGATCTGCGTATTGGAATTACCGGTGGCAAAAACAAAGTAGTCCGCCAGGCTGGTCAGATCCGTGACCTTGATGGCAGAGACGCCAATTCCCTTCTTCTCGTCCAGTGCCTTTGCGGCAGCCAGCGCCATTTCCTTCGGTGTCATATTGATTCATCCTTTCTGTCGTTGAACGCCGGTTTCAGGTGATGCCACCGGCAGTTGTATCTGGTTATACAGCAGACTCTGCTTCTTCTGTCACATGATTTTCATCCGTTTTCTCAGTCAGTATGCCGTCAGAAGCCTACGGAATACCGAATTACGTCCCAGGGGTCGTCCCGCTCTTTTCAGATTCCGGAGCCTTAGGCGGCGGAAGAGCCGCTTCTTTATCCGCAACCTGACCGGATGTAGAGCCAATGCTGCCGTCCGGATTGACATACATGATGTCCAGATCCTCCAGCGTAAATGCTTCTTTATAAGGATTCAGCGATTCATTCACCAACTGCAGAAGCTCCTCCGCTTTAGGCACTACATATGCCAAAGTAGAGTATGTTCCCAGCCGTTCCGTGAGATTCCGGCTGTATACGTCAGCATAGGAATACGGCATAGTGACGAAAGATACATCCTCCACGCTCAATCCGCCCTGAACAGCCTGCAGGCCAAACCACAGGATATTGGAAAAAGACAGGCTGGTCTGTACATTGTCCTCAAATACTTTGGCAATATCTCTGATTCGAGCCACATTCTCCGCCTTCAGCATCTGCACAATCACAGCCTTCAGGAAGCTCTGCTGCATCTTCATACGGCCGGAATCGCCGATACCGCCATGGTAGCCATGGGGACTTTCCGGATCGTTTTTGCGCCAGCGAATCACCTGCATGGCATCCTCGCCGCTAAGCAGGCGATAGCCCTTTTCCTGCTCAATCACCAGATTCTGATAAGGATCATGATAGTCCATAGTATACGGAACGTCAAACCAGACGCCGCCTATGGCATCCACCATGGCGCCCACGGCTTCCCATTCCACCACGACCTCATAGTCAGGCTCAAAGCCCACCAGCTGAGAAATCTCCCGATAGACAGCCTGCAGGCCCTTATTGCCTTTTCCGTAGCTGTTGTATACGGAATTGATCTTCTTTCCGTCCCAGCTGACATTGACCATGGTATCACGCGGAACGGACATCACGGTTGCCTTCTGATTGGTAACATCATAGCTGGCCAGCAGCATCGTATCGGTATTGCCGCCGCCGCCGGTATCACGTCCCAAAATCAGAATCGTATAATACTTATCCGACTTGCGCTCACCATAGGTTTTCGGCACATGGCCTTCGTATACAATCTCCTCCACCGGTTCCTCGGAGCTGTCTTCGTCCGGTACCGCGAACACAGGAGGCTTCTTGTTGTCGACCGTTGGAATCTCCGGTTCCTGGAACAGCGACCGATATCCAGCCACACCCAGAACAGCGATCGCCAAAACGACACAGAGCGCAGCAAGCCACTTCTGAATGGTTGTCAGCCGCCATCGTTTTTTCTCTTCCGCTTCCGGCTGTTCATCCTCAGGCAGTTCTTCCTCCGTCAGTTCCAGCTCCAGCAGCTCTTCCTCCGTCAGTTCCAGTGCCGCCAACTCTTCTTCCGTCAGTTCCAGCTCCGACGCCTCTATTGCGGGCAGTTCTTCCTCCGCGAGCTTCTCCTGTAACAGATCCGCTTCTGCCTGTTCCGCTGCCGCAGGCACCGTTTCCGGCATTTCTTCTGTCGGCTCCGTCGGTTCCGATTCTATTGGTTTCGTCTCCGGCAGCTCCGTTCCTGCCGGCTCCATCTCTGTCAGCTGAATCTCCGTCAGTTCCGCTTCCGTCAGCTTAACCTGTGACCATTCCGCCACGGTCATCGCAATTTCCGCCAGTTCCGCTTCCGTCAACTCGACCTCGAGCATTTCTGCTTGGTGTCGTTTCACTTCGGACTGATCCATATTATTTACACCGTCACTCACAGCCGTTTTCCTCTCAATTCATCCAGTGCTGCCAAAGTTGCTGAATGGACAACATTGCCTCTTCGGTGCATATCCTCCACCGTCATGCTAAGGCCCATTTCCAACCCGGCATCCAGATCTTCATATGTAACTCTGCGCAGCTCATCCACGCCGTCAAAATCGCGGGTAGGCTCAATGTAATCTGCCATATAGATGATCTTTTCCAAAAGCGTCATACCGGCACGTCCGGTGGTATGCCAGTTGATCGCCAGATAGATCTCCTCATCCACTCCGAAGACGTCACGGGCAATTTCCGCTCCGGTCTTGGAGTGAAGAAGCTTCAAAGCTTTCTTTTCCAGTTCATCCAGAGAAACGCCATACTTCCTGCACAAAGCCAGCTGGTCATCCATCTCCAGCTTTTTCGTGCAATCGTGAAGCAAAGCTGCTACCCTTGCCTTGTTCACATCGGCGCCGTAATGCAGCGCCAGACGAACAGCCTCCTGCTCCGTTCCCAGAACATGGGGGATTCGTTTGTTTTTCAGGTAACTCAGCGCCACCGGCCGCAGCTGAGACAGCGTCAGCTGCTTCATGTCTGCCTTCGTACCGTACAGGCCGTTTCGCAGGATGTAGCCATATACGGCAGGCGGCAGCAGATGGCATCCATCGCCCTTCACCAGCCGCTCACGCAGCTGCGTGGAGGAAACCTCCACTACGCCCGGAATGGTCAGCGTGAAAATTTTGGCTCCGGGATAGGTCCGGTAAAGATACTCTCTCTGGACGGAAAACAGTTCCTCAGTATCTTCTTCTGTTCTGCCAAAAGCAGCAATGCCGGCCAGCTTCAGAATGGTTTCCGGTTCATGCCACGCCTGCAGTGTCAAAAACATATCGGTTCCCATCAGAAGCCACAGCTCTGCATCTGGCCAGCGCTCATGGATTTCCGTCAGCGTATCGGAGGTATAGCTTTTCCCTTCCCTGTGCAGCTCAATATCCAGCACCTCTGCCTGCTCGCCAAGTCCCAGCTGCTCACAGGCAAGTCTGGTCATTTCCAGCCGCTGTTCCGCCGAGGGGCTGCCCTCTGGCAAAGACTTATGCGGCGGCAAACCCGCAGGGATCAGCAACAGCTTGTCCAGTTTCAGCATACGAAATACACATTCCGCCGCCGTCAGGTGTCCCAAATGCGGCGGATTGAAGGTTCCGCCGTAAATACCGATGCGCATACGCGTTTCCTCCATGTTGATTTCGGGCATCTTACCCGGGATTTTGCCTCTTTGCGGTTACTTTTTTCCGCTCTTGCGGGCAGCAGGCTTTCTGGCCGCAGACTTTCCCGCAGGCTTGCTGCTCTTTGTGCCCGTCTTGGCAGTCTTTGGTACGGCCTTGACCGTCTTTTTCTGTCCTGCAGTCACCAGCTCGATACGCTTCTCGCGGGGAATCGTATGACTGGTACGATACAGCACAAACTTTGTACCGATAACCTGCACCGGCTCACTGCGGGTGAGAACACACAGCTCCTGGCAGGCCTCCCGCGCCGTCAGCATTGCATTTTCAAGCACACGGCACTTAACCAGCTCACGCGCCTCCAGCGCATCGTCCAGCTGCTTCACCAGATTCTCATTGATACCGTCCTTACCCACCTGCAGGATCGTATCCATGGTATTGGCCAATCCACGCAGCTGCGCTCTTTGTTTGCTCGTCAATTCCATATCGTCTTGTTAGTTCCTTTCGCTCCGCCGAATAGCAGACATTTACAGTTTTAAATATTGACGTTTATTTTACCAGATAAGTTTCCAGTTTTTCTACAAATTTTTCCATAGCACGACCACGGTGGGAAATGCTGCTTTTTTCCTCCGCCGTCATCTGTGCGAAGGTTTTCCGCATTTCCGGCACCAAGAACACCGGATCGTAACCAAAGCCGCCCTCTCCCATAGGTGCGAAGGCAATGGCACCGTCGCAGCGCCCCTCCGCAGTCAGCTCATCACCGTTGGGAAATGCGCAGGCTATGGCGCAGGCAAAGTGCGCCGCACGGGTAGTCGCTCCGCACAGGCTGTTCAGCAGCAAACGATAGCGGCCGATATCGTCCAGCCCCTCGCCGCCATAGCGGGCAGAGTATACACCGGGGCCGCCGTTCAGGGCGTCCACACACAGGCCGGAATCATCAGCAATGGCAGGCAAGCCGGAGGCCGCGCATACAGCCCTGGCCTTCAGCATAGCATTCTCCGCAAACGTGGTACCGGTTTCTTCTACGTCCACATCCAATCCCAGATCGGCGGGCATCACCACTTCCACATGGAACTTCTCCAGAATTTGCGCCATCTCTTTCAGCTTACCCGGATTATGGGTGGCCAGTACAAATTTTTCAGCCATTCTATGATTCCTCCCTATTCGCCATCAGATGATCGCTTCCACATAATCCCGGGCGTTAAAGGGACGCAAATCATCAATTCCCTCACCCACACCGGCATATTTCACAGGAACGCCCAGCTCCCTGGCAATGGGCACCACAATGCCGCCCTTTGCCGTGCCGTCCAGCTTGGTCAGGATAATGCCGGTCAGTCCGGCAGTTTCCTTAAAGGTACGAGCCTGGATCAGTCCGTTCTGGCCGGTGGTGGCGTCCAGCACCAACAGCGTCTCACGGGATGCGCCGGGGCATTCACGGTCAATGATCTTGGATAGCTTGCCCAACTCGTTCATCAGGTTTGCCTTGTTGTGAAGTCGACCGGCAGTATCGCACAACACCACATCCACGCCGCGGGCTTTGGCAGCCTGCAGTGCGTCAAACAGCACCGCGCCTGGGTCTGCACCTTCCTTCTGGCGCACCAGCTCACAGTCTGCCCGCTCTGCCCAGATCTGCAGCTGATCGGCAGCAGCGGCGCGGAAGGTATCACCGGCACAGAACAGCACCCGCTTCCCCTGTGCCTTCAGTTGATGACCCAGCTTGCCGATGGAGGTGGTCTTGCCCACACCGTTGACACCGATAATCAGCACCACGCTGGGCGTAGTGTGAATATTCAGGCCGGAATCGTCCACGGTGATCATATCTGCCAGAATATCCCGCAGTGCCTCCCGGACCTCTTCCTGAGAACGAAGTTTCTCCTTTCGGCAACGGGTACGAAGCTGCTCCACCGCTTCCGATGAGGTCTCCACGCCCATATCTGCCAGGATCAGCGTTTCTTCCAGTTCTTCAAAAAAGCTCTCATCTGCCTCGGTGAAGCCGCCGAAAATATTTGCCGTGATTTTTTTCAGTTTATCAAAAAAACCCATAGTATTCGTCCTTTATCCCAGTTTTTTACCGCATTGAGGACATTCTTCGTCCTCTTTATAGTGCCACAGCTGAATGAAAATTCCACAGTGCGGGCAGCGGAACCACACATACTGCATGCTCAGCGCAGCAAATGCCAAAACCAGTCCGGCAACGCTGATCACCGCGTTGCCCAGCAGGATCATAATGGCACCGATGACAACACCGCCGATAACCGCTTTCCGTTTTTGCTCCATAGTCATTTTCATGGTAATTTCTCCTGCATTATTTGATCTTCAGTTCCTTCGCCAGATCATTCATGTTAATGGTCAGCACCTTCGACACACCCTGCTCCTGCATGGTAATACCGTAGAGAACATCCGATTCTTCCATGGTGCCGCGGCGATGTGTGATGACGATAAACTGCGTCTTCCCTGCCAGGCGGCGCATATAGCGGGCATAACGAATCACATTGGCCTCGTCCAGTGCCGCCTCGATCTCATCCATCACACAGAACGGTGTGGGATGCACTTTCAAAATGGCAAAGTACAGTGCGATGGCCACAAACGCCTTCTCGCCGCCGGAAAGCAGCGAAATGGTCTTCAGAGTCTTTCCAGGTGGCTGTGCCTTGATCTCAATGCCGCAGCCCAGAATATCCTTCTCGTCCTCCAGCTCCAGGGTAGCATGGCCGCCGCCAAACAAGTCGGTAAAAGTGGTCTCAAAGCTCTCCGTCAGCAGCTTGAACTGCACGGAGAAGATTTCCGTCATCTGGCGGGTGATCTCTTCGATCACACCTTCCAGCTCACCCTTGGCATGCTCCACGTCGTCACGCTGCTCGGAAAGGTAGGTATAGCGGGTATTGACGCGCTCATACTCCTCGATGGCACCGATGTTGGGCGTACCCAGGGCACTGATGGCACGCTTCAGCTCACCAATCCGTCGGCTGGCCTTGGGCACGCTCTCCAGTTCAATGCGCTGTGCCTGGGCGTCGGAATGATTCAGCTCATAATAATCCCACAGGCGATCCAGGATCTGCTTTTCCTCCATCACCGATGCGTTGAGCTTCTGCTCCAGCCGTCCGGCGGAATTCTGCAGGTTCAGCAGGGTATCATTCATTTCCTGACCGGCGCGGGTAGCAGCGGTACGCTCCGCTTCCAGCGCCAGCTTTTCCTCGCTGATGGCATTCAGTCGGGCGCGGAACGTCTCTCCCTCCGCCCGCAGCTTTTCCATCACGATACGGTGTTCGCCGATCTCAGCCTCAGCCGCAGCAATTCCCGTGCGGCAAAGCTCTGCCTGACGCGCCTTTTCTTCACGGTCACCGCTGATCTGCTCCAGCAGCGTATGCAGGCTGACGATATTCTGCCGGATGGTTTCCCGTTCTGCGGCCAGCGCCGCCAGCTCAGCCTTCCGCACAGAGGTATCCTCTGCCAGTACGCCGCTGCGAGCCATCAGCTCAGTCTGACCGGAAAGCTTCTCCTCTGCCTGTGCACGGCAGTCGGCAGCCTCCGCCTCGCAGGATGCAGCCCGTTCCTCCGCAGCACGGATACGAACCGCAATATCCTCCAGACGGCCTTCCAGCGCAGTCTGCTCCCCAGACAGATTTTCCAATGCATCCCGAAGTCCGGACAGCAGGATATCGTAATGATTCTTACGACCTTCCAACCGCAGAACCTCATTCTCCGCTTCGCGGCGCTGCGCTTCCGCAGTCTCCAGCTCATAAGATGCAGCCGTCAGCTCGCGCTTCAGAATCTCTTCGTCGCGGACTGCTGCTTCCAGCAGCTCCTGCTTTTTCACTGTGGAAGCGCGTACCTCTGTCAGCTGTGCGGCACGGCTCAGCACGCCGGTATCCCGACTGACACTGCCGCCGGTCATGGCGCCGCCGCGGTTAATGACCTGACCGTCCAGCGTGACAATACGGAACCGATTGTTGTACTTTCTGGCAATGGCGATACCACAGTCCAGATCCTCCACGATCACGGTACGCCCCAGCAGATTCCGGAAAACCTGCGTATACTTTTCGTCAAACTTCACCAGACTGGACGCAATGCCCACATAGCCGAATTCATCGGCCAGACGGGGTTCATTCAGCTCATCGCCGCGAATGGAAGTCATGGGCAGGAAGGTGGCACGTCCGCCATCCCGCTTTTTCAGATAGCCGATGGCCGCCTTGGCATCCTCTTCCCGATCCACGATAATGTTCTGCAAGCCTGCGCCCAGTGCGATCTCCACAGCAAGGGAATAGCGTTTATCCACCTTCATCAGGTTGCCCACCGGCCCATGGATGCCCCGCAGGTCACCACTGGCCTGCATCACGGAACGGACAGCCCGGTTAAAGCCCTCATAATCTCTGGCCATCTTTTCCAACAGCCGGATCTGATTATCCAGCGCACTGACCTCCATAGCCAGATTCATTCTCTTTTCGGAGGCGGTCTCCGCCTTCTTGCGGCGCTCCTCCATACGCAGGTTGTGGCCGGCGATGATGTTGGATGCGGCAGTCACTTCATCCTGTGCATCTTCCAGTGCACGGCGGTTCGCCTTGGCATCCTTCTCACCGGATGCAAGCTGCTCCTCTGCGGCAGCCAGTTCCCGTGCCACCGCATCACGGCGCTGAGATACCTGTTCCCGCTCCGCAGCAGCCGCAGACAGCTCTGCTTTGGCATCGGCAGCGGCCGCCACAGCCAGTGCTTCTCTGCCGCGCAGCGCATCCACTTCCGCCTGCGCGCCGCCCGCCTGGGCAGCAGCCTCTGCAGCCTGACGCAGCAGCTCGTCCAGCGCTTTATTCAGTTCCGCGGAACGTGCGTCGATCTCATCCACCCGCTGCTCCTGACCGGAAATCTGTTCTTCCAGTGCGGCAGCACGGTCACTGCGTTCCTCCAGTTCCTGCTGAGCGAGGGCAATGGTTTCCCGCTGGTGGGCAATGGTGGTCTCCAGAACGGCCACGGCAGATTCCCGTTCAGCCAGCAGGCCGTCCAGTCGGGCGGTCTCCCCGCGAATACCTTCCGCTTCCACATCCTTGGCCCGCATTTTCTCGCCGTATTCTTCACCAGCAGAAAACAGGGTCTCCATCTTGGTTCTGGCATCATCCCGTGCAGCCTCCGCCGCCGCCAGATCCGCCTGCAGCTGTCTGGCGCTGACCTTCAGATCATCCAGATTACTGAGCCAAACGGAAATTTCCAACGTACGCAGTTCATCGCGCAGGATCAGATACTTCTTTGCTTTTTCCGCCTGATCCCGCAGCGGCTCTACCTGCAGCTCCAATTCGGCAATTTTGTCGTTGATACGAACCAGATTCTCTTCAGTACGCTGCAGCTTGCGCTCTGTTTCCTCCTTGCGGTGGCGGTATTTGGAAATACCGGCAGCCTCTTCGAAGATTTCACGTCGATCCGTGCTGCGAGTGGAGAGGATCTCATCGATACGGCCCTGACCGATGATGGAGTAGCCCTCCTTGCCCATGCCGGTATCCATGAAAAGCTCTGTCACATCACGCAGCCGCACAGACTGGCGGTTGATGTAATACTCGCTCTCACCGCTGCGGTAATAGCGGCGGGTCACAGCCACCTCGGCTTCCTCCATCGCGGGGAAAATATGGCTGGTATTGTCCAGCACCAGTGTCACCTCTGCGAAGTTTGCCTGCTTACGCTTGGCAGTACCGCCGAAGATAACATCCTCCATCTTAGCGCCGCGCAGACTCTTGGTGCTCTGCTCACCCATGACCCAGCGAATGGCATCGGAAATGTTGGATTTGCCGCTTCCGTTCGGGCCCACGATGGCAGTGATATCTTCACCGAAATTCAGAACCGTTTTATCAGGGAAGGATTTGAATCCCTGAATCTCTAATGCTTTTAAGTACACGCTTTCACCTCTGTCGGCCTTTCGGCCATGCTGATACTATATCCAATATATACTACCAAACAACAGACCGCTTTTCAAGGAGATTTTACGGCATCCCACCGCAAAAATCTGCGCCGCCGACGGTACTTCCGTCGGCGGCACAGATTTTACTCTGTTTTTTTCTCTCCGTCAGTCTCATCGATCAGTCTATACAGCTCTGTCAGCGCATCGGAAAGGCCGCCTACGCGGTCAATGATACCCTTTGTAACCGCCTCCCTGCCGTACAGAACGCTGCCCACATCCGAGGACATCTCCCCCGTTTTCAACATCAGAGTCAGAAAGTCCTTGCGGCTGATGCGGCTGTTGGCTGTCACAAATTCCACGATGCGCTCCTGCAGACGGTCAAAATAGTTGTAGGTCTGGGGCGCAGCGATCACTGTGCCGCTCATTCGCACAGGATGCACCGTCATGGCGGCAGAGGGTACTGCAAAGCTGGTCTTTGCCGCCACCGCCAAGGGAATGCCTATAGAGTGACTGCCTCCCAGCACCAGAGACACCGTGGGCTTGCTCATGCCTGCGATCAGTTCCGCAATTCCCAGTCCTGCTTCCACATCGCCGCCCATGGTATTCAGTAAAAACAACACGCCGGCAATATCATCATTCTCCTCCAGCGCAGCCAGCAGCGGCATCACATGTTCATACTTGGTGGTTTTGGTTCCCTGTGTCGCCAACATGTGTCCCTCCACCTGTCCCACGATGGTCAGGCAATGGATATTTCCGTGAGCTGTTTTGGTAACAGAGCTCCCCATGTCCACCATGCGGTGAACTTCCGGCACAGAACCACTGTTCTCCTCGATGGGCTCTGTGGGCTTCGTTTCTTCGCTCAAGAGACCGCCTCCATTCCTATTCCAAGGTTTATTCTCATATTCTTTGCGATAATTTCCGTTTTACACAGCTTTCTTTTTCTTTTCCGCTGTGATATTATTGATGAAATAGCGACAATCAACAAGGAGCTTTTCATCATGTGGAATAAAACGTGTTACCGCATCGTGGTGAAGGTAGGCACCTCCACCCTGACCCATGACACCGGCGCAGTGAATCTGCGCAGCATGGAAGAACTGATTCGAGTTCTGTCCGATCTCAGTGGCTACGGCCATCAGGTGATTCTGGTATCCTCCGGTGCCATTGCCGTGGGCACCTCCAAGCTGGCTCTGACTGAGCGTCCCAGGGAGCTCCGCATGAAGCAGGCCGCCGCAGCGGTGGGTCAGTGCCAGCTGATGCATATTTACGACAAGCTGTTTGCCGAGTACAACCGCTCCGTCGCACAGATCCTCCTCACCGGCGACGACGTGGATGACCCCCAGCGCGCCGAGCATCTGTCCGGCACCTTTGAGGCTCTTCTTGAGATGGGTGTCATCCCTGTTGTCAACGAAAACGACTCCGTCTCCTCTGCCGAGATCGAGACGGGACACCATAAGGTTCTGGGCGATAACGACACTCTTTCCGCCATCGTAGCCAAGCTGTGCCGCGCCGACCTGCTGGTTCTGTTCAGCGATATCAACGGGCTTTACGACAGCGACCCTCATGCCAACCCCGACGCAAAGCTGCTGCACCGTGTGGAAGACCTGACTCCCGAGATCCTCTCCATGGCCGGTGGCGCCGGTACGTGGCGCGGCACCGGCGGCATGGCCACCAAGCTCTCTGCCGCGAAGATCGCCATGGATGCCGGCTGTGACATGGTCATTACCAACGGCGCACGCATGAAGGATCTTTACGGCATTGTGGAAGGCCGGGACATCGGCACCCGCTTTATTGCAAAAAAAAGGAGTTGACTGATATGACGATTCTGGAACAACAGGGCGCAGCTGCCAAGGCCGCGTCCCGGGTACTGGCCTGTGCCGGCACCGCCAAGAAGAACGAAGCTCTGGCCGCCGTGGCGGAAGCACTCTGGAACGGCCGTCAGGAATGGCTGGACGCCAACGCCGAGGATGTCGCCGCCGCCAAGGAAGCAGGCATCAGCGAAGCGCTGCTGGACCGCCTGACGCTGACAGAAGCACGTATCGCCGGCATCACAGACGCTATCCGGCAGGTCATCGCTCTCCCCGACCCCATCGGCACCGTCACCCGTATGGAGACCCGTCCCAACGGGCTGATCATCGGGCGTCGCCGTGTTCCCCTGGGTGTCATTGCCATCATCTACGAGGCACGCCCCAACGTCACTGCCGATGCCGCTGTTCTCTGCCTGAAATCCGGCAACACCTGTATTCTCCGCGGCGGCAAGGAGGCAATTCGCTCCAACCGCTGCGCCGTCCGGCTCATGCGGCAGGCACTGGAATCTGCAGGTCTTCCTGCCGACTGCGTTTCTCTGGTGCAGGACACCTCCCGCGAATCCGCCAACGAGCTGATGCATCTCAACGACTATGTGGATGTGCTGATCCCCCGGGGCGGCGCAGGCCTCATCCGCTCCGTTGCCAAAAACGCCAGCGTACCTGTCATCCGCACAGGCGAAGGCGTGTGCCATATCTACATCGACAGCGAGGCCGATCTGGACATGGGCGCAGAGATCCTCTTCAACGCCAAGTGCTCCCGTCCTTCCGTCTGCAACGCCGCAGAGTGCGTCCTCATCGCAGAGGATGTGGCAGAAGACTTCCTGAAAAAGGCCGTTCCCCTGCTGGAGCAGAAGCATGTGGAGCTGCGCTGCTGCGAAAAGTCCCTTGCCATTCTGGGCAGCCGCGGCATTCCCGCCACAGATGAGGACTGGGACAGCGAGTACGGTGATTACGTGCTGGCCGTACGGATCGTCAGGGATGCCGCCGAGGCCATGGACTTCATCGCCGACCATACCAGCGGCCATTCCGAGGCCATCGTCACCCGCAACTACTTCACCGCCCAGAAGTTCCTGGACACCGTGGACGCTGCGGCGGTCTATGTCAACGCCTCCACCCGCTTCACCGACGGTGGAGAGTTCGGACTGGGGGCGGAGATCGGCATCTCCACCCAGAAAATGCACGCCAGGGGCCCCATGGGTCTGGAAGAGCTGACCAGCTGCAAATACGTCATCTACGGCGAAGGCCAGGTGCGCTGAGCCACTATACTGAAAAGAGAAACGAGGTCCTCAATATGGCAACCTTTGGATTTATCGGCTGCGGCAATATGGGCGGTGCTCTCGCCCGGGCCGTGTGCAAAACCGTTCCTGCAGATCAGGTGTTCCTCACCAACCGCACCACGGAAAAAGCAAAGGCACTGGCCGACGAGCTTGGCTGCTGTGTGGCTCTGGACAACGATGCCGTTGCCGTCAGCGCCGACTTCATCTTTCTGGGCGTCAAGCCTCAGATGATGGCGGATGTCCTCACCGACATTGCCCCGGCGCTGGCAAAGCGGGAAACACCCTTCGTTCTGGTGACCATGGCCGCCGGTCTCACCATCGCCGCCATCCGCGAAATGGCCGGCGGCGAATACCCCGTTATCCGTATCATGCCCAATACGCCGGTCTCCATCGGCGAGGGCATGCTTCTCTACACCCTTAGCGAAAACGTGTCCGCTGCAGCCGAAAAGACTTTTCTGGCAGCGCTCGCCGACTCCGGCCGCCTGTCCTCCCTGCCCGAAAAGCTCATGGACGCCGGCAGTGCCGTGTCCGGCTGCGGCCCCGCCTTTGTGGATCTGTTTATCGAGTCTCTGGCAGACGGCGGCGTGGCCTGCGGTCTGCCCCGGGCACAGGCTATGGAACTGGCCGCACAGATGGTGCTGGGCTCTGCCAAGCTGGTACTGGAATCCGGCAAGCACCCCGGCGTACTGAAGGACGCCGTCTGCTCCCCCGGAGGCACCACCATCCAGGGTGTCCGCGCACTGGAGGAAGGCGGATTCCGGGGCGTGGTCATGGACGCCGTCATCGCAGCCTATGAAAAAACGCTGGAGCTCAAAAAATAACACAGAAAAACAGCAGCAGGACCGGTTTGGAACCGGTCCTGCCTTTCATTTCCGATCAGATCTCTTCCCGTAATCCAGGAAGCCGTTCTTCCCCCACCTTGATCATATCGAGGCTGCCGGCAGAAAGCTCCGTCAGCCGGGACCGGAACTCTTCCGCACCGCCTGACGGGAATGCCGCATGAATGGTAACGTCTGCCCCATAATCCACAGAGCGCACCATGCCGCCGCAGGCCTCCACTTCCAGCTTCACCCGCTCAAACAGCGGATAGGTACACGGTATGTCCCAAAGCGTCCAAAGACTGACACGGCAGATTCCCGCCGCCGTCAGGGCATCCTTGGCGCCTTTGGTATAGGCTCGGGCCAGTCCGCCGGCACCCAACAGAATGCCTCCAAAATACCTGGTCACCACACAGCAGACGTTGGTGATATCCTCGCGCTGAAACACATTCAGCATGGGCTGCCCCGCCGTTCCCTGAGGCTCTCCGTCATCAGAGTAGCGTACCACGCCGCCTTCTCGGATGATATAGCACCAGCAGTTGTGACGGGCATCATAATGCTTCTTTTTGGTGGCTTCGATCTTTGACCGTGCCTCTGCTTCGCTCTCCACCCGCCAGACATATCCGATAAAGCGGGAGCGCTTCTCTACAAATTCGCTCTCCGAATCCTCAAAGGGCACCAGATACTCGCTCACGCTGCTCATCCTCCACAAAACACTGATTTTTTATCATCTGTAAAGCAATTTCGCAGTACAGACAAATAGCCTTATTCCTGAATATACGGTGTCATCTGTCCCAGCACACGGGGGTCACAGACGGCCGTCACGTCAATGGTTTCGCTGTACTCCACGCTCTCCACCCTGGCCTCCCGGTACAGCACATCCAGCAGCGCACCCTTGTCATAGGGAATGTGTAGCACACAGCGGCGGGTTCCCTTGTCCAGACGCTTGTCGATCAGCGCCAGCAGCTGTTCCAGTCCCTCTCCGGTACGGGCAGACACGGACACGATATCCTCGCCGTGGGGCATGATCTCTCCGGCGGGCACAGCATCGCACTTGTTGAACACATCAATACGGGGCAGCTCGGAGGCCCCCAACTCCACAATGAGGTTTTCCACCACCTGTGCCTGCTGCTGCCACTCAGGATTGGAAACATCGATGACATGAAGCAGCAGATCTGCGTATTCCAGTTCCTCCAGCGTAGCTTTAAAAGCTTCTACCAACTGATGGGGCAGCTTTCGGATAAAGCCGACGGTATCGCTGATAACCACATCCATGGTATCGCTCACCGTCAGAAGGCGGCTGGTGGTATCCAGCGTATCAAACAGACGGTTATTGGCCGGGATACCGGCACCTGTCAGCTTGTTGAGCAGCGTGGATTTTCCCGCGTTGGTATAGCCCACAATCGCCACCACGGGAATCTCGTTTTTCCGGCGCTGCTGGCGCTGGGTACTGCGGACGCGGCGCACATCCTCCAGGTCTGCCCGAAGCTTGTCAATTTTCTTATGGATCAGGCGACGGTCAGTCTCCAGCTGGGTCTCGCCGGGGCCCTTGGAACCGATGGCTCCCTTGCCGCTGGTACCGCCCTGACGTTCCAGATGTGTCCACATACCCGTCAATCGGGGCAGCAGATATTTGTACTCTGCCAGCTCCACCTGCAGGCGGCCCTCGCGGGTCTTGGCACGCTGCGCGAAAATATCCAGGATCAGTCCGCAGCGGTCCAGCACCTGCACGCCCAAAAGCTCCGTCAGCACACGCTGCTGCGAGGGAGACAGGTCATTGTCGAAGATGACCATGGTGGCCTTGGTGTTCTCGCAGTACAGCTTCACCTCTGCCACTTTTCCCTCGCCGATGAAGGTACGGGGATCCGGCGAGGCACGATTCTGCAGCACAGTGCCCACCGTTTCGCCGCCGGCAGTCTCTACAAGAGCAGCCAGCTCCTCCATGGTGATCTCGTCTGCATTTTCATCCTTTTTCAGCACCGGGGAATTTAATCCTACCAGTACAACTTTGTCTCTGATTTTTGTTTCTTCCTGCATAGCGTCCTTTCCGGAGCATTCCGCCCTGTCTGTTGTTGATTTCTGACTTTATTATATGACATTCACACGGATTTGCAAAGAAAATGCGTAAATAACTGCAAAAATCCCCGCATCCTTACGGATACGGGGATTTTGTGACGTGTCGATCAGTTCAGGCCGAACTTCTTGTTGAACTTGGCCACGCGTCCGCCGGTATCGACCAGCTTCTGCTTGCCAGTGAAGAAGGGGTGACACTTAGAGCAGACTTCCACCTTGATATCCTTCTTGGTAGAACCTGTCTCAATCACATTACCGCAGGCGCAAGTAATAGTAGTCTGCTGATAATTGGGATGGATTCCTTCCTTCATTGCTCTTGTTCACCCCTTTTCTGATAATAGTCCTTTACAAAGGCTCATTCACTTTATCATACATTTTCGTGAAATGCAAGCATTTTCTTTTGCAAAAAGCAACTTTTTTTAGAAACATTCCGACACAGGAAAGTCAAAGCTCTACCGTTTTGCCGGGATGCAGGAAATACAGGACTTTTCGGCCCACGGGACGCTCCAGCACACGCTCCAGAGCAGCGCTGTATGTTTCCAGCTGAACACGGTATTCCTCCCCACGGCGGATAACCTCCGTCCCGGATACACGATCCGTTTTGAAGTCCACCACTGTCAGGCTGCCATCCTCTTCCGCAAAGAAACAGTCCACCACACCCTGCAAAAGCACGGTGTCTCCTTCGCACGCCGTAGGCTCCAGCACAGCAGCTGGCAGCAGCACGGTAAAAGGATATTCCCGGAATACTTCACCGGCCGAGCGCAGCCGCTCTGCCAGATCAGACCGCAGCAAGCACTCCAACGCCGGGACATCTACGGCTTCCGCCTGTGCCTCTGTCAGCAATCGCCGTTCCTGCAGCTTTGTCACCTGTCCGGCAACATCCTCGTTGTGGAAATCCAGATACTGCAGCACCAGATGGGTCGCTGTGCCCTTTTCGGCAGCGGTCAGGCCTCCGCCTGCCTGCCGGAATTTCGGCTGAGAGAGAGGCCTCAGCCACAGGACAGGCGTGGTGTGTTCAGCCGCCTCACGATCCAGCTCTCTGCCCTTCATCTGCGTTGCGGTGATTTTGGCAGGCAGTCCCGTCTCCTTTTCATAGCGATAGCGGAACGACAGCAGCTTCGCGTTTACTTCACCGTTTTTCTCTTCTTCCCGATTCCGGCTTTCCTTGGATTCCGGCGCAGAGCGATAGTCTTCACTGTCATGAGTAAATACTTTCCACGCACTGGTATCTCCGGTATACAGCGCTTCTACGCCAACCTCCCCCAGCTCCCGGAGAGGTGCAGCCTCCGGACGGCACAACAGCGGCAACAGCAGCCAGTCTGCAAAACAGGTTCCTTCGCCGACAGCCTCCGGCCAGGACGGGCAGGCCGCCAGCGGCGCCAGCTTCTTGATACGGTTTGCCGCACTGTACATGGCATTGACAAGGATCAGCTTTTCCTTTGGCCGGGTCATAGCCACATACAGCAGTCTTTGTTCCTCTGCACGGTTTTCGCGCAGCAGTGCAAATTCCAGCGCACGGCGCGCCAGCGTCGGATAGCGGATACGCCGCGCCAGCTCTACACGGGTTGGGCCCAGTCCCAGCTTGGGATGTACCAGCACCGAACTGGCGATATCCTGTCTGGAAAATGCGTGATCCAGATCTGTCAAAATTACAATAGGAAACTCCAGTCCTTTTGACTTGTGGATACTCATAATTCGGACTCCGGCGGTATCTGCCGCACCGCGAATCTGCGGCGCACGGCCAGTCTCCAGCAGGCCGGTAATCCGGCGCACAAAAGCAAATACCCCTCTGCACCCGCTGCCTTCCAGCTTCTTCGCCTGCTCTGTCAGTGCAATCAGATTCTCCCTGCGGCGTGCACCGCCTTCCATGGTGCCAAATACGCCCAAGACGTTCAGTCGGTTATAAAGTTGCCACAACAAGCGATAGACGGTCACATCACAGGCCAGCAGCCGCAGTTCGGTCAGAATCTTCAGGAATGCCTGCGTATCGCTGTTCTCATCCCTTTTTAGGGCGGAATAGAAATCCCCTTCCGGCGTATTTCCGCGGATCTGTGCCAGACGATCCGGAGAAAAAGCAAATATCGGAGAGCGCAAAACCGCAATCAGCGGCACATCCTGCCGTGGATTATCAATGATTTTCAGGAAAGACAGCACGGTGGAAACTTCCATGGCGGCAAAGAAATCCTCATTGCTCTCCTCAGCACAGGACACCTCCTGCTCCGCCAGCGCCGCAGCATAGGCAGCGCTGCGGCTGCCGGGAGCACGCATGAGGATAACAATATCCTCCGGACGGCAGGGACGCAGTTTCCCATTCTTATCGGTGACAGGGTATCCTGCATCCAGCAATTCGCGGATTCGCTTTGCCACAAAACGGGCTTCCGCCGTCAGCCGTTTCACCGGCAGGTCCTGATCTCCCCGTTTTCGCTGGCAGGAAATCAGATGGAACTCTGTATCACAGTCATTTCGCGGCGGATAGTACTCTGCACCGAAATGCAGTGCTTCCTCTTCTCCATAGTCGATCTCTCCCATTTCCCGGGAAAGGATATTCTCAAAGATGAAGTTTGCCGCATCCAGAATTTCCCGGCGCGAACGAAAGTTTTTGCTGAGCAGTATCTTCCGCGGCTGCCCTTCTTTCGCCTCCTGATAAGGCAGGAAGGACTGATACCGCTCCAGAAAAATAGAGGGATCCGCCAGACGGAAGCGATAAATGCTCTGCTTCACATCGCCTACCGCAAACAGATTTTTTTCATCGCGGGATACCGCCCGAAAGATGGCATTCTGCACTTCATTGGTATCCTGATACTCATCCACCAGGATCTCCACATAACGAGACGCTATCTGCGCCCCCAGCTCTGTAGGTTCACCGCTATCGTTTACCAGCAGCGTCAAGGCCAGATGCTCCTGATCAGAAAAATCGATGGTATTGAGGCGCAGCTTTTCCTTACGGTAATCCGCTGCAAACTCACCGGCAAGCCGGAGCAGCGCCAGCATAGCAGGTGCCACTGCCGCCAGATCCTCCACCGCTTCCGCTGCAGATACATTCAGTACGCCCCGCATGGCTTTGACGGCATCCTTGCAGCCTCCCCAGAGCTTCTGCGCTCTGACCTTCTGCTCGCCGCCGTCCGCAGCCTTCACCGCGCCCAGCTTGGGAAACACCAGAGATGCCGCCAGTTCGGAGGCAGCATCCCAGCCACTGTCTCCGGCAGACTTTTCCAGTTCCAGCAGCTTCTCAGCCACCATCTGAAAACGGTCCGCATATCCTTTCTGCAGTGCCGGGCAGTCCGCCATCCCTTCCGCCGCTGCGGTCAGCAGTCGACCCCAATGCTCCGCTTTGCGCTGAATACTCTCCAACAGCAGTTTTGCATAGACGGTATCATCAAAACAAACACCGCCGTTTGACATTGCCACCCAGAAGTCTGTGCTCTCTGCCAGCCATCGCTCCGGCCAGGCATGGCTCTGGAGCTTCTGATAAAGCTCCAGCACCAGGGTTTCCAGAGCGCGGTCATCCCGACCAAAGCCCAGTGTCTCTGCCAGTTCCGTTCCGCTCTCATCCAGATTCTCGTAAAATCGTTCCAGCGTCCTGCCGAGGATCTTCTCCCTGAGCATCTGCGCCTCATTTTCATCCAGCACACGAAAATCCGGGGACAGGCTGCTGCGATCCTCCTCTTTTGACAGAAGGTGTGTGTTTTCCCGCAGCAAGGAGGTGCAGAAAGCATCTACCGTCCGGATATCTGCCCGGTAAACCAGCAGCAGCTGACGGCGCAAATGCGCATCGTCAGGTCGTTCTGCCAGACGTGCAGAAAGCTCCTCTGCGATCTTGTTCCTCAGTTCTGCTGCTGCGGCCTTGGTATACGTGATGATAAGAAAGTCATCCACATTGCAATTTTCTTCCGTTATATATCGAAACAGGCGCTCCACCAGAACTTTGGTCTTACCGGAGCCTGCAGCAGCCGAAACCAGCAAGCTGCCGCCGCGGTTTTCCACCACCGCCTGTTGAGCAGCGGTCAGCCGTAATACGCTCATGCATCTTCCTCCTTTCCGATCTGATCCCAGAATTCCTCCGCCTTGATAGGCGCGATGTACCGCAGACGGTCACGCCCGCGGCCCTCCTCAAAGTGACAGGCCGACGCCCAGGAGCAGTAGCGGCAGAAGCGATCCTCCTCACTGTGGCAGCAAGGGTCCGCATCGATATTGCCGTCCCGCAGCTCGCAGGCAATCTGGTGGAGCAGCTTATCCACATATCGGCTCAGCGCGCCCAGTCGTGCAGCCGAGGCGATACTGCCGCTGATATCGCCGTTTTTGTCGATCCGGAGCGGCAGATACTGCGGCGCAGTCAGCGCCTCGTGCTCCATCGCCTGCAGTACATCCTGTTCCTCCAGCAACAATCCGCTGCGCCGCAGTGTCTTCTCACGGAGAGCCGCCAGCTGCTCCGGTGTGATGCTGCGTTCTGCAGCGAGGATCTGATCTCTGGCAGGCAGATACAGCACGCCCGCAGGCTCAATTTCGTGCCCGAAATACGCTTCTCCGTCACGGTCGATGGTAAAGAGATACAGCAGCATCTGCAGATCCAGTCCCATACGAACCTCTGCCAGATCAAAGCTCTTTTTTCCGGTCTTGTAATCCACCACCCGGAGGTACAGCTTTCCATCCTTCAGCCAACCGTCCACACGGTCAACCTTGCCGGTAATCCGCAGCTCGCTGTCCGGTTCCGTAATGGTCACCGCTGGAAGCGTACCGCCCTCACCGAACGCCAGTTCAAATTCCAGCGGAACAAAGTCGGAGTGACGCAGTTCTTCCGCTGTTTCCAGCACAATCATCCGGGCAGTATTTCGCAGACGCCTGAACAGGTAACGGAACCGGGCAGTGCAATCCCGCAAATTGGGGTATTCCAGCTGCGCATATTCATCGGCATATTTCTCCGTCAACCCGCGCAGCTGTTCATCGGACACAGCAGCATAGCCTCCCTGTGCCATGACCTCACGTGTGACATTTTCCAGAACAAAATGCAGGAATGTACCCACCTGAGGGGCATCAAAGGTGGCCTTGGGCCGCTCCCTGGCCTTCAAACCGTATTCCATAAAGTAGGCAAAGTGACAGGAATTCAGCCGCTCCACACGGGATGCCGACATATGAAACCGGCTTCCGTACAGCGCAGATACCGCCGATTTGGACAGCTGTCCACGCTCCATCCCACGGACATGCTTCATGGCTGCCAGCTGCCATTCATAGCCGCCGCTCTCTTCAAACCACTTCCACAAAGCGCCGCCCGGCTCATTGCCGGCAGCCTCCAGCGCCGGTACCACCGCAGCAAAACGCCACGGCCGGTGCGGGTCTTCCTTCTCCACCACCACACCAGGGAACAGGCGGCAGATGCGTTCAATGACAAAGGCGGGACGTAGTTCCGAACCGGATACGTCCGTTACGGGATAGCTGACCGTGAGACTTTCCGTAGGCTGTGCCAGCGCAGCATACAGATTCTGCAGCTCAATGTTCAGCAGCTCCATGCCGCGGGGCGCAAGCCGCATTCCCAGCGACAGCAGCGCATCACGGTCATCATCGTTGAGAATGCCGCCTCCGCTACCGGCAGTCGGGATCACATGATCATTGGCGCCCAGCAGAATAAAATGCCGAACCGTATGGCGGTCATTTCGCGTAATCTCGCTGACAGTGACCTGATCCAGAGACACCGGAATGGTACCCACACTGTATTGGGTCACCACCTGCCGCAAAAGCCGCAGGAACTCATCCGTACTCAGCGGCGTATCGTTCAGCAGCTCCACAAACTGATCCAGCACTCCGCAGAGAACCTGCCACAGCTGCGCGGTTTCTTCTGCACGCTGCAGCCACCCCTGATCTGCCAGCCGCTTCCGCTGCATCTCCAGCCGCTTCTGCAGCCCCAGTTCCTCCAGAAATGCATACAGCGCACGAACCTGCTCCCCTGCGGTCTCTGCCGATTTCAAACCATCCGCCAGTATCTTCAGCGGCTCGGCAACCTTCCTGCGCAGCTCATTGATTTTTGCCAGTGCATTCTTCCGGCCCTCGGACCAGCGCGCTCCGTAGCCATCTGGATTGGCCGTCCAGTCCACATCCCGCAGCCACATGCTGCCGTGGATATCCCACGCCAGCACATAGTTTTCCAGACGATCACACTGATCCGCAGACAACCCTGTCAAACCGGTCTTCAGGTAGCGAAACATATCCTCATATTCAAAACCGCCGTTCACCGCATCCAGCGCACCAAAAATCATAGTCATGACCGGCGTTTCCAGAATATCGCTGCGGCGGCTCATATAAATGGGGATCTCATAGCGCTGGAAAACACTCTCGATGACAGACTCATAATCTCCCATGTTTCGGGTGCCTACCAGAATATCCCGATAGCGGCACTTTCCCGCCGCTACCATGCGGCGGATCTGGGCAGCTGCCTGCTCCGTCTCGGAAAAAATATCCTGCGCCTCACGAATACGGATACAGGACACCTCCCCTTCCCAGCGTTCATCTCCGCCAAAGAAGCAGCGTTCCAGATGAGACAGGGGGTGAGTTGTCCCGTCTGCTGTCGTGTAAACGACCTCCGCAGAAACTCCATACTCCTGCGCCAGACGCACCAGTGCATCCCTTGTCCTGTAGGATGCGTCGAAAATTTCCTCCCGGCCGCCATTCGCCTGCCCCAGCAGCGTCACTGTCACGGACGCTGCCCGGCGCAAAAACACAGACAGCACCTTCAGCTCCACAGCGTTGAAATAGGTAAAACCATCGACAAAGATATGCGTACCGTCAATATAGCCGGAGTCCCCCAGATGGTCATAAAGCTTTGCCATCCGGTCACGGGGATCAAAGCCGGCAGCAGCAAGAGTTTCCCGATAATATGCATACAGAAGGCTCAGATCTGCCAGTTTTTCCGCCGTTGCGCCCGTGACCTCCTGGGCTTTTTCCGCCAATGCAGCAGGCGTGATGTCGTAGCTGTACAGCTCATCAAAAAGCGCCATCATCTGTTCCAGAAACGCCGCTTTCCGGGACGGGTGCCGATATACCTTCAGCTCTGATGCAATTTCGCTGAAAGCTCTCTGGAGGATCAGCAGCTTGCCGCCGGCATCCAGCAACACATCCGCCAAGCCTCCGGTTCTGCTAAGGACACGGGTCGCCAGCCGATGGAAGCTCAGCACCTCCGCATGTCGGCTGACCGTATCCCCACAATACGTGCAAAGATCCATTTCCGCCGCATGGGAAGCATGCTCCGGCACCAACAGAATCTGGCGGGAATCATCACCCAGCTCCCGTATCTGTCTCAGAATCCGATCGGATTTTCCGGTTCTGGCTCGTCCTATCAAGATAGTCAGCATACGCCTGATCCCTCTTTCTCGCCGCAGCGGTCAGTAAATATTTCTTAACTTGCAGTGTATCACACTTTCTGTCCGAAAAACAGGTCACTATGCAGAATCCCGGGAAAAGTTGCGTTTTTCCACGCAGCATGATAGACTTGTAAAAAACACGCTCAGGAGGCTCGTCTATGCACATTCCCAACGGAACCACGGCAGCTGTGGAACTGGAACTGTTTGAGCCGGCTCTGGAGGCTGCACTGCTTCCCTCTCCCGATTACGATACCGCCCGGTGGCTGTATGTGCCCAATACATACTCCGAATACCGCTACATTCTGGGAACCCGGGGCAAGAAGCCGTTGATCTGCATCGGTATCAATCCCTCCACTGCCGCCCCGGACGCACTGGATCCCACCCTGCAGTCTGTGGAGCGCATCGCCCACGCCAACGGTTATGACAGTTTTCTCATGTTCAACGTGTACGCCCAGCGTGCGACCCGTCCGGACGATATGGAGCCGGAGCTGAACCCTGCCCTCCATGAAGAGAACAAGAAAGCCTTTGCCTATCTGCTTTCTCTGTCTGAGCAGCCCGCCGTCTGGGCTGCCTGGGGCAATATTATTGAGAAGCGGGATTATCTTCCCGCCTGTGTGCGGGAACTGGCAGCGCTGGGACAGCAAGTAGACGCCCGGTGGTTCACCGCCGGCCCTCTTTTGAAATCCGGTCACCCTCACCACCCCTTGTATCTGCGGCGCAACACCACGCTGATCCCCTTCGACGCCGACGCCTATTTTTTCGCGCAGCAGCAGCGCATTGCGGAAAAATCCTCTGTTTCTCGGCGCGGGCGGCGAAAAGCCCCATAATAGTGAGCGATCCGGTATGACAAGCAAAATCACTTGTCATACCGGATGTTTTCTTGTTTTTAGATCACGTCTGCGCATCAATTCGCTCTTTCAGCTCATTGAGATACACCCAGCGCTCCGTCTTCTCCTCCAGCTGACGATTCAGTTCCTCCTGTCGTTCCGTCAACAGCTGCAGCCGGATATAATCGCTGCCGCATACGGACATTTCCGTGTCACAGGAAGCAATCTCCTCCTCCAAAGCGGCAATATCGTCATCAATGGTCTCAAATTCCTTCTGCTCTTTGAAGGTAAATTTCAGCTTTTTCTCCCGGGGTTTTTCCGCCGCAGTCCTCGATTTCTCCGCAGGTGCGGTCTCGACCTTTTCCTCTTCCTGCCGAAGCTCCGACCAATCAGACCAGTTGCCTACACAGTGGAAAATCTCACCGCCGTCCCGCACCTCGAAGATTGAAGTAGCCAGCTTGTCCAGAAACCAGCGGTCATGGGACACTGCCAGAATAGGGCCGGAAAATGTCTGCAAATAGTCCTCCAGAATGGCCAGCGTGATAACATCCAGATCGTTGGTAGGCTCGTCCAAAAGCAGGATATTGGGTGCCGTCATCAGAATGGACAGCAGATACAACCGCCGCCGCTCACCGCCGGAAAGCCGTCCGATAGGCCGGGATTGCAAATCGCCGGTAAACAGGAACCGCTCCATCATGGCATTGGCGGTAATGACACCTTCTTCCGTATGCAGCTCATGGGCGATCTCGTGGATGAAGTCATAGACCCGCTGATTCAGATCCAGTTCCCTGCCTTCCTGCGAGAAATGGCCGATGCGGACAGTGGCCCCCATTTCCACACTGCCGGAATCCGGCTGAAGATCACCGGCAATGAGATGCAGCAATGTGGACTTGCCAACACCGTTGTGGCCCACAATGCCGATGCGATCTGTACGCAGGATTCCGTAGGAAAAATCCTTCAGCACGCACTTATCGCCAAACGACTTGGAAACATTGTTCAGCTGGATGGTTTTTCGCCCCAGACGGCTGGAGGCCGCCGCCATGGATACGGTTTCGTCCGTCTCCGGTGCCGCCTGCTCCTTCAGCTCCTCATAGCGCCGGATACGGTCCTTGCTCTTGGTAGTACGGGCACGACAGCCCCGCATGATCCATTCACGCTCCACCCGCAGAATGGACTGACGCTTGCGTTCGGATGCCTCCGCCATTTCCTCTCGCTCGGTCTTCAGTTCCAGATACCGGGAATAATTGCCCTCATAGTGATACAGCTTACCGCGGGAGACCTCGGTGATATGATCCGTCACCCGTTCCAGGAAATAGCGGTCATGGGTCACCATAATGAGGCCGCCCCGGAAGCGCCGCAGACGCTCCTCCAGCCACGTGACCATTTCCGTATCCAGATGGTTGGTTGGCTCGTCCAGAATCAGCACATCCGCAGGATGGATCAATGCCGCCGCCAGCGCTACCCGCTTGCGCTGTCCGCCGGATAGAGTACCTACCCTCTGCTCCACATCTGTGATCCCCAGCTTATTCAGCATGGAACGCGCCTCGTATTCATTCAGTGCCCGGAACTCCGCGGGAAAGCTGAGAAACACCTGTTCCAGCACCGTGGCATCGTCGCGCATATCCGGATTCTGGGACAGCAGACTCACCTGCACATTGGGATCCCGGCTGACGGTGCCGCCGTCCGGCTCCAGAACACCGGCCAGTACCTTAAGTAATGTGGATTTTCCCGTGCCGTTGACACCGATGACACCCAGCTTGTCTCCCTCGTTGAGATAAAGATCCACATCCGAAAGCAACTGACGGCTGCCGAAGTTGATGGAAATGTGTTCTGCCGATAAGAGCATGGTTTCCTCCTGTCGCACCATCTGCTCAGCAGACAGTGCCATCATGTATATTCTGAGGTAGTATAACATATTACGCACAACTTTTCCACGAAAATTCTGTGCTTTTTCTCTGTTCTGTGGTATGCTGGTACGTATCAGACAAAAGGAGGAGTGCCATGCAGACCATATCCATCACCATTACACCGGAAGATGACGGCAAGAAGGTGAAAACCGTACTGAAATATCGTCTTGGCTTTTCCTCCCACGCCATTGGCGGATTGACACGCACCGAAACCGGTATCCGGGTCAACGGGCAGCGCGCTTTTTCCACCGTCCGGCTGCACACCGGCGATGTACTGACCGCAGAAATCGGTGACCGCAAGCCGCTGGAAACCGAGGTCATTCCCTGCAGCTGGCCGCTGGAGATCGTCTATGAGGATGAGTACCTGCTGGTGGTGAACAAACCTGCCGGCATGGTGGCGCTGGCCTCAAGCTTCCTTCCGGAAACCCCTACGGTGGCAGGTGCATTGGCGTATCAAAAGGGCGAGGCATCGATATTCCATGTGGTAAACCGTCTGGACAAAGGCACCACAGGCCTGATGACCGTCGCCAAAAGCGGTTATGTCCACAATCTGCTGCGCAAGCTTCTTCACAGCGGCGAATTCTATCGTGAATACCGCGGGATCTGCATCGGCTGCCCACAGCCTGAAGCTGGTATCATTGATCTGCCCATTGGCCGGGCGGAGGATTCCGCCATTGCCCGCCGCATCCGTCCTGACGGTGCTCCCTCTGTGAGCCGATACGAAGTTCTGGAGAAAACGAATCTGTTCGCCTTGGTGAAGCTGCAGCCTCAGACAGGGCGCACCCACCAGCTGAGGCTGCACATGTCCGCCATCGGCCACCCGCTGGCGGGAGACTGGCTGTACGGCACAGAGGATGTGGATTTGATTTCCCGCGCCGCGCTCCATTCCTTCGCATTGCATCTGAAACACCCCGTTACCGGCGAGACACTGGAGTTGTCTGTGCCTCTGCCGGAGGACATGGCACGCCTGATGACCCTGTAAGCATTGCGTCCCCCGGCCACTGCCGGGGGACACGCTTTCTGCTCAGATAAGCGCGCTGCCCTGCTCCAAATCATCCCGCAAAAAGGCGGCATGAATGGCATTGAGTACCCGTTTTTTGTCCCCGCTCCAAAGAGGTGCCAGCAAATCCCGCTTGGCACCGTCTCCCGTCATGCGGTGGATCACCATTTCCCGTGGCAGCTGACGGATGCATTCCTCCAGCACTGCGATATACGCGTCCAGCTCCATGGGCACAACCCTGCCTGCACGCCATTCGACCTCCAGATCTGTCCCCCGCAGCACATGGAGCAGATGAAATTTAATGCCATCCGCGCCGCACTGTCCAATGTATCGTGCTGTGGCCGTCATATCTTCCGGATACTCTCCCGGCAGCCCCAGGATCTGATGCACGATCACTTCCGCACCACTTCCCTTCAGCTGCTGCACCGCACGCTGGAATACAGGGAGATCATATCCCCGCCGCATCCATTCAGCAGTATCGGGACGGATGGTCTGCAGTCCCAGTTCCACCCAAACCGGCTTGATGCGGCACAGCTCCGAAAGCAGCTCCAGAATATCCGGCGGCAGGCAGTCGGGGCGTGTGGCAACAGACAGGGCAACGATATCCTCCGGCGCTATTGCCTCCAGAAACAGCGGACGCAGCTGCTCTGCCGGTGCGTAGGTATTGGTAAAGGACTGAAAATATGCGATATATCCGGCTTGCGCGCCCGCCTTGGCCGCCACCCGTTTTTTCGCGGCAGATAACTGAACCGAAATATTGCCGGATTCCGCAAAGGCGCCTGCACCATCGCAGAATATACAACCGCGGCTGCCCAGCGTACCGTCCCGGTTGGGACAGGTACAGCCCGAGGACAAAGACAGTTTATATATCTTACGTCCAAACCGGCGGTACAGATATTCGTTAAGAGTATGGATATACACCGTGACCGGACTCCTTTCGCGGAATAAAGATAATTTACATGACTATAACAGAAAACCGCGCATTTTGCACCCTTTTTCCGTCATTCCCCTTGCGAACAGCCTCAGAAATTGGTATAATTCGCACTTGTGTAACAACGACACTGTGAGAAAGAAGGACTGACTATGGACATCAACGGAATGTATGCACAGCTGGGCGTCAGCCGGGCTGTTTACGAATACGGTGAGGAAGTTCTCCGCTCTCTGCGTGAGCGGTTTGACCACATTGACGCAGTGGCGGAATACAATCAGGCCAAGGTGCTCTCTGCCATGCAGAAGAACCGGGTCAATGCCACCCATTTTGCCGCCACCACCGGCTACGGCTATAATGATGACGGCCGTGACAATCTGGAGCGGGTCTATGCCGACATTTTCCACACCGAGGCTGCTTTGGTGCGTCCCCAGATCACCTGCGGCACCCATGCCCTGGCAGTGGCACTCTCTGCCAACCTGCTGCCCGGCGACGAGCTGCTGAGCCCCGTGGGTTCCCCCTACGACACATTGGAAGAAGTCATCGGTATTCGGGAAAGCAAGTGTTCCCTGCGGGAATACGGCGTCACCTATGCCCAGGCTGATCTGAAGGCCAACGGCAGTTTTGATTACGATGCCATCCGCGCCAAGATCAACGAACGTACAAAGCTCATCACCATTCAGCGTTCCAAAGGCTACGCCACTCGCCCCACCTTCTCTGTCGCGCAGATTGGTGAACTCATCGCCTTCTGCAAAGGCATCAAGCCGGATGTGAAGGTCATGGTGGACAACTGCTACGGAGAATTTGTTGAAGAAATCGAGCCCTCCGATGTGGGTGCCGACATGGTGGTGGGCAGCCTCATCAAAAATCCCGGCGGCGGTCTTGCTCCCATCGGCGGCTATATCTGCGGCACGCAGGAATGTGTGGATCGCTGTGCCTACCGGCTCTCGGCTCCCGGTCTGGGACAGGAAGTAGGCGCCAACCTGGGTCTGATGCCCTCCTTCTATCAAGGCTTGTTCCTCTCTCCCACCGTGGTTTCCGGCGCACTGAAGGGCGCTGTCTTTGCAGCCAATATCTATGAAAAGCTGGGCTTCGCCTGTGTCCCCAACGCTTCCGAAGACCGCCACGATATCATTCAGGCCGTGACTCTGGGCAGCCGGGAGGCGATGGTGGCCTTCTGCCGCGGCATTCAAGCCGCCGCACCGGTGGACAGCTATGTTTCCCCCGAGCCCTGGGCCATGCCCGGTTATGATGCCGAGGTCATTATGGCTGCCGGTGCTTTCGTACAAGGCAGCAGTATCGAGCTCTCTGCCGACGGCCCCATCCGGGAACCCTACGCCGTCTACTTTCAGGGCGGTCTCACCTGGTATCATGCCAAACTGGGCATCCTCATGTCTCTCCAGAAGCTGGTAGATGCTGGTATTGTTGATCTGTAATGTGATTCCACATTACAGCTTTTATGCATCTTTTGGCAAGAAATGCCTCGGTTCCCAAAAGGAACCGAGGCATTTTCAGTCGCAATGCACCGGACAGCTAAACCGGCACACAAGGAGATACGGCCTTCGGATATGATCAATCTTCCATGTAAATATCATATACCGCTTTGGAAATTCGCGCCAGAAACTCTTCTGCCGCGCCGGCACTACCGTCCTTCTCCCATTCTTCCTTTGTGCCAACATTGCCGTTATAGAATGTTACGATGACATAGTCTCCCTTCGGCGTATATACCACACCGGCGTCGTTGCACAGACAGTTGGTCAAAGATCCTGTCTTCCGGGCAACACGCACCCCCTTCGGAAGATACTTGGCAAGTCTTGCTTTCTTGGGGATGGGATCCATCAAAGCCAATACCTGCTCGCTGGCCTCACGACTCAGCAGCGTGGCATCGTGGAGTGCCTGCAGAATGGTGACCATATCACGTGGACTGCTGCAATCACTCTGCTCCGTTTCGCAGCGGAACCAGGGATTGTTATAGCTGTTGATCCTTTCTCCGGTCTCCGGATCATGGTAGAAGTTCCAGATGAGCTTTGTGCAGTCAAAATCCACCTTAGTCTTCTGCAGTCCCAGAGGACGAATCACATTCTCCAGAATGTTGTCCCGTCCTATCAGTGCGAAGAGCTTGTCCGTAGCAGTATTGTCGGACAGTGCCATCATCAAAACAGCGTGGTCATGTACCGAAAGAGCAACATTATGATGGAATCGGTAAAGTATGCCGCTGCCCGGAGAAACAGTCTCCGGCGTGACCTCGATACAGTCATCCAGAGAAATCAGTCCGGCTTCTGCCTGCCGGAACAACTCCGTCAGCAGGTAAATCTTAAATACACTGGCAGTGGGGATAGCCTGATCTCCCTCCAGATAACAGTCTTCGCCGGTGTTCAAATCATAAAATGCAAATCCCAGCTGACCGGTGTAGCCCTGTTTCTCGTTTTTTACGGCTTCCAGGATGCGATCTGCCTTTTTCATTTCCGCGTCCTCCTATGGATTTCGATTTTAAGTGTATTATAACATAGCCGGAAGACATTTCAAGAAATCTTAAGAATTTAACCACGTTAAATATCAGTTCATTTTTCCGCTAAGTCAGTCGCAAATGGAATAAAATATATCAAAAAGTCAGCCGGACCTGCTTGTGATGACAGGAAACGGCTGACTTTTATAAAATCTGTTTTGGGGATATCTGCTCATCAGGCACATTGAACTTGGTATCCAGGAAAATACCTGCCATGATCACCACCAGGCCGATCACTTCCAGCAGCACAGGATATTCCTGCAGGAAAATCACCACCCACAGCGGCCCCATGACCACTTCCCACAGAGCAATGATCGTTGCCTTCTGAGGCGCGACGCGCTGAAGGCCCAGATTGTAGAAGGCATATCCGCCGCCTACCTGAATCACACCCTGCACCAGCATCATCAGCCATTCCCGACCGTTCAGATCAAACACGCCCATCATTTTGGTGGGGAAAACCAGCGTCACCGCGATGAATACAAACAGATTTGCCACAGCAGTCAGTCCCAGCGGATTACCGCCAGACGCTTTCCTGGAGCTAATTGTCATACCGCCGAAAAAAACGCCGCAGCACAGTGCAACCAGATTGCCCGTCAGATTGGCGCCTGTGGTATCGGACAGCATAAACAGCACCACGCCTGTCAAAATCACGCAAACAGGAATGAATGCCTTCACTTTAAAAACACGGGTCTTGAGAAAATCCACCACAAAGAGGAGAATCAGCGATGCGTACTGCATACCAAGAACGATGGGTGCGGAGGTCATCGTCAACCCCACAACAACACACATAGTCAGTCCCAGATAGGAGCACAGATACATCAGCATCCAGCCGTTCCATCTCAGCTGTTTCGGACGAACAAATGCAGCCAATGTAATCGCTGCCAGCAGAGATCGGAGGCCCAAAATCAAAAAGGCATCCACGTCCAGGGATTTGACAAGAGGCGAACACAAGCTCCAGAGAAAAGCACCCAAAAAAACCATCATTCCGCCGGACAGACGAATACCGGACATTGCAACCACTTCCTTTCTATCGCGAAAGCCGAAAAAGTGATTTATCTGGATTATCAGCTGCCGCTTTGGATTCGGTCGTCCAACCGATCCATTAGACGGGCAATACCAAAGCCGCCCACGCAGCAGACAGTGGAAATCAGGATCTCTGCGAGTCCTTCATAGGAAACAGGGACGATTACCAGGGTGGAAGCCAACACCACGCCCAGGATCCCATGGAATGCCAACGCATGGTAGCGCCTGAACAGCCAGTTGACGAACCTTGCCATCAGCAGAACGGACAATACCACTCCGGGAACAATGGCCGCCAATATGGGAATGTTCAGCTCCGTCATGGCGTTCAGTACCGGCTCATACAGGCCAAGTGCCATCAAAACAGAGGATGTGGTCATGCCGGGAATGATGGTTCCCATTCCAAATAAAACGCCGCTGAACACATACCAGCCAAACCCGGGCGTTACATGCCGGGACACACCGTGCCCCACCAGCCACAGGACGGTAAACATCACAAAAAAGCAGCCAGCCAGCGCCATCCATGCGCCGCAGCTCCTGCCTTCTCTTCCAGCCTCACGGAACAGCTGCGGCACCGTACCAAGAATCAAGCCAATGAAGAGCCATACCGCCACAGCATCCGACAGCGCAAAAAGTACGGATAGGCCTCTGGCAAAGAGCAGAAAACCCATGCCCATGCCAAGTCCCAGCGCCGGAAGCATCCGCCAGTATTTTGGAAGCGCCTTCCTCGGTGATATCAGCATCTCCATGCAGGGCTGATAAATCCCAAATACCACAGCAAGAACACCCCCGGAAACACCGGGCAGAATGGCACCGCCGCCGATGAGAAACCCACAGAGAAAATCTCTCAATATTCGAATCCAGGAAAATGTTCTCTGCATACTTCGTTCCTTCCACCGGTCTTCCGGGCATTGGGGTATCCCCGCTTATATTAGCAGTTCTTTTTCGAAACTGCAATGAAAAACTGCAAAAAAGCAGAACCGCTGCAGGCTCCTGCAGCGGTCCGCTGTGCTCATTTGCGTACGGGAATGATCTCGATCCAATATCCATCGGGATCTGCAATGAAGTAGATTCCCATTTTCGGATTCTCGAAGCAAATACACCCCATGGCCTCGTGTCTGGCATGGGCAGCGGCAAAGTCCTCTGCCTGCAGTGCCAGATGAAATTCACACTCGCCCAGATCATATTTCTGGGGATGATCCCGCAGCCAGGTCAGCTCCAACTGAAAACCGGATTTCCCGTCTCCGAGGAACACCAGCACATAGCTTCCGTCCTCCGCTTCCTTTCTCCGTACCGGCTCCAGCCCCAGCGCTTCCTGATAGAACCGCAGTGAAGCCTCAAGATCCGTTACATTGAAGTTAAAGTGATTGAATGTCAGCATGGTGTGTTCCTCCCCGTTTCGTTTGGGATATCATACCACAGCACCCTCTGCCGCGGCAAGACTTAATCAGGCAAACAGCTCGTTGAAGGCCTTCACGACCTCGTCCTTGGGATCCATGCAGATCATCATCACGGTGTTGCCGTGGGTGATGATCTCGGCGCTCTTCTCCCAGGTCTCAATGGTAGCAGGATAGAAAGCACCACCATCGATCTGAGCAGCAATACGAGCCTTGAAGATCTCCTCCACCTTTGCCAGATCATCAGCATTTGCAACCTCAACCAGTGCCACCTCTGCAGCGACGGCAGAGATCATGGGCATAGCCACAATGCACTGCTTCAGATTCAGAGCAGAGAGGCCGGCATAGAATGCGTCCAGGGTCTCGCCCTCCATCACACCCATCATGGGCATATTCTCGTTCATAAAGGTGCTTTCATAGAAAGCCTGCAGATCAACGCTCTTGACCTCTTCCACCTTGCTCTCGGAGCCGGAAGCATCCGCAGAACCGGAAGCAGCATCCTTGCCACCGCAGGCAGCCAGAGCAAACACCAGGGACAGAACCAGAATCATAGAAATCAGCTTTTTCATTGTATTGTACTCCTCCAAATTATTATGTTATTTCTTTCAAAATCGCCGGCTTTCCTGCCAGCCTTCGATACAGACGTTGGTTCCTGCAAAAAAGTTCCCGCTTTTTCAAAAATTTTTGCAATTTTTTTGAAGAACACCGTTCACTGCGGAATGGGCAGGTCCGCCACCGTGATTCCCCGCCGCAGCGCATATTGAATGGTATTGCGCGTACCACCGGAGCTTCCGTCATAAGCAGCGATCAGCAGCGAAGCGTGATCCACCAGATAGCGGTTGCGCCGCTGCATACATCCCGGCGTATACTGCGCGGAAACCACTGTTTCGTAGTCGCAGGCTTCCACCAGCGCACGGTATCTCCGCACTGCCTCAGCCGGCCAGTTATCCGGCTGCGTTGGACACGGAATCACTGCCTCCACCGTCACATCCGGCTTTCGTGCCCGCAGCGCCAACACACACTCGCAGAAATAAAAATCACACCCCATGGCCATTCCGCACAGGAAATGGCGATAGCCCTCTTCATAGGCGATCTCCACCGCATCAGCGATGCGCTGTTTCAGCGCCACGCAGCGGCGATCCTCTTCCCGCATACCCCAGGGCAGCTTGGCAGGACGATGCCCTGTAAAGCTGCAGGCAGATTGTCTTCCTCTCATTCGGGCACCTCCTTACTTTCAGCGTCATTATAGAACATCTGTTCTTTTTTGTAAAGTACTTTCCGCGAATTCCTCCGTTGTTGCAAATATCAGGAAATTTTGTATAATTGACTGTGACAACCACACCGACGGAGGCGTCTTATGGAACCAAAAGCACTTTTGCATATTCTCGCCGTAGCCGAGCGTCTGAAGGACGCCACACGCCACTGCTATACCTCAGATGGACGACACGAGAGTGTCGCCGAGCACAGCTGGATGGCCGCTCTGATGGCGTATCTTATGAAAGATGAATTTCCCGAGGCAGATATGAACAAGGTCATGGTGATGTGCCTGATCCATGATCTGGGCGAAGCCTTTACCGGGGATATTCCCTCCTTCCTGAAGACTGAGGCCGATGAACAGCGGGAAGATGCGCTTCTTGCCCAATGGGTTGCCACGCTGCCGCCCACACTGTCCGCCGAAATGGCCGCACTTTATGAGGAAATGACTCAGCGCCAGACCTTGGAAGCACGCATCTTCAAGGCCATCGACGGAATGGAGGCCGTGATCCAGCACAATGCTTCCGACCTTTCCACATGGATCCCCCACGAATACCAGCTAAACCTCACCTACGCCGATGACAAGGTGTCCTTCTCCCCCTATCTGACGAAGCTTCGTCAGGCTATCCGGGAAGTGACACTCCAAAAGCTTTCGATATCCGACAATACACAATCATAAAAAACCTCCGACAGTTCAACCTGTCGGAGGTTTTTTATGATCGTCAGCAGTCTCAACCCTTTGCTCTCGCCGCCTCAAAAGCCTCCAGAGCCTCTGTCAGCGCTTCCTCAAAGGTGGGATGAGGACGCATGGCCAGCAGAAGCTGCTGTGCAGTCATGTGATTGACCATAGCCTCCGCGAGCTGGCTGATCATATCTGTGCTGTGCTCACACATCAGCTGAGCACCCAGAATCTCGCCGGTTTCGGCATGACCCACAATCTTCATGAAGCTGCGCCCGGTATCGGCGATGAGGGTTCTGGCATTGCCGAACATCACGCACTTGCCGGTCTTGACAGGGATTCCCTGTTCCTTGGCCTCCGCCTCGGTGATACCCACCACAGCGATCTCGGGATGGCTGTAGATGCAGCTGGGCACCACGTTCATGCTGACGTGATTCTCCAGTCCGCACAGCATGTCCACACAAGCGATACCCTGCGCGGATGCCACATGAGCCAGCTGGATTTTGGAGGACACATCGCCGATGGCATAGACACCGGGGATGCTGGTCTGGTACTTCTCATCCACGCGGATGCTCCTGCCGTTCATCTCCGGCTTCAGATCACCCACAAACAGGCCATCCAGATACGGCTTGCGGCCGATGGCGCACAGGACAGCTTCGCCCTCCGCACTCTGCTGCTCTCCCTTGGAGGTAAAGCGGACAATGAGGTTCTCCCCTTCCCGCTCCACACAATCCACCATAGAGCCGGTAAAAACCTTGACACCCTGCTTTTTCAGGATCTGAACCAGATTCTGCCCCAGCTCGCGATCCATGGTGGGCAGCAGACGATCCATACCTTCAATGATGGTCACGTCGCAGCCCAGCTCACAGTAGAAGGTGGCAAACTCCACACCGATAACACCGCCGCCAATGATGACGATAGACTTATACAGGTGGTCGGAGCCCTCCAGCAGCTCATCGGAGGTCACAACGCCCGGCAGATCCAAGCCGGGGATAGGCGGTCTGGCCGGCACGGAGCCGGTAGCCGCCAGAATGTTGTCTGCAGTATAGACGCTCTCCGTCCCTTCCGCATCTGTTACACAGACAGTACCGGGAGCGGTAATGGCTGCAGTACCGCGAATCAGTTCCACCTTTGCTTTCTTGAACAGCGCCTCAATGCCGCCGCTGAGCTGCTCAGAAACGCGGCGCTTATTGGCGAAGATTTCCTCCATATCGGCGCGGACGCCTTCCACATGGATGCCTGCATGGGCTCCGCCCATAGCGTCACGATAAATCTGAGAGGAATGGAGCAGCGTCTTTGTGGGAACACAGCCACGGTTCAGGCAGGTGCCGCCGGCCTGACGGTTCTCCACCACAGCAGTGCGCAAGCCCAGCTTGGCGGCTCGGAGAGCCGCCATATAGCCACCGGGGCCGGCGCCAATGACGATCAGTTGATAATCACTCATATGCGCCTCCGTTATTATGCCTCTGCCTTCTGATAGCGCAAGATGGGCGTTCTGGCGGCCCGGACCTCATCCGGACGGCCGATCTGTGCATTGTGGGGTGCGTTGTGCATGAATTCGGGATCTTTGTGAGCCAACTCATACAGCTGACGGAACACATCCGCCGCCCAGTCCAGCGTCTCGCGGCTTTCCGTCTCGGTGGGCTCCAGCATCAGCGCCTCGTGGACGATCAGCGGGAAATACATTGTGGGCGGATGCATGCCGTAGTCAATGAGGGACTTGGCTACATCCAGGGCGGACACGCCGGTCTCCTTCTTGAAGCCGCTGAGATCCAGCACGAACTCATGCATGCAGGTACGGTCAAAGGCAGGCTCGAAGGTACCCTGGATCTTCCGCATCAGGTAGTTGGCGTTGAGCACCGCGTTCTTGGCGGCCTCGGGAATGCCCTCCTGACCCAGCGTCATGATGTAGGTCAGAGCCTTCACCACCACCAGGAAATTGCCTGCGAAGCTGCGCACCTGAATACCCTCTCCGCCCATCATGGCGGACTTGGGCAGGTACGGCATCAGATGTGCCTTGCAGCCCACAGCACCTGCGCCGGGGCCACCGCCGCCGTGAGGCGTGGCGAAGGTCTTGTGCAGGTTGGAATGGATGCAGTCAAAGCCCATATCACCGGGGCGGACAACACCCATAACGGCGTTCAGGTTTGCACCGTCGTAGTAGCACAAGCCGCCGGCCTCGTGGACCAGCCGGGTGATCTCCAGAATGTTCTCGTCGAAAATACCGACGGTGTTGGGATTGGTCAGCATCAGACCGGCGGTATCCTCGCCCAGAACCGCCTTCAGGGCTTCCAGATCCACGCAGCCATTGGGTGCGGAGGGGATATTCACCACCTGATAGCCGCACATATTGGCAGTGGCAGGATTGGTTCCGTGAGCAGAGTCGGGAACGATGATCTTTGTACGCTTAGCGCCCTCGCCTCGCGCATCGTGATACTGCTTGATCAGCAGGATGCCGGTGAATTCGCCGTGGGCACCGGCAGCAGGCTGGAAGGTACAGGCATCCATGCCGAAAATCTCGCACAGATACTTGCTGGCAGTCTCCAGCACTTCGCGGCAGCCCTCCGTGGCATAGGCAGGAGCCAGCGGATGCACCTGCGTAAAGCCGGGCAGCGCCGCCATCTCCTCATCGATGCGGGGATTGTACTTCATGGTACAGGAGCCCAGTGGATAGAAGCCGCAGTTGACGCCATGCACGTTCTTGTTCAGTTCGGTATAGTGACGGGAGATATCCGTCTCGCTCATTTCCGGCAGCGCAGGTGCCGTTTCACGCACCAGCTCCTCCGGCAGTGCCACCAGCTCCACATCACAGGGAGGCAGCAAGGACAGTGCGCGTCCGGGAGCGCTCTTTTCAAAAATCAGCTTCATCCTGCGCACACCTCCTTCACAATGGCGATGGCCCGATCCAGCTCGGACTTGGCCGCCTTCTCTGTAGCACACCACAGAACGCCGCCCTCCACGGGCAGACCGCCCAGAATACCGGCGTCCTCCAGAGCCTTCAATGCCTCGTCGGCCTTGGGCATCTCCACCACGAACTCGTCAAAGTATTCACCGACGTACTTCATGGAAATGCCGGGAATGGCCGTGAGACCGGCAGCCAGATAATGCGCCTTGGCCATGGACTGGCGTGCAGCCTCTGCCATGCCGTTGGGGCCCATGGTGGCCATATACAGGCCGGCAGTCAGGGCGCACAGGGCCTGATTGGAGCAGATGTTGCTGCTGGCCTTTTCGCGGCGGATATGCTGCTCACGGGCCTGCAGAGACAGCACGAAGGCACGCTCACCCTTGCTGTCCACAGTCTCGCCCACAATGCGGCCGGGGAGCTTGCGCATATGCTTGGTAATGGTGGCCATATAGCCCAGATACGGGCCACCGTAGCTCACCGGCATGCCAAGAGGCTGTGCCTCGCCCACGGCGATGTCTGCACCGCAGTCGCGGGGCGTCTTGGTAATGGCCAGTGCAATGGGGTTGCAGCCCATGATATACATGGCGCCGGCAGCATGCACAGCCTCTCCCAGTGCAGCGGCATCCTCGAAGATACCGTTGAAGTTGGGCTGCTGGACATAGAAGGATGCCACGTCAGGGGTCAGCATCTCCTTCAATGCCTCCAGATCAGTCTTGCCATCCTTGGCAGGTACGATCCGCAGTTCGTCACCGGTTCCGTAGCAATAGGTACGGACGGTGTTGATGGTATCGGGATGCGCGGCAGCAGAGATCAGCGTCACCTTGCGCTTACGGTCGCGGCACATGGCAGCAGCCTCGGCAGCGGCAGTAGCACCGTCGTACACAGATGCATTGGATACATCCATGCCCGTCAGTTCGCAGATCATGGTCTGGTATTCGAAAATGGACTGAAGGACACCCTGGCTCATCTCAGCCTGATAGGGCGTATAGGCGGTAAGGAACTCCTCCTTGGCAGGGATGTACTTAACGATGCTGGGGATATAGTGGTCATAAGCACCGGCTCCGCGCAGGATCGTGCCGAACACCTTGTTCCTGGCAGCCATGGCGCTGACAGCGCGGCTGACCTCCAGCTCGCTCATGCCCGCGGGGATATTCAGCGGCTGATCCAGATACATCTGCTCGGGTACATCCCGATACAGCTCCCGATAGTCACTGAGCCCAACGGCCTTCAGCATCTCCTGCCGCTCCGCCGGAGTGGAAGGAATGTAGCTGCCCATGATTAGCCCTCCTCAGCGCAGAAAGCCTCGTAAGCGGCAGCGTCCAGCAGTTCCTCCTGATCGGTGATGTTCTCCACCTTGATGATCCATGCGTCATAAGCGCCCTGGTTCAGCTTCTCGGGAGCATCCAGCAGTTCCTCATTGACAGCGCAGATCACGCCGCTCACAGGGCAGATCAGATCGGAAACGGCCTTCACGGACTCCACGTCGCCAAAGCTCTCGCCTGCGGTGACTTCGTCACCCTCTGCGGGCAGATTGATGAACACCACATCGCCCAGTGCGTCCTGTGCGAAATCGGAAATGCCGATGACAGCCACATCGCCGTCCATCTTGACCCACTCGTGGGACTTGGAATACTTCAGTTCTGCAGGATAGTTCATAATGTTACCTCCAAAATTAATAATTGATTGAGTTTATATGGAACCGGGTTTCGCACCGGGGGAAGTTCCCCTCCCCCGGCACAAAGGATTATCACACGCCGATCTGAGCGGCAAATGCGCCCAGAGTCTCCAGATACTCGTCGTCATTGAAGCAATAGCGCATCTCGGTATGCTCAGCACGCAGCTTCTCCACATCGCCGGAGATATCCTGACCGCGCAGGATGCAGTCAGCCATCAGCTCCGCCAGACGTGCAAACTCCTCCTTACCGAAGCCGAAGCGGGTCATCTCGCTGACGCCCATGCGCAGTGCGCCGGAAGCGGTGAAGCCCTCTTCATCGGGAGTGGCCTGATAGTTGACGATAATGTTGTTCTCCTCCAGGCGCTCAGCAACCTCGGGACCGCTGCCGTAGCCCACGGAGACGATGACCTGATGGGTCTCGGTATAGTCGATGGAAGGATCGCCCACCACGTTGAGTCCCTGTGCCTTCAGACACTTGGCAAAATGCTTGGCGTTCTCAATGATGGCCTTCTGATACTCGCCCTTGAAGTGGTTCATTTCATAAGCCGCCATCAGCAGACCCAGCTGGGTGCCCAGATGATGGTTGGACACGCTGCCGGGGAACGCACGGCTCTCAATGGTCTCCCACAGACCGTACTTCAGCTCATCCTTCTTGTAGTTGACGCCGATGACGCCGCGCTGCGGTCCGAAGAAGGTCTTGTGGGTGGAGCCGGTGACGATCTCAGCGCCTTCCTCGAAAGGCTTCTGGAAGTAATCGCCCACCAGACCCAGAACGTGAGCCATATCGTACATGATGGTGGTAGGGATATTTTGCTCATCCACAAACTGGCGGATGGCAGCCACAGGCTCCTTATGGAGCACCATGCTCTTGCCGAAGATGATCAGCTCAGGACGATACTTCTCGATGATCTTCTTGGTCTCCTCCACGTCGATCTTGTAGATGTTGTCCTTGCAGACGGGGAAGTTGACGATGGCGGACTTCTCTGTGACGGGATCCACAGCGATGTAGTCCTTCAGAGCGCCCATGGGCTGTGCGGACAGGTGGCCGCCCTTGATGATGTGGTTGTTGAGGACATAGCCCAGACGCTTGGGATCGTGCTTGCGATCCAGACGGTTCTTCCAATCCATCAGTGCGGAGAACACGGCGGTGTTGGACATCTGGCCGCTGATGACGCGTGTCTCCACTTCAGAGCAGCCGAAGTACTGCTTCATCTGCTCCACAGCCAGCTGTTCCACCTCGTCGATGAACTTGGTGCCCTGATAATAGAAGATATCCTGATCGTAGAAGGACTTGATCTTCTTATGCTCCGCATAGCGGAAAGCGGGATCGGAGGCGCACAGCATCTGCACGGCGCGGCTGGGGGTGTTCTCAGAGGGAATCAGGTTGATGCACTTCTTCTGACGCCACTGATGGTTCTCAGCAGCCTTGCGGATCAGCTCCAGTGCCTTGGCAGGACGATCGCTCTCTGCAGCAGCTGCGTTCTCCGTCTTGGGACGATACAGAATGGGACGGGCAAAGGGCGGTGCATCCACGCGCATGTGATAGGGCGGGATCACAGCCTTCAGCCGCTTGCCGCGAATATCCACTTCCACGATATCATCTTCCAGCACATCGCTGGCAATGTAGCACATACCGATGGAGCGCTTGGCAGTCTCTTCCAGAATAACGGTCTGCAGGCCCTCGCCCTCGGCGCGGTAATAGGGCACCATGGTACCGCTGGTAACCCAGCCGATCTGCTCATCACCGCGATAGATGGGCATACCGGCACGGATGACGCCGCGATCCAGCAGGGTGATAGGCTGGATACGCTTGGGAACAGCAGTGACATCGCTGAAGTCACGGTTCATGATGCGCTTGAAGGCGGCAGACTGCACCTCCAGAGCGGCACGACCCACGAAGTCACCCTTCTGCTCAGAGAAGCTGACGGCGAAGCGGGCCAGAGACACGGAGAAGATGGGCATGGGCACGCCCTCTGGATCGGTGCCCATCTCATGACCGTACAGAGGCATGCCGGCTTCCAGACGCAGGGTGTCGCGTGCGCCCAGACCGGCAGGCTTGGCGCCCAGCTCCACCAGACGGTTCCACAGCCATGCAGCTTCATCGCTGGCAATGTACACCTCATAGCCCAGAGGCTCGCCGGTGTAACCGGTCTTGGCCACCTGAACGGTGTGGCCTTCCAGCTGCAGGGTATTCAGAGCGTTCTTCATGGGCTCAGTGACAGCCTCACCGCCAGAGAGGATCATCATCAGCTCCTTGCTCTTGGGTCCCTGAACGGCAATTCCGGCATAATCAGCAGTTATATCGGTAATTGTACAGTTATAATCCTTTACAATCTTATTCAGATGCTTCAGGTCCTTTTCCGTATTGGCAGCATTCACCACCAGCAGGAAACGATCCTCCTCGAAGCGATAGAGATAGGCATCGTCCACGGCGCAGCCGTTCTCATCAGGAATGATGCAGTACTGCGCCATGTTCAGATCCAGCGCCATAACGTTGCTGGTGAGCACATGCTGCAGGAATGCTACTCTGTCAGGACCCTCGATGAGCAGACGACCCATGTGGGACACGTCAAACAGGCTGCATGCATGACGGGTATAGAGATGCTCCGCCACGATACCGCTGGGATACTGAATGGGCATTTCCCATCCGCCGAAGTCCACCATGGATGCCCCTGCCTGGATATGGACATCGTAGAGTTGCGTACGCTTAAGTTCGCTCATAGTCAACCTCCTGTTATTTTCGATTCCTTTTGAATACTATAATCCTTTGAGCCATTGCATATGACAAAACAAAAAGAGGCACAAAACGCCTGTCAAAGCGTTCTGTGCCTCCGTCTTGACCTGAGAGATTCCCCGCACATTGCGGGTTGCACCGTCGGTGTGCGGCTGCGCCGCACTTTCCGGAGAATCGTCCTGATCCGGTCCTTTTGCCTGAGAGCTTCTGCTTCCCCTTCGGCGCCGCAGCTGCGGTCTCTCCCGAATCCATCATCCGATCCGTTATTCTGTTTTCAGACATTCATTTCCAGTCCCTTACTGTGGTAAGCGTACCACATACGCCGCCTGCCTGTCAAGTGATTTCGTCCCGAAAATCCCTGTTGCATTTTTTCCGGAAGCGTCGTATACTGCCTGTAGAAACACAGGTGAATCATTGTCTTCAGGGCGGGGTGCGATTCCCCACTGGCGGTACAGTCCGCGACCGGATATGCCATGCATATCCGCTGATCCGGTGAAACTCCGGAACCAACAGTAATGTCCGCCGAAGGGCGGCTGAGTCTGGATGGAAGAAGTGCAGTGCGGTGATGGTGTGCGGTTCTGTCTGCGCTCTTTTGCTGCTTGTTGAACTCGGAAGGCAAGCGAGTGTTTTGCAAGCAAATGCAAAGGAGTGTATTTTTATGTCCAATTCTTCCCGCCGTCCCGCCTGGGACACCCGTACTCTGGTGACCATCTCCATGCTCACCGCCGTCGCCTACGTCGTGATGTATCTCTGCAAAATGCTTCCCAGCGTCATGGGTTTTCTTGACTTTGACTTTAAAGATGTGGTTATCTGCATTGGCGGCTTTACTTTCGGTCCTACCGCTGCGGCCGTCATCTCCATCCTGGTAGCTTTGATTGAGTTTATCACCGTCAGCGCCACCGGCGTCATCGGTCTCATCATGAACATCCTCGCCACTACCAGCTTCTGCTGCACAGCCTGCTACATCTATAAAAAACACCACACTATGAAGGGTGCCGTCATCGGTCTCGGTGTCGGTGTGGTGGTGCTGGTATGTGTGATGCTGCTGTGGAATTATCTTATCATGCCTCTGTACAGTCCCGGTATCACCCGCGCAGACATTCTGGCTCTGATGCCCACCGTCCTTCTGCCCTTCAATCTGGCCAAAGGCGGCATGAACATGGCCGCCACGCTGCTGCTGTATAAGCCTGTGGTCACCGCCCTGCGCCGCGCAGGTCTGGTCCCTCCCTCCTCCAGCAGACAGAGCCGCAGAACCAGCGCCGGCTTTATTCTGTTCTGCCTTGCACTGCTGGCTACCTTTGTGATGATCGCACTGGTGCTGCTGGACATTCTGTAATTTTTCTGATATATTTTGGAACAGTCGGCAGGATTTACTGCCGGCTGTTCACAATTTCTTCAGGAAACTTCAAGGATCCTGTGCTATTCTGTCATCCGGAAAGGAGGTGCTGCAGACGTGACCCACAACGAACTCAACGATTTTGAAACCTCCCGCGCACTGGAGGAAAATATTGACCTGATCATTGCTGATGTCCATGCCGCAGAGTCTGAATTTCCGCCAGAAGAAGACTTCGAGGCCGCATCAGCAGACCTCTTCTCGGAGGAAGGATCTGTACCGCCTCCACCCTCCCGTCTCCGCAGAGTACTTGGAGGTATTTGCCGCGCTGTCGTCGCACCTGTCAATGTCATGCGGCTCGCCTTTCTGCTGGGGCCATTTGCCGCCTATCTGATGGTGGAGTACTTAAACGGCAATGATCCTTTTACCTCCCATCTCCCCGGTCAGGTAGCCTTTAATCTGGCATGGTATCTGGTGATTTTCCTGATTTTCCGTCTGGTGATCGGTCGGCGGGGCATTTCCGCTGCCGTATCCGCCGCGGTATGCTTCGGCTTCGGCCTTGCCAATCACTATGTGCTGAACTTCCGCGGACGCGTGATTTTCCCCTGCGACCTGCTTTCCTTGCGGACGGCTGCCAACGTAGCCGGAGATTACGACTATTCCTGGAACAGTACGGTGTGGCTTGCTTTCGGTATCCTGCTGGCTTACTGGACGCTTCTTGGTCTCATCGGTCTGGTTGCCAGACAGAAAGGACGGCAGCGGCTTCCCCGCTGGTTTTCCATGGGTACCGTGGCAGCCATTACTGTCTGGTCATACATCTTTTTCGCCACGCCGCTGCTGCCCTCCATCGGCATTTGGGCACAGCAGTGGAAAACACAGGAAAACGGCTTCCTGCTGAATTTTCTGGCCGCAGTGCGCTACAGCTTCGTGGAAGCTCCCGAAAATTATTCTCTCGAAGAAATCGAGGAGATTGCCGAGCGTGTAGAGCAGCTGGATGAGCCGGAATCCCCCGTCACACGTCGTCCCGAAAATCTCATTGTCATCATGAATGAATCCTATGCGGATCTGCAGGAGTCCTTCCCCCAGCTGCAGCTGAATCAGGATCCGCTGAAGTTCTTCCACTCCCTGAAGGAAAATACCGTTCGCGGCACCATCATCTCGCCGGTTGTGGGCGGCGGCACTGCCAACGTGGAATACGAATACCTCACCGGCGGCTCGCTGGACTTCCTGCCTGACGGCACGGTAGCTTACCAGCTGTACTTATACGACGGCATGCCCACGATCTCCTCCCAGTTGAAGGATCTCGGCTATTATAACGTGGCCTTCCACCCATACCTTTCTTCCGGCTGGAACCGCACCTCCGTCTATCCCTGGCTGGAGTTTGACCTACAGATGTATGACGAGGATGTAGAATCTCCCGAGATGGTGCGGGATTACATCAGCGACAGCAGCAACTATCAGGAACTGTATGCTCTGACAGAGGAGCATGATCGGCCCACCTTCATCTTCAATGTCACCATGCAAAATCACAGCGGCTATTCTCAGGGCTGGAACAATCTCCCAAAGACCACTTTCGTAACCGGCGGTGCGCAGAACACCAATGTTACCTCTCAGTATTTTTCTTTGCTGAAAGAAAGCGATCAGGCTCTGAAGGAGCTGATTGATTATTACAGCAGCTGTGAAGAGGACACTATGATCGTCTTTTTTGGCGACCATCAGCCGCCTCTCGGCAACAGTTTCTATGAGGAGCTGTATGGAAAACCGTTGGATGATCGCACCACGGAAGAGGTTCTGCAGCAGCACGAAGCCCCCTTCTTCATCTGGGCCAATTATGATATTCCGGAGGCAGAGGACATCGTCATCTCCTCCAACTATCTGGGTGTACTCACCGCTCATCTGGCTGGTCTGAAGCTGACAGAGTACCAGACCATGCTTCTGGACATGATGGAAACCCTTCCCGTATGTACCACCGTAGGCTTCCAAACGGCAGACGGCACCATTTATGCCGCAGAAGATGAGCTGCCCGAAGATGCTCTGACACTGTACGAGGATTATCGCCTGATGGCCTATAACCATCTCTTTGATGAGGACAACCATCCGGAAGACTTTTACGAATAATGTCCACAAGGCGCTCCGGAGTCTCCGGAGCGCTCTTTCCATTTCCCGTTGGATATGATAGAATAGCAAAAAAGCCGAAAGGAGGCGAGCAGCTTGGTACAAACCAAAGACCGCATCATCCTGCACTGTGACCTGAACAGCTTTTTCGCCTCTGTGGAGCTGCTGAGCCGCCCAGATCTGGCAGATGCTCCTGTAGCAGTCTGCGGCGATCCTGCCTCCCGTCACGGCATTATTCTGGCAAAAAACGAGCTTGCCAAATGCTTCGGCGTCAAAACGGCGGAAACCATCTGGCAGGCGAAAAAGAAATGCCCAAATCTGGTGCTGCTTCCCTCTCATCACAACCTGTACCGGGACTACTCCCGCCGGGTCAATGCCATTTATGAACAATACACCGATCTGGTGGAGCCCTTTGGTATCGACGAAAGCTGGCTGGATATCACCGGCACCGCCCACTTGTTCGGCGGCGACCCGCACGCTATTGCCGACAGCATCCGTCAGCGCATCCGCGACGAGCTTGGGCTGACCCTGTCTGTAGGTGTCAGCTTCAACAAGGTTTTTGCTAAACTGGGCAGCGACTACAAAAAGCCGGATGCCACCACCGTCATTTCCCGGGAAAACTGGCGTTCCATTGTCTGGCCGCTGCCGGTAGGCGATCTTCTCTTTGTAGGACACGCCGCTAAAAAGGTACTGAATGCCCATGGTGTGGAAACCATCGGGCAGTTGGCCGGTTGCAGCGAAGACATGCTGGATACCCTGTTGGGCAAGCTGGGGCATCAGCTCCATCACTATGCCAACGGGCTGGACAAAGAGCCCGTTCGCTCCAAAGAGGATCGGGAACCCATCAAATCCGTCGGCAACGGCAACACCTTCCGGGAAAATCTGACTACCCGCGCACAGGTGCACAACGGCATTGCCATGCTCTCCGACAGTGTGGCCAGCCGCCTCCGCGCCTACGGTATGTATGCCGGCGGTGTTCAGATCACCATCCGTACTCCGGATTTTAAGACCATCACACGCCAGAAGCAATTCCCCGTCTCCACCCATCTTATGCGTGATCTGACACAGGGCGCCATGGAGCTGATGGAGAGGGCATGGGCGCCCCCCACTCCCATCCGGATGCTGACGGTAACCGCCATCCACCTGACGCCCGATCAGCAAACCTATGAACAGGTCGATCTGTTCTCTCAATCCAACGTCCCTAAGAATCAGCGTCAGGAAAAGCTGGAAAAGGCCATGGACGCCATCCGCGGCCGCTTTGGAACCGATGCCATCCAATTCGGTGCGCCGCCGGATCTCCCCCGGGATGAAAACCCGGAATTCTGACCTATTGCGAGGAAATATCATGACCAGAAAAGAAGAAAAGCAGCGGCTGAGAACGGTAATCCGCCGTGAAGAACAGACCCTCGGTGAAAAATATAAAGCATCCTCCTCTGCCGCCATCTGCGCCCACGTTATGGCTATGCCGGAATACCAAAACGCAGAAACCGTATTCTGCTTCGTAGGCCGTAACCATGAGATCGATACCACTCCCCTGCTGACGGATGCACTGGCTGCCGGAAAACGGCTTTGCGTCCCGCTGTGCGTGGATAAGGGCACTATGGAGCTGCGTCAGATCACAAATCTTTCCCAGCTGATTCCTGGCTCCTACGGCATTCAGGAGCCTCCCGAGGATGCCCCTGCCGTCGCCATTGATGATGTGGATCTGAGCATCATTCCCTGCCTCACCTGCGACCACGGCGGCAAGCGACTGGGGCAGGGCGGCGGATACTACGACCGTTTCCTCTCATCTTACCGTGCTGCAGCCGTTATGGTCTGCCGCGAACGACTCATCCGTGAAGAGCTGCCGGTGGAACCCCACGACATGCCCATTCCATGGGTGGTTACAGAAAACGGTCTTTATGAGGACGGCATCCCCGCCCGCCTTGTGTAAGACAATCAAAAACCTCAGCAGCAGGCTCCACGCCTGCCGCTGAGGTTTCTCTATATTCAAAATACACTTCCCCTCAGTGCGCCTTCAGCTTTCCTTTATTCTCCGCAATGATCTGCAGGGCCTTTGCACGCAGACCAGCCAGAAACGGCTTCCAGCTACTCCCGCTTCCGGAACGTCTGGTTATTTTCGAGATAGTTGCCCAGATGAATTACCACCAGTTCTTTCTCCATTTTATCCGTAGAAAGCTTTTGATATACCGAGCAGAATTTCTCAGTGGCATCCGCTCGCACTCCGAATGTACCTGCTGATACCATTCCATACATCATATCTCCACTTCGATAGGCTGGGAGCTGTATTGGCCGAAGGCATTGACGGCAATGCCTCTGATCTGATCAAAAGACGACCATCGGCCGCACCGCAGGCCAGGATTCTACACGCTAATCAGCATTTTATATATTCAATAAAAGCGAATGATAATGAAGAAATAAAGCGCTTTTGTTTTATTGCGTTATTAAGGTTTTCCTTATTTTTGTGTTCAATGTTGACGTTTTACCTGCTCTGGTTCAGTAAACCCTTGCAATATAAGACCTTCGCATAGGAAAAAAACCGAATTTTTTTACATTTTTTTGCGTTCCTTTTTCATCTTCTTCCTGTATTTTTCCTGTTTGCAGGCAAAATTTTCTTATAATGCCCCGCTTTTTCCCCTCTTACAGAAGTTGCAGCTTCTTGACATATCTCGGCAGTTCGTGCTACCATATGTCCGTATTTTAAGTATTATCTTGCAGGTTCGCAGAATGTGATAAGGTTTCTATCACATTCTGCAAGGAGGGCGAACAATGAATCTTGTCCAACTGGAGCGTATTGTTTTTATTGCCAACGTAGGCAGCATCACCGAAGCCGCCAAGCAGCTTTATATTTCACAGTCTGCTCTCAGCCAGATGGTCAACGCTGTGGAAAATGAGATTGGAACTCCAATCTTTGATCGCCGCGTTAAACCCCTGCGGCTGACAAAATCCGGTGAGTGCTATGTCACGATGGCCCGGTATATTATGAATGTGCACTCCACTATGCTCAACGAAATCGCCAATATCAAGGGCGGTTCTTCCGGTGAAATTCGTGTGGGTATTTCTGCCAGACGCGCCAATACGCTGATGCCAAATATCCTCAAGCAACTATCTGTAGAATTTCCTCATATTTCCCTGCGGTTGTATCTGCTGGACCCCAATGAATTCGAAGCATGTATTCTTCGTGGTGAGCTGGATATTGCACTGGGCTCTCTTCCCCCCAACGATCCCAATATCGGACGCTTCGTTTTGAATGACGAAAAGTATTGTCTTGTGGTTCAGAAAAACTCCGAAACCGGCAATCGTCTGGAGCTGCTGCGCAATCCCAATGATCCTTGGGCACCGATTTCCCTGGAGGCAGTTCGGAATGAGCGTTTCATCGCCACACCACCCAACACCCATTCCCGTGATGTTCTGAACTCTATGTTTGCAGAGGCACACATTCATCCCTCTGTTTCCGTCGTTGTCCCCAGCAACAACAACGCACTGGACTATGTGAAGGCCGGTCTTGGTGTTGCTGTGATTCCTCAGGATTTTGAAAATGGCAATCAACTTGCCTATCAGACGGAGTCCCTCTCCCTGTTCAATATCGACAGCAAATATGTCCTGCGGAACTTCTACCTCCTGTACGATAATTCTGTGGTGGTCTCTCCTCCGCACCGTTTCCTCATTAATCAGCTGTTGGCACGGTATGGCTCTCTGGATCGTTCCCTGCCCGATCTCTAAGCACAAAACACAAATCCCCTCTGACGGTCCACAGGTACGTCGGAGGGGATTTTTATGTACATTTTCTACGCCGGTGATTCAAACGCCGTCCGCAGCTTCTCCAGTGCTTTTTTTTCTAACCGCGATACATAGCTGCGACTGATCCCAAAAGATGCTGCAATCTCTCGCTGTGTCAGCGGAAGAGTTCCTCCCAATCCAAAACGCAGACGAATGATTTCCGCTTCTCGCCGTGTGAGACATTGATTTATCAACACACTCACCTTTTGAGCATTCTCCCGATCACTGATATCATCCAGCATGGTATCATCCATGCCCACTACATCCATCAACTCCAGAGCATCTCCATCCTTATCTGTTTCAATAGTATCCGACAAAGACACCTCTCCCTGTAGCTTTTTTTGACTGCGAAAATACATGAGGATCTCATTTTCAATGCAGCGCGCTGCATATGTAGCCAGCCTCGCTCCTTTAGCCTGATTGAAACTGGCAACCGCCTTGATCAGGCCAATGGTTCCGATGGAGATCAAATCCTCTTGATCTCCGCTTTGCGTATAATACTTCTTCACTACATGTGCCACCAGTCGTAAATTGTGCTCGATGAGCTTGTTGCGTGCAGCAATCTCTCCTTCTTTCCATCGCTCAAGACATTCCCGTTCCTCAACCGCACTCAGCGGCCTCGGAAATGAGTTTCCACCGGATAATCGCAGCGTCAACAGCAGACTATTCGCAAACAACAACAGCGCTTCGGTCAACATATACGTCCCCCTTTCGCTTTTAGTTTATGCTGCCAACATCTTTTTTTGCAGGCAGATTCACAAATGCAAAAGACGCACCTATGCGGTGCGCCTTTGCATTCAGCTATCTTGTTCCAGTTTTTCAATATATGCAAGGAGCTCAGGAAAACCGCCTTGCGGATATTTGGAAATATCCAAATGACTGACATTGATCAGAAGGTTGGTCAGCAAAAACACCCGCATTCCCACCTGCTCTGCCACCATATCCTCTTTTGCGTCATTGCCGACCATCAGGCATTCCTCCGCCCGCAGGTCCAGCTTATCCAGAATCTCCTGATAGTATGCAGGATTGGGCTTCGCGTAGGACGCATTTTCATATGTGGTGATATGGATAAAATCTTCAGGCATCAGCCCCGCCCAACGCACACGGCTTTTTGTGGCAATAGCCGGAAAAAGAGGATTCGTGGCCAGAACCAACGGATAGCCTTTGGCTTTTAGCAGATCCACCGTCTGTCGAGCTTCCGGTTCAACACCGCACACTTCTTTCACCAACTGAAAGTCCGTTTTATAGAATTCTTCAAAAACAGGCTGATGCTGACTGGTTTCCCCGCCATATGCATTTGTGAAATATTCCCAGAACATCTGCTCATTTGTTTGCGTTCCATCATTTTGCTCCATAGCCATGGTGCCATTCCATATATGCTTCTGTACTTCCTTTTTATCATATCCTAAATGGGCCAGACAGCCTGTCAATCGAGAAAAATAGTTGTGAATAAACCTCTCCTGATCCATGGGCAGCAAAGTACAGTCCAGATCAAAAAATATTGCTTTCAACATCTCTGTTAGCTTCCTTTTTTTACGCCAAGGTTATGATTCATATGCATCGTCAAGCAGATCTCCTTCACAGAGTTTCTCTTCTGCCTTTCGCGCATTTTCCACAATACGCGCCATGAGATCATTTAATATATCACGTTCTTCCATGGAAATTCCTTGAAACACAGCTTCACTAAACGCACTCTGCCGCCGTCTGCCCTCTTCCACAACCGCAAGCGCGGCAGGCATCAACTGAAGATGAATGCGCCGCCCCTCAATCCTGCGCTGCAGATATCCCGCCTGTGCAAGATGAACCACAGCTGTAGAAACCTGAGACTTGGACAATTTACCATTTTTCACCAACTGCGCAGCAGTATCGAACTGTGGATTATTGGCAAGGTACAGCAAGAGATTAATCTCCATCTGTGTCATCCCATAAGCAGTCTGCATTTCCTCAAACAAACTCATATAGAGATGATAAAGAACCTGACGCATAGTTAAAAAATTACCAGCTTCTGTCTTCATGGTAACCTCCTCCCTACCCTATAGGTTTTTATAAGAATACCACAGAGTTTCATTTCGCGTCAATACTCACGCCACTTGCAGAGAACCTGCCATTCAGATATAATGAATCTATATTAATTAACCCATACAGGAGATTTGACAATGGGGCATTGGATTTACATATTGCGCTGTCATGATGATACGCTTTATACTGGCTATACAACAGATCCCATGCGGCGTTTAGAAGTACATCAAAACGGGAAAGGTGCAAAATATACCAGAAGCCGTCTTCCTGTAGAGCTCATCTATCAAGAAGAATTGGAAGACAAATCCAGCGCATTGCAGCGGGAAGCTGCCATTAAGAAATTAAGCCGCGCAGAAAAGCTTCAGCTGATCCACGCGGCAGTTAACAAATAAACACGCCAATATCACAGAGGAATGGCAAAGCAAAACCACAGAACATTTCGCAAAACACAGTTGCCGGCAAGGATCAGAAAGAGCGCAGAAAACCACCAGCTGCTATAATGCAGTACCCAGCCACGCCGATCTCTCAGACGCCAAATAGTCTGACTGGCCAGATACAGCAGAATCAAACCGGCAGTAAAAGGAACGGCAGGATTATAATATAGTGCATGCAGAATGTCTCCGCGCATCAAAGCGATCAATGATCGGGTACAGCCGCAGCCAGGACAATATATATGATAGCTACTGTAAAACCAACAGGCGCTGATCGTCGGTTTTCCCACAAAAAACCAAAATGCCGCTGCACCTATCAACGCCGCCACCGTAATCAAAAGTGTCGGATACATCTCATGATCGGTAAATGCAGCCGCAGGAAATTGTCGTTTCTTCATATCAGACTCTCAGACTCCAAGAAGGGCTGTGCAGCTGCACAGCCCTTCTTATATCCTGTATTACTTCAGGAGCTTGATGCCGCCAACAATAGGCAGCGGCTTCTCCTCGCCGTTGAAGGCAGAGATAAAGCCCATGACAGCAAACACAAAGGCCACAATACCGATAATCCAACCCACACAAGGAATAATGCTGAGAAAACCGGCCAGCCAAATCACCAGTGCCTGATTCAGATGGAACTTGCTGTTCTCGCGGTCACCGATAATAAATGCCACCAGCAAGCCAACCCAAGTGATGTATGCCACCATATCTGTAGTCTTCTTGTTCATCTTACAATACCCTCCAATAATAAAAACTTACCATACATAGTGTAACACAATTCTGCAAAAATACAAGTAAAAACTGCAATTTATACAATTTGTGGAAAAAGGATCAAGTAGGGTGAAAAAGAAAAGCGACGGTCAAAAGACCGTCGCAGTGTTGGCACTACCTATCTTCCCGGGCCGTCGCCAGCCAAGTATTGTGGGCAGGAACGAGCTTAACTACCGTGTTCGGAATGGGAACGGGTGGACCCTCGACCTAATCAGCACCAAC